>NZ_CP091716.1:4857500-5457500 GCF_022009635.1 Variovorax paradoxus
TGATTTCTTCGAGCGTGGCCGGGTTCCAGCGCGGATTGCGGTCCTTGTCGACCAGCACGGCACGGATGCCCTCCGCAAAATCCTTGTTCGCGCAAAAGCCCAGCGACGCCCAATACTCGAGCCGGAACACCTCGGCCAGCGACATGCGGTGTACGCGCTGCCACAGCTCGAAGCTCAGGGCCGCCGAGCTGGGCGCGCCCTTGGTGAAAGTCTTGGCGGCAGTCTGCAGCCAGGCATCGTCGCTCTGCAGTTCGCGCAGGCGCTTCGCAATGTCGAGCAAGTCTTCACCTGCCATCAGCGCGTTGATGGTGTCGTAGTGCTCACGCACCTTCGATGCGGGCATTTCCGCGCCCTCGCCCGCCTTGGCAAGAATGCGCGACAGCGTCGCGCGGTCGGCCTTGCCCTCGCCAGCCCACTGGGTCGAAGCGATTGCCTCGATCACATCGCCCTTGCGTTCCTGCGGCACCAGCACGTCGGCCAGTCCGCAGAAGATGGTGTCGGCAGCGTTGATGTTCGCGGCGGTGAGCGCCAGGAACAACCCCGTGCGGCCCGGCGTGCGGCGCAGGAACCAGCTGCCGCCCACGTCGGGGTAGAGGCCGATGTTGATCTCTGGCATGGCAATGCGGCTTTGCAGCGTCATCACCCGGTGCGACGCGCCCGCCAGCAGGCCGACGCCACCGCCCATCACGATGCCGTGGCCCCAGCACAGGAAGGGCTTGGGGAAGGTGTGGATCAGGTAGTCGAGCTCGTACTCCTCGCGGAAGAAGTCCTCGGCGTAGGTGTTGCGCGCGGGGCCGCAGTCCAGCAGCGTCTGATAGAGCTGGCGCAGATCGCCGCCGGCGCAGAAGGCCTTTTCGCCCGCCGCCTGCAGCAGCACGCCGACGACTCCGGCGTCCTGTGCCCATTCGCGCAGCTTGGGCGTCAGCAGGCGCACCATGTCCACGGACAGCGCATTGAGCGACGCCGGCGCATTGAGCGTGGCCACGGCAAAGCGCTGGCCGCCGGCGGTCTTGATTTCGTCGAAGAGAACTACGTTGTCGGTCATTGTTTTTTCAGGTCCTGGATGTTGCGCGCTCAGCGGATATCGCTGTCGCCCTCCAGCAATTTTCGCGCAACGATCACGCGCATGATCTCGTTCGTGCCTTCGAGGATCTGGTGCACTCGCGCGTCGCGCACCAGGCGCTCCAGCGGGAATTCGCTCAAATAGCCGTAGCCGCCGTGCAGTTGCAGCGCGTCGTTGCAGACGTTGAATCCCGCATCGGTCGCGAAGCGCTTTGCCATCGCGCAATAGGTGCTCGCGTCGGCATGCCCCGCGTCGAGCTTCGATGCCGCCAGCCGCACCATCTGCCGCGCGGCGACCAGTTCCGTCGCCATGTCGGCCAGCTTGAACTGGAGTGCCTGGAAGCTCGCGAGCGGCTTGCCGAACTGCTGGCGCTCGTGCAGATAGCGCCGCGCCGCGTCGAGCGCGCCCTGCGCCGCGCCCACCGAGCAGGTCGCGATGTTGATGCGCCCGCCGTCCAGCCCCTTCATGGCAATGCGAAAGCCCTCGCCCTCCTTGCCCAGCAGGTTCTGCGCCGGAATGCGCACGTTGTCGAAGTTGATGGTGCGCGTGGGCTGGCTGTTCCAGCCCATCTTGTGCTCCTTCTTGCCGTAGCTGATGCCCGGCGCGTCGGCCGGCACCGCAAAGGCAGAGATGCCGCTCGCGCCTGCGCCGCCCGTGCGGGCCATCAGCACCAGCACGTCGGTCGAGCCGGCGCCCGAAATGAAAGCCTTGCCGCCGTTGATGACATATTCGGCGCCCTGCAACTCCGCGCGCGTCTTCAGCGAGCCGGCGTCCGAGCCGGCGCCCGGTTCGGTGAGGCAATACGACGCGAGCTTGCGCCCGCTCGTCAGCTCTTCGCCCCATTGCTGCGCCACCGCGTCGGTCGCCCAGGTGCCGAGCATCCACGTCGCCATGTTGTGGATCGTGATGAAGGCCGTGGTCGACGGATCGACCGCGGCCATCTCCTCAAACACCAGCGCGGAATCGAGCCGCGGCAGGCCCAGGCCGCCGATGCGCTCGGGTGCATACAGGCCGCAGAAGCCCAGCTCGCCAGCCTTGGCAATGGCCTCTTTCGGGAAGAAGGCTTCCGCGTCCCACTGCGCCGCATGCGGCGCGAACTCGGCCTGCGCAAAGTCGCGCGCGGTCTGCGCAAAGGCGTTCTGTTCTTCAGACAGTTCGAAGTTCATTGTTCGCGCCCCTTCCAGCGGTCCAGTTCGGCGGTCCGTTTTCGGGTCGATTTCTCCAGGCATGAGTTGAACACCAGCGGCCAGATTGAACCGCCTTCGTTCGCCCTCGAAGCACGCTTGCAACCGGGGTCGCGCCCCTTGAGCCACACCCGCTGCTCGTTGCGCAGCGCGACGCGCATCTGGGGCGAAAGCGTCTTCATCACCTCGCCATACCGGATGTTGAGCGCGGCATCGGCCGCGCGAAAGTCGCGCACCGCGCAGTCGTTCATCTGCTGCTGGTTTCCGTTGGGATTGCAGTCGAGCGGCTCGTCATAGCCGGCCGCTTGAGCCGCACCGGCAATCAACGCAACCGCCGCCACCGCGCCCCAGGCCGCGACACGAAGCCCGTGCCTCATTTAAGACTGATCGTGGTGTTGACGCCGTGCGAGACGGTGCTGTCGTCGAACCAGCGCGCAGTCACCGTCTTGGTCTGCGTGTAGAACATGATGACCTGCTTGCCGTACGGGCCCAGGTCGCCGAGCTTGGAAGCGCGCGAACCGGTGAACGAGAACATCGGCACCGGCACCGGGATCGGCACGTTGATGCCGACCTGGCCCACGTCGATGTCTTCCTGGAAGCGGCGCGCCGCGGCGCCCGACTGCGTGAAGATCGCCGTGCCGTTGCCGTTCGGGTTGCTGTTGATCAGGTCGATGGCCTCGTCGATGGTCTCGGCGTCGGCGATGCACAGCACCGGGCCGAACACTTCCTGCTCGTAGATGGTCATGCCGGGCTTCACGCCGGTGAAGATCGTCGGGCCGACGAAGTTGCCCTTCTCGTAGCCGGGCACGGTGGGCTTGCGGCCGTCGAGCACCAGCTTGGCGCCATCGGCCTCGCCGCGTTCGATCAGCCCATTCACGCGGTCGTAGGCGGCGCACGAGACCAGCGGTCCCACGTCCACGCCCTTCTCGGTGCCCGCGCCGATCTTCAGCGTCTTCGCCTTTTCGATGAGTTCGGGCACCCAGTTGCGCGCCTCGCCCACCAGCACCGCCACCGACACCGCCATGCAGCGCTGACCGGCAGCGCCGAAGCTCGCGCCGGCCAGCGCGTTGAGCGTCTGCTCCTTGTTGGCGTCGGGCATGACGATGGCGTGGTTCTTCGCGCCCATCATGCATTGCGCGCGCTTGCCGGCCAGCGTGGCGCGGTTGTAGACGTGCGTGCCGACCTTGGTCGAGCCGACGAAGCTGATCGCCTTGATGTCCTTGTGGTCGCAGATGCCGTTGACGATGGCTTCGCCGCCATGCACCACGTTCAGCACGCCGGGCGGAATGCCGGCTTCGAGCGCCAGTTCGCACAGGCGCATGGTGACCATAGGGTCCTGCTCGGAGGGCTTCAGCACGAAGGTGTTGCCGGTGACGATCGCCATCGGGAACATCCACAGCGGGATCATGGCCGGGAAGTTGAACGGCGTGATGCCGGCGCACACGCCCAGCGGCTGCAGCAGCGTGTAGGTGTCGACACCGTTGGCCACGTTGTTGGCCAGTTCGCCGAGCTGCAGGTTGCCGATGTTCGACGCATGCTCGACCACTTCGAGCCCGCGGAACACGTCGCCCTCGGCGTCCGGCAGCGTCTTGCCCTGCTCGGCGGTGAGGATGGCGGCCAACTCGCCCATGTTCTCGCGAATGAGTTGCTGCAGCTTCAGGAAGATGCGGGCACGGGTGCCGATGGGCGTCTTGCGCCACGTCTTGAAGGCTTCCTTGGCGGAGGCCACTGCGGCGTCCAGCTCGGCCGGGGTCGCGAAGGGCACGCGGGCCAGCACCTGCTGCGTGGCCGGGTTGACGACGTCGCGCCATTCGGTGGTCTTCGATTCGACCAGCTTGCCGCCGATCAGCAGCTTGACGGTGGCGACCTGGGTCGACGGGGTGGTGGTGGCGTCCATGGGGGTTTTGTCTCCTGTGATCCTGTGAATTCGGTGCCGGCCCGGCCGGTGCAGAGCGACATCCTAGCTTTGCAGATTTGCCATGACAATAGACAAATATGCGCCACGGCTTTGCAAATTTGCAGAGCCGCAACCGGAGGGCAGGCAAGCACATGGACTGGGACAACCTTCGCTATTTCCTGGAGCTCGCGCGCTCGGGCACGCTCATGAGCGCAGCGCGCCGGCTCGAGGTCGACCACACCACCGTGGCGCGCCGCATCCAGGCGCTCGAAAAGGAAGTCGGCGCCCCGCTTTTCTCGCGTGAGGCAGGCGGCCACCGGCTCACCGAGGCGGGCCGGCGGCTGCAGCCGCAGGTCGAGGCGATGGAGAGCGCCTTCCAGGCGGTGGAAAGCACCGCGCCGGCCTCGCAGGAAGGCCTGTCGGGGCTGGTGCGCATCGGCGCGACCGAGGGCTTCGGCACCGTGGTGCTGGCGCCGCGGCTCGCGCTGTTCGCGGTGCAGCACCCGCGCCTGACCATCGACCTGCTGGCCATGCCGCGGCTGGTGCACCTGTCGCGGCGCGAGGCCGACATCGTCATCTCGCTCGAACGGCCCGCGCGCGGCCCGGTGGTCGTCACCAAGCTCACCGACTACACGCTGCGGCTCTACGCATCGAAGCAATATCTCTCGGCGCACAAGCCGATCAAGACGCGCGAAGACCTGCGCGGCCACACCTTCATCAGCTACGTGGACGACCTGCTGTTCAGCAAGGAGTTGCAATACCTCGACGAACTCCACCGCCCCGACAGCTTCGCACTGCGCAGCACCAGTGTGCTCGCGCAGCACAGCGCGGTGGCGGCCAGCGCGGGCATCGCGGTGCTGCCCGCCTTCATCGCCGAGAAAGACAGCGCGCTGCAACCCGTACTGCCCGGGCAGGCGAACTTCACGCGGACCTTCTGGATGTCGATGCCGGCGGAGACCAAGCACCTGGTGCGGATGCAGGCGACTTGGGAATTCCTGTGGCAGACCGCCGAGGCGCACCGCGACCAACTGCTTCTCGACAGCCCGGCCGCCTCGGTGGGCTGACGACAGGTTTCGTGCCATGCTGGCGCTCCCCGCCACGAGCAACGAGGAGACCGGAATGCCACGCCATCGCCCCGCCCGCCTGACCCACATCGCCGGCATCGGCGTGGACCGCATGGGCGCCATCGCCGACGACGCCGACGGGCCGCCGTTCCTGCGCCTGGAGAACCTGGACGTCGACATCCCGCCCGACCCCGAGGCCGTCGCGCGCACCGTGCGCGCGGCTTCCGAGGATGCGGACAACAGCTACCTGCCTTTCGTCGGCCAGTCGCGGTTGCGCGACGTGGCGGCGCGGCATGTGTCGGCGCTGTCGGGCGTGGCGTACAGCGGCGCGCGCAACTGCGTGATCTCGGCCGGCGGGCTCTCCGGCATCCTGAATGCGCTGCTGGCCACCGTCGAGGTCGGCGACGAGGTGCTGGTGACCGACCCGACGTACGCCGGGCTGCTCAACCGCATCCGCCTCGCCGGCGGCACACCGAAGTACGTGCCCTTCCGCTTCACCCCCGGTGGCGAATGGAAGCTGGACCGCGACGCCCTTAAGGCCGCCGTTGGCCCGCGCGTACGAGCGATGCTGCTGATGTCGCCCTCGATGCCCACCGGTGGCTACTTCGACGAGGAAGACTGGCGCGCAATCGCCGCCCTGTGCGTGCGGCACGACCTGACGCTGATCCTCGACACGGCCATGGAACGGCTGCTCTACGACGGCCGCAAGGTGATCCACCCCGCCGGCCTGCCGGGCATGGCCGAGCGCACCATCACCGTCGGTTCGTCGGCCAAGGAACTGCGCATGATCGGCTGGCGCGTGGGCTGGACCGTCGCGCCCGAGAGCTACATGCCCGACCTCGTGGCCGTGTCGCTCGCGAACGTGGTGGTGCCGGTGGGCATCGCACAGGATGCGGTGGCGACGGCGCTGGAGCAATCGCCACGCACGCTCGCGCCCTATGTGAGCGAACTGGAGCGCCGGCGCGACACGGTGCTCGACGAGTTGAAGGGCCTGCCGGTCGGCGTTCCGGCCGGCGGCTGGTCGCTGCTGCTGCGCACCAGCGACTTCGGCATCGACGGGCAAACGCTGTCCGAGCGGCTGTTGAAGTCGCGCGTCTGCGCCACGGCGATGCAGGGCTGGGGCGAGACGCATGGCGCGCAGTACCTGCGCTTCGTCTTCTCCAACGAACCCGTGGAGCGACTGCGTGGACTGGGCGACAAGGTCCGCGCCGCGCTGGGCGCCTGACGGCTCAGGAGAACAGGCGCTTCCAGAGGCTCTTGCCCGCAGCCGGTTCGGCGGCAGTTGCGGCGGCGGCTTCGGAGTTTTCGAGCAGTTCCATCAGCCCCGGCACGCGCGGTTTCTTGAGCCGGCGCGCGTAGACAAGGTAGCTTTCTTCCTCGTCCCCGGTATAGAACAGCGGCGGCATCGGCAGCGATGGCATCGAGCCCAGCAGCACGCGCAACGCTTCGAGCTGGTTCGTGCGGATGGTGCTGGTGATGGCGGTTTCGCCCAGCGACGGAATGATCTCGTTGGCGCCTGCGAGCCCTTCGTCGAGCAACGACCGGACGAGAGACGAGTCGCCTGCCACGGCCGCCGCGCCCAGCGCGTCGAGGGCCGCCAGCTTCTCCGGCGACAGGCTGGCCTTGTAGGCATCGCCGCGCTTGTCGTTCTCGTCGCGCGCATCGCCGCCGGTCATCGTCATGAAGTCGGTCACCAACGCCACGGGCTCGCCGGCCGCATCGAGCGCCCAGAAACTCGGGTAGCTGCCGTCGCCCCAGCCCGAGCTGAAGATCAGGATGTTGTTCGCAGTGCCGGCCCCCTGCGGGTAATGGTCGGCGATGTCGGCCGAGCCCAGTTCCTCCGCGAGCACGTCGTCGTAGTAGTTGAAATGGGCAGACTTTTCGGATTCGCGCGCCTCGCGCTCGGCCATGGCCTTTGCGGCATCGGCATCCATGAAGCAGCCCACGCCGGCATCGACGGGGTAGCCGAAAAACTCGTCGTCTCCGAGCCCCTCCAGCGATTGCCCTTCGAGAAGCGCCGGTTCCCAACGCAGATCGGACACCCGGTGCCCAGCGCGTTCGCTCAGCCAGAGCACCGCCAGCGCATGGCGGCCCTTGTCGTGCAGCACCTCGACGGGGAACGCGCCACGCCGGTTCACGCCGCGCACGAACGCTTCGCGCTCGGGCTGCACCAGGGGGTCACACGCCACGATCCGGCCGCTCGTGATGTTCAGCAAGCCGCAGGGCTGACGATGCAGATGACGCGCGCCGAGTGCGTCATCGTCGAGGAAAACGGATTGAAGGTTGTCGATATCGAGATAGGCCATGCACCCAGTTTCGCACTCATTCCATGACAGCCGGCCAGAGCGCCACATGGCTGCCCGGTGGCATCGAGGGACGCGGCCACGCGGCGGGCGTTCGCTGAAGCATCGCGCTATGGCGCAACGCCGCCAGTTCGCCGAAGCCCGAGGCGGTGGTCTCGATGTAGGGCGCAAGGCTGGGCTTGGCGATGGAAAGCCCTCCTGGCACACGCCCCAGGCCGCGCAGCCAATGCCCCGTCTGCGCCAGCGACACCCGCACATGCCAGCTGCCGCCTTCGCGCTGCTGCCGCCACAGCGCCGCGGCGGCGCCGAAAGCGATCAGGTAACCGGTCGCCTCGTCGAGGATCTGCATGGGCAGCGGCTTCGGCTTGCCGTCCCCGGCGGCCTCGCCTTCGGCGTGGTTGAACCCCATCGCGGTCTGCACCAGCGAATCGAAACCCCGCCGGCTCGCCCATGGCCCCTGCGTGCCGTAAGCGCTCAGCGACACGCACACGATGCCCGGTCGCTGCTCTGCCAACGCCGCCGGTCCGAAGCCCAGGGACTCGATCCCGCCCGGCCGATAGCCCTGAACGAATACATGCGCATCGGCAACCAGCCGTTGAAGCGCCGCCCGGCCTTCTTCGGTCCGCAGGTCGGCATGCGCCGACAGCTTGCCGCGGCTGGTATCGGCGATCGCGGCGATGTTCGGCAACTGCGGTGAATTCACGAGCATCACGTCGGCGCCGTAGGCCGCGAGCGCGCGTCCGCCCACCGGACCGGCCAGCACGCGCGTCAGGTCGAGCACGCGCAGGCCAGACAGCGGCCGCTGGTCTTCGCGCAGCGGCGCCAGCACGAGCGGCGGCGCGTCGCCGATGCGCTCGATGGTGAAAAGGGGCTGCGCCGCGACAGCCTGCCCTTGCGGCGTGGCGTCCCACTCGTCGAAGCGCCGCAGTGCCGTCGCGACCAGCCCTGCTGCGGCAGCCGCGTCCTCGAACTCGCGGGCGCGCCAAGTGGCCATGACGGCCTCGGCATCAGCGCGCGTGGCCGTTGCCGGATCGAGCTTCATCAGCCGCAGCGCGCCGTCGCGGTGATGCGCGAAATTCGCATGCACGCGCACCCATCCGTCGACGCAGCGATAGAGCCCCGAGAACGCATCCCATTGATCCGGTACCTGTCCGTCGAGGCTGAACCAGCCGATGCATTCCAGCGCCGCGTGCAGCATGTCGACACCGACCTGCTGCCGCCCGGTGCCGCGCAGGTGCCCCAGCTCGCAGGCGGCCAGCGCCGCCGCCGCGACGGTGCTCTGCGCCGCGGTGCCGACCGCGAAGGACGACGGCAGCACCGGATCGGCGCCGGTGAGCCGCGCAAAAGACAAGGCTTCCTCGGGCAGGCCCGCGTGCCGCCAGATGCCGGCCAGAGCTTCGCTCGCATTCATTTCGGTTCTCCAATGCAAAAAGGCAGGGCCCGCTTTCGCTGCCCTGCCCTTGTCGTCGTTGCGCCAGTCGCCTTACTGGATCAGCTTGGCGCCCGTCTTGGCCTGCAGCGCGTCGAAGGTGACGCCCGGCGCCAGCTCGACGACCTTCAGGCCTTCGGGCACCACGTCCATCACGGCCAGGTCGGTGATGATGCGGTCGACCACGCCCACGCCGGTCAGCGGCAGGGTGCACTTCTCGAGGATCTTCAGGTCCTCGGTGCCGTCCTTCTTCTTGGCGACATGTTCCATCAGCACGATCACGCGCTTCACGCCGGCCACGAGGTCCATCGCGCCGCCCATGCCCTTGACCATCTTGCCGGGGATCATCCAGTTGGCCAGATCGCCCTTGGTGCTGACCTGCATGGCGCCCAGGATCGACAGGTTGATCTTGCCGCCGCGGATCATCGCGAAGCTGTCATGGCTGCCGAAGATGGCCGAGCCGGGCAGCGTGGTCACGGTCTGCTTGCCGGCGTTGATCAGGTCGGCGTCGACGTTCTCTTCGGTCGGGAACGGGCCGATGCCGAGCATGCCGTTCTCGCTCTGCAGCCACACTTCCTTGGTGCCGGTGTGGTTGGCCACGAGCGTAGGGATGCCGATGCCGAGGTTGACGTAGAAGCCGTCCTCGAGTTCTTGGGCGGCACGGGCCGCCATCTGGTCTTGGGTCCAGGGCATCTCAGGCTCCTTCTTTCTTGTTGGCGGGCACGGTGGGCACGGGCACTTCGCTGCCGGCTGCCGCCTGCGCGATGACGGTCTGGGCCTCGACCTTGGCGGCCGCTGCGTCCACCGGCGCGGCGGCGCTCACGGTGCGCTTCTCGATGCGCTTCTCGGGGTTGGCGTTGAGCACGATGCGGTGCACGTAGATGCCCGGCAGGTGGATGTCGTCGGGGGCCAGTTCGCCCACTTCCACGATCTTCTCGACCTCGACGATGCAGATCTTGCCGGCCATGGCCGCGGCCGGGTTGAAGTTGCGCGCCGTCAGGCGGAAACGCAGGTTGCCCGACTTGTCGGCCACGTCGGCCTTCACCAGCGCCACGTCGGGCACCAGCGAATGTTCCATGACGTAGGTCTCGCCGCCGAACTCGCGCAGTTCCTTGCCCTCGGCCACTTGCGTGCCGACGCCGGTCTTGGTGAAGAAGGCCGGGATGCCCGCGCCGCCGGCGCGCAGCTTCTCGGCCAGCGTGCCCTGGGGCGTGAATTCGAGGGCCAGTTCGCCCGCGAGGTACTGGCGCTCGAACTCCTTGTTCTCGCCGACGTAGGACGCGATCATTTTCTTGATCTGGCGCGTCTCGAGCAGCTTGCCGAGGCCGAAGCCGTCGACGCCCGCGTTGTTGGAAACGACGGTGAGGTTCTGCACGCCGGAATCCTTCAGCGCGTCGATCAGCGCTTCAGGAATGCCGCACAGGCCGAAGCCGCCGACCGCGAGCATCTGCCCGTCTGCGACGACCCCCTTGAGTGCCGCGTCCGCGGAGGGATAAATCTTGTTCACTCGGGCTCCTTGATGGATGAATGGAGAGTGGGTGGGAAAGCCTTGAACGATACTACCTACCCGCATACGTAGTATTTCGTAATGGTGACACCCGATGCCCGAGATCGATTACCGGCTGGCCTTTGAACACGCGCCCGTCGGCATGGTGGTTTCGAGCAACCGCACCATCGTGGCCTGCAATGTGCGCGTGTGCGAGATTTTTGGCGCAACGCCCTCCGCACTGGTCGGGCATTCGTTCAGCATCCTGTACCCCAGCGTGGCCGAGTTCGAGCGCATCGGCAAGCGCATGGAGCCATTCCTGAACGCCAGCGGGCACTACGCCGACAACCGCATGATGAAGCGGCTGGGCGGCCTGCACGGCTCCATTGCCGGCGAGACCTTCTGGTGCCACGTGACGGGCCACGCGCTGAACCGCGCGGCGCCGCACGAAGCCGGCATCTGGACCTTCGAAGATTTGGGCTCGCGCCGCGCGGTGAAGGCCGAACTGACGCCACGCGAACGCGAAGTGGCCGCACAGGTGATGCGCGGACTGACCTCGAAGGAAATCGGCAAGGCACTCGGCATCAGCCACCGCACGGTCGAGCTGCACCGGGCACGGCTGATGCGCAAGTACGCGGCCTCGACCACGGCGGAGCTGGTTCAGAAGCTCATTGCAGGCTAGGAGCGTGCGCGGCAGAAGGCGTGACGAGTGCGCGAAGGCTTGATAGATTTGGCGCATGCCCGTGAGCTACCTGCCCTATGAACCGCAGCAGCAAAGACTGCTTCCCGACGCCCTTCAAGACTGGCTGCCCGAAGGGCATCTGGCGTACTTCATCAGCGACAGCGTCGACAGCCTGGATCTGAGCGCCTTCCACGCCCGGTATGCCAAGGGCGGGCCGCGCAACCAGCCGTTCCACCCGGCCATGATGGTCAAGGTGCTGATTTACGGTTACGCCACCGGCACCTTCAGCTCGCGCAAGCTGGCGGCCAAGCTGCACGAGGACGTTGCCCTGCGGGTGCTGGCCGCGGAGAACTACCCGGCGCACCGCACGCTCTCGGACTTCCGGGCGCTGCACCTGCAGGAGCTGGCGGCGCTGTTCGTGCAGGTGGTGCGCCTGGCGCGTGAGTGCGGCCTGGTCAAGCTCGGCACGGTGGCGGTGGACGGCACCAAGCTCAAGGCGAATGCGAGCCGCCACAAGGCCATGAGCTATGACCGGATGGTCAAGGCCGAGGGCGAGCTCAAGGCGCAGATCGACGGCCTGCTCAACCGAGCGCGTGCCGCCGACGATCTGGAGAAGAACGAACCCGACCTGGACGTTCCCGGGGAGATCAAGCGCCGGGAGGACCGGCTCAAGGCGATCACTGAGGCCAAGCTGCGCCTGGAGCAGCGCCAGCGCGAGGCCGATGCGGCCCGCGGGCGCAGCGCCGACGACGAACGCAAACCCCGCGACAAGGACGGCAAGCCCAAGGGCGGGCGCTACAAGCGCGACTTCGGTGTTCCCAAGGACAGCGCCCAGGAGAGCTTCACCGACACGGACAGTCGGATCATGAAGCGCTCGGGCGGGGGCTACGACTATGGCTACAACGCCCACACGGCGGTGGACGAGAGCGCGCAGCTCGTGGTGGCAGCGGAACTCAGCAACAACGCCGCCGACAGCGACCGCCTGCCGGTGCTGTTGGCCGCGGTGAAGGCCAACCTGGGCGAGGATGCCCGACAGGTGCTGGCGGATGCGGGCTTCCGCTCGGAGGCCGTGTTCGAGCAGCTCAAGGACAGCCCGAGCGAGCTGATCGTGGCGCTGGGCCGAGAGGGCAAGCAGGCGCTGGACATCGACGCCGAACAATACCCGCGCACCGCAGCGATGGATGCCAGGCTGAAGACGCCCCAAGGCCGAGCGGCCTACCGCAAGAGGAAGTGGATCGTGGAGGCGCCCAACGGGTGGATCAAGAGCGTGCTGGGCTTCAGGCAGTTCAGCCTGCGGGGATTGAAGAAGGTCCAGGCCGAGTTCAAGCTCGTGTGTCTGGCGCTGAACCTGCGGCGCATGAGCGCATTGATGGCCAGATGAGGCCCGTGGCCGGGGGTGAATCCGCGCGCCGCTCGCCTGCGGCAGGCCGAGTAGGCGCCCTTGTGGTCGTTCGAGAACAGCCAACGCGCCGCGCGAGTGCTTGCGAGGCGCGCACAACTCAACGTGGGGTCACAGCGGCGCAGAAAAACTTCTGCCGCGCGGACTCCTAGGCGCCGGCAGCTCCAGCGCCAGGCGCACCATGTCGCGCAGCACGATGCCGTCCTGCTTCTGCACCCTCTTCGAGCGGCGTTCGAAGAAACCCACATCGACCCCGACGATGCGAAAACCGAAGCGTTGGTAGAAGGCCAGCTCGCGCAGGCTGCTGTTGCCCGTGCCCACCTCAAGCCGCTGCGCGCCCCGTTCGGCGGCCAGCGCCTTCGCCTTGCGCAGCAGCGCGGTGCCCACGCCCCGCCCGTGCAGTTCGTCGCTCACCGCGATGTTCATCACCTCCCAGATGTCGACGCGGGTCTGCATCAGCACCATCTGGCCCACGACGAGGCCGTCTATTTCCGCGAGCCACTGCTCGCCGCGCGAGAGGTATTTCTCGATCTCCGCGCGCGGGCCGTCGGCGGCGAACAGCAGCTTCCAGGGCGGGGCATCGGCGGGGTTGGCGCGGCGCATCTTCGGCCGCGCTGCGGGTTCTTTCTTCTTCGTCATCCGTTGGTTGGGGTCTGTGTTTCGTCTGTAATCCGCGCCGCTTCATTTGCATCGCGGCCTGGCCGGATGCAATCCGCGCGGAACCCGAGCGGCCGAGAGTACAGCGTGTGCCAGCCCCGACAAGGATCGTTGCGAAAACGGAAACGCCGTGTCGCCGAAAGCGCCGCGCCGGAGCATGCCACGAGGTCTATCGTTGAATCCACGCATGCATCCAGCCCGCAATCACCCAGGAGCCTGAAATGTCCACACGCATCCATTCCGAACAAAGCCTCTTGCTGCAAACCCAGGCCTCCGCCATGCGAGCCCATGTGCTCGTCGTGCAGAAGCTGCCGGTCGCACTGACGCTCTCCGCCATCATCCTGTCGATCATCGGCGTGAAGCTGTAGCCGCGCCAAAGGGCCAGCGCCGCTTCAATCAGGCTTGATGTCAGCCGACTTGATGACCTTCGACCAGGTTGCCAGTTCCTGGTCGACGAATTTCGCGAGCGTCGGCGAATCCATGTAGGTCGCGAAGGCGCCCTGCTCGTCGACCTTCTTGCGGAAGGCCTCGCTCTCCACGATCTTCTTGATCTCGGCGCTCAGCCTCGCCACCACCTCGGGCGGCGTCTTCGCGGGCGCGAACACCGCGAACCACGATTCCACCTCGTAGCCCGGCAAACCTGCCTCGGCCGATGTAGGCACGTCGGGCATCGACGGATGGCGCTTGCTGCCGGTATACGCCAGCGCCTTGATGCGCCCGGTCGCGAAATGCCCGATGACCGAGGGCGGCGTGGTGATGAACATGTCGACATTGCCGGCGATCAGGTCGTTGATGGCCGGCCCCGAGCCCTTGTACGGCACGTGCGTCATGGCCTGCTTCGACTGCCGCGACAACAGCTCGCCCGCGATGTGCTGGATCGAGCCATTGCCCGAAGAGGCGTAGAACAGCCCGCCCTCCTTCTTCTTGCCGTACTCGATGAGTTCCTTCATCGATTTCACCGGCAGCTTGCCGCTGACGGCGACCACGTGCGGCGCGCGCATCACCATCGCCACCGGCACGAAGTCCTTCGTCGGGCTCCACTTGAGATTCGGGTAGAGCGAAGGGTTGCCGACGTGATAGCCCGAGTACTGCATGAGCAGCGTGTAGCCGTCGGGAGCGGCGCGCGCCACGAACTCGGCGCCGATGTTGCCGCTGGCGCCGGGTTTGTTGTCGACCACCACGGGCTGGCCCAGCGCACGCTGAAGCGGCTCGCCAACCAGCCGCGCCATGATGTCGGTGGAACCCGCGGGTGCGGTGGGCACGACGAAGGTGATCGGTTTGGAAGGCCAGGTGTCGGCGCTGGCGGCCGACGCGGCCAGCACGAGGCCGGCCGCGAGCAGGCGGCGAATGGTTTGCATGGTTTGTCTCCGGTGGTTTTTTGTTTGCTGTCTTCGAAACCCGCGCCTTCAGGCCGCGAGTTCCGATATCTCGATCAGGTTCAGGTCGGGGTCGCGCACATAGACCGAGCGGATGCGCGAGGTGGCGCCCGTGCGCATCACCGGCCCTTCGAGAATCGGCACGCCCTTTTCCTCGAGCTGCGCGATCACCGCTTCGAGCGGCATGCTGGCGATGAAGCACAGGTCCAGCGCGCCCGGCGTCGGCAGTTGCGCCTTGGGCTCGAACTCGTGCCCCTTCACATGCAGGTTGATCTTCTGGTTGCCGAAACGAAAGGCCTTGCGCCCGGCGCCGAAGCTCTCGAGCGTCATGCTCATCACGTCGACGTAGAAGCGGATGCAGTCTTCTTCGTGGGCGGTGGTCAGTACCAGGTGGTCCAGGTGATCGATCATGGGTAAAGCTCCTTCCGTGCGCGGGCGTCGGCCCTGGCCGCGATGTCGTTGAAATCCGGGGGTGGTGCGTGCCGCGTCAGGCGATGGCCCGCGCGGGACACCTGGCTCGGCAGTTCGTGCTGCACGAGCACCGCCAGTTCGGCCGACGCAGCGATGAGCCCGCCCAGGTCCATGCCCGTCTCGTAACCCATGCACTGCAGCATGTGGACCACGTCTTCGGTCGCGACATTGCCGGTCGCGCCGGGCGCATAGGGGCAGCCGCCGATGCCGCCGAGCGACATGTCGAGCCGGCGGATGCCCGCCTCGACGGCAGCCACCGTGTTCGCCAGGCCCATGCCGCGCGTGTTGTGGAAGTGGGCGGTCCAGTCCAGCGCCGGGTAGACCGCGATGACCCGCTCGCAGACAGCCTGCACCTGTGTCGGATAGGCCATGCCCGTCGTATCGCACAGCGTCACGCCCTGCACACCGAGCGCAGCAAAGCGCTCGATCCAGCCGAGCACCGTCAGCACCGGCACATCGCCCTCCATCGGGCAGCCGAACACGCAGGACAGCGACACGTTCACCGGCACGTCGGCCTGCCCGGCGAGCGCGAGCACCTCGGCCAGCTGCGCGAACGACTGCTCCCGCGTCATGCGCAGGTTCGACAGGTTGTGCGTCTCGCTCACCGACATCACGATGTTGAACTCGTCGATGCGGCTTTCCAGCGCCCGCTGCGCGCCGCGCACGTTCGGCACCAGCGCCGTGTAGACCACGCCGGGCCGGCGCGCGATGCGATGCATCACCTCTTCGCCATCGCGCAGCGCGGGAATCGCCGTCGCCGACGTGAACGATGTCACCTCGATCTTCGCGTAGCCCAGCCCGCTCAGCCGGTCGATCAGCGCGACCTTGTCGTCGGTGGGAATGAATCGGCTCTCCATCTGGAAGCCGTCGCGCGTGGCCACCTCGTTGATGTGCAGCCGGGTGCCGTTGCCGGTCTTCATGCGGCCTCGCTTTCCGAGCGGCGCGCAGGCCAGCCGCCTTCACGCAAGTCGCCGTTGTGCTGGCCCAGCCGTGGCGCGGGATGCGCGATACGCCCCGGTGTCGCGCTGAGCTTGGGCACCACGCCGGGCACCTTCAGCGTGCCGCCGTTCGACGTGGGCGACTCCACGATCATCCCGCGCGCCAGGTACTGCGGGTCGCTCGCGATGTCGGCCACGGTGTATATGCGGCCGACCGGCACGCCGGCTGCGTCGAGCGCCGCCAGCACCTCGTCGCGGCTGCGCTGCAGCGTCCACGCCTCGATGGCGGCGTCGATCTCTTCCACCCGCCGCACGCGCCCGTCGTTGTGGGCGAGTTGCGGGTCGCCCTCAAGATCCGCCCTGCCGATGGCGCGCATCAGCCGGCGGAAGATGCTGTCGCCGTTGCCGGCCACCAGCACGTAATGCCCGTCGTTGCAGCGGTAGGCGTTGGTCGGCGCGATGCCGGGCAGCGCGCTGCCGGCGCGTTCCCGCACCGCGCCGAAGGCGTCGTACTCCGGCAGCAGGCTTTCCATCACGTTGAACACCGATTCGTACAGCGCCACGTCGATGAACTGCCCCTGCCCGCCATGCGCCGTGCGGTGGTGCAGCGCGGTGAGCACGCCGATCACGCCGTGCAGCGCGGCTAGCGTGTCGCCCAGCGAGACGCCCACGCGCACCGGCACCCGGCCAGGCTCGCCGCTGAGGTAGCGCAGGCCGCCCATCGATTCGCCAAGCACGCCGAAGCCGGGCTTGTCGCGGTACGGCCCCGTCTGCCCATAGCCGGAGATGCGCAGCATGATGAGCCGGGGGTTCAGCGCATGCAGTTGCTCCCAGCCCAGGCCCCAGCCTTCGAGCGTGCCGGGCTTGAAGTTCTCGATCAGCACATCGGCCTCGCTCGCCAGCGCACGCACGGCTTCCTGCCCCTCGGTGCTGCGCAGGTCGAGGCACACCGAGCGCTTGTTGCGCGACTGCACTTCCCACCAGACCGAGCCGCCGTCGCGCAGCAGCCGCCACTTGCGCAGCGGATCGCCGACGCCTTCGGGCTCGACCTTGATCACGTCGGCGCCGAACTCCGCCAGCGTCTTGCCGGCGAAGGGGCCGGCAATCAGCTGGCCCAGCTCCAGCACCTTCAGGCCTTCGAGTGCATTCATGTCCGCGTCTGTCTCCAAGTGGGTATGACCCGACTCTAGGAACAGATCGCGCCGTGCGGAATTGCCGTGATGGCAGCAGGCCTTCGCGAAACGCGAAGGCCCAGGGCGGCGGCTACTTCTTTCGGGCGATGCCGGGGGAAGCAGGGTCGACTGGCGGCGCTGCCTCCGGCGCCTTCACCCATCCGCGCAGCAGCACGCCCATGAAGAGCCCCGCGCCGAAGATCGCCCAGTACACCCAGGCAGGCAGGTTCTCGGCCCCGCTGTGCAGGTTCATGCCGAAGACCGCGCCGATCGCCATCAGCGGAAAGGTCAGCGCCGCGATGGTGTTGAGCTTGTGCTGCGCACGGCTCGCTTCCATGGCCGCGCGCGCCTGCTGCTCGGCCGCGTGCGCGAGGCGGTAGTCGAGCGACATGCGGGTGTCCGCCAGCAGCAGTTCGAGGCCGCGAGCGATCTCGACGGCGCGGTCGCGCAAGTCGGTGACCAGCGAGTCCTGCGGCGCGGCCTCGCGTGCCGCCTGCAGCGCGGCCTGCATGTTCGAGGCGGCGCGCGACAGCGGAATCAGCGGCCCCAGCACCTGGAACAGCGCCTGCGCCGTCTCGGCCGCCTCGTGCCGGATCTCGAAGGTGCTCAATGCCGCGCGATAGCTCTCGAGCAGCTTCGACAACGCCTTCTCGCCCGGGTTGTTGCCCTTGTGCAGCCACGCGCCATCGGGCTTGCGCAGGAACACGGCGGCCTTGCGCTCGGCGCCCGAGCCGGCGGGCGGCTCGTGCAGGATCAGCATCAGATGCTCCTGCTCGTGGATGACGCGCTGCGCGCCGTAGCTGGAGCTGCCCAGCCGCTGGCGCATCTCGGGCGGCAGCTCCCAGTCGTAGTCGATGCGTCTCGTCATCGCGGGGCCTGCAGTTCTTTCCACAAGGTGTCGAATTCGTCCGCGAAGCGGCGCACCAGGGACGGGTCGTTGCTCAGCACCAGGTTCTCCTCGTTGAATTCGCAGGCGCTGCGCGTCCAGTTGTAGCTGCCGTTGAGCAGCCGCGCACCGTCGAAGATCGCGAACTTGTGATGCATGTGGGCATCGGTGCGGTCCACGGCGACCGGGATGCCGGCGGCGCGCAACTGGCCGACGTCGCTGCCGCGGTCGAACTCCTTGTCGTTGTCGGAGATGAAGCGCAGCGACACGCCCCGCCTGTGCGCGGCCAGCACTTCGGCGGTGATGCGGTCGTCCGACAGCGTGAACACGCACAGGTCGACCGAGCGCCTGGCGGCCCGCAATTGCTGGTTGATGGCCTGCAGGCAGGCGGTGCCGGGGCTGAAGAAGGCCTGCGAGCGCACCGCCACGTTGTCGGGCGAGCGCCCGGTGTCGATGGCGCGCACCACGCCTTCGAGCCATTTCAGCAAGGCCAGCTGCTCCGGGTCGGCGGTGCGCGCGCGCACCAGGTCGAAGGCGCGGTTGCGCAACTGGCGCAGGCCATCTTCCGGCGGCGAGGCTTCGCGCAGCGTGTGCACCAGCACCCGGCGCTCGTCGTCGCTCAGGCGGTCGTCGGCCAGCGTGGCGTCGAGTTGGGCGAGCAGTTCGGGCAACGCCGGCTGCGGATCGGCCACGGGGTGTGCGGACATGTCACTCCTCCTTGCCGTTCTTGGGCGTGCGCTTCGGCACGGCCTGGGCAGCCTGCATTTCCGCGGACAGCCGCTTCATGTCGTGCGTGATCGAGCGGTCGAGCTCCAGGCGGCGCTCAGTCGCCGTCACCAGCGGCAGGATCAGCTCGCGGTAGGTCACGGCGATCTGCAGCATGGCGTCGGCCAGGCGCTGGCTGTCGCTCGGCCCTTCGGCGGGCGGCACGGGCACCGGCTTGAGCCCGTCGACCGCGCGCGCCACGTCGAGCATGCTGCTGGCAATGCGCTGGCTGCCGTCCACGTCTGCGCCGCCGAGCTTGCGCTGGCGCACGAACTCCTCGCAGATGACCTGCCAACGCGCGCTCTCTTCCGGCGTGGGGCTGCCGAGCAGCTGCGCGAGGCGCAGCAGGTTTTCCTCGGCGCCGGTGGTCAGCGTCTGGGCCTCGCCGCGGTAGTGGTCGCGCAGCAGCGCGTCGAGCTCGTCGTCGCGCATCAACGCGGTGATCTTGCCCGCCAGCTTGGTCATGTTGCGGTAGCTGCCCTGCAGCTTGAACGGCGGCGCGGTGCGGTAGGCCTCCTGCTGCGCGGCCGACTCGATGTAGGCAAGGTTGACCTTCAGCAAAAGGTCGCGTGCGCGGAAGAGGCGCTGCAGCAGCGTCTTGATCTCTTCCAGCTCGACCGCGCTGTAGGCATGCGACAGTGCGCTGCTGGGCACCTCGTGTCCCTGCGCCATCTGCACCAGCAACTGCACGTCCTTCGGGTCGCGCGAGGCCAGCGGCATCAGCGTCGGGTTCGACGTGAGGCTGTTCTCGATGTAGGACAGCGCAAATGCTGCTTCGCGCCCCGAGAGCACGTCGCCCAGGTTGTAGATGTCGGCGCGGTTGGCCAGCATGTCCGGGATCTTGAACACGTCGCCCGACTCGGTGTACGGGTTGCCCGCCATCACGATGGCGAAGCGCTTGCCCCGCATGTCGTAGCTGCGCGGCTCGCCGTTCCAAACGCCTTCGATGCGGCGCGTGCCGTCGGCCAGCGCGATGAACTTCTGCAGGAACTCCGGGCTCGTGTGCTGGATGTCGTCGAGGTACAGCATCACGTTGCTGCCCATCGCCAGGCCGAGGTTGAGTTTCTCCAGCTCCTGCCGCGCCGCGCTGTTGGGCGCATTGGCGGGGTCGATGGCCGAGACGCCGTGGCCCAGCGCCGGGCAGTTGATGCGCACGAAGATCAGGCCCAGCCGGTCGGCCACGTATTCCATCAGCGTGGTCTTGCCGTAGCCGGGTGGCGAAATCAGCAGCAGCAGGCCCATGCGGTCGGTGCGGCTGCCCTCGCCCGCGGAGCCGATCTGCTTGGCCAGGTTGTCGCCGATGATGGGCAGGTAAAGCTCGTCGATCAGCCGGTTGCGAACGAAGGTCGACAGCGGCTTGGCCTGGAACTGGCTGAGTTTCAGGCGCGCTTTCTCGCGCTCCAGCAGCTCGTGGCGCAGGCTGCCCAGCGCCTCGAAACCCGGCACCACATGCGTGGCATGGAACAGGAAGCGCCGCCAGAAGTCGTTGAGGTTCAGCGTCATGCGGCCGTCGGCCACGCGCGGATGCTCCCCGCGCAGCCCCTCGACCGTGCGGTCGAGCGCCACGTTCACGCGCGTGCGCTGCAGCGGCATCGCCAGCACGCTGGCTGCGTCGTCCACCCAGTCGATCGACTCGGGTGACTGATGCAGCGCATAGGCATGCACCCAGTCGCGCGCAAGGCGCCAGCGCTCGGCAGGCGGGGCGGCATCGAGGTCCGCCTGCCATGCATCGCGGCGACCACCGCGCTCCAGTTCGCGCAGCAGCGTCGCGGCCAGGTCTTCGCCGGCGCCCGACACCACCCAGGTTTCGCCGGCATGCGCCGCCAGCTCGCGCGCAAGGTATGCCGCCGCCTGCTCGCAAAGCGTGGCGACGCGGCCGTCGTGCGTGTCGCGCTCTTGCTGCGTGGCGTTGCCGGCCAACGGCAGCAGATCGGGCAGCACGTCGCGCACGAAGTTGTTGAGCGAGCGCGCCGTGTCGGCTTCGAGTTGCTCGAGCGCGTCGCGCCGCCCGAACATCTCGCTCATCTGCATCGCCGCGCGGGCGCGCCGCAGCAGCGACTCGCGATGCGCGATCAGGTGGCCGTGCTGCCAGTAGAGCAGCGCCAGCGCGCGCTCGGTCGGACCCCAGGCCAGCAGGCCGGCCTGGTCCTGCATGGCGACCAGCGCACCGAGCAGGCGCAGCGCGTCGTCGTCGTGAATGCCCTTCTGGTAGCCCTCCTGGTAGCGCGCGGCGGCAAAGCGCCGCACCATCTCCAGCAGTTGCGGATGCTGCGGGTCTTCGGCCAGCAGCGTGCGCACGTCGGTCCAGCTGCGCTCGGCCTTGCCGTCCAGCAGCGATTCGAGCAATCGGCCCGCCAGGTATTCGGCGCGCGAGAGCTCCGGCGTCTCGGACACGAGCGACTGGTTCCAGTAACCGTGCAGCTCGCGCAGCCGCTCGTCGTCGACCGGGCTCTGGTAGTCGGTGCCGGTGACCTGGTAGGCCATGCCGTCTTCGCGTGCCACCAGCGTCAGGTCGACCGGCTGGCGGTGCACCGTGAAGGCATGGCGACCCAGCCGCAGCGTGTCGCCGCCCTCGCTCACCAGCTCGCGTTTGTCGCGCACCGCGCGCAGGGCCTGGTCGCGCGCGGTCTTCAAGCGCGTGTCCAATTCGTCGGCAGGTACCGCCGCGCCCAGCGTGCGCAGGTCGGCAATCAGCGTGTGCAGCTTGCCGATCATCGGGTCGGCCGCGAAATAGCTGTGGACCTGCGTCAGCTCACCGAACTGCGCGATGCGGCGCGGAATGCCGTCGAGGATGCGGCCGGCCGCGTCGACCACGCCCTGCGCGCGGCGCTGGCGGGCATCGACCAGGCTCTGCCGGCGCGCGGAGAGCGCCTCGTACACGTTCTCGCGCTTCTCGGCGATGTCGCGCAGGAAGTCTTCCTGCTCGGCGAAGCGGCCTTCGATTTCTTCCAGCTGCGCCAGCAGGCGCGTGAGCGCGTCGTCGCACTTCTCCGGCGTGTCGGCGAACTCCAGCGCGTTTTCCACCGCCTGGCTGAACAGCTTGAACTGCGCGCCGAACTCGGCCCGCGCCTCGGTCGCGCCAAGCGACTTGCGCCGCGCGCGCGCATCGGCGCGCATGCGGTTGATGTCAGCGTAGATCAGCGAGATGCGGTCCAGGATCGACGTGCGGATCACAGCGTCGCCGCCCGGCAGGCTGCCGAGCTGTTCGGTCAGCAAATCGAGGCCGGCCGCCTGTTCGTCGAGCGTGGCGAGAAGCTGGCCCAGCGCCGGCGAGGTCGCCAGGTTCGGCAGCTCGAGCGCCAGCTTGTCCAGTGCCTGGCGCTGACCGGCGAAGGCCGTGTCGGCCGCCAGGAACTGCATCGCGCGCTCGCCGATGCGCTGCTGCTCGGTGGCCAGCGCTGCGTCCATGGCGGCGATGCGCGGCAGGTCGGCATAACGCAGTTCCTTGAGCATCTGCAGCGCGCCGCGCCGCTCGCGCAGCCGCGCCAGCGCCTTCACGAAATCGTCAGGGGCACGCCAGATCGTGCTGGCGATGTCGACCAGCAACGCATGCTGCTCGTCTTCCGCGCGGGCCAGTGCGCGCGCTGTCTCGCGGCGGATGGTATCGACCTTCTCGAACTCGGCCAGCGTGCTGCGCGCCACCTCGGCGATGCTGCGCAGTTCGCCCATCAGGCCCGCAGCCTCCGGCGCGTCGAGCCAGAAGTAGGCGTCGCTCACGCGGGTGCATTGGCGGATCAGGTCTTCGTATGCGGCCTTGGTCGGCGCCTGTTCGCGCACCGCGCGGGCGATGCCCATCAGGTCGCTCACCCCGCGCACCAGCTCGGCGTTGCCGATCTTGCCGAAGAAGCCCGTGGCGGGCGGCTGCGCGCTCACGTGCTCTTCGCTGGCGAACGGGGTTTGCCACAGCTGCATCGGATGCACGCGCGAAGGCTCCCCCGAGTTGTCGTGGAACACCAGGATGCGGCCGTCGGCAAAGCGCGCGTAGCCGTTGGCGATGATCGGCGTCGCGAGCTTCTTGTCGATCAGGTTGTAGTTGAAGAGCGCGTAGCGGCCCGGCTTGGGGTCGTAGAAGATGTAGGCCACGTCTTCGCCGTTGGGCGAGCGCAGCATGCGCTTGAAGCGCAGGTTTTCCACCGTCTCGGCCGGCAGGTCGAAGCGCTTGTGCTCGCCCGACTGCAGGTAGTAGCCGCCCGGGAAGATGATGCCGTGGTCTTCCGGCAGCTGCACGCACGAGCCGCCGATGGCGTCGATGCGCTCCACCTGCTGCGTGCGGATGTTGAACACCAGGTAGCGCGTGACCTGCTCGCGGTACGGCTTCACGCGCAGGAGGATCAGCATGCCGAGCTTGGCCCAGGCAATCTCGGCGTCGGTCAGCGACTGGCTCCGGTCTTCCACGGGCTCGCTGTAGATGCCCAGGCCGGTCTCGGTGTTGTTCTCTATCTTGACGGTGAGGTCGCCGCCCAGCGTCTCGACGAACACCGTGTCCAGCACGTTCACGTGCGGATGCTTGCCGCCCACGTGGTCTTCGCGCGTGGCCACGGTCCACTCGAAGTCGTGGCTCGCGGGCAAGGCGATGTCGCGCTCGCCCCGGTTGTCGATATAGCTGATGCGGCCATCGCGCTCGATGGCCCAGCGGAACACGCGCACGTCGGTGATCTGCTGGCCGATCTGGAAAGCCGCGAGCAGCTTGTCCTGCGTCACGCGCAGCTGCACCAGCGTGGCCTGCTTGTAGTAGGCATACAGCTCACGGAAGTCGGACGCGAAGCGCGCGTCTTCCAGGAACGTACCGGCCAGCGGCACGGGCTGCAGTTCGTCGCTCTCGGCACCGGCCTCGTCCGGCGACACCAGCCGGTACAGGCCGAACACGTCGCCGACGGCGGTCTCCTTGCGCAGGCCGATGAACACGTTGTAGCCCAGCAGCAGCAGGTCGCCGATGCGCACCAGGTCGCGCGCCACCGCGTTGTTCTCGGTACGCGCGCGGGTGCGCAGTATCAGGGTCTGGTCGGAGCGGCCGAACTCGGCCAGCCGCTGCTCGTTGAGCTCCTGCGTCTTCTCCTGCAGGCCCTCGCCCTGTGTTTCCAGCCGCTTCTTCAGCAGCTCGTAGCTGCCGCTGCCGGAGACCAGGGCCTCGGTCTGGGCCGACGGGTCGGAGGCGGCCGGTTGCGCTGGAGCGCCGGGCGGTGCGCCCGTTTCATCCGTTGGGTGCATAGGTCGGCGCGGTCAGTCCGCGCGCAGCAGTGACAGCGATTCACTCTGGCGGGAATGGGTCGGGCTCCGGCTCATCGCGCGTCTCCGTTCAGCGGACGGAAACTGGAGATCAGGTTGTGCAGCGCGGCCTTCTGGCTCTCGCTGCCGTCGCTGGAAATCTTCTTCATGAGCGCTGCCACGCTGAGGTTCTGGATTTCGCCCGACGAGCTGCCGAGCGCGCCGACGATGTCGCGCAGGTCCTTCACCACGTCGCGCTCGCCCGAGAGCTGGTCCTTGAATGCAACCTGCAGCGCATTGCTCTTGGAGATGACGCCGTCGATGCCTTTGCCCACCGAGAGCGAGCGCACGAAGCTGTCGAAGTAGTCGCCCTGCCCGCCCACGATGTCGATCTTGGCGTTGGCCAGCGCGGTGCCCAGCACCTCGGCCTGTTCCTTGGCGATGGCGGTCTGCGCGTCGATGCCCTTGAGGGTCTCGATGTGCGACTTTTCCAGGCGCATGCGGAATTCTTCGTGGTCGCGGGTCTCGGGGCTCATGGACTTCATGGCCTCGAACTTCTCGTGCAGGCCCTTGGCCTCGGCACCGAAGCGCGCCTCGATGACCTGTGCATCGGCCTGGCCTGACTTGAGCGTGGCCTCGGCGTCGGCCGTGCGCACATTGACTTCGGCAAGGCCCAGCTTTTCCTTGCCTGAGGCTTCGGCCTCGAACTTGGCGCGCATGCCGGCGGCCTCGGCCTGCGAACGGGCCTCGATGACTTGCGCGTCGGCCTGACCTGCCTTGAGGATGGCGTCCGCATCGGCCTGGCGCACATGCACGTCGGCCAGGCCCAGCTTCTCCTTGCCCGAGGCCTCGGCCTCGAAGCTCGCGAGCTTGGCCTGCGCGGTCGCGATCTCGACCTTGGCGGCCGCCAGGCCCGGCGCCGCCGTGATGGCTTCCACGCCTTCGGCTTCGCGCTTCTTCGATTCGGCGTCGCGCTCGGCGATCTTGAGCTTGGCGTCGGCCAGCGTGAGCTCTTCCGCCGCCTTGTGGCGGGCGCGCTTTTCCTGCGTCTCGGCCTGCTTCAGGTCGATGACCATCTTTTCCTCGGCCTGCCCCTCGGCCATGATCACGACCGACTTCTTGGTGCGCTCGGCCTCGGCCACCACGCGCAGTTCCTTGATGGCTTCTTCCTGCTCGGCCACCGTGCGCTCGACCACGATGCGCTCGCGGATCACGTCGGCAATGGCCTTCTTCTGCACTTCGACGGCCTTGTCCTTCTCGATGCGCTGCAGCGTCACTTCCTTCTCGCGGTCGACGATCTCGAGATCGCGTGCGCGGATGACCTTTTCTTCTTCCACGGCCACGGCGCGCTTGCGGTTGTTCTCGGCCACTTCCTTTTCGCGCTGCACGTTTTCCTGCTGCACCGACACGGACTGTTCGGCCACGAGACGCGCTGTTTCGGACTTGGTGCGCTCCTCGGCCTGGATCTTGGCGGTCTCGGCTTCTTCACGGGCACGCACGCTGGCGATCTCGCGCTGCTGGCGCGCGGTGGCGTCGGCCTGCTGGCGCTCGAGTTCGAGCAGCGCTTCCTGCGTCTCGACGTTCTTCTTCTTGATCTGCATTTCCTCGTTGCGGCGCAGCTCGTTGGTGCGAACGTGTTCCACGGCCGTCAACTCGGTGATCTTCTTGATGCCCTGCGCATCGAGGATGTTGTTGGAATCCAGTTCCGACAGCGGCGTCTGCTCGAGGAAGTCGATGGCCGCGTCTTCGAGCACATAGCCCGAGAGGTCGTTGCCGATCTGGCTGATGATCTGGTCGCGAAACCCGTCGCGCGCCTGGTAGAGGTCGACGAACTCCATCGACTTGCCCACCGTCTTCAGCGCTTCGGAGAACTTGGCGGAGAACAGCTCTTCGAGCGTCTCGTGGTTCGACGCGCGCGCGCAGCCGATGCCCTGGGCCACCTTCAGCACGTCGTCGGCGGTCTTGTTCACGCGCACGAAGAACTTCACCTTGATGTCCGCGCGGATGTTGTCGCGGCAGATCAGGCCCTCGTTGCCGGAGCGGTCGATCTCGATGGTCTTGACCGAGATGTCCATCAGCTCGGCCTTGTGGATGATGGGGTACACCATCCGCCCGGTGAAAGTCACCTCGGGCTCCGCGCGCAGCGTGTTCACGATGAGTGCGTGGCCCTGTTCGATCTTGCGATAGAACTTGGCGAACATCGCGAACAGGCCGAGGATGACCACGGCCAGTATGACGATGGCAAAGATGATGGGCTCCATTTTTTCTCCAGGTGTGCTTTGAGAGCGAAAGAAACAGGTGAAAGGCACGCGGCGCGATGCGGCGCCGCGAAGGCGCTCAGACGGTGGCGTCGTCTTGCGCGGCAATGAGGTAGCGGCCGGCCACCTCGTCGTATTCGAGGATCAGCGCCTGCGAACCGCGCTTGAGGGAGTTGGGCGCGGTGGCCCAGACGCGGATGTTGAGGCTGGCGCCGCGGCGCGCGACTTCCGCGCGGCCGTCTTTCTCGTTCACCACGCCGGTGACGACGCGGCAGAGCTGGCCGACCAGCGCGGCGTTGCTCACGGCCGTGTGGCTCACGAACAAACCGCGCAGCGGACGGATCGCCACCGCGGTGACGGGAATGGCGATCACGGCGCTGGCTACCAGCAGCACGGTACCGGCCAGCAACTGAAGCGGCAATGTCGGTACCAGCGGCAGCAGCCACTCGCCGCCCAGGCAGCAGACCGTCCACGAGACCAGCACCAGCAGGCTCACGGCCACCGAGAACGGAACGCCGTTCAGGCCGAAGGCCACCACGTAGCTCGCAAGATGGCCGACGTCGTTGGCATCGCCGTCCGCGTGCGTGTGCACGCCGACATCGACATCGAGCCCGCTGTGTTCGATGTCGACCATGCCGAGCATCGCGAGCACCCAGTAGATCACCACGACGCCCAGCAGCACCGTGTAGATCGCGGTGGGGTACCCCGTCACCGCTCCCATGAAATCGCCCATTGATCCTCCCGCGTGCGGGTTGTTGTTCGTTGTTCTATTTGCGGCCCGGCCTTCCCGTGCCGGTGCTCTTCTTCTCTGTCACTGTGCCAGAGCCAGCCTTGCTGGCGAATGCGATCAGGTCGCGCGTGGCTTTCTCCTTGATGGCCAGGCGGTCGTCCGTTGCCAGGCCGTAGCGCTTGGCAAGGAATTCGTAGTCGGCCGCGCTCAGCGACACCGTGAGGCGCGGGCGCTTGGGCTTCGACGTGGTGGCAAGGCCCAGCACCTGCCGGATCTGGTCCGAGGTGGACACATGCTGCTCGAAGGCCGCGGTGCGCACGGCTTCGAGCACGGCCTCTTCCACGTCGAACGCCACCTGCACGGCGCGTATCGCCTCGTCGGAGCCCTGCCAGCGAACCGGCTTGGCGCGCATGCTTATTGCGCTCCGGTCCCCGAGGGGTTGGCCTGGCGGGCGCGGATGCGGTCCATCACCTTGCCGGTGCGGTCTGCCTCGTTGCCGATGCCCGCGGCGGCGAGCTTCTTCTCGAGCGCGCCGTGGCCGAACTCGTTCTCGAGCTGCTGGCTGGCCGTCATGCGGTCGGACAGGTCTTCGTGGCGCGCGCGGATGCGCTCCAGCGATTCGCGCGCATTGGCCAGCCGCGAGCCGCCGCTGCCGATGTTCTCGGAGATGGACTGCGTGGCGCGGTAGACGCTCTCGGTGGTCTTGGCGATGCCGATCTCGCGCTCGTGCTCGCGAATGCGCGCTTCGGCCGACTTGATGAGCTCCTTCAGCCGGGACACCTGCAGCGCATACGAGGCATGCGCCTTGGCCTGTTCCTCGAGTTCCTGCTCCAGCAGGCCCACCTTGGCCGCCACGTCGAGCGCCAGGCCTTCCTGCGTCTTGTTGAGGGCTTCGAGCGCCAGGCCTTCGTAGCGTGCGGCTTCGTTCTTGAGCCGCTCGATCTCGCGGGCCGACTGCATCTCCTTGGCCATCACGCCGGTGAGATCGCCCTTGGCCTTCTCGATGCTGTGCTTGGCGTCGATGATTTCCTGCTCGTAGATGCGCGTCGCATTGCTGTCGACCACGCTCTCGCCGATTTCGCGCGCGCTGCCGCGCAGCAGGGTGACGAGCTTCTTGATGACTGTCATGGGACCTCCGCTTAGTTCAGGAATTCGGACAGTGCGTCGAGTGCATCGAGCGCGTTGTCGCTGAGCACGGCCACTTCGCGTGCGATGTCTTCCACGCTCGCATTGCGGCCCAGCGCACCGGTGAGCACGTAGCGTCCGTCGACCCGGCCGAACGAGGACAACGGCACCGACGGGTTCAGGTCGAGCAGCGATTCGAGCAGCTCGGTGCGGCGCGCGGGCTTCACTTCTTCTTCGGTCCAGAGGTAGCAGATGCAGATGATCTGCATGTCCGAACTCGTGACGAAGATCGGAAGTTCGTCACGCCCCTCGATGCTCACCTGGACCACCGGCGTGTGACCCGGAATGGGCTGCAGCTGAACGGGCAGTCCCCCCATCGCGGCACCGGCCAGCGCGTCGAGCCCCTTGAGTTGATCGAGCAGTGATTGCATACCTCTCCTTATGGTTGTGATACCGATGGAAGCGAGCTTTGCTTCGACGGATTCACTATAGGTTTTCCGACATATCATGTCAAATGAGCCCTTTGGTTCTCAGCACGAATGCATGGTGACTTTCGGCACTTGCGCGCTCCCTAGAATCCGCTGATGGCCAACCCGATCAATCCCGCGCGCGTCGACTTCGTCACGCTGCGGCTGTTCTGCGCGGTGGCGCAGTCGGGCAGCATCACCAAGGGCGCGGAGGCCTGCCACCTTGCGTTGTCCGCCGCGAGCCGCAGGCTCTCAGACTTCGAGGCGGCCACCGGTTCGAAGCTGCTCGAACGCAGTGCGCAGGGCATCGCGCTCACGCCCGCCGGCCATGTGGCGATGCAACATGCGATGCGCCTCTTCCAGGGCTTCGAGCAGTTCAGCAGCGAGATCAACGACTACTCCAGCGGCGTGCGCGGCCATGTCCGGCTGTGGGCCAACATGTCGGCGCTCACCGAGTTCCTGCCCACCACGCTCGCGACCTTCCTCTCGCAGCATCCCGACATCCGCGTGGAAGTGGAGGAGCAGCTCAGCGGCGACATCGTGCGCGCGCTGGTCGACGGCCTCGCCGACGTCGGCGTCTTCGCGGAGAACACGCCCGCCTACGGCCTCGACGTCGCGCCGTTCCAGACCGACGAGCTGGTGGTGCTGTGCGCCAGGCAGCATCCGCTGGCACGCACGCGAGCGAAGCAGGTCGATTTCAAGACCTGTCTCGCGCATGAATTCGTGGGGCTGAACCGCAGCAGCTCGCTGCTGGAGCTCACTTCACGCGCGGCCGAGCAGGCCGGCGTTCCGATGCGGCTGCGCGTGCAGGTGCGCAGCTTCGACGCCATGTGCCACATGATCGCGGCCAACCTCGGCATCGGCGTGGTGCCGCTCGCGGCGTGCAAGGCGCAGGTGGCGGCACTCGATCTGAAAGTCGTGCGGCTCAGGGATGCGTGGGCCACGCGGCGATTGCTGATGGCGACGAAGACGGGAGCCATCCTGTCGCCGGCGACACAGCTGCTGGTGAAGCAGTTGTTCGCCTCGTCGAACTAGGCGAGGCCTTCAGTCGGTGCCCACCATCACGCTCGAAGCCTTGATCACCGCATAGGCGTTCGCCCCTTCGCTGAGCTTCAGCGAATCGGCCGAATTGCTGGTGATCGTCGAGACGATCTGCACGCCCGGTGCGATCTCCAGGGTGACTTCGGTCGTCACCGGGCCGCGGACGATGGCGATGACCTTGCCGGACAGGACGTTGCGTGCGCTGATCTTCATGGGGTGCTCCTTGGGAGTGGGTCAAAAAACACCCCAGTCTATCGGCGCCGCAGCGCCCTCTCCGGCTTACTTAGCTTCTTCGGCCTCCAGCACGGCCCATTCCTCGTCCGTGAAGAGCCGCGAGCGCGTCAGGAAACGCACGCCCTCCGGCCCTTCCAGCGAGAACATGCCGCCACGTCCCGGCACCACGTCGATGATCAGCTGCGTGTGCTGCCAGTACTCGAACTGCGGCCCGCTGATGTAGAACGGCATGCCGCCGATGTGCCCCAGCAGGCGGTCGTAGTCGCCGACGATGAACTCGCCTTGGCCGTAACACATCGGCGCGCTGCCGTCGCAGCAGCCGCCCGACTGATGGAACATCAGCGGGCCGTGCTTGGCGGCGAGCCTGTCGATCAACGCGAGCGCGGCATCGGTCGCGGTGACGCGCAGGACTTCGCCGGTCATCAGAAGAAGCCCAGCTTGTTCTCGCTGTAGCTCACCAGGAGGTTCTTGGTCTGCTGGTAGTGGTCGAGCATCATCTTGTGGTTCTCGCGTCCGATGCCCGACTGCTTGTAGCCGCCGAAGGCCGCATGCGCCGGATAGTGGTGGTAGCAGTTGGTCCACACGCGGCCCGCCTGGATGCCCTTGCCCATGCGGAAGGCACGGTTCATGTCGCGGCTCCACACGCCGGCGCCCAGGCCGTAGAGCGTGTCGTTGGCGATGGAGAGGGCTTCTTCCTCGTCCTTGAAGGTCGTCACCGACACCACGGGGCCGAAGATTTCTTCCTGGAAGATGCGCATCTTGTTGTGGCCCTGGAACACGGTCGGCTTCACGTAGTAGCCGTCGGCCAGGTCGCCTTCGAGCTTCTGGCGCTCGCCGCCGATCAGCACCTTCGCGCCCTCCTGCTTGCCGATGTCGAGGTACGACAGGATCTTCTCGAGCTGTTCGCTGGAGGCCTGCGCGCCGATCATCGTGGCCATGTCGAGCGGACTGCCCTGCTTGATGGCCGCCACGCGCTTGAGCGCGCGCTCCATGAAGCGGTCGTAGATCGACTCCTGGATCAGCGCGCGCGACGGGCAGGTGCAGACTTCGCCCTGGTTCAGCGCGAACATCGCGAAGCCTTCGAGCGCCTTGTCGAAGAAGCTGTCGTCGCGGTCCATCACGTCGGCGAAGAAGATGTTGGGCGACTTGCCGCCCAGCTCCAGCGTGACCGGAATCAGGTTCTGGCTCGCGTACTGCGAGATCAGCCGGCCGGTGGTGGTCTCGCCGGTGAAGGCGATCTTGCCGATGCGGTTGCTCGACGCCAGTGGCTTGCCCGCCTCCACGCCGAAGCCGTTCACCACGTTCAGCACGCCCGGCGGCAGCAGGTCGCCGATGAGTTCCACCAGCACCAGGATCGACACCGGCGTCTGCTCCGCGGGCTTCAGCACCACGCAGTTGCCGGCGGCCAGCGCGGGCGCCAGCTTCCACACGGCCATGAGAATCGGGAAGTTCCACGGAATGATCTGGCCGACCACGCCGATGGGCTCATGGAAGTGGTACGCAAAGGTTTCGTGGTCGATCTCGCTGATGCCGCCTTCCTGCGCGCGGATGCACGAGGCGAAGTAGCGGAAATGGTCCACCGCCAGCGGCAGGTCGGCCGCCATGGTTTCGCGGATCGGCTTGCCGTTGTCCCAGGTCTCGGCGGCCGCGAGCATGGGCAGGTTTTCCTGGATGCGGTCGGCGATCTTGTTCAGGATGTTCGCGCGCTCGGTGGTCGAGGTGCGGCCCCAGGCGGCCTTGGCCTTGTGCGCGGCGTCGAGCGCGCGGTCGATGTCGGCCGCGGTGGAGCGCGGCACTTCGCAGAAGACCTTGCCGGTGACGGGCGTGATGTTCTCGAAGTACTGGTTGTCCACCGGCGAGACCCATTCGCCGCCGATGTAGTTGCCGTAGCGCTTCTTGAACGGCACCGCGGTACCGAATTTGCCCGGTTCGAGCATGTCCATGACTTGTCTCCATTTGCTGGTGGTGGCGCCGCGACATGCGGCGACCCGCACGGACAACCGCAAGCCACGTACCCGCCGGGATCGGGACATTCCCTGAGTACTTCCTCTTGGCAAAGGCACCGTGCAGCGGGTTTTCATTCGCAATCTGCGACATGTCCGCGCGAACATAGCGACTAGGATGTCGCACAAGGCGAATGCACCGCGAACGGCAGACAACCGGAGACATGCATGAGTGAAGCGCAGTGGCCATCGGTCAGGGTCGAACAGGCCCGTGAAATGTTCTTCGTGCAGGGCCGCGACCCCGCACCGTGGATCGCGCCGCACATCTCGCGCTCCTGGCAGCGCAGCCGCCCGGTCGACCACCAGTACATCGACCCGGCACCGATGGCGCTGGCCCTCTTGCGCGAGCGGCGCGAGCAGTCGATGCGGCTGCTGGACTGCGCCCAGCCCGAACTCGACGGGCTGGCCGAGCACGCCATAGGCAACGGCTGCGTGGTGATCCTGTCGGACGCCAGCGGGCTGATCCTCGAGGAAATAGGCAGCCCCGACTTCCTGCCCAAGGCCGAGCGCATCGCGCTGCAGCCCGGCGTGGAATGGTCGGAAAACAACCGCGGCACCAACGCCATCGGCACCGCGCTGGCCGAGCGCGAGGCGCTGATGGTGCTGGGCGGCGAGCACTACCTGGCGCAGAACGGCGCGCTGGGCTGCGCGGCGGCCCCCATCTTCACCGGCCGGGGCGAACTGGCGGGCGCGCTCGACATCTCGGGCGAGACGGTGCGCGTGAACACGCATGCGCTGGGACTGGTTCGCATGGCCGCGCAGCAGGTGGAGCACCGCATGCTGCTGGCCGAGGCACAGGGCCATGTGCTGCGCTTCCATGCGCGGCCGGCACTGATCGGCACCGCGCGCGAGGGGCTGATGGTGATCGAGGGCGGCCGCATCGTCGCCGCCAACCGCGTGGCGCTGGAACTGTTCGGCCGCTCGTGGGACGGCCTGCTCGACCTGGAGGCCAGGGACTTTCTCGGCCCGAACTGGCCCCGCATGGAACACCGCCGCAGCCTGCTGACACTGCCGGGCGGGCGGCAGATCGCCACGGTGATGGAGCGCACGAGCACGCGCGGCGGCGCACGGCCGATGGCGCGGCGCGCCGACGCACCGGCGGCTACTGGAGCCGCTCGACCAGAGGCCGACGACATCCTGCCGCTGCTCGACAAGGCCGTGCGCGTGCTGAACGAAGGCGTGTCGGTGCTGGTCAACGGCGAGACCGGCAGCGGCAAGGAAGTGTTCTCGCGCCGCCTGCATGCCGCGAGCCGCCGCGCCGCGGGCCCGTTCGTGGCGGTCGACTGTGCCTCGCTGCCGGAGACGCTGATCGAGTCGGAGCTGTTCGGCTACGACGAAGGCGCCTTCACCGGCGCACGGCGCAAGGGCATGGCGGGCCGAATCCGCGAAGCGCACGGCGGCGTGCTGTTCCTCGACGAGATCGCGGAGATTCCGCTGGCGCTGCAGACCAGGCTGCTGCGGGTGCTGGAAGAGCGCGTGGTCACGCCGCTGGGCGGCGGCCAGGGCGTGGCAGTGGACTTCGACCTGGTCTGCGCCACCCACGGCGACCTGCCGGCGCTGGTAAAGGCCGGCCGTTTCCGCGCCGACCTGATGTATCGCGTGGCGGGCTTCACCGTCGCCCTGCCTCCGCTGAGCCGGCGCGCCGACCGGCACACGCTGATCGCGCGGCTGTTCCTCGAATCGGGCGGCGCGGCCAAGCATCTGCGGCTGGAGAGCGACGCGCTCGAGGCACTGGCCGCCTACCGCTGGCCGGGCAATGTGCGGGAGCTGCGCAGCACGCTGCGCGCGGTGGTCGCGCTGGCCGACACCGGCGATTCGGTGACGGCTGCGGCGCTGCCCGCGCACTTGCTCGGCACGCATGCCGCGCCGACGACCGACGCAGCCACCGAAGCCGCACTGGCACCCCAGGCCGGCCCGCTGCAGGCCATCACCCGCCACGCCATCGACGAGGCGCTCAAGGCCTGCGACCACGACGTGTCCAAGGCCGCGCGGCGCCTGGGCGTGCATCGCAGCACCGTCTACCGCCATATCGCGCGCCAGCGCGGCAAGCCATCCGCCGTCTAGAAACCCGACTCCGGCTTGCGTTTCGCTATGCTTCATAAAATACAGCGAAGCATTGCCGGCACGCCGGCTCGGATACGCACGCCATGGTCAACAGTCAACTTCGCTGCCTCATCGCACTCGGCCAGGAGCAGCACCTCGGCCGCGCCGCGCAGGCCAGCCAGGTTTCCCAGCTCGAACTCTCGGAAGCCATCCGCCAGCTCGAACACGAGTACGGCCGGCCGCTGATCAAGCCCGGCCCGCGCTTCGAGGGCTTCACGCCGCAGGGCGAGCAGGTGCTGGCGTGGGCGCGCAACTTCCTGCGCGACAGCGAGGCGCTGCGCCGCGACCTGCTGGCCGGTCGCAACGAAAGCGCGATCGCCCCGCTGCTGGAGCGCCGCTCCGTCTCGCCGAAGCGGCTGCGTGCGCCCGGCCCGGGGCCGGAGCACATCGACCTGATCCTGCAGGCCGCCCTGCGCGCGCCCGACCACGGCGGGCTGCACCCCTGGCGCGTGCTCGAGTTCCGCGAAGGCCAGCGCGCCGCCCTGGCCGACCGCTTCGAGGAAGAAAAGCGCCGCCGCGACCCGCTCGCCTCGCCCGCCGACCTGCGCCGCGCGCGCGAGCACGCCACGCGCCCGCCCGTGCTGCTGGCCTTCGTCGTCACGCCGCGCGCCCGCAGCAAGGTGCCGGCGCGCGAGCAGTGGCTGGCCGCCGGCGCGGCGCTGGGCAACCTGCTCAATGCGGCGCACCAGCTCGGCTTCGGCGCCATCATGCTCAGCGGCGAACGCTGCTTCGACCCCGTGCTGTCCGCCGAACTGGGCGTGAAGCCCGAGGAGTTCCTGGCCGGTTTCGTGAGCCTGGGCAGCGTGGCCGAGGTGCCGCCGGCGCGCAGCCATGCGCTGCCCGGCCAGGTGTGGTCGGCCTGGATGCCACAGCCGACCCAAGAAACCCGAGACGCGCCGACCCGGCCGCCCGTTGCCCCACTGAACCTGGACATTGCCGATGACAAAACCTGAAGCCGGACGCACCGAAGCCACCGGCGCGAAGTTCTCACTGCGCTCGATGCAGCACGCACGCAGCCTCTCGCAACGCGCGGTGCGGCAGATCGCCTCGGGCATCCGCCCCGGCATGACCCACGCCCAGGCGCACGACCTGGCCCTGGCCACGCTGCACAAGCTGGAGATGGAGCGCAACTGGCACCCCATCGTCATCCGCTTCGGCACGGACACGCTCAAGATCTTCAGGGAGCAATCGGACCCGGCCAGCGTGCTGGGTGCGCAGGACATCTTCTTCGTCGACATCGGCCCGGTCTGGGAAGGCCACGAAGGCGACGCCGGCGACACCTTCGTGACCGGCGACGACCCGCAGATGCACGCCTGCGCCGAGGCCGCGCGCACGCTGTGGCATGACGTGGCCGCGCGCTGGCGCGCCGACCGCCTGAGCGGCGCCGCGCTCTATGCCTACGCCGCCGAGCGCGCCGAGGCCATGGGCTGGCGGCTGAACCTCGACATCAAGGGCCACCGCGTGTGCGACTTTCCGCATGCCATCTACCAGGCCGGCCGGCTCGGCGACTTCGGCCTGTGCCCGGCCACCGGCATCTGGATCCTGGAAATCCAGATCGCCCACCCGACGCGCCCCTTCGGCGCCTTCTACGAAGACCTGCTGATGGACGACGACGTGCAGGCCGAAGCCGCCGCGCCGGGTGCGGCCAACGCAGAGGCCGCCACGGAGCAGCTTTTCTCCTACGGCACGCTGCAGCTGCAATCGGTGCAGCTCGCCACCTTCGGCCGCCGACTGAATGGCCGCCTCGACAGCCTGCCGGGCTACCGGCTGGAGCAGCTCGAAATCAAGGACGCGGCGGTGGTCGCGACCAGCGGCGAGACGCACCACCCCATCGTCGCCCCGAGCGGCGCGGGGGCGGACCGGGTCGAGGGCTCGGTCTTTGCCGTCACCCCGGCCGAGCTGGCCCACGCGGATGCCTACGAGGTCGACGACTACCGGCGCGAACGCGTCACGCTGGCCTCGGGCCTCACGGCCTGGGCCTACGTGGACGCGCGCTCGTCGCCGGGCGGCTGAACAAAAGACTGACTTGCCCATCGATGCCGGAGCGGCCAGACTGATGTCTGGTCTTTCTCCAGCATTCATGACACACAGCAAACCCGCGCGGCGCCTGTCGGCCGTGCCTTCCACCTTGCGGATTCCCCTGGCCGCGCGGGCCTCGGGCGACGCGATGTTTCCGCAGGTGGCCGTGCGGGACGCCTATGCCGCCGGCATCCTCGAGCAGATCCGAGACGACGGCAGCGCGCTGCCCGAAGACCGGGCGACCATCTACGGCATCCTCTCGCGCACGCGCCGCTTCCGCAGCCTCGCGCAGGACTTCCTGAAGGAGCACCCCGGCGCCCGCGTGGTCAACATGGGCTGCGGCCTGAGCCATTACTTCCAGTGGCTGGACGACGACAAATCGCGCATGACCGACGCCGACCTGCCTGAAGTGCTGGAGCTGCGCCGCGAACTCATCCCCGAGACCCACGAGCGCCACGACCTGCGCACGCTCGACCTGACCGCGCCCGACTGGTGGGAGCAACTGGGGCTGCCGCGCAAGCGCAATGCGCGGCCGGTCTTCCTGTTCACCGAAGGCGTGCTGATGTATCTGCAGCCTGAGCAGGTGCAGGCGGTGTTTGCCACCTTCGGCGAACGCGCGCCCGCGGGGTCGGTGCTGGCCTTCGACGCCATGTGCTGGCTGGCCGTGGGCCGCGCGAAGCAGCATCCCTCGGTGCGCACCACGGGTGCCGAGTTCCACTGGGGCATTCGCCGCGAATCCGAATTGACGCAGTCGCACCCCCGGCTGCGGCTGGACGGCACCTACCGGGTGATGGAGGGCATCGGCCTGCCCTACATGCTGTTCGCGCCGATGGTGATGATGCTGCTCGGTGTGCCGCTGTATGCGGTGTATGCGCTGAAGGCCACCGACCCCGCCTAGGGCGCGGCGCCGATACATAAAAGCACAATTTTTCCGATTCCCGGCCTTGTCCGGCCCGCTTTGCGCGGAATGGCTGACGTGGCCCCGCCGCGAGCCGGGTCAAGCTCGGGGTTGTTCCCGGTCGCGGAAAATGCCTGATTCGTTTCCGCCGCTTTTCTTTCTTTTCCCCAGAGATTCGCAACCCTCAAGAACCACATGCTTGATCGCCGATCCTTCCTTGCCGCCGGTGGCGCCGCCGCCGCACTCGCCGCCCTGGGCCTGCCCACCGAGGCACTCGCCGCCAACGGCCTGCAACTGAGCCAGCCTTCCCCCTTCTCTTTCGACGCCCTGGTCGCGCAGGCCAAGGCGCTCGCCGCCCAGCCCTACGTGGCCGCGGCGCCGCTGGCTCCCGAAGTGCTCGACCGCATCGACTACGACGCGCACGGAAAGATCAAGTTCGACCCCGCCAACGCCCTCTTTCGCGACGGACCCGGGGCCTTTCCCGTCACCTTCTTCCACCTGGGCCGCTTCTTCCAGACGCCGGTGCGCATGCACGTGCTCGAAAACGCTGGCGGCGACGCCTTCGCGCGCGAAGTGCTCTACAGCCCCGACTACTTCTCGATGCCGGCCGACAGCCCCGCGCACCAGCTGCCGCCGGGCGCCGGCTTCGCGGGCTTTCGCCTGCAGGAAAGCCGCCTGGGCGACCAGGCCAAGCTCGACTGGCAGAAGAACGACTGGGTCGCCTTCCTGGGCGCTTCCTACTTCCGCGCGATCGGCGAGCTGTACCAGTACGGCCTGTCGGCACGCGGCATCGCGCTCGACGTGGCGGTGCCCGACAAGCCCGAGGAGTTCCCGAACTTCACGCGCTTCTACTTCGAGACGCCCGCCGCGGGCAACACCACCTCGATGACGGTCTACGCGCTGCTGGAAGGCCCGAGCGTCACCGGCGTGTTCAAGTTCGTCATGCAGCGCACCAAGGCCGTCATCATGGACATCGACGCGCGCCTCTTCATGCGCCGCGACGTGTCCCGCCTGGGCCTGGTGCCGCTCACCTCGATGTACTGGTACTCGGAAACCAACAAACCCACCGCCATCGACTGGCGCCCCGAAGTGCACGACTCCGACGGCCTGGCCATCTGGAACGGCGCGGGCGAGCGCATCTGGCGCCCGCTCAACAACCCTACGCAGACGCGCGCCTCGGCCTTTGCCGACACCCGGCCGCGCGGCTTCGGCCTGCTGCAGCGCGACCGCAACTTCGACCACTACCAGGACGGCGTGAACTACGAAAAGCGCCCGAGCCTGTGGATCGAGCCGATGGGCGACTGGGGCGAGGGCTCGGTGCAGCTCATCGAGATCCCGACCGACGACGAGATCCACGACAACATCGTCGCCTTCTGGGTGCCCAAGGCCGACGCCAAGGCGGGCTCTTCCTACAGCCTGCAGTACCGCCTGCACTGGACCGACCAGGAGCCGTTCCCCTCGCCGCTCGCGCACTGCGTGGCCACGCGCATCGGACGCGGCGGCCAGCCGGGGCAGCCGCGCCCGCAGGGGGTGCGCAAGTTCATGGTCGAATTCATCGGCCAGCCGCTGACCACCGTGCCCTTCGGCGTGAAGCCGGAAGTGGTGCTGACGGCGGCGCGCGGCAAGTTCTCTTACGTCTTTGCCGAAGCCGTGCCCAATGGCGTGCCGGGCCACTGGCGCGCGCAGTTCGACTTCACGCCCGAAGGCAACGAGCCGATCGACATGCGGCTCTACCTGAAGAACGGCGACCAGACGCTCACCGAGACCTGGCTGTACCAGTACCAGCCGGGGTGAGCGCCCGCGGGCCTCAGCGCTTGGTGACGGAAACCAGCTCGACTTCGAAGTTGAGCGTGGCGTTCGGCGGGATCACGCCGCCGGCGCCGCGCGCGCCGTAGGCGATCGACGGCGGGCAGGTCAGCTTGGCCTTGCCGCCCGGCTTCATCTTCTGCACGCCTTCGGTCCAGCAGGGAATCACGCCGTTGAGCGGGAACTCGGTGGGTTCGCCGCGCTTGTAGGAGCTGTCGAACTCCTTGCCGGTGTCGGGGAAGGTGCCGCGGTAGTGCACCTTGACCACGTCGGTGGCCGCGGGCGAGGCGCCGGTGCCTTCCTTGAGCGACTGGTAGATCAGGCCGCTGGGCGTGGTCACGGGCGCGGACTGCGCGAACGCGGCGGGAATGGCAAGGACGGACACGAGAGCGGCACAGAAAAAGGACTTCACGAAACACCTCGGAGATTGAGAGGCCCCGATTATGGCCAGCGCCCGTGTCGGCGCCGTTGGAACGGCCCTTGCTTTGCCAGGTGCGCACTGTCACCATCCGCCCTGCATCGATGCCCGATGCACTCCGACGAGAACTCATGCGCTACAGCACCTCCATCGCCGGGCAGGTCTTCCGCTTCGACGACCTGAAGCAGGTCATGGCATTCGCGAGCCCGGCGCGCTCGGGCGACTACCTCGCAGGCATCGGCGCGGCCACCGCGCAGCAGCGCATGGCGGCGCGCCACGTGCTGGCCGACACGCCGCTCAAGCAGTTCCTGACCGAGGCGCTGATTCCCTACGAGAGCGACAACATCACGCGCCTGATCATCGACGGCCATGACGCGGGCGCCTTCGCGCCCGTATCGCACCTCACGGTCGGCGACTTCCGCAACTGGCTGCTGTCCGACGCGGCCACAACCGACGCGCTCGGCGCGCTGGCGCCGGGCCTCACGCCCGAGATGGTGGCGGCCGTGTCCAAGCTCATGCGCAACCAGGACCTGGTGTCGGTCGCCAGAAAGTGTCGCGTGGTCACGCGCTTTCGCGACACCATCGGCCTGCCCGGCCACCTTGCCGTGCGCCTGCAGCCCAACCACCCGACCGACGACCTGCGCGGCGTGGCCGCCTCCACGCTCGACGGGCTGCTCTACGGCGCGGGAGACGCGGTGATCGGGCTCAACCCCGCGTCCGACAGCACGCCGGTGCTCGGCCAGTTGCTGCGCATGCTCGACGAGGTGATCCAGCGCTTCGAGATCCCCACGCAGAGCTGCGTGCTCACGCACGTGACCAACACGCTCAAGCTCATGGAGGCCGGCGCGCCGGTCGACCTGGTGTTCCAGTCGATCGCGGGCACCGAGAAGGCCAACCTCTCGTTCGGCGTGACGCCCGAGCTGCTCGACGAGGCGCATGCGGCGGCGCTGTCGCTCGGGCGCGGCACCGTGGGCGACAACGTCATGTACTTCGAGACCGGCCAGGGCAGCGCCCTCTCGGCCAACGCCAATTTCGGCGTCGACCAACAGACCTGCGAGGTGCGCGCCTATGCGCTGGCGCGGCGCTACAGGCCGCTGCTCATCAACACTGTCGTCGGCTTCATCGGGCCGGAGTACCTGTACGACGGCAAGCAGATCATCCGCGCCGGGCTCGAAGACCATTTCAGCGGCAAGCTGCTGGGCCTGCCCATCGGCTGCGACATCTGCTACACCAACCATGCCGAGGCCGACCAGGACGACATGGACACGCTGCTCGTGCTGTTGGGCACGGCGGGCATCAACTTCATCATGGGCATCCCCGGTGCCGACGACGTGATGCTCAACTACCAGAGCACCTCGTTCCACGACGCGCTGTTCCTGCGCCAGACGCTGGGCCTGAAGCGCGCGCCCGAGTTCGAGGCCTGGCTGCAGCGCATGCGGATCACCGACACCGCCGGGCGGCTCGCCCCGCCCTCCTCCAACCGGCTGCTGGCCGACATGGGCGGCCTCGCCGCGCTGGCCCGATGAGCGATTCGCCCGTCACACCCAACCCCTGGGCGCAATGGCGCGCCGCCACGCCCGCACGGCTGGCGCTGGGCCGCGCCGGCGCCGGCATGCCGACCGACGAAACGCTGCGCTTCGGCTGGGCGCACGCAATGGCGCGCGATGCCATTCACGCCGCGCTCGACGTCGATGCGCTCGATGGCCAACTGCGCAGCCAGCGCTGGGAAGTGGCCCGCGCGCGCAGCCGCGCCGCCGACCGCACCACCTATCTGCGCCGCCCAGACCTCGGCCGCCAGCTAGACGAGGACGACGCCACGCGCCTGCGCGGCGACCGGCGCTATGGCTGCGATGTCTGCATCGTGATCGGCGACGGCCTCTCGTCCCTCGCGGCCGCGCGGCATGCTGTGCCGCTGCTCGCGTCGTTGCGCGCGCAGCTGCCGCCGGACACGCGTTTCTCGCCCGTGGTGATCGCCACGCAGGCACGCGTCGCCCTGGCCGATGAAATAGGCGAGTTGTTCGGCGCGGCGCTGTCGGTGATGCTGATCGGCGAGCGGCCGGGCCTGAGTTCGCCCGACAGCCTCGGCATCTACCTGACGCACTCGCCCCGGCGCGGCCGGCACGACGCCGAGCGCAACTGCATCTCGAACGTACGGCCCGAAGGCCTGACCTACGAGGCAGCGGCGTTCAGGCTCGCATGGCTGATGCGCGAGTCATTGCGGCGCGGTCTGACAGGCGTCGAGCTGAAAGACGAGAGCGACCTTCCCTCGCTCGAGTAGGCAGGCCCCCGTCATTTCTGCTGCTGCGCGTTGGCGGTCGCCACCGGCTTGATTGAGTCGCGCACCTTGGCCACCTGCGCCGCCGTCACGGCTTCGCCCTGGTTGCCCCAGCTCGACCGCGCGAAGCTCAGCACGCTGGCCACGTCGGCGTCGCTCAGGCGCCAGCCGAAGTCGGGCATGGCGATGGGCGATGGTGCCTGGGTCGTGCTCGGCATGGCCGAGCCTGCAAGCACGAGGCGGATCAGCGAAGTCGGGTCCTTGGCATTCACCACGCTGTTGCCGGCCAGCGCGGGGAAGGTCTTGTCGGCGCCCGTGCCGTCGGAGCGATGGCAGGCGTTGCAGTTGTTCAGGTAGACCATCGCGCCGCTGTTGCCCTCGACCGTGCCGTTGCGCAGTGCGAGCGCGGTCGGGTGCTGCGGCGCCGCCGCCACCAGCGAGGTGGGCGACGGCGCGTTCTGCGCGCCGCCCTCCGCGCCGAGCGACTGCAGATAGCTGGCCACCGCCTGCAAGTCTTGCGTCGACAGGTGCTGCGTGCTGTTCTGCACCACGTCGACCATGGCGCCGAACGCGGCCGTGTGGCCGGTGCGCCCCGTCTGCAGGTACTGCACGATGTCCTGCGCCGGCCACTGCGCCATGGTCGGCCGGCCGGTGTGGCGCAGCGGCTGCGCGTACCAGCCGTCGATGACCGCGCCAGACAGGAACACGTCACCCTTGCCGTCGCTGGCCGCCTTGACGCCGCCGAGCATGCTGCGCGGCGTATGGCAGTCGCCGCAATGGCCCAGGCCCTGCACCAGGTACGCGCCGCGGTTCCACTCGGCGCTGCGGGCCGTGTCGGGCTGGTAGACGCCCTTGTCGAGGTAGATCCAGTTCCAGCCGATCATCAGCCCGCGCATGCTGAAGGGCCACGGCAGGTCTGTGGCCGGCGGCTTCTGCGCCACGGGCTGCACGCCGTTGCGGAAGAAGGTGAAGAGCGCATGCATGTCCTCGTCGTTCACGCGAGCGAACGACGGGTACGGCATGGCCGGGTACAGGTGATGGCCGTCCTTGGCGACGCCTTCGCGCAGCGCGCGGGCGAACTCGGCCTCGGTGTAGGCGCCGATGCCGGCCTCGGGGTCGGGCGTGATGTTGGTCGAGACGATGGTGCCGAACGGCGTCTTCATCGGCAGGCCGCCGCCGAAGGCCGGCTTGCCGGGGGCAGTGTGGCAACTTACGCAGTCGCCGGCGCGGGCCAGGTAGCGGCCGCGCTCGAGCACGGGGTCGGATGATGCGGCAGGTGCAGCGGTGGTCACCGGAGCAGCGGCGGGCGCGGCCGGCGGTGCCTCCGCCTTCTGCGCCACGGCCCAGGCCCCGGCGCACAGCAAGGCGGCGGCCACCGCAACGCCGCCATACATGCGACGCGCGTTCATGCCAGTGCTCCCGGGTTCTTCAGGTACTGCTCGCGAATCGCCTTGGCCGACCAGTAGGCCAGCGCGCCCACCATGCCGGTCGGGTTGTAGCCGAAGTTCTGCGGGAAGGCGCTGGCGCCCATCACGAAGACATTGGGCACGTCCCACACCTGCAGGAAGCGGTTCACGGCGCTGGTCGCGGGGTCGGTGCCCATCGGCGCGCCGCCGGTGTTGTGGGTCGACTGGTAGTAGCGCACGTCGTAGTGCGCGCCTGCCTTCTGGAAGTTCATCTTCATCTGCTTCGGCCCCATGGCTCTGGCGATCTGCTCGACCTTGGTGCCGATGAACTGCGTCATCGCCAGGTCGTTGGCCTTCCAGTCGAAGGTCATGCGCAGCAGCGGCTGGCCGTGCACGTCCTTGTAGGTCGGGTCCAGGTCGAGGTAGTTGTCGCGGTAGGCCATCACCGAGCCCTGGCTGCCCACGCCGGCCTGGTAGAGGTAGTTTTCCCGCGCGGCCTTCTTCCAGCCCGCGCCCCAGCTCGGCGTGCCGGGCGGCAGGCTCAGCTGCTGGATAGGCCGGCCGCCGGTGTTGATGCAGTTGATGCTCGCGCCGCCCACGAAGCCGAGCGGGCCGTGGTCGAAGTTGTCGCCGTCGAAGTCATCGATCACGCTGCCGCTGGCACCCGCGCCGACGAAGGGGTTCATCGGCTGGTCCTTGTCGAAGAACAGGCTGGCGCCGCCATTGAGCTGGTAGGCGTAGTTGCGCCCCACCACGCCCTCGCCGGTGGCCGGGTCGTACTTCTTGCCGATGTTCGACAGCAGCAGCAGCCGCACGTTGTGGAACTGGTAGGCGCACAGCACCACCAGGTCGGCCGGCTGCTCGACCTCGTTGCCCTGGGCGTCGACATAGGTCACGCCGGTGGCGCGCTTGCCGTCGGGCGACATGTTCACGCGCAGCACATGCGAGCGGGTGCGCAGCTCAAAGTTGGGCCGCTTCATCAGCACCGGCAGCAGCGTGGTCTGCGGCGACGCCTTCGAATACATGTAGCAGCCGTAGCGCTCGCAGAAGCCGCAGAAGTTGCAGGGACCGAGCTGCGCGCCATGCGGGTTGGTGTAGGCGCGCGAGGCGTTGGCGGCCGCCTGCGGAAACGGGTGGTAGCCGAGCTCGCGCGCGGCCTTCTCGAACAGCTTCGCGCTGTTGACCGAAGCCAGCGGCGGCAGCGGGAATTCGTTGGCGCGTGCGCCTTCGAAAGGATTGCCGCCGGGCTGGATCTTGCCGCCGATGTTGCCGGCCTTGCCGGAGGTTCCGCAGATCTTCTCGAACTGGTCGAAGTGCGGCTCCAGCTCTTCGTAGCTCACGCCGAAGTCCTGGATCGTCATGCCTTCGGGAATGAATTTCTTGCCGTAGCGCTCTTCGTAGTTGCTGCGGATGCGCAGGTCGCTGGGCAGCGGCCGCCAGTGGTGACCGTTCCAGTGCACGCCCGCGCCGCCCACGCCGTCGCCGGGCAGGAAGGACGCGAGCTGGCGGTACGGCACCGCCACCTCGGCCGGCGTGTGGCGGATGGTCACGGTCTCGCGCGAAAGGTTCTGGAACAGCTTGCCGCGGATGCCGTAGCTCAGCTCGTCGGTGATGCGCGGGTAGGCGAAGTCGGGCTGCGTGTCGCGGTTCTCGCCGCGCTCCAGCGCCAGCACTTTCAGGCCGGCGGCGGTGAGTTCCATGCCCATGATCGCGCCGGTCCAGCCGAAGCCGACCAGCACGGCGTCGACACTCGGCTTCTTGATGTTTGCCATGGTGTTGCCGCTCCCCTTCAACCCTGCGGGCCGGCGATGCTCACCGGCGGCAGGTTGTACTTGACGCCGGGCCGGTCGACCCAGTCGGCGTAGTCGGCGCGCGCGCCGGGGAAGCCGATCATCTTCCAGGCCGCGGCGTTCTTGTTGCCGCCGTGGATCGGGTCGCTGAAGTAGCCCTCCTTCGTGTTCTGCAGCAAAAAGCCGAAGAAATCGGTCGCGCCCACGCCGTCGAGCGTGATGGTGCCGCCCTCCAGGCCCTTGAGCACCTCGTCCTGCCGCGCGGGCTCGAGTTGCGCGAAGGTCTTGCCGGAAAACTGCTTGCGGCTGTAGTCATCGGTGGCCGCGATGCCCGCGCGGTACACCTCGCGCGGCGGCATCTTCTTCTGGTAGCCGAAGAGCGGCGACACCTCGACGAACGGCCCCTGCATGTACCAGGTGGCGGCATGGCCGAAGGCGCCTTCCATCTGCCGGTCGATGAACTCCGGCACGCCGGCTTCGATGGCGCCGGGGCCGGCGTCGTCGGAGGGAATGAGCCGGGCCACCGCGGCCTGGACGAAGGCCCATTCGGCGGCGTTGAAGTAGACGGGGGTGTAGGGAGTGGCGGGCGGTGCCGCTGCAGCGGGGGTGGTTGCGGGAGCCGGCGTTGCGGGTTGCGCCAGTGCCGCGCCGGTGAGGCCACCGGCACCGAAGGCCGTGGCGGCCGGCACGATGGCGATGGACCGGCGCAGGAAGCCACGCCGGTCTGGATACGACTCGTCTTTCATCGCGTTATGTGCGGCGCTGGCCGCGTGTTGTTGTGCGAACCTTCATCATGGCGGTGGTGCGCACCCCGCCATGTAGGAAAGCGGCTTGCCTATGATGGAAGCGGCGCGGCGCCTTTCAGAGCGCTTTCAGAAAAGCTTCCGAGGCGCCGCAAACCGACGACCACAACGGAGACGACATGACCCCGAACAACCGCTACCCGCTCGCCGAACTGAAAGACCTGCCGGAGGACATCCGCGCCGCCATCCTCGCGGTGCAGGAAAAGGCGGGCTTCGTGCCCAACGTGTTCCTGGCCCTCGCGCGCCGCCCGGCCGAATGGCGCGCCTTTTTCGCGTACCACGACGCGCTCATGCTCAAGGAAGAAGGCTCGCTCACCAAGGGCGACCGCGAGATGATCGTCACCACCACCAGCGCGGCCAACCAGTGCCTGTACTGCGTGGTGGCGCACGGCGCGCTGCTGCGCATCTACGAGAAGAAGCCGCTGGTGGCCGACCAGGTGGCGGTGAACTACCGCAAGGCCGACATCACGCCGCGCCAGCGCGCGATGCTCGACTTCGCGATGAAGGTCTGCGACCGCTCGCACGAGATCGACGACAACGACTTCCCGCCCCTGCACGCCCACGGCTTCGACGACGAGGACATCTGGGACATCGCGGCCATCACCGCCTTCTTCGGGCTGAGCAACCGCATGGCCAGCTTCAGCGGCATGCAGCCGAACAACGAGTTCTTCCTCATGGGGCGGCTGCCCCGCGAGAAGAAGTAAGGCGGCCTCAGCCCTTTGCCCGGCAGGACGCGAGGGCGTCCAGTGCCGGCTTGTAGGTCGGCGTGGTCACGTCCATCACGCCGAGCACCGTGTGATAGAGGTTGTCGTGCGTGAGCGGCGCGTCCAGCCCCGCTTCCATGCACGAACGCGAGAGCTTGCGCCGCTCGCTCATGCCGTCGCTGAACCAGGTAACCATGGGCACGTGCTTCTGCGCGTCGGGTGCGAAGCTGTAGGGCACGCCGTGCAGGAACAGGCCGTATTCGCCGAGCGACTCGCCGTGGTCGCTCACGTAAAGCAGCGCCGGGTCGTACTGCTTCGTCTGCCCTTTGAGCCAGTCGATGGTCTCGCCCAGGAAGCGGTCGGTCTGCAGGATCGAGTTGTCGTAGACGTTCATCAGCTCGGCATGGCCGCACTCCGCCAATGCGTTGGTTTTGCACTCGGGCACGAAGCGCTTCACGTCGGGCGCGGAACGCTTGTAGTAGGCCGGGCCGTGGCTGCCCATCTGGTGCATGACCAGCACGATGCCCTTGGCGCGGCGCTCGGCCGGCAGCGCGGCAATGCGCTCGTCCAGGCCCTTGAGCATCACGTCGTCGAGGCATTCGTCGCCGTCGCACAGCGCCTTCTTGGTGGCCGCGTCGAGCCCGGCGAACGCGGATGCGTTCGGAATGCGCTCGCAAACGCCCTTGCAGCCGGCCTGGTTGTCGAGCCAGAACACGGCAAGGCCGGCCGCCTGCAACACGTCGACCAGGGTCTCGTAGTCGTCCTTGCGCGATTCGTAGCCCTGCTTGCCCAGCGGCGAGAACATGCACGGCACCGAGGCCAGCGTGTTGGTGCCGCAGGAGCGCACCTCGCGGTAGCTCAGCACGCCGCGCTTGGCGAGCTCGGGGTTGGTGTCGCGGGCGTAGCCGTTGAGCGAGAAGTGATCGGCCCGCGCGGTCTCGCCCACCACCACCACGAACAGCGGCGGCTTGGTCTGCGCGGCGTAGCTCGTGCCCAGCGCCGTGCCGGCGGTGATCGAGATCAGCTTGCCGCTGTGCTTGAACAAGGGCTTGATGACCAGCGCGCCGGCCGAATAGAGGCTGGCGATCGGATTCATCATGTAGCGCAGGTGCACGTTGTTGCGCATCAGCGGCGCCAGCTCGCGGTTCATGGACACCACCGCGCCCAGCGCCAGGATCACCGACAGCAGCAGCAACGCGACGTTGCGCCAGAGCTTCGACAGAAAACGCATCGGCGGGATGCGAACGCGCCAGAGCAGATAAGCCGCGGGCAGCGTGACCACCAGCACGTTGAAGGCCATGCGCCAGCTCATCAGGTCGCGTGCCTCGTTGGGGTCGGTCTGCATCGCGTTGGCGACCATGGTCGGGTCCATGACCACGCGGTACGCGAGCATGTAGTGCTGGACCACCGCGGCCAGCACGACCACCACGAGCCACAGCGGCTTCATCCAGCGCGACCAGGCGGTGAACGACAGGATCGCCAGCGAGCCGCAGAAAGTGAGCAGGCTCATGACCGCGATGGTCGGCATGTAGGTGCTGGGCGCACCGCCGATGCGGGCCAGCTCGCTCCAGAGCGGCCAGTTGGTGGTCAGTACGAGATAAAGGCTGAGCCAGACGACGACCGCGCCAGCGGAACGTGGGCGGCCGAGCCAATGGTTGAAACGTGTCCAGGGCGCTGCCGGCGATGCGGCGGCGAGTGGGTCGGGTTCGGGGAAGCTACCTTGCGGTGCAGATGCCGGGTCGATACGCAAAACAGACATCCAACTAATGTAGGAAGGGGGGCTGAAGATAGCCTGAATCCCCCATTCATGTCATGTTCAGGCTCGCCTTGCGCGTGACCGCAGCCTTGTCATCATGGCCTGCACTGGGGCAGGCGAAATACGGATGCGCGGAATCAGGCGAAGGCCACGCTCCACCAAGATAGAGACCAGAGCTCCGAGCATCGCCGCCGCCACCACGTCGGACGGAAAGTGCAGCCCCAGGTACAGGCGGCTCCAGGCCACCGTGGCCGCCACCGCCAGCGCGGCCAGCATCGGCCAGCGCCTCGGCAGGCACCAGAGCGAGAACGCGGCGGTGAAGGTGCCCGCCGCATGCATGCTCGGGAAACCGGGTCGAACGCCCTGCGGCACCCACTGGATGCCCAGGCCGTAGAAAGCGGGCCGGGGCATCGGAAACAGCCCGCGGAACACGTGCACGATCAGCCAGACGGCCAGCAGGCTGACCATCGCGGTGAAGAAGGCGTGGCGCCAGCGCCGGTCGAGCAGCGCGCCGATGGCCAGCGCCAGCGCCAGCAGGGCCGGCAGGAAATCGGAGGCGAAGCTGGCGAAAGGAAGGCTCCATGCAGGCACCGAAGGGCCCGCATTGACCAGCTCGAACAGGGCGGCGTCAATACCCTGCATGGACGGGTACTGCCGGTTCGAGAACTTTCGGATTGAAGCGTCCGAACACCACTTCGATGGCAAAACCCACCGTCCAGCAGATCCAGGCAGTCCAGAGGGTATGGCTCATGTAGTGCGCGCCGCGCACCTGCTGCGACAGCCCCAGCGCCAACCCGGCCACCACCGCCACCGCCAGCCAGATGCCCGCCGCCCGGGCCGAGACCCGGCGCAGCACGAAGTAGCCACCCATGTAGGCGAACGCCGCGGAGGCATGGCCGGCCGGGAAGCACCCGCCCGGGCCGCCGTCGGACACGTCCCAGGTCCAATGCGACACGTAGCGCGCCACGCCGCCGAACTCCTTCAGGTCCCAGGGGCAGCTGGTGTCGCTGGCGTGCTTGATGAGGCTGACGGCGACCACCGCGGCCAGCGTGGCCAGCGCCAGTTGCACCCGGTCGCCGGTGCCCAGGCGCCGAAGCACGCCGACCGGCCAGCGGATGGCAATGAACAGCGCGGTAAGGAGCGCCCAGCTGAGGTCGCGGGCGCCGTTATGCATGACGTGAACCAGAAAGGGGTTTTCCCGCCATACGAAACCGAACGGGGAGCCGGAAAGGCGCGCCAGCGCCAAGTCCCAGCCGGTTGCGTCCCACGCCAGCACGGCGGCCAGCGCAAAAAGGGTCAGCAACCCCAGGCGAAAATTCGAAGCACGCGTCATGAACGAAGGCAAGACCGAAAAACAGCCGCGAGCCTACGTTTGCGGAATGAACCCAGCCTGAAGACACCTGAACAGAGTCTGACTGGCGGTATGGCCGGAATTCGACGGCGCTAGACTTCTTTTTTTGTTGAAAGGACATGGCGTGCGCATATTGCTGGTCGAAGATGACACCTCGCTGGCAGATGCCGTCTGCAGCTACCTGATCGCCAAGGCTTTCGTGGTCGACGTGGCGCCCAGCCTTGCCGACGCACGCGGCGCGCTGCTCTCGGTCCAGTACGCGGCGGTGTTGCTCGACCTGCACCTGGGCGACGGCGACGGGCTCTCGCTGCTGCCGCAGGTGCGCGCCCTGCCCGAGCGGCCCATCGTCATCGTGCTGACCGCGCGCGACCAGGTCACCGACCGCATCCGCGGGCTGGACGCCGGCGCCGACGACTACCTCATCAAGCCCTACGACCCGGCCGAACTGCTGGCCCGCCTGCGCGCCGTCGAGCGGCGGCGCAGCGCCAGCAGCTCGCCGGTGCTGCAGCTGGGCACGCTGGAGATCGACCTGGCGCACGACATGGTCCGCAAGAACGGCGCGCCCATCACGCTGACCCAGAAGGAATGGGCGCTGCTTCGCGTGATGGCGACCCGGCCCGAGCGCATCCACACGCGCGAGAACCTGGCCGACGCGCTCTACGGCTTCGGCGACGAGGCCGACAGCAACACGCTCGAAGTCTTCATCAGCCGCCTGCGCCGCAAGCTCGGGCGCAGCCACATCCAGACACTGCGCGGCCTCGGCTACCGCCTGTCGTTCTCCGCGGACGACGACGAATGAAGTTCGGCAGCAAGCCCGGCGAAGGCCGCGACTCCCTGGCCGGGCGGCTCACGCGGACGCTGATCGTCTGGGTCGGCGGCGTGTGGCTGATGTGCGTGCTCGCGGTGGTCTGGTACGTGGACCGCGAGATCAACCACAACTTCGACAACGAACTGGTCGAGGTGTCCCACCGCATGTTCGACATGGCGGTGCAGGAACTAGACAAACTCCAGCACACGAGCGGCACCGCCCCCACGGAGCCGCTGATCGCGCCCAAGCAGCTGTTCTCCGAAGACGCGGTGATGTACCAGGTGGTCGACACCCACGAGCATGTGCTGCTGCGCTCGGCCGAAACCCCCGCCGGCACCTTCGACGTGCCGCTGGCCGCCGGCTTCGCCAACAACCAGACCTGGCGCATCTACACCGTGCGGCACCCCACGCTGGGGCTGTACTTCCAGGTGGCCGACCCGCTCGACGAGCGGCGCCGCGCGCTGAACCGCACGCTGTTCGGCCTGATCATCCCGCTGGGCGCGGTGCTGCCGCTGCTTGCGCTGGTGCTGCGCAACGTGGCGCGCGCCGAACTGCGCGTGCTGCAGCAACTGGCCGGAGAAATCGCCAAGCGCAACGGCGCCGACCTGCGGCCCATCACCCTGCCCGGCCTGCCGCAGGAGCTGCGCTCGGTCGGCGACCACGTCAACCGGCTGCTGGAGCGGCTGTCGCAGTCGCTCGACGTGGAGCGCGCGCTCGCGGCCAATGCCGCGCACGAGCTGCGTACCCCGCTGGCCGCCGCGCGGCTGCGCCTGCAAACCGCGCTGGAGCACGACCTGCGGCGCAACGACGTGCAGGCCGCGCTCGACGCGCTTCAGATGCTGAGCCATCGCGCCGAGAAGCTGCTGCAGCTGTCGCGCGCCGAATCCGGGGCCTCGCTGGCGCGCGCGCGGGTCGACCTGGTGCAGCTCGTGGGCACCGTGGCACAGGAGATGTGGCAAGACCCGCAGGTCAACGAGCGCCTGGTGCTCAAGGTGCCCGACAGCGCCGCGCCGGTGGCGCTGGGCGATGTCGACGCGCTGGCCATCGCGCTGCGCAACCTGGTGGAAAACGCCCTGCGCTACGGCGGCGAACGCGTGACCGTCGAAGTGATGGCGCCCTGCACGCTGGTGGTGCGCGACTTCGGCGCCGGCGTCGGTGCCGAGCAACTGCAGACGCTGCGGCAGCGCCACGTGCGGCACGCCTCCGACCGCGCGGGCTACGGGCTGGGCCTGTCGATCGTCGGGACCATCGTCGAGAAGCACAACGCGCGGCTCGAACTGGCGTCGCCGCCGCCCGGCGCGGCGCACGGCTTCGAGGCCCGCATCGTGCTGCAGCCGGCCTGAGCTTCAGCGCCCGGCTACTCGCTCACCAGCGTGCGCAGCCAGTCGGGCAGCGCCAGCGCCTTCTGCTTCGGAAAGTCGACCCAGATGGTGGTCGCGCCGCCGGCCGCGCAGATCTCGTCGGGCGCTTCCTCGCGGGCCATGGTGCCCCAGCTCTCGAAGGTGGTGCGGCCGGGGTCGCTCACGTACATCTTCAGCAGCACCTTGCCGGGGTATTCGATCTGCCGGTAGAAATTGCAGAAGGCGTTGACGATCACCATGCCTTCGCCGCTCGGCTCGGGCTCGAAGCCGATGGAATGCATCCAGTCGATGCGCGCGGTCTCGAGGTAGCGGAAGTAGGTGCCGTTGTTCAGGTGGCCCATGGCGTCCATGTCTCCCCAGCGGATGGGGATCAGGGTTTCGTACACGAGCTTCTTCTTTTCGGGGATTTCGATTCTCATCGGTGTGCCTTGATGGATGCGAGGATGCCCAGCACGAACAGCAGTGCCGCGGCCCACTCGGTGGCCTGCGGCCAGCGGCCGTCCCAGACGAAGGAATAGAACAGCGCGAACAGCGTCTCGCTCACGATCAGCTGGCCGCACAGGCTCGCGGAGAGCCGCTGGCTCGCGATGTTCCAGAGAATGGTGGCCAGCCACGAAGAGCCGAAGCCGCTGGCGAGCGCGATCCAGACGAAGAGCATGCCGTCGGGCCGCGCCTGCAGCGTGGCCACGTCGCTGCCCGCGACCACCCACAACAGCAAGGCGCCCAGTCCGGTCGCCACGCCGAGCCAGTTGGCCCAGTCGGTCGCGTTGAGTTCGGTGTGGCGTTGCAGCCAGGCGGCGTTGAGCAGGCCGTAGACCGTCCAGCTCGCCATTGCGCACAGCGCCAGCGCGATGCCCCAGCCGAAACGCGCGCCGCCGGCGTCGCCCGCGCCATGCTGCGCCGACCAAGCGCCCCAGATCATCAGCGCGATGCCCGCGCCCGTGAGCACGAGCCCCGGCAACAGCGCGCTCAGCCGAAGGCCAGCGGGCCTGCCGAGCAGCATCATCCAGACCGGAATCGTGCCGATGATGAGGCTGGGCACTTCGGTGCCGGCGGCCTCGATGCCGAACGCCAGCAGCAGGTAGTAGCCGCTGAAGCCCAGCACGCTGAGCCCCAGTGCCGCCACCGCCTGCCGGCCGTTCGGCCAGCGCGCGGCGGCCGGCCGCGCGAACACCGCGAGCCCCGAGATGGCGCCGAACACCAGGAAGCGCGCGGCGGTGATGTCGACCATGCCGAAGTGCCCCACCATGCGCGGCGCCACGAACACCAGCCCCCAGAGCGCACCGGCACCCAGGCCGGCGGCAATGCCGACCAAGGCCCGCGGGCTCAGAGCGCGAACCCGTCGTCGGCCGCGATGACGGCGCCGTTCACGAAGTGGCTCTGGCCGCTGGCCAGCAGCACGATCAGGCCGTCCAGGTCTTCGGGCTTGCCCACGCGCTTGCGCGGCAGCATGTTGACCAGCTTGGCGCCGCCCTCGGTGGTCCAGTGCTCCTCGTTGAGCTCGGTCGTGATGTAGCCCGGGCACAGCGCGTTCACGTTGATGCCGAAGCGGCCCCACTCGAGCGCCATGGCCTTGGTCATCTGCACCACGGCGATCTTGCTCATGCAGTAAGTGCCGATCTGCGGCATGACCTTCAGCGCCGCCGCAGACGCGATATTGATGATGCGCCCGCCGATGTAGGTGCCCGGCGCCGTGCCGCGGGCGCGCGCCAGCATGCGCTTGCCGACTTCCTGCGCGACGAAGAAGGAGCCCTTGACGTTGGTGTCGAAGATGTAGTCGTAGTCGTCGGGTGTCACGTCCTGCAGGCGCTGGGTGGTGCTCACGCCCGAGTTGTTGACCAGGACATCGATGGGACCGACCTCGGTCTCGGCGCGCGCGACGGCGGCCTTGATGCTGCCGATGTCGGTCACGTCGAGCTCGACCACGTGGGCGTCGCCGCCCTCGCCTTCGATGCGTGCGCGCAGCTCCTTGAGCTTCTCGACGCGGCGGCTTGCGAGCACCACCGCGGCGCCCGCGCGCGCCAGCGTTTTTGCGAACTGGGCGCCAAGCCCGCTGGAGGCGCCTGTGACAAAGGCGACGCGGCCCGAGAGATCGATGCTGTATGCCATGAACTGAATCCTGTGGAGTCGCGCAGGCGACGCGAGAGAGCCGCGCCCGCAAGTGACGCAGGCCGTCCGCGGACGCCGCATAAAATGCCCCGCAACCCGGGATGCCCCGCGCCTCGAAAAATCATTATCGATCCAACCCAGATGACCCACGACGAAATCCTCGCCCAGTTCGGCCCTCGCGAAGCCATGGAATACGACGTGGTCGTGGTCGGTGGCGGCCCGGCCGGCCTCTCGACCGCGATCCGGCTCAAGCAGCTCGCAGCGCAGCACGAGAAAGAGATCTCGGTCGTGGTGCTCGAGAAGGGTTCGGAGCCCGGCGCGCACATCCTGTCGGGCGCCATCATGGACCCGCGCGCGCTCAACGAACTGCTGCCCGACTGGAAGGAGCTGGGCGCGCCGCTGAACCAGCCGGTCACCGACGACGCGATGGTGTTCCTGGGCGAAAAGGGCAGCCTGCGCACGCCCAACGCCTTCCTGCCGGCGTGCTTCCAGAACCACGGCAACTACATCATCAGCCTGGGCGCCTTCACCAAGTGGCTGGCGCAGCAGGCCGAGAATCTCGGCGTCGAGATCTTCCCCGGCTTCCCGGCCGCCGAGGTGCTCTACAACGAGGACGGCTCGGTGCGCGGCGTGGCCACCGGCAACATGGGCATCGGCAAGGACGGCGAGCCGACCGAGAACTTCCAGCTCGGCATGGAGCTGCTGGGCAAGTACACCGTGTTCGCCGAAGGCGCGCGCGGCCACCTGGGCCGCCAGCTCATCGCCAAGTACAAGCTCGACGCCGGCAAGGACCCGCAGACCTACGGCCTGGGCGTGAAGGAAGTCTGGGAAATCGACCCCAAGCGCCATCAGCCCGGCTTCGTGCTGCACACCGCCGGCTGGCCCATGAAGAGCGACACCTACGGCGGCGCGTTCCTCTATCACATGGAGGACAACAAGGTCACCATGGGCTTCATCACGGGCCTGGACTACAGCAACCCTTATCTGAGCCCGTTCGAGGAAATGCAGCGCTGGAAGCTGCACCCCAACATCCGCTGGTACCTGGAAGGCGACGAGGCCAAGGGGATCAAGCCCGCCAAGCGCATCGGCTACGGCGCGCGCGCCATCACCGCGGGCGGCCTCATGTCGCTGCCCAAGACGGTGTTCCCCGGCGGCGCGCTGGTCGGCTGCGAGGCCGGCTACCTCAACGTGAGCCGCATCAAGGGCAGCCACGCCGCCATCAAGACCGGCATGCTGTGCGCCGAGGCGGCCTTCGAGGCCGTGCAGGCCGGCCGCCAGCACGACGAACTCACCGCATACCCGGAAGCCTTCGAAAAGAGCTGGCTGCACACCGAGCTGAAGAAGGCGCGCAACTTCAAGGCGTGGTTCAAGAAGGGCCTGGGCGTCGCCACGCTCATGAACGGCATCGAGCAATGGCTGCTCAAGGGCAACATCCCCTGGACGCTGCGCCGCAACAAGGCCGACCACCTGTACCTGAAGCCTGCGTCCGAGTGCAAGCCCATCGTGTACCCCAAGCCCGACGGCAAGCTCACCTTCGACCGCCTCTCCAGCGTGTTCATCAGCAACACCAACCATGAAGAGCAGCAGCCGGCCCACCTGACGCTGAAAGACCCGACGGTGCCGGTGAACATCAACCTCGAGAAGTTCGCCGGCCCCGAAAGCCGCTACTGCCCGGCCGGCGTGTACGAGTTCGTCGGCACCGACGACGGCAAGCAGCGCCTGCAGATCAACGCGCAGAACTGCGTGCACTGCAAGACCTGCGACATCAAGGACCCGACGCAGAACATCGTGTGGGTCACGCCCGAGGGCGGTGGCGGCCCGAACTACGTCGGCATGTAAGAACGCCGCACAGGCCATCGGAAAGCCCTCTTCGGAGGGCTTTTTTCTTGCGGCGTCCGCTCAGGCAAGGTAGGCAGCCACCTCGCCCGGTGTGAGGAAGCGCACGAGCGACACGTGCGCGTTCTGCTCCGAGTGGAGCACCTGGTCGAAGCCGTTCCAGCTGCGGCCGGGCTTGTCTGGCGTGTCCAGCGCCACGAGCACCAGGCGCCCCTGCCTGCGGGCGTTCTCGCGCAGCGTGCCCTCGCCCCAGGACCACGCCATGCGGTCGACCAGTTCGCCGTTCTTGAAGGCATGGGCCTGCAGCCAGAGGTATTCGGCGGCATCGCTGTCGCGAGGCTCTCCTTCTTCGTCCGCGTCCGCCTCGCCCGTGGCCGGCTGGATGCCAAGCGCATCCGCATGCTCCCGCATCAGCGCCTGCAGGAGCGAGAACGCATGGAAGTTGTTGTTGACGGCATGCGCCTTCACCAGCATGCCGGCACGCGACGTGGGCAGCAGCACCACCAGTTCGTCCTCGTAGGCCAACTGGGCGGCGCTGCGAATGAAGTGCAGGCCGTCGAACGGCAGGGAGTCGTTCACGGCCATCGCATCGATGCGCGCCACCAGCTCGCCGTCGGCCAGCAGCGCACGGTGGTTGCGCACGTCGCGCATGAGCATGGCCATCAGCGGAAGCACCAACAGATCGACCGCCGCCTGGCGCGCCTCGACCTCGAAGCGCCGGGGCGCGGGCAGTGCGCCGAGCGCCGCATTGGCCGCCTCCCATTCGGCGAGGTCGGGGTCTTCTTCCTCGGAATCCTCTTCTTCCTGCGGCTCCGCCGCGCAGAAGGGTTCGAGCGACACGAGCAGTTCGTCCATGAGCCTGAGGGCGGCGCCGAAAAGCAGGCGCGGATCGGCCCCGTCCTCCACGAGCGCGCCGCAGAACAAGGCCAGCAGCGCGGCCCGGTGCGGATGCAGGACGGGCAGTTGCTCGGCGGCCAGCCGCAGCACCTCGTCCTTGGCGGGGCCCTTCTCATTCACCACGGAGAGGTAGAAACCCCTGACCTCCTCGCGCGAGAAGAAAGAGGACTGGGTATCGAGGTCGGCATCGCCGAGCACCGGCTGCCGCAGCGTTTCCAGGAAATCGGATGGGAGCGTTGTCGTCATGGCCGCCGTTTTTACAGGACTTCCATTTCACGGCCGAACGAACTTGCGCGCGATCAGCCCGGCGACGAGCGCTCCGGCGATGGCGCCCGGCAGCGAGAAAGCCGGTCCGGCCAGCCCCGCAAGGGCTCCCACACATCCGCCCAGGAAGATCCAGGTCAACAGGGCCCGCCTGCGCCGGTAATGCGGCAAAGGCTTCTGGGCGAACATGCCGTTCGCCACGAGCCACGCAATGGCGATGAGCCACAAAACCACGACCGTGAACATCCGGCGTCTCCTGTCGATGAAAGCCGCGTACCCGTCATCGAGCATGCCACATGCCCGGCCGCGCTTATTCTTGGATCTCAAAGGAGACAAGACCCATGCACATCGTCATCACCGGCGGCGCCGGCTTTCTGGGCGCACGCCTCGCCCGCACGCTGTTGAAGCAAGGCAGCCTCGCGCTGGCCGGCGCACCGGCTCGCCCCATCGAACGCGTCACGCTGGTCGACCGCGCTGCCCCGCCGGCCGACCTCGCATCCGATGCTCGCATCAGCGCCATCACCGGCGACCTGAACGCGCAGCTCGCCGCCGATGCCGACGCCACGCCCTGGCGCGAGGCCGATGCCATCTTCCACCTGGCCGCCGCGGTGAGCGGCGAATGCGAGGCCGACTTCGACCTCGGCATGCGCAGCAACTTCGCGGCCACGCATGCACTGCTCGAAAAGGTGCGCACGCTCGGCACGAAGCCGGTGCTGGTGTTCTCCAGCTCGCTCGCCGTGTTCGGCGATTCGCCCGAGCAGCCGTTGCCCAAGGTCATCGAAGACCACACGCTGCCCACGCCGCAGACCAGCTACGGCATCCAGAAGTTCATCGGCGAACAGCTGGTGGCCGATTTCACGCGCAAGGGTTTCGTGCGCGGGCGCAGCGTGCGGCTCATGACGGTGAGCGTGCGGCCGGGCAAGCCGAACGGCGCGGCTTCGGGTTTCTTCAGCGGCATGGTGCGCGAGCCGCTGGCTGGCCTGCGCGCCGCCTGCCCGGTGCCCGACGCCACGCCTGTCGCCATCGCGTCACCCGCACGCACGGTCGAGGGAATCATCCGCGCCGCCGAGGCAAGCGACGCCGAATGGGGACCGCGCACCGCGCTCAACCTGCCCTCGCTCGCCACCACCGTGGGCGACATGGCGGCTGCGCTGGAGCGCGTGGCTGGCAAGGCGGCCACGGCCCTGCTCGACCGCACGCCCGATCCGGCCATCCAGCGCATCGTGAAGACCTGGCCCGGCCACTTCGAGACGGCGCGCGCGCGGGCGTTGGGGCTCACGGCCGACGAGAGCTTCGAGGCGGTGATTCGCGAATACGTCCGTGAAAATCCCGACGCCGTGAAGCTCCCGGTTGCTGCATAGTCCTTTGCGCCTGACGCATTCCTGACCAAACTCCCGGAGACAACATGAAATTCGGCCCCATCGCCGCCGCCTGCCTTTCGCTCGCCCTGAGCTCGGTCGCCTTTGCACAGACGACCATGAAGATCAGCATTTCGACTGCGCAGAACTCGCATCAGGGCGTCGCCATCGACACCTTCGCCAAGGAAGTCGAGAAGCGCACGGGGGGCCGCTACAAGGTGCAGACCTTCTACAACGGCTCGCTCGGCGGCGAGCGCGAGTCGATCGAGGCCGTGCAACTGGGCACGCAGGAGCTCGCGTTCTCGTCGACCGGCCCCGTTCCCAACTTCGTGCCCGAGACCAAGATCCTCGACGTGCCCTTCCTGTTTCGCGACAAGGCCCACGCGCGCGCGGTGCTCGACGGCCCGATCGGACAGGACATGCTGACCAAGTTCGACGCCAAGGGCTTCAAGGCGCTGGCATGGGCCGAGAACGGCTTTCGCCACATGACCAACAGCAAGCGCGACGTGAAGGCGCCCGAGGACCTGAAGGGCCTGAAGATGCGCACGATGGAAAACCCGGTGCACATCGCGGCCTACAAGGGCTTCGGCATCATCACGACGCCCATGGCCTTCCCTGAAGTGTTCACCGCGCTGCAGCAAGGCACGGTCGACGGCCAGGAGAACCCGTTGCCGGTCATCATCTCGGCCAAGTTCGACCAGGTGCAGAAGCACCTTTCGCTCACCGGCCACGTCTACTCGCCTTGCATCTTCGTGATGAACAAGGCCACGTTCGACAAGCTCAGCGCGGCCGACAAGCAGGCCTTCCTCGACGCAGCCAAGGAAGGCACCAAGGCCAACCGCGCACGCGTCGACGAAGACGACGCCAAGGGCGTGGCCGACCTGCGCGCCAAAGGCATGACCGTGGTCGACAACGTCGACAAGGCCAGGTTCGTCGCCGCGCTCGCGCCGGTCAACGCCCAGTTCGAGAAGGACTTCGGCAAGGCCAACCTCGACAAGATCCGCGACTACAAGTGAAAGAAAAGTTCCTTGGCATCGAGCGCTGGACCACCGGCGCCTCGATGGTGGGGGCGTGCCTGATGCTCGTCATCGCGTCCGCCCTCGGTGTGTTCCAGATCGTGACGCGCTTCGTGCTGGAGCAGCCGGCCGAATGGAGCGAGATCCTGATCCGCGTGAGCCTCATCTGGATGGTATTCCTCGGCATCCCCATGGCGTTTCGCCAGGGCGCGATGGTGAGCGTGGACGTTCTCTACCGCTGGAGCCCGCCACGCGTGCGCCGCGTGCTCGACGCGGTGGTGAGCGTCGCCGCGCTCACGCTGATGCTGATCGTGCTGTGGTGGGGCTGGGACTACGCCATGCGCGGACGCGTGCAGTCGATGGCCGGCCTTGAAAGCATCTCGATGGTGTGGGCTTACCTGGCGCTGCCGGTCGGCTCCGTTTTCTGCCTCTTCGGCATTGCCGGCAATTACCTCGACCCGAAGCGGCTCGAATTGGAGACCGCGCAATGAGCGTCGTGATGGTTGCGACGATGGTGCTCTGCTTTGCACTGTCGATCTCGGTGGCTGTTTCCATCGGGCTGGCGTCGATCCTGGGCATTCAGGTCACGAACGCCAACATGCTGATCTCCGTGAAGGAGATGTTCAACTCGATCAACAAGTTTCCGCTGGCGGCCATTCCGTTCTTCATACTGGCCGGCAACCTGATGGAAACCGGCGGCATCTCGCGGCGGCTGGTGGAGTTCGCCAAGAGCATCGTGGGCGGCGTGCAGGGCGGCCTGCCGATGACCTGCGTGCTCACCTGCATGATCTTCGCGGCGGTGTCGGGCTCGTCGGTGGCAACCACCTTCGCGATCGGCGCCATCCTGATCCCGGCGCTCATCAAGCACGGCTACCCCACCTCGTACGCGGCGGCCCTGCAGGCTACCAGCGCGGAGCTGGGCGTGATCATTCCGCCGTCGATCCCGATGATCCTGTACGGCGTGAGCGCCGAAGTCTCCATCGGCGAGCTGTTCATCGCGGGCTTCGGCCCCGGCATCCTGATCAGCCTGGCGCTGATGCTCTTCGTGTGGGTCTACTGCAAGTGGAAGGGCTGGGGCAAGAACGACGGCGAAGGCCGCATGCCCTTCGGCCGCGCCCTCTGGCAGGCGGGCTGGGCGCTGCTGATGCCGGTGATCATCCTCGGCGGCATCTACGGCGGCGTCTTCACGCCCACGGAGGCCTCTGCGGTGGCGGTGTTCTATGCGCTGGTGGTGGGCATGGTGATCTACCGCGAGATCAAGCTGAAGGACCTGTACGTCATCTTGCGCAAGTCGGTGATGTCGTCGGCGGTGATCATGTTCATCATCGCCAACGCGGGGCTGTTCGCGTTCCTGATCACCCGCGCGGGCGTACCCGACGCCATCGGGCACTGGCTGCAGCAGGTGCTGCAATCGCCAGCGATGTTCCTGCTGGGCGTGAACGCGGCGCTGTTCGTGATCGGCATGTTCATCGAGACCAGCGCGGCCATCATCGTGCTGGCGCCGATCCTGGCGCCGGTGGCGGTGCATTTCGGCATCGACCCGGTGCACTTCGGACTGATCATGGTGGTGAACCTTGCCCTGGGCATGATCACCCCGCCCTTCGGCGTGAACCTGTTCGCGGCCTGCACGGTGGCGCGAATATCGCTGGACCGCATCGTGCGGCACCTGGTGCCCTTCGTGCTGGTGATCATGGCGTGCCTGATGGTGATCACCTACGTGCCCTGGGTCTCGCTGGCGCTGCGGGACCTGGTCTACGCCAGGTAGTCCCGTCCAAGGTACTGGCTGGGCGGCACGCCCAGCGTGCGGCGGAACATGGCGGTGAAGGCGCTCGGGCTCTCGTAGCCGTGCGCCAGCGCCACCTCCAGGATCGACGCGCCCGCCGCCAGCTGCGGCAGGCTCAGCAGCAGCCTTGCCTGTCGGCACCAGGCGCCGAAATTCATGCCCGTCTCGCGCTGGAACAGGCGCGCGAGGGTGCGGGTGTTCATGTGCAGGCGCAGCGCCCAGTCGTCCAGCGTGGCGGGCAGAGACGGGTCGCGCACCAGCTCTTCGCACAGCACGGCCAGGCGGGCATGGCGCGGCATCGGCACATGCAGCGAGAGCACGGGCGCGGCCTGGATCTCGTCGAGGATCAGCTCCATCACCCGCTCGTCGCGCCCGCCCGGCGCGTAGTCCAGCGGCAGCGCCACGGCGGTGACGATCAGCTCCCGCAGCAGCGCGCCGACATGAATGACGCGGCATTCGGCGCCCAGGTCCGCGCGCGTGCCGGGCTCGACGAACACGGTGCGCATCTTCACCTCGCCGGCCATGCGGATCTGGTGCTCCATGCCGGCCGGCACCCACACGCCGCGCCCGGTCGGCACCACCCAGCTGCCGGCCACGGCGCTCACCAGCATCACGCCCGAAATCGCATGGATCAGCTGCCCGCGCCGGTGCGTGTGCGGCGGTATGAAGGCGTCGCCGGCGGGGTCGGTCGCCAGCACCGCCACGGCGCGCGGGGTCGACTCGCCCTCTTCGGGGCGCAGGTTGATTGCTTTGTCCATTTCTCGACGATGCTTGTTGATTCGTAGCCAGAACATCTTCTCATGGCTTCCTACGATGCTTTTTTCTCAAGGAAACGAAAGAAGCGATCGAATGAACAAGCGCCGACTCGGGTTGCTCACCGGCACCCATGCCGTCAATGACCTCTACCAGGGCCTCGTGCCCGCCCTGCTGCCGTTCATGGTGCTGGAACGCGGCTACAGCTACACCGCGGTAGCCGGCCTGATGCTCGCAGCCACCGGCCTGTCGAGCGTGGTGCAGCCGCTGTTCGGCCTGTATGCCGACCGCCATCCGCGCGGCTGGCTGGTGCCCACCGGCTTCCTGGTGGCCGCGCTGGGCGTGGTGCTGGCGGGCCTGAGCCAGAGCTATCTGCTGACCTGGATCGCGATGGTGCTGTGCGGGCTGGGCATCGCGGCCTACCACCCGCCGGCCACCGTGGCGGCACGCGCGGCGGGCGGTGCGTCGCAGAAGGCGATGAGCGTGTTTTCCGTGGGCGGCACCATCGGCGCGTCGTTCGCGCCGGTGCTGGCGGCCACCGTGGTGGGCGGCGGCAGCCTGTCGCGCAGCTACCTGCTGGGCGTGCCCGCGCTGGCGATGGGCGTCGTGTGGATGGTCGCGAACGCCGGCAGCGGCGCGGCCTCCGCCGCCAGCGCTGCAGCCGCTGCGCGCAAGGCCGGCGGCCAGGTGCTGAAGCCGCACAACGACTGGCGCGCCTTCAGCCTGCTGGTCTTGACCATCATCGGCTGGTCGATCCCGTACGTGACGGTGCTGTCGATGCTGTCGCTGCGCATCACCCGCGACCTGCACGGCACCGCCTTCCAGGGCGCCGCGGCACTGACCTCGTTCACCGCCGCGGGCGCCGTGGGCACGCTGCTCGGCGGCTGGCTCGGCGACCGCATCGGCCGCATGGGCACGATCCGCGCCGGCTACCTGTTCGCCCTGCCTTCGCTCGCGGGCGTGGTGCTTGCGCCGAACGCAGGCTGGGCGCTCGCCTGCACCGCGCTGCTCGGCATGTGCATGTTCCTGCCCTTCGCCGCGCAGGTGACGCTGGCGCAGGACTACCTGCCGCGCAACCCGGCCACGGCCAGCGGCATCACGCTGGGGTTGGCGCTGTCGGTGGGCGGGCTGGTGTCGCCGCTGTTCGGCATGCTGTCGGATGCGCGGGGCCTCGGCGTCACGCTCACGGCGGTGCTGTGCGTGCTCTGCGTCGCGACGGTGCTGGCACTGAGGCTGCGCAACCGGTCGATGCAGGCAATGCCCGCTGAAGTGGAAGGCGCAGCCGCCTGAGCGGTGGTCTGTGCGGCGGTCTGCGCGGCGCGGGTTCGTTCACTGCCAGAATCGGCGTCGGATTCGACCGACGCCTAAAACTGACAAAGAGGGAACCGCGCCATGAACCGATCCTTGACCTGCCTGCTCGCCAGCGGCCTGCTGACCACGGCCGCTTTCGCGGCTTCGCCACCGGCACCGGCTGCCCCTACGGCCACCACGACGCCTGCCGCCGTGGAGACCCCCGCCGCATCGGCACCTCCCGCCGCGAGCGGCATCGCGGAAGTCGAGGCCGCCGTACGCGCCTGGGCCGCCGCCTGGTCGGCCCGCGACGCGGACCGCTACCTCGCCGCCTACGCGCCCGACTTCACGCCGCCGCGCAACAAGGACCGCAAGCGCTGGGAAAGCGACCGCCGCGCGCGCATCGCTGACAAGTCGAGCATCAGCGTGGGCATCGAAGACCTGGTCATCAGCATCAACGGACAGGCCGCGAGCGCCAGGTTCAAGCAGGTCTACCGCGCCGACAAGGTGAAGGAAACCGGCCGCAAGACGCTGGAACTGCAGCGCGTGGGCAGCCAGTGGCTGATCCGCAAGGAAAGCGCGGGCGGCTGACCGCGCTCACAGCCCCAGCTTCGTCAACGCCCAGGCCACGGTGCCGAGCTGCACCACGTTGAGCGTCATGCCGGCGATGTGAAGGCGGCGGAACTGGCGGGCCGAGACATCGACCGCCGGGATCGTGCCGCGCAGCAGGTCCATGCGCGGAATGATCAGCCAGCGGCGCAGCGAGAACGCCAGGCCCGCAATGAAGGCCATGCCCACGGAAAAAACCGGCCGGCCCGACCAGGCATAGCAAAGCGCCGCCGCGCTCCCCGTGAACATCACCGCAAGGTAGTAGACGTTGAACAGGCCGCGGATGAAGCGCGAGTCCAGCGGCGTGTCGTGCTTGAGGCTCAGCAGCGGCAGCGAGCCCATCATGAAAAAGCCCATCCAGACGAGCAGCAAGACTGTCGCCATGAGTGCAAAAACGATGGGAAGCATGTGGTGGACCTTCCGCGGTGCCGGAGCATAGCGCCGGGCAATGCGGTTGCGGTATCGGGAAATCGACCGGGGCAATCGCCATTTCCTTAAGCGAAAAGGGTTCATGAAGGTGTCACCACATGCAACGATGCTGCAGCCCTCGATCTCCGAAAGCTGTGGCTGCCATGTTTCCCACCAAGACCGACAAGGCGCGCGACGAACTCCAGGGCGGACAGCGCACGCTCAGCCAGCGTGAACGGGCACTGCTGCTCATGGCCGACGGGCGGCGCTCGCTGACCGACTTCAGCCCGCTCTTCAGCAGCCGCGACGAGGCCGAGCGGGCCATCCAGGCGCTGGTGCAGCGCGGCTACCTGCAAGCCCCGACGGCCGCGGTCGCGCCCCCCGCCCCGGCGCCCGTGCAGCCCGCGCCCATTCCCGCCGCCGAACCGATCCAGGTCGCCACTTCGGCCGACACCTTCGACGGCAAGCGCTCGCTGGCCACCACGCGCATGTTCCTGTTCGACATCTGCGAGCGCATGTTCGTGCGCCGCGATCCCAAGTTCGCGACGCAGATGCGCGACGCCCTCCGCGAAGCCCGCGACCGCGAGGCCATGCTGACCATCGCCGCGCTGATGCTCACCGAAATCGAGAAGACCGCCGGCCCCGAACGCGCCGAATCGCTGCGCGAGCGCATCGACAAGCTGCTGCCGCCGGCTGAAGTCGTTCACTGACTCGAATCGCACTCCACGGATACGGCCACCCCTTTCCGTATCAACTACACTCGCCCAGGTCAGGAGAGAGCCCCGCGAGCCGGGGCCGCCGAAGGCGCAGGGGTTTCCCGAACGCTCAGGCAAAAGGACTGACAAGGCGCCGGTGAACACCGGCGTTTCCTTGCTGGAGAGAGGCCATCGCCCACGCGCGGCGGCCCACCGAAGGAGCAAACCCCGATCGTGGGGCGAATCTCTCAGGTAAAGCGGACAGCAGGGGTGGCCCATGGCTTGCGTCATGGATTTTGTCTGCCCCTTTGGAGTGCCCCGTGGCCGCTTCCTCCGCACCCGCTACCGAACTTCTCAAGACGCCGCTTCACGACCTTCACGTGGAGCTCGGCGCCCGCATGGTGCCCTTTGCCGGCTACTCGATGCCGGTGCAGTACCCTGCCGGCCTGATGGCCGAACACAAGCACACGCGCGACGCGGCCGGCCTGTTCGACATCTCCCACATGGGCCAGTTGCGCCTCGTCGGCCCCGACGCCGCGGCAGCCTTCGAGACCCTGATGCCCGTCGACGTGATCGACCTGCCCGCCGGCAAGCAGCGCTACGGCCTGCTGCTGAACGACGAGGGCGGCATCCTCGACGACCTGATGTTCTTCAACGAAGGCAACGGCTCGCTATTCGTGATCGTCAACGGCGCCTGCAAGGTGGCCGACATCGCCCACATCCAGCAGAAGATCGGCGCCCGCTGCGAAGTGCAGCCCCTGCCCGACCACGCCCTGCTCGCGCTGCAGGGCCCGCAGGCCGCCGCCACGCTGGCGCGGCTGTCGCCCGGCATCGAGCGCTTCATTTTCATGACCGGCGGCGCGGTGCGGATCGGCGACATTGCCGCCTTCGTCACCCGCAGCGGCTACACCGGCGAAGACGGCTTCGAGATCTCGGTGGCCGCCAAGGACGCCGAGGCCCTGGCCCGCCTGCTGCTGGCCCAGCCCGAGGTCAAGCCCATCGGCCTGGGCGCGCGCAATTCGCTGCGGCTCGAAGCCGGCCTTTGCCTGTACGGCAACGACATCGACACCACCACCACGCCGGTCGAGGCCTCGCTCAACTGGGCGATGCAGAAGGTGCGCCGTGCGGGCGGCGCGCGCGAAGGTGGCTTTCCCGGCGCCGCGAAGATCCTCGCGCAGCTTGCCGCCGCCACGGCGGGCGCCGCCGGCCACACCGACCACGACACCCTCAAGCGCAAGCGCGTCGGCCTCGTCGCGCTCGAGCGCATTCCGGTGCGCGACGGCACGCTGCTGCAATCCTTCGAAGGCCAGGACATCGGCATCGTCACCAGCGGCCTGCTCGGCCCGACTGCCGACCGCTGCATCGCCATGGGCTACGTGGCCACCGCATTCGCCGAGCCCGGCACCCGCGTGCAGGCCATCGTGCGCGGCAAGCCGGTGCCGATGGAAGTCTCGACCATGCCTTTCGTGCCGACCCGCTACTACCGCGGCTGAACCCGCCGGACCCGGCTAGGCTCTGCACCCCTATCCACTTTTTCCACGAGGAGTTTTTTCACCATGAGCATCAAGTACACCAAGGACCACGAATGGGTGTCGGCCGAAGGCGACGCGGCCACCGTCGGCATCACCGTGCACGCGCAGGACGCGCTGGGCGACGTGGTGTTCGTCGACCTGCCCGAAGTCGGCAAGACCTTCGCCCAGGGCGAGGTTGCCGGCGTCGTCGAATCGGTCAAGGCCGCCGCCGACGTGTTCATGCCCGTGTCGGGCGAGATCACCGAAGTGAACGAAGCCCTGCGCGCCGACCCGTCGCTCGCCAACAGCGACCCGCTGGCCACCGGCTGGTTCTTCAAGGTCAAGCTGAGCGAGCCCGCGCAGCTCGACGCCCTGCTGGACGCCGCCAGCTACGACAAGTTCGCGGCCGAATCCTGATCCGCTGAATTTTTCAGCAGCACCTTTGTTCTTTCCCTCCGAGCCTTCACCGCCATGCCGACGCCCGCCCTTCCTTCTTTGCAAGAACTAGAGAACGCCGAAGAATTCCTTGCCCGCCACATCGGCATCGATGCGGCGGACGAGGCGCGCATGCTGCCGGTGATCGGCTCGGAAACGCGCTCGGAGCTCATCGACGGCATCGTGCCCGCGGCCATCCGTCGCGCTCGGCCGATGCGGCTGCCGGCCCCGGTAACGGAAGCCGACGCGCTGGCCGAGCTGAAGGCGATGGCGTCGAAGAACAAGGTGTTCAGGAATTTCATCGGCCAGGGCTACTACGGCACGCACACGCCGGGCGTCATCCTGCGCAACATCCTGGAGAACCCCGCCTGGTACACCGCGTACACGCCCTACCAGGCCGAGATCTCGCAGGGCCGCATGGAAGCCCTGCTCAACTTCCAGACGATGGTGTGCGACCTCACGGGCATGGCCATCGCCAATGCGTCGATGCTCGACGAGGCCACGGCCGCCGCCGAGGCCATGACGCTCGCCAAGCGCAGCGTGAAGAGCAAGAGCAACGTGTTCCTGGTCTCGGGCGACTGCCATCCGCAGACCATCGAAGTCATCAAGACGCGCGCCGCGCCGCTGGGCATCGAAGTGAAGGTGAGCACGGTGTCGGAAACGCTGCCGCACCTGATGGTGAGCGGCGCCTTCTTCGGCGTGCTCGCGCAGTACCCCGCCACCACCGGCCACGTGCACGACCTGCGCCCGCTCGCGGGCCATGCGCACCAGTGCGACGCGGCTTTCATCGTCGCGGCCGACCTGCTGGCGCTCACGCTGCTGGTCGCGCCCGGCGAGTTCGACGCCGACATCGTGTGCGGCACCACGCAGCGCTTCGGCATGCCGCTGTGCAACGGCGGCCCGCACGCCGCCTACCTGGCCTGCCGCGACGAGTTCAAGCGCTCGCTGCCGGGCCGCCTGGTGGGCGTGAGCGTCGACACGCACGGCCAGCCCGCCTACCGCCTCGCGCTGCAGACGCGCGAGCAGCACATCCGCCGCGAAAAGGCCACCTCCAACATCTGCACCGCGCAGGTGCTGCCGGCCGTGGTGGCCAGCATGTACGCCGTGTACCACGGCCCCGACGGCCTCACGCGCATCGCGCAGCGCGTGGCCGCGCTCACGGCCATCCTGTCGGCGGGCCTGTCGCAGATGGGCCGCGAGCCGGTCAACACCACCGCCTTCGACTCGCTGACCATCCGCACCGGCGACGACACGCCCGCCATCATCGAGCGCGCGCAGGCTGCCGGCGTCAACCTGCGCCAGCGGCTGCAGCAGCACCTGGGCATCTCGCTCGACGAGACCACCACGCGCGCCGACGTCGAAACGCTGTGGACCCTGTTCGCACCGGTCGGCAAGGCGTTGCCGCGCTTCGACGACCTGGCCGCCAGCGCCGCGCCGCTGATCCCCGAAGACCTGCGCCGCGCCAGCGCCTTCCTCTCGCATCCGGTGTTCAACACCCACAAGAGCGAGACCGCCATGCTGCGCTACATCCGCAGCCTGTCGGACAAAGATCTGGCGCTCGACCGCAGCATGATCCCGCTGGGCAGCTGCACCATGAAGCTCAACGCGACCAGCGAGATGATCCCCATCACCTGGCCCGAGTTCGCCAACATCCACCCCTTCGCGCCGGCCGACCAGCAACTCGGCTATGCCCAGCTCGACGCGCAGCTGCGCGCCTGGCTGTGCGAGGCCACCGGCTACGCTGGCATCAGCCTGCAGCCCAACGCGGGCTCGCAGGGCGAGTACGCGGGCCTGCTGGCCATCAAGTCCTTCCATGAAGCCAAGGGCCAGGGCCACCGCAACATCTGCCTGATCCCGTCTTCCGCCCACGGCACCAACCCCGCGAGCGCGCAGATGGTCGGCCTGCAGGTGGTGGTGACGGCCTGCGACGCGCAGGGCAACGTCGACATGGACGACCTGAAGCGCGCCTGCGAGAAGCACAGCGACAAGCTGGCCGCGGTGATGATCACCTACCCCAGCACGCACGGCGTGTTCGAAACCCGCGTGAAGGAGCTCTGCGAGCTGGTGCATGCGCACGGCGGCCGGGTGTACGTGGACGGCGCCAACATGAACGCGCTGGTCGGCGTGGCCGCGCCGGGCGAGTTCGGCGGCGACGTGAGCCACCTGAACCTGCACAAGACCTTCTGCATTCCGCACGGCGGTGGCGGCCCCGGCGTGGGTCCGGTCTGCGTGGTCGAAGACCTCGTGCCCTACCTGCCGGGCCATGCGACCGCCGGCGTGCCCTCGCACGGCGTGGGCGCCGTGTCCGCGGCGCCGCTGGGCAACGCGGCCGTGCTGCCGATCAGCTGGATGTACTGCCGCATGATGGGCGCCAAGGGCCTGCAGGCCGCGACCGAGACGGCCATCCTGAGCGCCAACTACATCAGCGCGCGCCTGAAGGACCACTATCCCACGCTGTACGCGAGCCCCAACGGCCACGTGGCGCACGAGTGCATTCTCGATCTGCGTCCGCTCAAGGACACCAGCGGCGTCACCGCCGAGGACGTGGCCAAGCGTCTGATCGACTACGGCTTCCACGCGCCCACGCTGAGCTTCCCGGTGCCCGGCACGCTGATGGTCGAGCCGACCGAGAGCGAGCCGCTGGCCGAGCTGGACCGCTTCATCGACGCGATGATCGCCATCCGCGGCGAGATCCGCCGCATCGAGGAAGGCGTCTGGCCGAAGGAAGACAACCCGCTCAAGCACGCGCCGCACACCGCCGCGAGCCTGCTGGGCACCGAGTGGAGCCACCCCTACTCGCGCGAACTCGGCGCCTATCCGCTGGCCACGCTCAAGAACGCCAAGTACTGGCCGCCCATCGGCCGCGTCGACAACGTCTACGGCGACCGCAACCTGTTCTGCAGCTGCGTGCCCGTGGGCGACTACAAGGAAACCGAAGAGGCCTGAGCCACGGTGGCCAGCGCGCGCGGTCCGGCATGAACGCGGACGAGGTCGAGTCGCTCAAGTCGCGCTGGCGCGGCTGCGTGTGGGCCTACACGCTCAGCGACGACGAGGCGGCTGCCCTGCTGCCGCAGCTTCGCTTCGTCGAGCTGGCGGCGGGCCAGGCCATCTGGCACCGCGGCGACGCGGCCGAGCACTGGGTCGGCATGGGGCGCGGCAGCATGAAGCTGTGCACCACCTCGGCCTCGGGCAAGCCCGTGACCTTCATGGGCCAGGCCTTCAGCTGGGTCGGAGAAGTGGAGCTGATCCGTGACCAGCCGCGCTTGTGCGACGCGGTGGCGCTGTCGGACGCGGTCATCATCAAGATGCCCAAGGCCGCCTTCTTCCATCTGCTGGAAACCAACCCGGCCTTCAACCGCTTCGTGATGCTGCTGCTGAGCGAGCGGGTGACGCAATCGATGGCGCTCACGCTGTCCGACCGCACGCTGGACCCGGTTGCCAAGGTGGCGCAGAGCCTGGCCTCGCTCTTCAGCCCCTCGGCCTTTCCGCCGCGTTCGCTGGAGCTGCAGGTGTCGCAGGCGGAACTGGCGATCTACTGCAACATGTCTCGGCCCCGGTTGAACGCGGCGCTGCGGCAGCTGGAAGCCGAAGGACTGCTGGAGCTGGGCTACCAGATCGTCACGCTGAAGCAGCTCGATGCGCTGCGCGCCTACCGCGGTGCAGCGTCGGTGGACAGCGGCAGCCAGACGCGCCCCGACACCGCATAGGCGTTACTGCCCGCGACGCCGGCCACCGGCGCGCCCGAAGCCGGCGCCCAGACGTATTGCGGATGCGTCGAGAACAGCGCCACGCCCAGTTCGTCACCCGGCTGCATGCGCGCCGCCACGCCGCCCAGCGCAACGCGATGCCGGCCCGTCGGCACCGGCACCACCTGGTCCGACAGCACCAGCACCTCGCCGCCCTTGCGGCGCAGCGCCAGTCCCAGCAGCGCCACGCCCGGGCCAGCCTTGCCCTTCACCTCGATCTCTGCTTTCGGCACCCCGGCCAGCACGGCACCGGCCCCCTGCCGCGCAAGCACATCCGCCGGGAAAGCGACGAACAACGGTCCCTTCGATCCAGCCGCCACCTCGGTGGCAGGCAGCGCCGCGCCCACCTGTGCGGACACAGGCGCCGCGCCCTGGTAGGCCGTGCCATCGTCCAGCGCGATGCACAGCGAGGGCACCGAAGACAGCCCCGTGTCCGCATCGCGCAGCTTGGCGTCGAGCCACGCCAGCATCGCGTCCATCGCATCGACGCCGCCGCAGCGTGCCGGCTTGTCGCGCTGCTCCGCGCGCGGATTCACGTGGCCCGAGCGCAGCACCATCAGCCGAACGTCCCCGCCGCCCGACTTCAGGTAGCGCCAGTTGCGCAGGCCGTCGCCCATGTCGAACAGCACGTCTTCGCTGGCCTGCACGACCAGCGCATCGACGCGCCGCGCCGGCTGCCCGGCCCAGCTCGCGCCCGAGGGGCCGTGCGCCTGGTAGGCATCGCGCAGCCGGGGCGCGTCGGCCCCGAGGTCGGACCATGCCCAGGCGCCCGGTTTGGGTGCCGTGTCGCACAAGGGCGCCAGCAGGCCGCCGTCGCGCACCTTGCCGCGCTGTGCCATGAAGCATTCGAACTGCACGAAGCCCTGCTTGAGCACGCCCTGCGGCGCGAGCGAGTGCTGCAGGTCGTACCAGGTCATTGACGGAATCACGGTGGTGATGCGCGGCTCCAGCTGCGCGAGCTGCATCTGATAGCCGCCGCCATACGAGCCCCCGATGCTGCCGATGCGCGGCTTGCCGTCGGCGCCCTTGCGCAGCGGCAGTTCGCGTTCGGCCCAGTCGATCAGGCCGCGGATGTCGGCGATCTCGGCCTGCGGGTCCATGATGCGGCTGTCGCCACCGCTGTCGCCATGGCCCCGATGGTCGAAGCTGATGACCGCGAAGCCGCGCTCCACCAGCGTGGGCACCAGCCGGTCGACGCGCGACCAGTAGCTGGCGGCAGGGTCGGTGTCGCGCGGCGGCATCGCCTGCAAGCGCCCGAGGCCGAAGCCGCTCGCATGCAGTACCAGTGGATAGCCGCCTTCCGGCTTGGTGTCGGGCAGAAAGAGCGTGAACGCGACCTTGGTGCCCTTGGCATCGCTGGCGCCCGCCAGCGGGTCGGGCACCACGGATTGCACCGAGAGCTGCTGCACTGTGGCGGCCTGCGCGCAGGGCGCGGCGCCGAGAATCGCCGCCGCGCTGAGCGCCGCGGCACGGAGGATTGCCTTCATTTTTTCTGTTCCTGGTTGCGTGTCGTGTCGACGCACGCGACTCTAGGAACGAAGGCGGCGGCGGATTGTCCCGACGGGAACAATGAACGGCCGCCGCGTCGGAAAGCTGTGGCCTGCTGCGGCTTACTGCGACTTCTTCTTCGCGATGTCCGCGGTCGCGACCTGCTGGCGCAGCGCGCGCAGGCTGGCCTTCATCTTGCGCTCGTTCTCCGGGCCCATGCGCACCATGATCTTCTGGCCGGCGGACGCCTTCTCCAGCTCCTGGTCAACGTATTCGTAACGCACCCAGGGCCGCTGCGAAGGCACGTCGCCCTTCACCTCGACCAGCCGCACCTGCACCGGGCCCTTGGGCTCGGGCGCCTGCAGCAGGTTGTCGATCACCGCGATGAGCCGGTCGTTGAAGTAGCGCCCCGGATAGCCCAGCTCTTCATACGCCTGCTGGAACAGCGGATAGAGCTTGGCGTACACCGCGGCCGCCTTGGCCGGGTCGACCGATTGCACCAGCAGCACGAAGCCGTTGTAGCGCGCCGCGTTGTTGGCGGAAATGGTCTGCGCCTCGCCCTGCCCCTCGGTGATGAAGCGCTGGCCCGTGGGCTGCACCGGCCATGCGCTGGCGGGCGCCTGCTCGCGCGCGAGGTTGTCGACCGTGGCCACGAAGCGCCGCACGATGCCGTCGGAACGCAGAAAGGCTTCGGCGTTCTTGGCGCCCAGCAACTCGGCCAGCGCCTTCATCACGCGCGAATCGGAGTCGGCGAGCTTGGGCAGCGCGGCGTCGGGCGGCGCGAGCGCATCGACGGGGTTCTGCGGGCCGGTGGGCTCGGCCCGGGCGGGGGGCGGCGGTGGCGGTGCATCGGCCGGCGCGGCGGCCACGGGGGCGGGCTCCGGCGGCGTCTGCTGTTGCTGGTACCAGCGCCAGCCGAAGAAGGCGGCGGCCAGCAGCACCAGCACGATGACGATGATCGTGCCCACGGGCGTCTCGCGGCGGGGTCGGAATTCGGGTGCGTCGCGTGTGTCGCGAATGTCGCTTTCGGACATGGGTCGGTTTCCTTTGGCTGGCGTGAAAGGCACTGGGAGACGAAGGCTATGGTGCACCAATAAAGGCCGCGCCACGCCCGCATCGTCGCCCATCGTCGTAACGCCCTGTGACGTGCCGACCCGCCGGAAGTTCAGTCAACCTGCAAGCCGCACCACATGCGCGAGCCTCGGATCGACCTTGCCCGCGTGCAGGTCGGCGATCACCGCCTGCGCATGCGCGAAGCCCTCGCCCTGCGCCAGCGCCATCCAGCGGTTGCCGGGCCTGCTGAGCTCGGCAATGAACCGGCCCTGCGCTTCGTTGAAGCGGCGGTTGACCTCCTGCGGGCCCCAGTCGGCATTGCGCTTGCGGATCTGCACAGGCGCGAAGTAAAGCTGCGGCGTGGGGCCGGGCAGCGAGGTGGTGTCGCCAAGAAACTCCGTTTTCTGCGCGGAGCCCGCATAGCAGTCGTAGACCAGCGATGCGCCGAAGTGGTGGTGCACCGTCGCGCGCAGTTCGTCGTTGCCGGAGAAGTCGACATACAGCGTGGGCACGTCGGCAGGCGTGGCGATTTCTTCATAGGCCAGCGTGCGGTCGTAGCAGCCCAGGCCCTCCACGAAGGCGCGATTGCCGTTGGACGTTGCGGCGATCAGCGTCAGCCCTTCGCGCTTGCCGAGGCAGAAGGCCGTGCCGAATGCCGTCTTGCTCGACGCGCTGGACACCACCACCTGCTTCGCGCCGAAGAAGCCGTTGTCTTCCAGGAAGTCGGCCAGCATGAACGAGGTGATGAACAGCGGCCGCACCAGCATCTGGTAGTCCTCCAGCGCGGCGACATAGCCCGCGTCGTTGCTGCAGCGCATGTACTGGTTGTAGGCCGACACCAGTTCGCCGCGGTGCGCGGCGCCGTCGTAGAAGCCGCGCGGCGTCACGCGCACCGGCTGCATGCGCAGGTGGCTCGCGATCGGAAAGTAACCGTAGAAGCGCTCGCCCACCGCCACGCCCTCCACGTTCGAGGCCGCCACGTCGGCGAAGCCCCAGGCCGGCATGTGGCCCCAGTCGGCGTCGCCGGTCGGAAAGAACTGCCAGTACTTCATGACCGCGTCGCCGAAGGCCGCGTAGGTGATGTTGTTGGTGGTCAGCGAGAAGCGGCCGATCTTCATCAGCACTTCGCCGGGCTGCAGCGCGCCGGTGTCCTGCGCGCTCACCACGCGGGTGGTGCCGAGGGCGTTCTTGCGCGTCTGGAGGCGGGTTAAAGTGAATGCGTTGTTCATTCGCAAACTGTATGGCGGCCCGCTTCGCGGCGGGTTCGGAAACCCGTCGATGCCGCACGCCCCTGCCTCCAAGCCCCTGAAACGCCCCACGCAGGCGCGTGGGAAGTTCACCGTGCAGGCGATCTACGACGCCTTTGTTCGGATTTGGAACGCGCACGGCTGGGACGGCGTGACCACCCGCGCGGTGGCGCTGGAAACCGGCATCGCGGTCGGCACGCTGTACGACTACTTTCCCGACAAGGAAGCCCTGCTCTCGGGCTACGTGCGCCACTGCATCGAGACACTGCTCGCGCGGCTCGATGCCGACGTGATCGCGCCCGCTGGCATCGGCTGGCGGGAGCGGGTGCCGCGCCTGGTGCGCGTCACCTGCGACACGCAGCTGGAAGGGCTGCCCGCCTTCGACCACGAGATGCTGATGCTCGAACACCGCGTGGCGGAGCCCAAGCACCACCGGCGGGTGTACGACGAACTCGCGGCGCGCTGGCTGCGGGCCTTCGAGGCATGCGCCGACCTGCAGCCCCAACCCGCGCCCGCCACCATCCACGCGTTGCTGACCGCCTGCTGGGGCGCGCGCCGCTACCGGCTGCTGGTGCAGCCGGGCGCAGCCAGCGACAACGGCGCTTGGCTCGCGGAGATGGAAGCGATGGTCATGGCGCGTCTGACTGCGCGCTGAGCGCCTGCAGCCACGCCAGCGTGGCCTGCAGCTCGGCCGGCCGGATCTCGTGCGCGCCCGGAAAGTCGCCGCCCGACAGCGTCAGCGGCAAGGTGCTCGCCAGCTCGCGCGTGGTCTGGGCCGCGCTCGGCGGAATCACGTTGTCGGCGCTGCCGTGGCTCACCCACAGCGCCTTGCCCTCGAAGGCCTCGGCCGGCGCGACGTGCGGCACCACCTGCGACAGCAGCCGGCTGTGCCACACCATCGCGGCGCGCACGCTCTCGGGCTTGGTCAGCAGCAGCGACAGCGCCATGATCCCGCCCTGGCTGAAGCCGCCGACGATCACGCGCTCCGGCGGCACGCCGAGCTGCTGGCCGGCCGAGGCGATCATTTCGCCGACGAGGAAGCGGCTCTCGCGCTCCTGCTCTTCGTTGATCAGGCGCTCGCCATTCGGCAGGAACTGGAACTCGAACCACGCATAGGCATCGGGCGACAGCACGTACGGCGCGCGCAGGCTCAGCACATGGAAGTGCGGCGGCATCATGCGCGCGAGGCCGAACAGGTCCTGCTCGTTGCTGCCGACGCCGTGCATCAGCACCAGCAGCCAGGGCTCGGCCGTGCCCGGCTTGGCCGTGTGTTCGAGGAATTTGAGGGGCAGGTGAAGTTGGGTCATGAGAGTGGAAGCAGTGGGAGCAGTGCTTATCGGATTGCCTGGAAGCCGCGCGCCAGCTCGCGCGTGAGCTCGGCCGCCGGCACCTCGCGGCAACCGGTCGCGTTCTGGCCCGACCAGAGCGGAGAGAAGTCGCCGCTGCCCTGGGCCTCGGCCTTGGCGCGCAGCGGCGCGATGCCCGATGTGGCCAGCGGAAACTCCGGCGCAGCCGCGCCGATGGGGCCCAGCTCGCGCATCACGCGGTTCACGATGCCGCGCGCGGGCCGGCCGGTGAAGAGATTGGTCAGCGCCGTGTGGCGCGCGGCTTCGCTCTTGAGCGCGGCGCGGTGCAGCGCGCTGGTGGTCGCCTCGGGAGTCAGCATGTAGGCGGTGCCGATCTGCACGCCCGCCGCGCCCAGCGCCATCGCGGCGGCCACGCCGTTCGCGTCGGCAATGCCGCCAGCGGCGATCACCGGCCGCTTGACGGCGCGCACCAGCTGCGGCAGCAGCGCGAAGGTGCCGAGCTGCTCCGTCAGGTCATGCGACAGGAAATGCCCGCGATGCCCGCCGGCCTCCAAGCCCTGGGCGATGACGGCGTCCACGCCGCGCGCCTCCAGCCACAGCGCCTCGTCGACCGTGGTGGCCGAAGCCAGCACCTTGGCGCCCCAGCCGCGCACCCGCGCCAGCAGCGCCTCGGAAGGCAGCCCGAAATGAAAACTCACCACCGGCGGACGGAACTCCGCGATCAGGTCGGCCACCTCGGGGCTGAAAGGGTTGCGCCCCGGGCCGGCGGGAATGCTCGCGGCATCGATGCCGTGCTCCGCGTAGTACGGCGCCAACGCCGCGCGCCATGTGGCTTCGCGTTCCGGGCTCGGCGCCGGCGGGGTGTGACAGAAGAAATTGACGTTGAAGGGCTTGTCCGTGCCCGCGCGGATGGCCGTGAGCTCGCTGCGCATGACGTCGGGGCTCAGCATGGCGCCCGGCAGCGAGCCGAGCCCGCCCGCATTGCTGACCGCGACCACCATCGCGCTGCCTTGCACGCCGGCCATCGGCGCCTGGATGAGAGGAAGTTCGGTGCCGAGGATCTGCTGCAGCGTCGTCATTCGAAAGAGTCCTGGAGTGTCGGGAGCGGCCATTGTCCGGCCTGCGCGGAAGCGGCATCGGCGGCGGGGTCATCGACATTCGGCTTCGGCACAATCGCGGGCATGCAGCACACCCCCCGTCCCGACAGGCCACGCGCCGCCCTGGCCACGGCAGCCGTTGTCGCAGCGCTCCTCGCGCTGGCCGGCTGCTCGCAGGAAGACAGCAGCAACGGCACCGCCAGCGCCGCCGATGTTCCGGCCGCCACCGAGGAAGCGCTGTCCCCGGCCGCCGAACTCTCCGCCCCCGCTTTTTCGGCCACGCTCAAGCGCGGCGACCTCATGCCGCTGATCTTTCCCGGCTGGGAAGACAAGGATTCCAGCCGCGCCGGCACCGTGAAGCTGCTCGACATCGGCAACGACGGCAAACCCGTGCCCGACAGCGAAGGCGAGCAGCAGGCCGACGTGTCGCCGCGCGAGGTGGTGCGCCTGGACGACACCCACGCGGTGATGCTGACCGAGACCGTGCCGCTCGACGACCAGGGCCAGCCCATGAACGCCCACGTTGCCGGCGCCTGGATCGGTGCCTACTTCTTCGAGCAGGGCAGCGACGGCTGGGCCCTGTCCAAGCGCAGCGACGCCGTGGCTTACCAGGGCTTCATGGGCAGCATCGGCAAGACCGCCATCGAGCGCATCGCGCCCCAGCGCTTCGTGCTCACCGCCACCAGCGGCAGCTGCTGGCAGGGCTACTGCGGCAGCTGGCTGTCGGTGTACGAACTGGGCGCGAGCGAAGTGCGGGAAATGGTGAGCGGCATTCCGATGTCGGCCAGCAACGGCGGCGCCGACGGCGCCTGCGAGCAGGTGCTGGCCAACGAACGCCCCGAGACACCACCGCGCGGCAGCTGCTTCGATGTAGAAGGCTCGGCGCAATTCGCCCTGGGCACCGACGACGAGCCCGGAGAAATGCGCCTGGTGTTCAGCGGCACGCGCACCTCCGGCGCCGGCACGCGCGCCGAGTCGGTCGACAGCACCGTGGTGTACGCCTACCGCAAGGGCAGCTACGTGCCGGGCAGCGGGCGCAACCCGGTGCCGTCGTTCTGACGCGCGGGCCGCCGCTGCGCTTTCAGAGTCACTCTTCGCTGGTCCACTCCACCTGCACGCCCAGGCTGCGCAGGTTTTCCACGAAGCGCGGGTGTGCGCGGCGGATCGGCGTGGCGTTGCGGATTTCCGAGCGGCCTTCGATGCTCGCCGCCACCATGAACAGCGCAATCGCCACGCGGATGATGTAGGGGCTCTCGACCACCGCCGGCGTCAGCGGATTGCCGCCGAAGGTAATGAGCCGGTGCGGGTCCGACGAGAACACATGCGCGCCGAATTTGGACAGCTCGCCGGTCCAGCCCAGCGCGCCGTCGTACACCTTGTTCCAGAACATCGCATTGCCCTGGGCACGCACGCCCAGCGCGATGAAGATCGGCAGCAGGTCGACCGGAAAGTACGGCCACGGCGCCGCCTCGACCTTGGTCAGCACATTGCTCGTGAACGGCGTCTGCACCTTCAGCGGGCCGCTGCGCAGGGCGCGCGACCAGCCGTCTTCATGCACGATCTGCACGCCGAACTTCGCGAAGGTGCGGTCCAGCAGCGGGAAGTTTTCGGGCGCGCTGTTGCGCACCACCACGTCGCCGCCGGTGATGGCGCCGAGCGCCAGGAAGGTGGTGATCTCGTGGAAGTCTTCGTCGAAGCGGAACTCCCCGCCCTTGAGCGTGCCGCCGCCATGCACCGTGAGCCGCGAAGTGCCCATGCCCTCGATGCGCACGCCGATCATCGCCATGAAGCGGCAGAACTCCTGCACGTGCGGCTCCGACGCGGCGTTGGTCAGCGTCGAGGTGCCGCCCGCGGCGGCGGCGCACAGCACGAAGTTCTCGGTGGTCGTGACCGAGGCGTAGTCCAGCCAGTGGTCGGTGGGCGTGAGCCGGCTCTTGCTGTACACCAGCAGCGAGCCTTCGGTGCGCTCCACTTCGCCGCCGAAGCGCTGGAACACCTCCACGTGCGGATCGATCTCGCGCACGCCCAGCGTGCAGCCCTTGACGTTGTCTTCCAGCCGCGCCACGCCGAAGCGCGCCAGCAGCGGCGGCACCAGCATGATCGACGAGCGCATTTCCTCGGGCAGGCGGTGCAGCGCGGCGTCGAACGTGGTCTCGCGGTGATGCAGCTCGAGCGTGCCCGTCTCGTGGTCCATGTGCACGTCGCTGCCCAGGGTGCGGAAGATTTCGAGGATCTTGCGCACGTCGGTGATGTCGGGCACCCCATGCAGCCGCAGCGGCTCCCAGGTGAGCAAGGTGGCGCAAAGCACCGGAAGCACGGCGTTCTTGTTGGCGGAGGGAGTGATGCGGCCACGCAGCGGCGTACCGCCATGCACGATGAGGTTGGACATGAAGAGGAAGAAACGGGGGAGCGGAAGGCGGTGAGAAATGGCGCGTAAACAATTCGCGCCCGAAGGCCAGAACTTTACCGTCTGAAAGCGGCATGAACGGCGCCGAAGTTGTAAGAACTTCAACGCAGAAGCCGCTGAAATAACAATTCTTTCGCGTTACATCCAGCTGATTTCAGTCCGGCTCGCGACGGACTTGTTACTCCCACCGCCCCGCCCTGCCCGGCTAGATTGGGTGCCTACCCTCCCCCAGAAAGGACAAACCCGATGACCCACGCCTATACCGGCGGCTGCGCATGCGGCGCCATCCGCTACGAAATCGCGACCGAGCCCGTCTTCCAGAACCACTGCCAATGCCGCGACTGCCAGCGCAAGAGCGGCACCGGCCACGGCTCGTACCTCACCTTCGCGCGCGCCGGCGTCAAGCACAGCGGCAACGCCACGCTGTGGGACATCGCTGGCGACAGCGGCAACATCAAGACCCGCGCGTTCTGCCCGGCCTGCGGCTCGCCCGTGTACATGACCTTTGCGGCGATGCCCGATGTCTTCACGGTGCACGCGGCGAGCCTGGATGATCCGGGGCGGTACAAGCCGCAGGCGGTCACGTATGCCGTGCGGGGGTACGAGTGGGATTTTCTGGATCCGGGGCTGGTGAAGTTCGAGAGGATGCCGCCGATGTGAGCGTGGAAACCGGCGAGCCCCTTCCTCGGCAAGAATCTTCGCGCCTTCTTCAGGCTAGTCGTCAGGCTGGCAGCGATCAGGAATTCTTTCCATAGGCCATTGGGGGAACGGCTTTTTTGAACTCGTGCACCGAAGATAAACCGCGCGAATATTCTTCCAATTGCCGCGCCGCATCAAGCGCGGCCCATTTCTTCATATGAGGCACCGGCGAACGCGAGACGCTCCCCCCAGGCGGCTTCAGCGACATGTCGAATAACTTCTGCAAGCGTCTCGATATCCACATCTTGAGCCCTGATGCATGCCAAGCGGCCAGGCGACCAATCGATGACATCGCACTGCGGGTACCTTGCCAGCACCAAAGACAGAGCCTCCTGAGGTGGCTCTTTGCGGGTGTACATGACATCAAAGTACGGGGCACTCCCGTCTTGGGAGCAATAGACCTGAACCCAAGCGTTCGCCGGATTGGAGAACCACACGGTGACGTAGCGATGCGCCCATTGAGGCCCACCATGCTTGATGCTTTGGAGCACTTCCAAGACTGATTGGCAACCGGAAATTCGGACCATGCAATTGGCGTCAAAACTCCGGACCGGCTCAAGCTGAGCGCTGGCCATGCGGGCCAGAAGTGCGGCTCTTCTTGCTTTCTTGTTCATCCCGCTGCATTGATCTTGATGTTTGGCAAGCAAGAGCGAATCAGCGGCGCTCCGCCGTTGCAGGTCGCGAACGATAGAGCCCGGCATGCTCCATCGTGTACTCCCCCAACGGCCCCGCCTTCACATCCGCCGCACGGAAGTGCTCCGGCGCCTTGACATACGCCTGCACCGAAAGCACCGAGCGCGATTCACCGTCGACCCTCTCGACCGCAATCGAAACGCGGCGATAGCCGTCAGCCTCGGTCACTCTTTCAAGCACGTCCATCGCATCCAGCGCCCCCTGGTCGACCTCGAAGACTTGCCCCGCCACGCGCTCGCCCTCTCCGGCCGAAAACACGAGCCACGGAGAAAAGCGCTCGCCGATCAGGTACAGCGGATATCGCTTCACCGTAGAGAACTCCCCCGCGACACGCTTGCCGCGATTGGTCGCGAAGTTGGGAAAGCCCTCTTTCAGGGTGCCGAAGACGAAGACAAGGTGGGTCATGAGAAAGAAACCGGGTGGGTCGTTTGCGGGCCGCGCGCTTCGCGCAGCTGCCGATGCGCGTCGCCATTCCATTCGATGGGCTGCTGGTTCTTCGCGCGCAGGTAGTGGTGGGTGAACACGGCGAGGTAGGCCTCCAGCGTCTGCTCCACGGCATGTTCGCCCGCCAGGCTCATGCACATGGCGGCCACTTCGCTGGTGCAGAAGTGATCTTCGCGGCCGGAGTTGCGCAGCTTGTATTGCGTGATCTGCTCCGGCTGCAGACTCAGCACCGGCAGCCGGTCGAGGTACGGGCTCCTGCGGAACATCTTTCGCGCCTCGGCCCAGGTGGCATCGAAGAGGATGAAGAGCGGGCGCTTGCCGCTGACGGCATAGGCTGGCTGCACCGCAGTCACCACGCGCTCCGGCGCGGCGTACTGGCCCGGGAACACCACGTAAGGCTGCCATTGCGGATCGGCCAGCAGGGCCAGCAGCGCGGGATCGACCGCGGTGCGCGACCAGCCGAAGGCGAAGGTGTCGGCCACCACGTCGGCGATCAGCCACCCGGTGTTGGTCGGCTTGAGGGGCTCGATGTCGGCCATCAGCAGGCACACACCCGCGCGCGTTGCCACCGTCGGGCGTAGGGCGCACATGCAGTGGCTGGGCCTCAGCCTGCAGCCCGCGCAGCGCTCGCTCTTGAAGCCGCCGTTCACAAGAAAAGGCTCGGTGCTTCGCGCCAGTCGCGCGGAGCGAAGAAGGGACACCGCGTGAGGCGGCAGGCTCGGCAGCTTCGTCACGCGTACGCGACCCAGCCCCTGAACGTGAAGCCCACGTAGAAGAGCCGCACATCGCTGAAGCCGGCTTCGCGCAGGATGGCTTCGTCCTGCGATGGCGAGAGGATCGTCAGTTCTTTCTCGACCTTCTCGCGCGTGGCCGCCGCCTGCCTCGGCTCGGAACCCGACGAGACGAGGAATGCCGCGTAGCGCTTCATCCACATGTCGCGCTCGCCCGCGCCGTCTTCCACGCTGAGGTGGGCAACGACGAAGGGCGCGCCCGGCTTCAGGCGGCGGTGGATTTCCTTTGCCGTGGGCAAGCGCTGCTCGGGCGGCACGAAGTGGAAAGTCAGCAGGCATGTGGCGCCGTCGAAAGGACCGTCCGGTGCGTCTTGAACATAGCCTTCATGCAGGGCCATGCGCGACATCAGCGGGCCCAGACGGCTCGCTGCGAGTTCGAGCATCGGGCCGCTGGGGTCGACGCCGTCGATCGTCCATTCCGGGTTGGCGAGCGCCAGGTCTTCCATCTCGAGGCCGCCGCCGGCGCCCACCACCAGCACCCGGCCTTGCGCGGGAACGCGCTCGCCGAGCAGGATTCGTGTCATGGGCAGGATGCCGCTGTAGCCGGGCACGTTCCGCTTCGGGCCTTCGGCGTATTTGGCGACCGCGCCGGAACTGTTGAATGCGCTGTGGGGTGTGCTGCTGGTCATCCGAAGATGATGGCACAGGCGCTCAGGCCGTCGTCAGCGCCTCGCACTGGCTTTCGATGCGGGCGTGAAGCAGGCTCAGCGACGCCGAAAGCAGCCGCTGCAGCGCGCCGCGCTGGCAGGCATCGAAAAGCGGAGCCGGGTCCGTGGCGGACAAGGCGGCGTCGCGGCGGTCTTCGTCCCAGGCGAGCAACTGGGCCAGCGTGCATGCGCCCTGGACCACGTCGCGCGCGTCGTTGAGGAATGCGGCCTGGGTCTGTTGGTGGGGGTCGAGTCTTTGGGACTCGATCCATTCGAAGGGCCTGAACTGGGCGGCGGGACGATGCGGCGCGCAAGGGCAACCAGTGTCTGAAGCAGAGGGCATGGGATTTCCAAGGATGTCGATTTGCAGAAACCGACGCCCTCGCTTCCAAACAAGGGCGGCAGCTCGAACGGGTTGGAAGACCGGGACATCCTTGCGGAAACCGGCAGGGCGCGAGCCCTCCCGTTCAAGCCGCCTAAAAAATAGGCGTAAACGAAAAAGCCGCAGACCATGTGCGGTGACTGCGGCTTTCGTCGCAGGATGTCAGCGGGCTTCCAAACCCGGCCCCGCTCATCACGGGGCGGGGGCAATGTACGCGGTCTTTGGAAAGCCAGTCAAGCCGAGGGGCGAAAAGCCGAGCTCTGCCGGTTGAAGGGCGCTTGTTCGGTCGGGCAAGATGTCGGCCCTCCTCAGATCTTGCCAACACCCCTCATGCGACAGCCTGTCTATCTTCGGCCTCCTGAGTCGTCCGACGAGCACGAGTTCTTGGCGTCGGTCAAGAAGAGCGCCGACCTCCACAGTCCTTGGACCTCGCCACCATCCACGCCTGAAAATTTTCGGGCTTACCTGGAAAAAATGTCCATGCCAGAAAACGCGGCATTCCTTGTTTGCCGGCGTGCCGACGATTGCCTTGTCGGGGTCTTCAACGTCACCAATATCGTCAGGGGCGCGTTCCAGAGCGGCTACCTCGGCTACTACGCCTTCGCCGGGCACGAGAGGCAAGGCCTGATGCGAAAGGGGTTGGAAGAGGTGGTTCGATGTGCGTTCCAAGACCTCGAGCTGCATCGGCTGGAGGCCAACATCCAACCAACCAACGTCGCCTCGATCGCGCTCGTGAAAGCCTGCGGCTTTCTGCGGGAAGGCTATTCACCTCGCTACTTGAAAATCAATGACCGTTGGTGCGATCACGAGCGATGGGCGATCCTCGCCGCATAGTCACCAGGACGGCAAAATTCGACCGCGAGGGGCCGTCACCAGCTTTCGCCGCTTGTACATGTGACCCTGTCATGCTTGCACCCATGAGAGTCAGCGACAAACTGAAGGCTTGGGCAAAGCGAATCAAACGCGACGGCGTGACGCTTTGGTTCGCGGGAAAAAATCCTCGTACGCCCTGGTACGCGAAGGCATTGGGTGTTTTTGTGGTGGCCTATGCGCTCAGCCCCATTGATTTGATTCCAGACTTCATCCCGGTGCTGGGCTACGTCGATGATGTTCTACTGCTTCCCGTCCTGATCTGGCTGGCGATCCGGTTGCTGCCGCCCGAGGTACTCGCGGAATGCCGCAGCCGGGCGGAAGAGTGGATGCAGGCGAACCGCTCCAAGCCAAGCAGCCGCGCTGGAGCACTCCTCGTCGTGATGCTCTGGCTGGGCTCCGGGGTCGCGGCTTGGCTCTGGTTCAAGCCGCATCTGTGAGGCGATGGCAGCGAAGCGGATGACGCTGTGCGCTGGCTGACACGGAGGCCTTAAACTCCGCGGCCCTTCCGTTGCGCAAAGGAGCAATCCTCGATGGTTTTCTTGCAACCCGGCCCTTACTTCCACGGCACGCGGGCAGACCTCCGGGTGGGCGACCTGCTCACCGCGGGCTTCTGCTCGAACTACGACGAGCGCGTCGTCATGAACCACATCTACTTCACCGCGTGGCCAAAGGGCGCGGGGCTGGCCGCTGAGATGGCGAAGGGCGACGGCCGTGGCCGCGTCTACATCGTCGAGCCTACCGGCGCCTTCGAGGACGACCCCAACGTCACCGACAAGAAGTTTCCGGGCAATCCCACGCGCTCTTACCGCAGCCGGGAGCCGCTGCGGATCGTCGGCGAACTGGAGACCTGGGAGCTCTTCGACGCGGAGTACATCCGGCAGCTCAAGGAACGCGTGCGCGTCGGCATGGGAGAAATCATCAACTGAACTCAGGGCGACGAGGCAACGCAGCGATAGCTTTCGGCCTTCGTCGTGTCGCCCGACACGTACGCCGGGTAGTTCGGGTAGCGGCACATGGGGCGCGTCGCGAGCGTGCCAAAGGGGGCCGTGGGCGAGTTGCGCACCTGCACGAGTGCATCGGCCGGCGCGCGGCCACCCGTCACCCAGCTGTCCAGCGTCGTGAGCAGATCGTGATTGGTGGGAATCTCGGCGCCTGTCGTGAGGCTTGCCGCCGTACCGTTGTGATTGGACGCGGGCGACACGTAGAGACGCACGAACTCGTCGACGACCGGCTGCGTCAGCTTGCCGACGACGCTCTGGTAGTACTGGATGCCCGCCATCGGGCTCTGCGCCCAGTCGCCCGCGTTCTCGCGGATGATGAGCTTGCCGCCCCGTGCGCGGAAGGCCGCAAGATCGGGGTTGGTCGCGTCCATCAGCGCCGACACCTCCTGGATGCGCGCCTGGAAGTTCCTCGCGTTCCATGTGCGGATGTCGAAGGCGGCATTCCTCGCGATCACGTAGCGGGCATAGCTGCTGCCGTAGATCACGCCGCGAGCGTCTGCCGCGGTCGGTGGCAGGTTGGGGGCCAGGCCCGTCGTCACCCAACGCCCCACGCCCTCACCCCCCAGCTGAATCTCGCCGCCATAGAGGCGGCCCGGATAGGTGGTGATGCCGTTGGCCAGCGGAAAGGGCATGACTGTCGGCTCGTACGAGGCCTTGAGCACGGCGAGCTGCGCGTCGGACAGGCAGGTGTCCCCCGTGTCGCGCCCCCCGGGGCAGCGCAGGCTCTGAAGGTTGATGCGAGACGGACAGGCGAGATAGTTGCTCACCACGCCGTCCGCGCTGTTGTCCAGCGCGTCGCACGCGGTGTTCACATGGTTGGCGAGCAAGCGCACCTTGTTGGCGTTGATCGCACCTCCGGAAAACTGCGGCAACTGGTAGTTGATGAAGCCATTGAAGAGCCCCGTCCAGTTGATCACCGGCACGACGGACACGATGCCGTCGAAATCCTGCGGGTAACGCTGCGCCATGACCAGGCCTTCGCGCCCGCCTTCGGAGCCGCCATAGAAGTACTGTTTGCGCGGCGAGCGCAGGTAGTACTGCCGCATCAACACGTGCGCGACGTCCTTGACCTTCTTGTACGACTGATGCGCGAAGTTCTGGAACATCTCGTCGTTCAACGCGAACCTGGCCGGATCGGTGGCGCCGTAAGTCGTGCCGTCGTGGCCGGAGTCGGTGCCAAAGGTCGCGAAACCCTGGGTGATCGGCTGCGCCTGGCCGGGCGCCGCATCGCGAAGTGGGGCGACGGCATCGACGACCGTGCCGTTGAAGCCCCCACCACCCACCATGACGGCTTTTTCGTTCCATGTGGTGGGCAGGTTGAGCTGGAAGCGTATCGGATCGGCTCCCGCCGAAAGGGGCGCGATCGAGCCCCGCACCCTGCAATATTCGGCAAAGGCTGGCGCGGTATTTACGGCAGGTACGACCACGGCCGACGAGACGGTTGCCACGCCGCTCGGCAGCCCGATCTGCCCCGGCGAAACGGTCTTGCCCACCATGCCGGCGCAAGCCTGGGCGAGCGAGGTCTTGTCCGGCACGGCCGAACCGGCGGCCCCGCCTCCGCCTGTCGCACATGCAGCGAGCAGCGTCGAAAAAGCGATGAGGCCGACGATGCCGATCCAGCGGCTTGGATGATTTGCTCTTGTCATGCGTGTCTCGGGTTCTGCTTCGTGGAGTACTGGCCGGCTCGGAAACCTCCACCCCAAAACTGCACTTTATTGCTTTATTTTGACTTCACCGGCCAGGCACATGAAGTACTTTGCCTGCGCATCACCGAGACTTGCTCGGGATAAACCCGCATCGCGCCGCAGCGGGCGCAAGCCACCTCCCGCTCAGACCAGCCGCAAATCCTTCGGCGCCACCCCGTCGAATACCTTCGCCAACTGCGCGGGCGACAGCCCGTACATCCGCTTGAACAAGCCGCCGAACACCGCCCGGTACTCGTTGAGCACCGGATAGTCCCGGTTCTGGAACAGCGTCGCCTGCGTCAGCGCCTGCTGCTCGCCCACCACGCGCCCGCCGGCCTGCGCCGACAGGCCGCCGCCGAGCACCCAGTACACGGTGCCATGCCCATGGTCCGTGCCGCGGTTGCCGTTCTCGCGAAAGGTTCGGCCGAATTCGCTGATGACGACGACCACGGTCTGACGCCATGCGTCGTCGCCCATCTCCTGGGCGAAGCCGGCCACGCCGCGGCCCAGCTCCTCGAAGCGGTTGGCCAGGTATCCAGTGGCTGCGCCCTGCCCCACGTGGGTGTCCCAGCCGCCGACATCGACGAAGCCCAGGTCGAAGCGGTCGCGCATCAGCAGCGCCATGCGGCGCGCGACCAGCTCGAAGCCCTTGGCGGTCATGGCGTTGCGGCTGGCGGCGTCCATCTCGGCCTGCACCGCGCGCATCACTTCGTCGCGCACCTGGAAGCCTTCGGCCACCGGCTGGGCCAGCGATGTGTTGCGGTACATGTTGGCGATGACCTGGCTCTGCCGCGCGTCGAGTGCCGAGCGTGCGTTGCCCGCGAGCGCCATGTTGGCGGCCTTGGCGTTGCCGCGCAGCGAGATCGGCAGCTGGTCGGTGAAGGCGATGGGCGACACATCGGTGACGGGCCCGGCGCCGAGCACGCCGGCCAGCCGGTTGAGAAAGCCCGAGCGGTAGTCGCGGCGCTTGTCGAGTGCCTGGCCGAGTTCGATGGAGTCTTGCGTCTCGAAGTGGCTGCGCGTGAGGTCGTCGGTGCCGGCGAAGGCGATGAAGGAGGCCTGCTTCTGCTGGAACATCGGCATCACGCTCTGCGCGAGCGCGGGGTGCAGGCCCCAGTTGCCGTCGAGCGGCAGCGCGCCGTTGGGCGTGCCGGGGCGCGGGATGGCGATGTTGGGGCGCGAGGCGTAGTAGAAGTCGCTGCTCGTGGGCACCAGCAGGTTGCTGCAGTCGTAAGCGCCGCGCAGGAACACGACGAGCAGCTTGGCGCCTTCGGCAGCGGGCGCGGCCATGAGCTGGCCTGCGGCGCCGAAGGCGGGCGCGGCGGCGATGAGCTTCAGGAGTTCTCGACGTTGCATGACGGTGTCCTTTCTTGTGCCTTGCTCCTTCCCCCTCTGGGGGAAGGTTGGGATGGGGGCAGGCAGGGCGCCCGATGGATGCGCCGCTTGCCCCCACCCCTGCCCTCCCCCAGCGGGGGAGGGAGAAATACCGAATACCTTCAGCGGCGCATCAGCTCCGGCGACGCCAGCAAGAAGGTGTTCCACTCCTGCGGATTCTTCGCCTGCGCCAGCGCCTCTCGCGTGTCCGCGCTCAGCCCGCCCTGCATTGCACGCACGGCGCGCGACTCGGCCAGTTGCGGGAACGCGGGCTTCTCCAGCGGCGCCTTGTCGTCCGCCCTGAACAGCACCGCGCCGTTCGCGCCGATGGCGCGCGCGATCTCGAAGCGGGTGTTCATCTGCCCGGCGCTCGCCCATGCCGCTTCGTTGAGCGGGTAGCCATCGGGCGTCTCGTGGCCGTACAGCGGCTCGCCCATGCGGTTGATCCAGTTGAGCATCGGGTTGACGTTCAGCGCCACGCGGTCGTCATACGCGAGCCGCACGCCGGCGATCACGTAGTGCACCGGGTCGCGGAACTTGCGGCCCAGCGACGCGGTGAACTCGGGCGACTCGAACAGCGCCTTCAGCGTGACGGCGATGTCGCCGCCGCTGCGCGTGAAGGCGGCGGCCACGCGGTCGACCAGTGCCTGCGGCGGATCGTCGGACACGAAGTACACGGCCAGCTTGCGCGAGATGAAGCGCGCGGTGGCCGGCGCGCGCGCCAGGCGGTCGAGCGCCTCGTCGGCTTCGGCCAGGCCGTGGCTTTGAATGGGCTGGCCCAGCAGCGTCTTCGGCCCGTAGTCATGCCGGTTCGGGTTGAACTCGAACAGGCCCTTGCGCACGTAGTCCGCGCGCACCGCGGGGCGGATGTTCGGCGGCGGCGCGTCGAGCGGCGCCGAGGTCACGCCCACGCCGGTGAGCACGCGCGCCAGCTCCTGCACGTCGCCCTGCGAATAGCCGCTGCCCACGCCCAGCGTGTGCAGTTCCATCAGCTCGCGCGCGTAGTTCTCGTTGATGCGGTTGGCGGCGTTCTGCGCGTTGTCCAGATAGCGCAGCATCGCGGGGTGATGCAGCGTGGCGCCGAGCAGGTCGCGGAACTTGCCGAGCGCATGCGGGCGGATGGCGTTCTCTTCGTAGTCGCCGACCATCGCGCGGATGTTGTCCTTGCGCAGGTTGACGTTGAAGTGGTTCATCCAGAACCAGGTCATCTGCTCCTGCAGCTGGTTCGGCGAATAAAGCGCGCGCAGCAAAAAGCGCGTCTGTGCCTCGCGCGCCAGCTGGTTGAGCTGCTGCTGGTAGGCCTGCTGCGCGGCCTTCTTCTGGTCTTCGTCGGGTATCGCGTCGGCGGCCTTGCGCTGCGCATCGAGCCCGAGCACGAGCTGGTCGAGTGGCGTGTGCGAGATGGCCATCGCGTCGATCTGCGCCTGCGCCGCGGGCGGCAGCGGCGCGGGGCGCGGGTTGAGCTGGTCGCGCATCCACAGCGCGAGGCCCCGCTGCGCAAGATGCGCGTCGCTGCTGGCGTTGGCGCCCCAGCTCACGCGTTCGAGCCAGCGCATGCGCGTGGCGTCATTGACTTGCGCCGAAGGCAGCGACAGCGACACCAGCGGCCGCTGGTTGCCCGGCGTGCTCGCGCAGGCCGCGAGCAGCGCCAGCACGCAGGCGCCGAGCGCCATCGATGCGCGGCGCATCGGCACGAACCCACCGGTGGCGGCCACCGGGCTCACTCCCTGCGCATGTCGTGGTGGCGCACGTCGCCGATGGCGTGCTGCGCGGCGTTGAGCGCCACGTCCACATGCGCCAGGCCGCGTTGCTGGAACGGACGCGAGCGCGGGTCGTCTTCTTCGCGCGCCACGTCGGAGCGCACCTTGCGCAGCAGGTCGATGGCCATGTGCAGGCGGCCTTCGCGCGGCAGCCATGCGTCGGTGGGCTCGCGCCATTCGACGGGCTTGCCGTCCAGCCATGCGGCGTGCTGCAGGTCGCCGATGGCGGCGTGGATCTCGTCGAGCACCACCATCTCGTCGCGCGAGACCTGGCCGTCTTCGGGTCGGCGGTGGTCGACCTGCCAGGCCGCGGTGCGCAGGTCGGACAGGGCATGGAGGTAGAAAGGATGCCTGCCGTATTCGTCGGCCAGTGCAGGCAGGGAGGCCGCTGCCACCAGCGTGAATGTGGCGAGTGCGGCGATTAGGCTTTTCTTCTTCATCTTCGGAGCTCCTGAGCGTGACAGTGATTGGAGACGTCTCCTCAACCACCGTGCCCTGCCCCGCGTTGACGCGCTTTACCCGTGCGACATCGCGCGAGGCCGGCGCCTAATCGCCAGCTAAGTCAGGCTGCGGACAGGCTCGCCGGCGCGGCGCCGGCAATCTGGCGCAAGGCGCGCTCGAACACTTCGACCGGCTGGCCGCCGGAGATCAGGTGCTGGTCGTTGATGATGATCGCGGGCACCGAGTGGATGCCGGCGTCGGTGTACATGCGCTCGCGTTCGCGGGTTTCCTGCGCGAACTCGTCGCTCGCCAGGATCTCGCGGGCGCGGGCCGCGTCAAGACCGGCTTCGGTGGCCGCGCGCACCAGCACGTCGGGGTCCGAGGGGTTCTGGCTGTCGGTGAAGTAGGCCTTCAGCAGCAGCTTCTTCAACGCCGCCTGCTTGGCCGGGCTTTCCAGCTCGGCCCAATGCAGCAGGCGGTGGGCATTGAAGGTGTTGTAGACGCGTGGACGGCCTTCGGCGCTGAATTCGAAGCCGACCGCCGCGCCGCGCTGGCGGATCATTTCGCGCGATTGCGCCTGCTGTTCGCGCGTGGAGCCGTACTTCTGGTTGAGGTGCTCGAAGGTGTCCTGGCCTTCGGGCGGCATCTGCGGATTCAGCTCGAAGGGCTGGAAGTGCAGTTCCGCCGTCACATCGGGCGCCACGTTCCTGAGCGCCGCCTCGAGCGAGCTCAGGCCAACGGCGCACCAGGGGCAGGACACATCGGAGACGAAGTCGATCTTGAGGTGGGAGGAAGAAGAAAGGGTCATGGCGCCATTCTTCACGGCGCCACAACCCTTGGCAGGCGAAAGGTCTTCAGCCTCAGGCGGCAGCCTTGGCCAGGCGCGCGTCCTGCAGCGTCTGTTCGCGCAGGCGGTCGTATTCCTGCTTGTCGACCGGCACCGCGTCGGGCTTGCCCAGGTCGTTCATGCGGATGCGGTAGGTTTCACGTGCGCTCAGTGCCGCCAGGGCCGCGAGCACGGTCACCGCGAAGGTGATGGCACCGACGGTGAACCACACGTTGGTCGAGCCTGGAGGCGCCACGGCGGCGAACAGCGCGGGCAGCAGCGCGGTGATGGTGGTGCCGATGTTCTGCGAGATGGCCATGGCCGACACGCGGTTGCGGGTGCGGAACAGCTCCGGATAGAAGCTCGGGAAGGTCGCGTTGTAGCCCTGGTACACGATGCCCCACATCAGCAGCGACATGGCGATGGCCAGCGGCACGTTGCGGATGCTGATGGCGTACAGGTACACGAACGACAGCAGCCCCGACAGCAGCGCACCGACGATGATCGGCGGGCGGCGGCCGATGCGGTCCGACAGGTTGCCCACGTAGGGAATCACCAGCACGGCCAGGATGTTGCCGAGCACGGGAATCCACAGGTACACGTCTTTCTGGAAGCCGATGCCGTAGGCGGCCTGCACGGCATAGGCCGCGCCGAACACCGTGGCCACCACCGGAATCACGTTCATCAGCGCCATGCACACCACGCGCAGCATGTCGGCCCAGCTGTCGGTGAAGGCCTGGATGATCGGCGCCTTGGCCACTTCGCCCTTCTTGTCGACTTCGGCGAAGGCCGGGGTCTCGTCGACTTCGCGGCGGATGATGTAGCCGGCCACGATCACCAGGAAGCTCAGCAGGAACGGAATGCGCCAGCCCCACGAGTTGAACGACTCTTCAGGCATGTAGTGCGCCAGCGGCAGGAACACGGCGGCCGCCAGGATCTGGCCGGCCTGCACGCCCTGCAGCGTGAAGCTCGCGAAGAAGCCGCGACGACCGAAGGGCGCGTGCTCCAGGATCATCGAGCTGGCGCCCGAGATCTCGCCCGCCACCGCGAAGCCCTGCACCAGGCGCAGCAGCACCAGCAGCACGGGAGCCAGCAGGCCGACCTGGTCGTAGGTCGGCAGCAGGCCGACGGCGACGGTGGAAAAGCCCATCAGGAACATGCACAGCACCAGCACCTGCTTGCGCCCGTGCGTGTCGCCCCAGTGGCCGAGCACGAAGGCGCCGATGGGGCGCGCGACGTAGCCCACGCCGTAGGTCGCGAGCGAGGCGATGATGGCCGTCTTCGGGTCGCCCTTGGGAAAGAAGATCTGCGGAAAGATCAACGCCGCGGCCGTGGCGTAGATGAAGAAGTCGTAGTACTCCAGCGCCGAGCCGATCCAGCCGCTCGCGGCGGCCTTCTTCGACTGGTGCCTGCCTTGCGGCTCATGGGCTGTGTTGGTTGCCATGTGTTGTCTCCAGTGTTGACGAAAAAACCAAATCAATCCTGCGCCTGGGAAGCCATGCGCGCCGGTGCGTTGAGGGCACCGTATGCGTCGTAGCTGCCCACGCGCTGTGCGACCTCGAAGAACAGTCCCCCCTCGAAACTCTCCGTGTAGATATGCAGGTAGTCGCCGGCCGGCGAGCGGTCGAACAGCACGCCCGCCTCGCGCATGCGCGCCAGCAGCTCGGGCGCCAGGTCGATGCGCGTCGCCAGGTCGTCGTAGTAGTTGTCCGAGATGGGCACGAAGCGCGTGCCGTTGGCGCGCAGCTTCGCGGCGGTGTCGAAGATGTCCGCGCAGCTCAGCGCGATGTGATGCACCGCGCCGCCGCCGGTCACGCTCAGCGTGCGGGCGGTGCGGGTGCGCTGGCTGAGCGACACGTTGAGCACCAGGCGCAGGCTGCGGTCGGCATTGGCGACGCCGCGGCTGCGGATGAGGCCGAAGGGGTCGGCCAGCTCCAGGCTCTCGCCGGGCTCCAGGCCGAGCACCGCGCGCGTGAAGAGCACCCAGGTATCCAGCTGGTCGACCGCCAGGCCCAGCGCCACATGGTCGATGCGCTGCAGGCCGGCATCGGATTCGTCGGCGCCGCCGTCTTCGAGGATGAAGTCGGCTTCGTACAGGCCGTTGGCGCCCAGCGCTTCCGGCACGAAATGAATGAGGTTGCCGCCGGGCGCGACCACGGCCGGCACGCGCAGCTCGTTCGGCCCGACCGGACTGTCGTGCCGCTGCGAGCGCATGGCGGTGGCGCGGCCCACGGCGGCGAGCGGGTCGGCGCAGCGCACGCCCAGCGCGCAGACAGAGGTGCCATGCGCGTCGAAGCGGCTGCGCGCGAAGGAATCGGGCTGGGCGTTGACGATCAGGTTGACCTCGCCCTGGCGGTACAGCGTGACGGCCTTGGAGCGGTGCTTGCCCACGCGCCTAAAGCCCAGTTGCTTCACCAGCGCGGCCAGCGTGAGGGCCGAGGCCTCGTCGGCCGCGAACTCGATGAACGACAGGCCCGACAGCGCGGGCGCCGGCGGCGGGTTGAACAGCTCCACGCGCTGCGGCTGCACGGGCGCGTCGGCCATGCGCTGGCGCGCTTCGCTCTCGAGGTAGAGCAGCGAGCGCATCGCGTCCACCGCGGTGCGGCGGTTCGGCGTCTCGCGGAAGATGTCGTTGAAGATCTCGAGCGACAGCGGTCCGGTGTAGCCCGCGCGCAGCACCTGCGTGAAGAAGCCGACCACGTCGAAGTCGCCCTGCCCCGGGAACGAGCGGTGGTGGCGCGCCCACTGGAGCACGTCCATCGACAGCAGCGGCGCGTCGGCCATCTGCAGGAAGAAGATCTTGTCGCCTGGAATGTCGGCGATGCCGGCCGGATCGTCCTTCAGCGACAGCGTGTGGAAGCTGTCGAGGATCAGGCCCAGATGCGGGTGATTTGCGCGCCGCACGATGTCCCAGGCCTGCCCGTACAGCGATGTATGGCGGCCCCAGGCCAGCGCCTCGAAGCCCACGCGCAGGTTGCGGCGCGCGGCGCGCTCGGCCAGTTCGTGCAGTTGGGCGGCGGCCAGCGCCGGGTCGTTCACGGCCAGCGCAGAGGTGTTGGAGCAGCACAGCACCAGCGGCGCGCCCATGGCCTCCATCAGGTCGAACTTGCGCTCGGCGCGCTCCAGGCTGCGGCGGAACTGCGGCTCGGGCATGCCTTCGAAGTCGCGGAACGGCTGGTACAGGTCGATCGACAGGCCCAGGTCGGCGGTAATGCCGCGCAGCTCGGTGGCGGTGCCCTTGAAGTTGATGAAGTCGGCCTCGAACAGTTCGATGCCGTCGAAACCGGCGGCCGCGACGGCTTCGAGCTTCTGGCGAAGCGTGCCGCTGAGCGAGACGGTGGCGATGGAGCGATGCATGGGTGCGACTTTAGAAACACCCAGCCCCCGCCACAATCTATTCAGAGGCCTATTGATCGATCATCGATCACATGCGTCCATTATTCGCACGAAATACGGGATACACCTAGGCCGCCGGCGTCGCTTTGAGCCGTCAAAGACTGCGCCAGAAATCGATCAGCAGTTGTGCGAACTCCACCGGGCGCTCCACGGCGCTGACGTGCGCGGCGTCGATGGTGGCCAGCCGGGCGTTCGGAATCGCGCCGGCGATGGCCTGCGACATGGCCAGGGGCGTGGCTTCGTCGCGCAGGCCGCCGATGACCAGCGTGGGCACGGCGATGCGGTGGTTGCTCTCGCGGAAGTCGATGGCGGCCACGGCGTTGCAGCTCGCGATGTAGGCCTGCGGGTCTGTGCGCACCAGCACGTCGTGCAGCGCCTTGGCGGCGGCCGCGCCTTCGGAGGTGGTCACGAAGTCCGGCGTGAGCCAGCGCGACACCGCGCCGGGCGCGATGGCGGCCACGCCCTGGGCGTTGACCGTCTCGGCGCGCGCGCGCCACGGGGCCTGGTCGGGGTAGTGCGCGGACGAATTGGCGATCACCACCGTCTTGAGCAGCTCTGGGTGGCGCACGGCCAGCGCCTGCGCGGTCATGCCGCCCATCGACAGGCCGACGAAATGCACCGGCTCGCCGCCCGCTTCGCGCTGGATGAGCTCGGCCGCGTCCTGCGCGAGCGTCTCGATGCGCAAGGGGCCCGGCACCACTTCGGAGGCGCCGTGGTTGCGGTGGTCGTAGCGGATCACCGTGTGGGCGCGCGCCAGTTGCGCGGCCACGCCGTCCCACATGCTCAGGTCGCAGCCGAGCGCATGGCTGAGCACGACGATCGGACCGTCGCCTTCGCGAACGACATTCAAACGGGTCATGGTGTGGTTTCCTTTGTCGGATGTTGAAGACGTGGCAGCCAGAAAAACGCGATGGCCATCAGCGAGATGCCGGCCAGCAGCATCGGCACGACCATCGGCCAGGCGCCGTAGCTGTAGTCGGCGTCGACGAAGCGCGCGGCCAACTGCCCCACGCAGAACGCGACCATCATCATGCCGAAGCCCGACCACGACACGGCCCGGCCCGCGAGATGCGGCAAATCGCCCACCGCGCCGGCCTGGCCGCAGGGCTGGTGGATGCCGTGGCCGAGGCAGTACACCGCATGCCCGAAGAGCAGCGGCACCGCGCTGAGCGGCATCAACCAGCAGCCGAGGGCCTGGATCACGGCGCCGGTGATGCTGAGCGAGGCGCCGAGCCGCACGGTGCGCACCGGCCCATAGCGCCGCAGCAGCGTGCGGCACATGGTGGTGCTGAAGATGTAGACCAGCGAGCCGCCGGCCGGGATCCAGCCGTACCAGGCGGGCGACCAGCCGAGATAGCCGATGTAGACCATCGGCGACAGCAGCAGGAAGCAGAAGAGCCCGCCGTAGGTCGACGCGGCCACCGAAGCCCAGGCACGGAACGAGCGGCTCGCGAACACGGTGCGGGTGCTGCCGCGCGGGGCGGAGAGGCCGTCTTCGCCCATCGGCTTGCGCGTTTCCGCGAACGAGTACCAGCACATCGCGAACAGCACCGAGGCGTAGACCGCCATCGCCACCATCACCCAGCGCCAGCCCGCGCCCTGCACCAGCCATGCGCCCAGCAGCGGCGCCAGCAGCCCCACCACGCCCAGCCCGGTGAGGCCGCGCGCCATGACGTGCGGCCCTTCGTGCGCCGGGTACAGGTCGCGCACCGCGGCGCGCGAGCACACGAGGATGGCGGCCATCGAAAAGCCCTGCAGCGCGCGCCAGCCCGCGAGCAGCGCCACGCTGTCCGCGAACGCGCCGCCCAGCGCCGCGAGCACGTAGCAGCCCAGCCCCGCCAGCAGCACCGGCCGCCGGCCGAAGCGGTCGGCCAGCGGGCCGCACAGCAGTTGCGCGAAGCCGAAAGCCAGCACGAACAGCGTGAGGCTGGTGCTGGCGGAGCCGAGCTCCTTGGCGATGGCGGGCAGCGCCGGCAGGTAGCTGTCGGTGGCCACGGGCTGCGCCGCCAGCAGCAGCGGCAGCAGCAGCGCGAAACTGATGTCGAACCGGCCCTTGCGGGCGCCCGGCGCGCTCACTGCGCGGCGGACGCCGGCGTCGCGGGCAACAGGCCCTTCTCGCGCAGGATGCCGGTCGCGATGCCGAAGGCATGGTTGGCCACCGGCACGCCGCAGTAGATGGCGGCCATCATGATCACTTCCTTGATGTCTTCCGGCGTGAGGCGCGACTCGGGCGGGCCGTCGAGCGCGGCGCGCACGTGCATGGCGAATTCTTCGTAGGCGTGGATGCCCAGCATCATCGACAGCACCATGTAGCGGCGCGTCTTGTCGCCCAGCGCGGGGCGGCCCCAGATGTCGTTCCACGCATGGCGCGTGATCAGCTCCTGGAACTCGGCATTGAAGCCGTTGCGGTTGGCGAGCGACTTGTCGACCCAGGCGTCGCCGAGCACACGGCGGCGGTTGACGAGGCCGGCTTCGTAGTCGTTGACGGGCGTTTCAGGGGTGGTCATTGAGAGAGTTCCTTGTCTGCGTCGAGCCGGGCCTGCAGCGCCTTCACTTCGGCGAGGGCCGTCTGTCCGGCGTTGTGTGCGAGCGCGGGGTCGAACCATTCGTCGGCCGCGTCGCGCGGGAGTTCGGCGCGCAGCCGGTCGATGTTGGCGCGCATGCGCGCGGCATCGACCTGCAGGCCGGGCAGCGCGCCGGCCATGGCGCGCACGCTGCCGTGCGCCGACATCAGCAGCTGCGGCCACTCGGCCAGCTCCGCCTGCCAGGCGCCGAGCGCGCGTTCGTGCTGTTGCGGCATGGCGCCGAGCAAGGCGGCCACGCGTTGCGGCGCGCGGTGCGCGGCGGCGATGGCCACCATCGAGGCCACCGGGTTGCGCTTGTGCGGCATGGCCGACGAGCCGCCCCGGCCCGGCTCGCTGGGCTCGGAGACCTCGGCCACCTCGTACTGGCCGAGCAGCGCGATGTCGACCGCGATCTTGCCCAGGCTGCCGGTCACGAGCCCCAACTCGCAGCCCAGCGCCACCCATTCGTCGCGCTGCGTGTGCCACGTTGCGCCGGGGTCGCCCAGGCCCAGTTCCTTGGCCATGCGCTGGCGCACGGCGGCGCCCTGCCCCTTCATCTGCGCGAGCGTGCCGACGGCGCCGCCCAGTTGCAGCTGCAGCGCATGCTTCGCGGCCTCGCGCAGGCGCAGGCGGCTGCGCACCAGCGGCGCGGCCCAGCCGGCGCACTTGAAGCCGAAGCTGGTAACGGAAGCCGGCTGCATCAGCGTGCGGGCGAGCATGGGTGTTTCCGCATGCTGCGTGGCCAGGCGCAGCAGCGCGTCGGCGGCCTTGGCCAGGTCGGTCTCGATGAGCGCGACCGCCTCGCGCGTGACCAGCGCCATCGCGCTGTCGATCACGTCCTGGCTGGTGCTGCCGAAATGCACATACGGCGCGGCGTCGGCGTTGAAAAGGCTCACGGCCTCGCGCAGCGCCTTGACCAGCGGAATGGCAACGCTGCCCGCGCGGCCGCTCTCGCGCACGATCTTGGCAACGTCGAACAGCTCGACCTTGCAGCTGCTCACGATGGAATGCGCGGCGCTCTCGGGGATCAGCCCCTCGGCCGCCTGGGCACGCGCCAGCGCGGCCTCGAAGCGCAGCATCGCGTCGACGAACGCGCGGTCGCTGAAGGCGCCCAGCGTTTCGGATGTGGAAAGAAAACCCTCGAAGATACTCATGCGGTGACTCGGCCTTTCAATATTTCAATTGGGCCACGGCACGTAATTCCTCTGGGGACGCTGTGCCAAAACCGAAGAACTCGAGGTAGGCAGGAATCATCTCGAACAGCATGTCGGTGCCGACCTGCACCTGGCAGCCCTTGGCCTTGGCGGCCTCGAGCAGCGGCGTGTACTCGGTCTTCATCACGACTTCGCCCACGAAGGTGCCGGGGTCGATGCGGTCCACGTCGAACGGCAGCGGGTCGCCCTCCTTCATGCCGAGCGGCGTGGCGTTGACGACCACGTCGTAGCCGGCCGGGTCCTTCGAGCCCGTCGCCACCTTCATTTGCGGATAGTGCTCGCGCAGACGCGCGGCCAGCGCGCCGGCCGAAGCCTCGCTCATGTCGAACAACATCAGCTCCGCGGCGCCTGCGGCGGCAATCGATGCCGCGATGGCGGAGCCGACACCGCCCGTGCCGGACACCAGCACCCGCGTGCCCTTGAAGAGCCGCCCCTTGCGCTCCACGCCGCGCACGAAGCCGGCGCCGTCGAACTGGTCGCCCAGCAGCGTGCCGTCGGGCCGCTTGAGAATGGCGTTGCAGGCGCCGGCCACGCGGGCGGTGGGCGTCACCTCGTCCACCAGCGACATCGTCGTCACCTTGTGCGGCATCGTCACCAGCGCGCCGCGCAGGTTGCTGAACTTGAAGATCTGCGGCAGCGAGGCCGCGTAGTCCTCGGGCTTCACGCCCATCGGCACCACCACCGCGTCGATGCCCTGCTTGTCGAACCAGGGGTTGTAGATCATCGGCGCCTTGAAGGCCTCGGTCGGAAAACCCAGGTGGGCGATGAGCGTTGTCTTGCCGGAAATCATGTCGGTCTCTTCAATGGAAAGGCGCGGCTCAAGCCACGCTCGGGGAGTGATAGCGCAGGGGCTGCTTGATTTCGCCGTGCATGGCCGGCGGGTAGATGATTTCGCGCAGGAAGTCGGCGTCGGCGCGCAGCGCTTCTGCCGCGTCCGCGTGGCCGAAGTAGCGCATGTAGTGCGGCATCTGCTGGATCAGCATCTCGAAGCCGGCCTGCGCGTTGAGCCCGCGCGCGCGGGCCGCGCGCACCAGCGGCGTGGGCTGGTTGCGCAAAAGGATGTCGAACAGCGCGGCATGGTCGTCCATGCGCGCCACGTCGACCGGCAGCGCGTCGCCCTCGACCAGGCCGAGCGGCGTGGCGTTGACGACCAGGTCGTAGCCCTCGGGCGCGTTGCTGTCGACCGCCACCACCGTGGCGTCGAAGAAGGCGTCGAGCTTGGCGGCCACGCCCGCCGCCTTGCCGGCGGCCTTGTCGTAGAAGGCGATGTGCGTCGCACCGTTCACCACGCCGCCCTCGGCCAGCGCCACGCCGATGGCCGCGGCGCTCACGCCCGCGCCGACGATCAGCACGCGCTTGCCGCGAAAGGGGATGTTGCAGTGGTCGAGCGCGCCGATCAGGCCTTCGCCGTCGAACAGGTCGCCTTCGAGCTGGTCGCCTTCGGTGCGGCGCACCACGTTCACCGAACCCGCCACGCGCCCGAAGAGCCCGCAGCCGTCGAGCAGGTCGACCACCAGCGGCTTGTGCGGCGGCGCGATCACCATGCCGCGCACGTTGCGCGCCAGGAACGCCGACTTGAAGAACACCGCGAAATCGCGCACCGGCACCTGCATGGGCAGCAGCACCGCGTCGATGCCGAAGCGCTCGAAGACCGCGTTGAACATGCGCGGCAGCCGCACATTTCGGACCGGGTCGCCCGGAATCAGGTACGCCTGGGTGCTGCCGCTGATGGAATGGCTCATGTGCTTGCTTCCGTTCGTCAATCGCTCTTTTCGAGGCCGGATGCCGAGCTTTATAGTCTCTTCGCGCGGTTCATGCAGGCCTACGTCCGATAAAACGTTCGATAATCGATCTGCAAAAATCGTTAATCGTTCAAATCAAGGGTTTTCACCTGCACCGAATGCCTACGCCGACTGCCTTGGCGCAGGCACACTTCCGGCCATGAGCAAGGACGACTCGACACCTCCCGCGGGCCTGGACAAGCGCGACTGGATTGCCGGCCTGGAGCGCGGCGTGAGCATCATCGAGGCCTTCGACGATGCCAACCCGCGCCTCACCGCCAGCCAGGCGGGCCAGCGCACGAACATGACCCGCACCGCCGCGCGGCGCTACCTGCTCACGCTGCAGCACATGGGCTACGTGGCCAGCGACGGCAAGCTGTTCTGGCTCACGCCGCGCGTGCTGCGGCTGGGCCGCTCGTACCTGGAATCGGCCCGCCTGCCGCGCGTGGTGCAGCCCTTCCTGCAGCGCGTGGCCGCCGGCACCAACGAAATCGCCTATCTCAGCGTGATGGACGGCGACGAGGTGGTCTACATCGCGCGCAACGGCCCGAACCGCAGCATGAGCACCGGTTATGTGCTGGGCGCGCGCGTGCCGGCCCAGGTAACCGCATCAGGCATGCTGATGCTGGCGCTGCGCAGCGACGCCGAACTGAACGAATGGCTGGCGACCAGGCAGCTGACGGTTTTCACCTCGCACACCATCGCGAGCATGGAGCGCATGAAGCTCGAGCTGGCGCGCATCAGGGCCCAGGGATGGGCGCTGTCGGAACAGCAGCTCGACCTGAACTCGCGCGGCATCGCGGCGCCCCTGCGCGACCGACACGGCACGCTGGTGGGCGCGCTGAACATCACCATGCCGATGGGGCACGAAAGCTCGGAAGACGCGGTGGCGCGGGTGCTGCCGGTGCTGCGGGAGACGGCGCAGGCGATGCGCAACCTGATCTGAGAGTCACCGTGAACGCCAACACGCCGGCTTCCACGGCCCAGACGGCGTTGCCCGACTGGGCGTTGCAGTCGGAGCCCGTGGAAGGCGTGCGCATCGACATCGCCTTCATCGTGGAGCCCTCGTTCTACTACGGCCCCTCGTCGCACATCTCGCCCGAACAATGGCGGAACCTGCGCGAGCCGCTTTACCAGCCGGCCATACCGGGGGCGGAACAGGGCTTCGTGCTGTCGGCCGACTGCGTTGGCCACGAGGAAGAACTCCACCGCCACTACCGCGACCTGCTCGCCAAAGCCGCGCAACGCGGCAAGAACATCGCCGACACCATCCATTTCTGGAACAGGCCGGTCGTCCACGCACCGGGGAGCTTTTTGCTGAGCTTTCCGTGGCACGACCGCTTCAGCGAGGGGCGAGCCTTCATCGAATCGTTGACGGCAGGCATGCCGGGCGAGGTCTTCTCCGATTACGAGCAAGGCTGGTTCTTCGACCTGAGGCTGCACGACGGCATGCTGTACTTGCGCGACGACGATCCCGACGAAGGCAAGACCTTCCACAACCTGCGCTTCGCCTACGCGCCCGTGCGCGCACAGGTCGAGACCGTGCTTGCGCGCGTCGAGCGCTTGATTGCCAGGCTGGCGGACGAATTCGGCCGCGACTACTGGACGGACGGCAACTGACAGCATTCCGACAGCATCCGCCGGGCAGGATGCGCGCTTTCAATTCCAAAGCGCTGGAGACACAAGCCCATGTCCGACTTCCTTTCCCCCGACGCCGCCCGCCTGAACCGCCGCCACTGGCTCCAGGCCGGCGGCGCCCTCGGCCTTGGCGGCCTGCTGCCTTCACTGGCGCGCGCGGAAGACGCCTGGCCCAGCAAGTCGGTCCGCTTCGTCGTGCCCTTCGCGCCCGGCGGCAGCTCGGAGATCGTCGCGCGCTCGACCGCCGCCGAGCTTTCGCGCACGCTGGGCCAAAGCGTGTTCGTCGACAACAAGCCCGGCGCGGCCGGCAACATCGCGATGAGCGAGGTGGCGCGCAGCACCGACCAGCACACGATCATCCTCGGCCACATCGGCACGCTGGCGGTCAACCCGTACATCTTCGCCAAGCTGCCCTACGACGCGAACAAGGACTTCAAGCCCGTGAGCCTGCTGGCCAAGGTGCCCAGCCTCTACGTGGTGCACCCGGACGTGCCGGCGAAGAACCTCAAGGAGTTCATCGCGTATGCCAAGTCGAAGCCGGGCAAGCTCAGCTACGGCTCGGCCGGCAACGGCAGCGCGGGGCACCTGGCCTTCGAGTACCTGAAGATGACGGCCGATGTGTTCATGCTGCACGTGCCCTACCGCGGCACCGGGCCGATGGTGACCGACCTGCTCTCGGGCCGGCTCGACGCGTCGGCCATCGGCGCGGCGGCGATCATTCCGTTCATCAAGGCGGGCAAGGTGCGCTGCATCGCGACCGGCTCGGCCAAGCGCCTGGCGCAGTTGCCCGACGTGCCCACGGTGGCCGAGCAGGGCTTCCCCGGCTTCGAGATGACGCAGTGGTACGGCATGCTGGCGCCGGCCAATTTCGCGCCGGCCAACCTGGCCAAGCTCTCGGCCGAGACGATGAAGGCGGTGAAGTCGCCCGACTCGATGCAGCGGCTGACGGCCGATGCGGCCGAGGCCATCGGCGGCACGCCCGAGCAGTTCACGCAGTTCATCGCGGCGGAGCAGGCGCGCTGGCAGAAGGTGATCGCAAGGGCAAACATCAAGCCGGATTGAGCGTTTCACGCTCTAGCATCGGCGCCATGCGCATCCTGCTGGCCGAAGACGAACACACCCTGGGCACCTGGCTCTGCAAGGCGCTGGAGCATGCGGGCATCCAAGTCGAATGGGTGGACGACGGGCGCCTGGCCGACCGGGCGCTGCAGCAGCGCGACCATGACGCGCTGGTGCTCGACCTGGGCCTGCCCGGGCTCGACGGGCACACGGTGCTGCAACGCCTGCGCGAGCGCGACCAGCGGCTGCCCGCGCTGATCCTCACGGCGCGCGATTCGCTCAACGAACGCGTGGCCTCGCTCAACGCGGGCGCGGACGACTTCCTCGCCAAGCCCTTCGCGCTGGCCGAACTCGAGGCGCGGCTGCATGCCCTGGTGCGCCGCGCGCGCGGCGTGGAGCATCCGCGGCTGGCCTGCGGGCCGCTGGTGTACGACGGCGCGCGCCGGCACTTCACGCTGGGCGGCGAAACGCTGGCGCTGTCGCCGCGCGAGCTGGCGGTGCTGCGCGTGCTGGTGCAGCGCAGCGGCGAACCGCTGTCGAAGCAGCAGATCCTGGAGCGCGTGTTCTCCGACGACGAGGAAGTGCACCCGGAGGCGGTGGAAGTCTTCGTCTACCGGCTGCGCAAGCGGCTGGACGGCAGCGGCGTGCGCATCGTCACGCTGCGCGGGCTGGGTTATGTGCTGGAAGCGGACTAGGTGGGCATGCCGTCGTTGCGGCTGAATGCACGCTTGCGGCGCGCCAGCCTGTGGCAGCGCCTGGCGCTTTTGCTGTTTCCCGCGCTGCTGGTCGTGACCGGGCTCGAACTGTGGATGACGCGGCACGACGCACTGGCCGCAGCCAACGCCGCCTACGACCGCTCGCTGCTGGGCGCGCTCAAGTCCATCGACGCCAACATCTCGACCGCCTCGGGCGGCCTGTCGGTGGAGTTGCCGTACACGATGTTCGAGTTCTTCGAGCTCACGGCGAGCGGGCAGGTTTTCTTCAGGGTATCGACCTCCGACGGGCTGGTCGAGCTGGGCAGCGCCGACCTGCCCGCGCCGCCGGCCGAACTGAAGATGGGCACGCCGGCCTTCTACGACGCGACCTACTTCGGCGAACCGGTACGCCTCGCCGCCTACCGCCGCGACCTCGACCGCGCGCCGGCCGGCAGCACCGGGCGCAGCGTGCTGGTGCAGGTGGGGGAAAGCACGCGCTCGCGGCAGGAGTTCACCGCGCGGCTGGTGCGCAGCGCGGCGCTGCGCGACGGGCTGGTGCTGGCGATGCTGCTGTGCGGCACCGCCGTGGCGCTGGCCGCGGCGCTGCGCCCGCTGTCGAGGCTGGCGCGCGAGGTACAGGCGCGCACGCCCGAAGACCTCACGCGCATCGCCGAGGCCGACCTGCCCGCCGAGGTGCGCCCGCTGGTCGCGGCGGTCAACCAGCAGATGACGCGCACGCAAGACCTGGTGACGCAGCAGCGCCAGTTCCTGGACGACGCCTCGCACCAGCTGCGCACCCACCTCACCACGCTGCAGATGCAGGCCGACTACGCCCGGCGCGAGCAGGATCCGGCGCAGATCCAGCTCGCGCTCGACGCGCTGGGCACCGAGATCGGCCGCGCGACACGCAGCGCGCAGCAGTTGCTCGCGCTCGGGCGCAGCGACACGGTGTCGGTCGAGCCCGCCGGCTTCGACATGGCGGCGCTGCTGCGCGAAGTGGCGGTCGACCTGCTGCCGCTGGCGCGCGCCAAGCGCATCGACCTGGGCATTCACTCGCCCACACCGGAATTCATCGCCATCGCCGACCGGGGGCTGATGCGCGAGGCGCTGAGCAACCTCGTGACCAATGCCATCGCCTACACGCCCGCCGAAGGCACGATCACGCTGTTCGCCGCCGGCGACGCGGCGGGCTGGAGCCTCAACGTCGAGGATGACGGGCCGGGCCTGTCCGACGAGGAGCGCGCCGCGCTGGGCCAGCGCTTTCGACGTGGCGCGCGCGCCGGCAAGGGCGGCTTCGGGCTCGGGCTGGCCATTGCGCGCTCGATCGCGCAGCGGCACCAAGGCGAGCTGCGGCTCGAATCACGCGAAGCCGAGCCAGGGCTGCATGCGATCATCTGGTGGCCCCGTCCGGCGGCGCACTGAACCGCCCGCCACAACCCCATGCCCGCGCCCCTTCACGCCAACCGCCGCCACGCCTTGCGCGCGCTGTCCGCGCTGCTCGTGCCAGCAAGCCTGCGCGCGGCAGCGGCCGACGATCCATCCATGGACGCCGCCGATTGCGTGATCCCCGCCAAGGCCGGCGGCGGCTTCGCGCTGACCTGCGCGCTCGCCCGCGACGCGCTGCAGGCCGTGCGCCCCGGCCGTCCGCCGCTCGCGCAGCGCTACCTGCCGGGCGGCATCGGTGCCGTCGCGTTCGACCGCATCGCCACCGGCAAGCTCGGCGGGCCGGGCACGCTGGTCGCGTTTTCCAGCGGCTCGCTGCTCAACCTGGCACAGGGCCGCTTCGGTCCGCACCCGCCTTCGGCCGTGCGCTGGATCGCCACGCTGGGCACCGACTACGGCGTGATCGCCGTGCACCGCGACTCCCCCTTCAAACGCCTGCAGGACCTGGTCGCCGCGCTGCGGCAAGACCCGTCGCGCATCGCCTTCGGCGCGGGCGGCACGGTCGGCAGCCAGGACTGGGTGAAGGCCGCGCTGCTGGTGCGCGCCGCGGGGCGCGACCACAAGGCAATGCGCTTCGTGTCTTTCGAGGGCGGCGGCGATGCGCTTTCGGCACTGCAGGGCAAGCATGTCGACGCCTTCCCCGGCGACGCGGCAGAAGCACTGCAGGCCATTGCGGGCGGTGCCGCCGTGCGGCTGCTCGCGGTGCTGTCGGACGAACGGCTGGGCGGCGGGCTCACCGGCGTGCCGACCGCGCGCGAGCAAGGCGTGGACCTGGTCTGGCCGACCGTGCGCGGCCTCTACCTGAGCGCGGACGTGCCGGAGGCAGCCGTGCGTGCCTGGACCGCCGCCTTCCGCGAAGCGAGCGCCGCGCCGGGCTACGCCGCCCTGCTCGAGCGGCACGGGCTGTATCCCTTCGCGCTCACCGGCACCGCGCTCGACGACTACGTGCAGGCGCAGATCGCGGCCTACCGGAAGCTGGCCGACGGGCTGGGCCTGCGCCGCTGGCCGTCCTGAACGCAGGCAAGATGGCGCCATGACCGAAGACGCCATCACTGACTACCTGATCGACATGCTGGCCGGCGGCCACTTCCAGATCGCCGACGACAACACCTTCTTCTTCCACGACGCGGACAACAAGTTTCCCTTTGCCACGATCGTGACCAAGGACAGCGAGTTCGACAACGCCTCGAAGCTGGACCGCCCGGGCGCGTTTCGCCTGAACATCGGCGTGGGCAAGGAGAGCTTCCGCGCGTTGTTCGGCGAAGCGCCGGCGGCAGCCGCCGACCCGGCCGCACTGGACACGCTGATGCCCCACCCCGTGTACGGGAAGATGTACTGGGTGAGCGTGATCTCCCCCAGCACACAGACCTTCGACAAGGTGAAGCCCCTGCTCGCCGAGGCTCTGGCCTTGGCACGAGCGCGCAAGCCGGGCTAGGCAGCCTTCAGGAACACGTCGTGGTCCGGCGCGAAGTTCGCGTGCAGCGGCAGCATCGCGCCGCCCAGCGCGCAGGCTTGCGCACCGGCCCTGCCGCCATGCAGCTGCGGACGCCACAGGCCTTCCCAGTTGCAGCGGTCGAGCGCGGCGCGGGTGTGCTCCAGCAGGGCCTGCAGCAGCAGGCGCGACATCGATCCGTCCACCACCACGTCGGCCAGGTCGAGCATGGCGGCGCCGTTCACGATGGCATGCGCGAGCGCCTGCGATGCGCTTTCCAGCCAGGCCTGGGTGGAGGCCGCGAAAGGCGCCTGCAATGCGCGGTCGTCATAGGCGGCCATCGCGTCGAGGCCCTCGCCCGCCAGGCGCTGCTCCAGCTCCCAGAGCGAGGCCTGCGCGACGAGCTGCGCCGGCAGCGCGCCGCCGCGGCCGGGCGGCTGCATGGGCAGCGACGCCAGTGCGCCCGCGTTGCCGTGCGCGCCGGTGTGCAGGTGCGAGTTGATGACCAGCCCGCCGCCCACGAAGGTATCGACGAAGATGTACAGGAAGCTCTTCAGGTCATGCCCGCGCCCGCCCACCAGCTCGGCCACGCAGGCGGCCACGGTGTCGCGCGCGAAGCTCACCGGCACGTCGGTGCGCGCGCGCACCTCGGCCGCCAGGTCCATCTGGTTCCACAGGTCGGCTTGCGCCTTCGACAGCCCCAGCGTGCGATGCCAGCCGCCGAGCTGGAACGGCGCCGCGAGCCCCACGCCCACGTTGCGCGCGGCCAGCGGCCCCAGGCCGTCGCGCAGCCGGTGGATGTGCTGCGCGATGGCGGGCAGCAGCTCGTCCACGTCGGGAAAGTCGTAATGCACGATGTGACGATCACGCACCCGCGTGGTGAAGTCGATCAGCAGCCACTCGGCGCCGCGCCGGCCCACCTTGATGCCGATGGAGAACGCGCCGTCGGGGTTCAGCGCCAACGGCACCGAAGGCTGGCCGATGCGCCCGCGCACGCGGTTCTGCTTGACGATGAGCCCGTCTTCCTCGAGCCGCGCGGTGATGAGCCCGATGGTCTGCGCGCTCAGCCCGGTGAGCCGCGCGAGGTCGGCCTTGGGCAGGCTCGTGTGAACGCGCAGCGCCTGCAGCACCGTGCGTTCGTTGAACTGGCGCATGCCGACCTGGTTGGAGCCGCGAAGCCGCAGCAGGTCGGGCGTGCGCGCGGCGGTGTCCGCATTAGGCATGCGCCTCCGCGGGCAACTGCTCGGCGGTCATGGCGCCGGTCATCACGGCCACCGTGTCGCTCATGCTGATTTTCTTCGGGTCGAGCACGGCCGCGCGCCTGCCCAGCCGCGCCACGTGGATGCGGTCGGCCACCTCGAACACGTGCGGCATGTTGTGGCTGATGAGCACCACCGGCAGGCCCCGGTCGCGCACGCGGCGGATCAGCTCGAGCACCATGTTGCCCTCCTTCACGCCGAGCGCGGCGGTGGGCTCGTCCATGATGACCACGTGCCGCGCGAAGGCCGCGCTGCGCGCCACAGCCACGCATTGGCGCTGGCCGCCCGAAAGCGTTTCGACCGCCTGCGTCATCGACTGGATGCCGACCTTCAGGTCGGCCATGCGCGCGGTGCTTTCGCTCAGCATCTTCTTCTTGTCGAGCATGCGCAGCACATTGCCCATGAAACCGGGGCGTCGCAGCTCGCGGCCGAGGAACAGGTTCTCGTAGATGGTCATGGCCGGGGCCACGGCCAGGTCTTGATAGACCGTCTCGATGCCGGCGCGGCGCGCGTCCAGCGGATTGCGGAAGTTCACCGGCTTGCCGTCGAGCAGGATCTGCCCTTCGTCGGGCACCACCGCGCCCGACAGCGCCTTGATGAGCGAGGACTTGCCCGCGCCGTTGTCGCCGATCACCGCGAGGATTTCTCCTTCGCGCAGTTCGAAGTCGACGCCGTCGAGCGCCGTGACCTGCCCGTAGCGCTTCACCAGGCCCTTGGCCTGCATCACGATCTTGGGGTTTGCAACGACGTTCATCAGCGGGCTCCCCGGCGCGAGAGTTGATCGGCCGTGACCGCAAGAATCACCAGCACGCCGGTCACCAGCACCTGGTAGATCGACGACACGCCCATCAGCGTGAGCCCGTTGCGGAACACGCCCACGATCAGCACGCCGATCAGCGAACCCAGCACGATGCCGCGTCCGCCGAAGAGGCTGGTGCCGCCGAGCACCACCGCCGTGATGGCGTCGAGGTTCTCGGTCTGGCCCGCGTTCGGGTCGCCCACGCCGGTGCGCGCCACCGACAGCAGCGACGCAATGCCGTACAGCACGCCCGCCGCCACGTACACGCCCAGCAGCACGCGCTGCGTCGGAATGCCGACCAGCCGCGTGGCCTCGGCGTTGTTGCCCACCGCGTAGATGTGGCGTCCCGCCGCCGTCTCGCGCAGCACGAACCATGCAAGGCCGTAGAGCACCAGCATCAGCACCGCGCCCCACGCCACCTCGGCGTTGCCGATGCTGAAGGTGGTGCCCAGGCCCGTGAGGCCGCCCGGCAGGTCGGTGATGGTCTGCGACGACGAATACAGCTGCGTGATCGCGAAGGCGATGTTCAGCGTGCCCAGCGTCACGATGAAGGGCGGCAGCTTGATGCGCGTGACCAGCAGGCCGTTGAGCAGGCCGAACAGCGTCGTCACGCCGATGCCGCAAAGGATGGCCACCGGCGCCGGCAGCCCCAGTTCGGTGGCGAACTTGCTCATGATGATGCCGCCCAGCGCCATCACCATGCCGCACGACAGGTCGATGCCCGCCGTGAGGATGATCAGCGTCTGGCCGATGGCGATGACGCCGACCACCATCACCTGCTGCAGGATCAGCGAGAGATTGCCGCCGGTGAGAAAGCGGTCCGACTGGGTCGCAAAGAAGATGCAGGCGCCGAGCAGGGCCAGCCACGGCCCGAGGGCGCCCCACGGAATGTGGTGCGTTGGAGACTTCGCCATGGCTTCGTCGTGAATCGGTTCGTCAGCAGCGGATTACTTCTTGCCCCAGCACAGCTCGGCGCCTGTCTTGGTGTCCTTGCTGTCGACGCCCGCCACGCTCTTGCCGGCGATCAGCGTGACGCCGGTGTCCACATAGCCCGAGGCCTTCTTGCCGGTCTTGGCGAACTCCACGCCCGCGGCCACGCCCATCGCGGCCATCTTCAGCGGGTACTGCTGCGAGGTCGCGGCGATGATGCCCGCGGCCGTGTCCTTGATGCCCTGGCAGCCGCCATCGACCGACACGATCATCACGCCCTTTTCCTTGCCCGCGCGCTTGAGCGCGTTGTACGCACCGGCCGCCGCGGGTTCGTTGATGGTGTAGACCAGGTTCACGTCGGGCGCCTTCTGCAGGCAGTTTTCCATCACCGTCTGCGCCTTTGCCTGGTCGCCGTAGCTGTCGGCCATGCAGACGATCTCGGGTGCCTTCGACAGTTCGTTCGACTTCGGGTCGTTGGCCGGCAGGCCGAAGCCCTTCATGAAGCCGTTGTGGCGCTGCGCGCCCACCGGGTGGCCCGGCAGCAGGTCGAGCGCGACGATCTTCGCGGGCTTGCCCGCCATCGCGGCCTTGGCGTATTCGCCGATCAGCACGCCGGCCGTGTAGTTGTTGGTGGCGAACAGCGCGTCGGTGGCGTCCGGCGGATCGGCCGGGCTGTCGAGCGCGATCACCATCACGCCCTTGTCGCGCGCCTTCTTGATCGCGGGCACGATGGCCTTCGCATCGCTCGGCGTGATCAGGATGGTCTTGGCGCCGGCCGCGATCATGTTCTCCATCGCCGTGATCTGGCCCGCGTTGTCGCCGTCGGCCTTGCCCGCGCCCGAGAGCAGCTTGGCGCCCTGCTTCTTCGCCTCTTCCTGCGCGCCTTCCTTCATCTTGACGAAGAAGGGATTGGTTTCGGTCTTGGTGACGAGACCGATGATGGGCTGGTCGGCGGCGAAGGCGCCGCTGGCCGCAACGAGGGACATGGCCGCCACGGCCAGGATGGAGCGGGAGCTGCTGAGCATGGTGTGTCTCCTTGGACAGGCGGCGTAGCGCCTGCGGTCTTTTGGAACCGGATCGCTCGGGCTTTCTTGAAGTGAAAGGCTCGGCGTCCGGGCGCAGGGCGACTATCGGCCAGGAGATGGACTAAATCAAGCTGATTTAGTTATCGGAAACCCGGAGGTGGGTGCATCAGCGTAGGGGGGGTCTTCTCTGGGGGTCTCGTCTGGATCGCTGTCAGCTGTTGATCCGGGCGTTCTCGAAATTCATGTCCTCGAACTCGCTTCCCGTGAAGTTCACGCGCTCCCCTTGCAGGTTGCTGGCCTGGATCCGGTTGCCGCGGCAGTCGAGCACGTCGAGGCTCGACCATGTGTTGCCGTCGAAGTTGAGATCGGTCCAGGTGCACCGGCTGAAGCTCGAGTCGCTGAGCCGGGCTGCGTTGAACCGCGAATGGCTGAATGTGCAGTTGACGAACGTGCAGCCGGAAATGGCGATGCCTTCGAAGTCACATGCGCTGAAGGTGCAGTTGGTGAATTGGCACGCAGTCCAGCCTGCTTGCTTGAAGGTGGTGCTCGTGAAGCTGCTCGCGGAGAAGGTACTGGATGCGAACTGCGCAAGGTTCAGGTCGAGGCCTGCGTAGGCAAAGCTGTCGGCTTGGCCGATCAAGCCGGCAGGGGCGCCGCCGGTGCCTTTGCGCCAGAGGTCGTGGTTGAGGATGATTATTTGAGAACTCATTTTTCCGCCCGTTTATTCAGCGAGCTCATCGCTGAAGTTTTCGTTACCGCAAATTTCCTACCAAAATAAATCGCCGGCTCTTCCACTTGCTGCATGAGCTTATTTATGGCTGCCTTGATCCGGATCTGCCGAATGGATTTTTTATCAAGCAAAATCAAGCAGGTGGACACGCGCATATCTCAAAAACTCGAGCCCCATATTGGAATCGAGTCGCTTGAGCAGAAAAAGGTAGAACGGAATAGGCGTCAGGCTCTCGCTATTCTCAGGATTCCATTCGCCCTCCTCACTGCAGCAACAAACGGCGCATCGACTCAAAGCAGCCAAGGTTGGATTTTCTTTTTCAAAGCGATCGGACAAAAACCAGAGTTCACGTCTACTCGACCTCCGCAATTCGTCACCGCTATCTGTGCCAAAACTGGATATTGCCGTCAAAAGATGCTTGGAGATAAAAACCAACTGCATCGATGGAACAGTGCTGTCAAAGTGACGAGCCAAGATGCACTTGCGCAGAAATTCCGCATACATCTTCATCATGCGAGCCGAAGAAACCTGAGCAGCCATTAGCTGATCTTCGATAACGTCGAGTGCTTTCTCTTCATCTTCGCTGTACGGCCCTGGCATTTTTATTTCTCACAAACATCTTATCAATCAAGGACGATTTGACAGAATTAGCAAAACAACAACAAATTCACCGTTCCTGACAGAACTCGGCGCGGCCATCTTCGATTGAAAGTTTCACGCAATGGCTACAGTGCGCCTCAATACGAATGGAGTAAATTTTCTCCAAAAAAATCAATCGAAAGCCCCATTTTTAAAATGCATATGCTCTTGCGCTGCGCTCGAAAATCCCTCTATAAATTTCGGCATTAGATCTTTTTTTGATCTCACCTTGAAATTACCACTTTCAATCGCCCAGTCATAAATAGAAATCCCCACTGGATATTTAGTCAAAACACCAGTCAGCCGATACTTCTCAATCCATTCCAAAGCGTCCTCTTGGATCGCAAAAACCGCAGAAGGGAACTTTGCGTCCAGCCCATTAAAAACCCAAACCTCCTTCATTTCAGCCATCTAGATCCTTTGGAAAATTAACATATCGACGCCGCTGTTGGATTTCATCCTGTCGACAGACGATGTACGCCCTATAGGCCAGGCAGTTTTTCGAAATTTCCTCCAAGCAAAATCTTCTTCATTGCTTCCTCCACGGTTTTCCCTATTCTGCAAAAATAATCGTCGTATCCACCATAAAAGCCACCCCGATCACCGATCAAATAATTCAAATGCCCAGAATACCCTTGGCCAACTGGAATTAATCGCTCCATTGCAAGCCCCTCGTAATCCTCAACCACCCAAGCTCGATCCAAGCGTCGCGTTGCAGCAGAAGGGTCAAAATAACTCTCATCAAAAGCACCTCCGGCATACGCAGGGTGCGCTAATCTTATTTCTCCAAAAGACGCAGAAAAATCCAAGGCCTGCTGGAATACCTTGTAGCCATCCCTCTTCCAATCAGAGGCATACTGATTTGTTCTTGCCTTTCGCATCGAACTCCACCCAGAGCGCTCCAAAATTGAAATCAATTCGCCATTAAATTGATAGCTCATCAACTCACCTCTTGCCCGCCAAGACTTTAAAATTTCCAAAGGTTACAGAACAATTTCTGCAGCACGGCATTGGCGCTCCAGATTTTGTATAAACAGTTGCCACATCGAGATCAACGATCGACGACCCACCTTTTATCGCCTTGTTTGCGGCATCAATTTCCGCGCAGTTATGAGTGTCCCAAGACTCACCCCCAACTTAGCGCTGAATTGGAAGGCTTTGCCCCACTGGTGCCGGTGTATACCTTTCCGGTTCTGCGGTTTACCATCGCGCACGTTGCCGTAGGTAGTTTTCCACCTGCTGCCCTGAGCCTTGCGGCTTCTTGCTTCGCTTTTTCAAGTGCGTCAGGACATCCTTTTGACCGCTGAAGCCCTAACGAATCGACCCACGTACGGGTCGTAGTACCGATACCGGTTGTAATGCAGCCCCGTCTCGTCGTCCCAATACTGCCCCTGGAAGCGGATAGGGTTCCGGAAGCCAGCCCTCCTGCCCGCCTCACTGATCGCCTGCCTCGCCTCCCCCCAAGCCTTGTAGCTCCCGACCAGGCAACAGGCCCCTCGCAATCCGTCAGCTCCTACGGCGTACCCAGGTGATCGCATTGCTAGAAAGAAATCTCTTCCTTGCGGAACGGCGCGGATGTTCGGCTCTGTTCCCCATTCCATAACAGCTACTGCTCAATGTTGTAGTGCCCACCGTGGGCATTAATCACCGCGTTCTTCTATTTCCCCTTTCGTCCGCCTCATTTCAATCTGAATTTCGCAACACGTGCAACATCCTCATCTTCATCATTGGCAAGATTCCCCACCATGACAAGAGGAGTTTTTTTATTTGCCGCAATCTTCCTTCGAACTAACGAGCTAGAATCTTTCGACAGCAACTTGAAAATATCTGATGGCAAATTTCTTTTTTCCGCCAAAATTGATCGCACAATCTCGTCCCCATGAATGGCTAAAACCCATCACCGCGACTGAAATTGTTATATTTTGCGCCACATCAATTTTTCGAGATTGAAAATTCAAAATCAACTCTTCCCACACGCCAAAAGGCGCCTCATCCCGAAGCGATCGGGCAATACCTGATTCGTCCCTCGAATCACACAATGCCATAAACTCACTCACAGAATTGATCATGAATTTCCGTTCTTGCGCTTCAATTATTTTAAATCAATGATCCTGCCCGCATTACCTTTATGTTTCCCCATTCGATCTCCAAATTCATATAAATCATAGACCGCAAATCGATAGGATTACGAATTCCGATATGTGTTTTCATCGAATCCATTGACACAAACTCGCGATCATTAAGCTGATTACCAAGTGGCAATTTGGAGAATTTCCTTATCGGTTCCATGCAATTCTGGATTTCCTGCATAAACATCCAAAACGATACCGTGCTCAAGCTTTTCGGAGACCAATGAAAAATAATCTGGCTCAGCAATTTTTCCTCGCACCAAATTGAGAAGCGGATGTATTTTTTTTGCATCAACCTTAATCGCGGGATACTTTGTATAAGTAAAACCATTTTGAGGCAAAAGGCCAGGAAGAATTAAAAAATACGCCTCATCTTGATTTATCGAGAAATTCAGCAAGTACTCAAACAAACGTTCCCTTCCCTGCACTTCCGAATTATTTTTAGAATTTGCGATGTCGCTTATTTTCTGCAGGAGAATTGAAGATTCAGGAAATTCAATCACACCCAAAGCAAAACTTGGATCGAGAGATAATCTCTCAAAATTCATCCTCTGCATAAGAGCAAATTTTTTCTCCTGAGTTTTTGTCAGATTAAACTCGATCATTTGTGCTCCACTACAGATCCGTTTGCTTGATATTTCCATGCACCATTGGAAAACGTGGATGGCAACCCATTTGAATCGATGGTTTTTGCTTCGGCTGCATGCCAATGAGCACAAGCGTGGTCGCTATCGGGTTCGTGATGTGAGACGACCATTGTTCGCTCTCTGCCGCCTTCACCAGTGGTCTTATACAGATATTGCTCGAATCCCGAAGTTGTCTTGGGTGGAGTGCGTTGAGCAAACGGCATAGAAGACGTTGCTATACCGGCACGACGCATGACCTCTCGACGAGCGTCCTTCGAAGATCTTGTGGCTGTGCATTTCTTAGGCTCAGCCGGCAGCGGAGAAGGTTTAGGAATTCTTTTGCGCGCTAGCCCCACCGAATCCACTTAATCCACTGGTTTCGGCGCGTACTGGCACAAGTTGATTTCGCCGACCAACCCGATAGGATCATCTGAGACAAATCGCCCACTCTGCGGGTCGTAGTACCGATACCGGTTGTAGTGCAGCCCGTCTTTTCATCCAATGCAGATTCAGGCGGCCGAATAAGCCGATCGGATCGCGGGAAATGAAGCGACCACAGCTGGGCCATAAGGTCATCGACCGAGGCCTTCCTGGTTACGCGCCACCAAGAAGAATCCTCTTCTATTTCGAATAATCCAAGCCGTTGGGCCCGATTTCATCAATCAAAACAAAATCTTTTGCATCCACCAAAGATGGAGTTGTTTTTGTTAACGCAAAAAGCATATCTTTCAAATAATTTCGCCTATCTATTACGCGATTAAGAGGAAGATCGTGAGGAATCGCACTCCGCCACAACTGGTCGTCGGAGCAGTTAATCAAAATGAAATTAATTCCATTGATTATGTTTTCTTTTGAAATTGGGCCGAATTTTGAAAAGCTACGCCCCATCTCTTCAAAAAGAATCTTTCTATTGGCATCCAAATTAATATCAAACCCTTCCAACTCCTCATCGCTCTTGCCAAACAAAAAATCATAAACTCCACGCAGATAATTCAAATTCAACGATTTCATAACTGCGGATACGCCGTATATACATCTCCAGAATTATTTCTGCGAACTGTGACGCGCGATGTAGTGATGGGACATCCTCCACCGCTACGATAGCCTTCACCAATAGTTCTTCCCATATCGAATGTGGCACTGTTTTGACCAGAGGCATTCATTGCAGACCGCCCTTTCTGAATAGCATCCAATTGATCGGTATTCCTAATAAATCTTGTTGAATCAGGACCGTGAGTTTGCGGAATTTTGCATGGATTATCGGGAGGCACGCCAGTCATAGCACGCCTTTCCTGCTCCGGCATTGTTGTGTGAGCGCCATGCCGAGAGTAAGCATGCCCTCCCGTTGCAGCATCATTGTCAGCAAGAATTTTCCCCGCTCTGCGATTAGCCCGATTTCCCTGCAATCCTAGTGGATCAATAAATTCCACTGGATTTGGGGCATAAAAAAGTGCGTTCACTCCTCCCTTCAGGCCAATAGGATCCTTTGATATGAACCTTCCCGCAAGAGGGTCGTAGTACCGGTACCGGTTGTAATGCAGCCCCGTCTCGTCATCCCAATACTGCCCCTGGAAGCGGATAGGGTTCCGGAAGCCAGCCCTCCTGCCCGCCTCACTGATCGCCTGCCTCGCCTCCCCCCAAGCCTTGTAGCTCGCCGACCAGGCCACACGCCCCTCGTGATCCGTCAGCTCCTGCGGCGTACCCAGGTGATCGCACTGGTAGAAGGCGATCTCTTCCTTGCCGAACGGCGCGGGTGTCCGGCTCTGCTCCCCATTCCATAGAGGGTCCTGCTCGATGTCGTAGCGTCCGCCGTTGTCCGCGATCAGCGCCTTCACGTCGGTGGTCTCGCTCAATGCAACGGCCTGGGCCTGCCTGATCTGCATCAGGGGCACGAACGAACCGGGTTCGTGGATGTAGTGGACGCTGTCGCCGCGCCACATCTGTTCCTGTCGCGCTTCCGTGCTTTGCGTGCTTTCGAACGCCAGCGTGTCGCCGTCCCAGCCGAACAAGGTGCAGGCATGCCCCGTGCGCTTGGCGATACGGCGGCCCAGCGGGTCGTAGCTGAAGCTCGTGGTCTCGCCGAAGGTTTCGGCGCTGCGCATGCGGTTGTAGCCGTCCCAGGTGAATACCGTCTTTTCACCGTTGCGGCTGCGCTCGACAAGATTGCCGCGCTCGTCCCACTTGTAGTGGGTGCCGGCATAGTCCTTCAGCAGGTTGTCCATGAGCCGGCCGGCCATGCTGCGGCCGTCACCCCCCAGGCGAACGGCAACGCGGTTGGTGATGCGGCCTGCTGCTGCCTGTGCATCGCCTTCCGTGTCTGAAGAAGGGTGGCCGATGTTCCCTGCAGGATCGAATGCGAAGGTCTCGCGCCCCAGGCGGCTGTTGGCTTCGAGCAGGCGTCCCACCGGGTCGTAGCGGTAGCTCAGGTTGCCTCGGCGGCTGTCGCCGATGGCCACCAGTTGTCCCGCCTTGTCGTACGCATAGCTGCGGCGAATGCCGCCGAGGGACTCGATCGCGCCGGGCCGGGTCTGCGAGATCTGCTGTTCGAGCAGGCGGCCGGCCGGGTCGTAGCGCTGCTTTTGCGTCAGGCCGTTGCCCTGTTCGCGCGTGATCTCGCGGTGCAGGTCGTCGCGCTCGAAGCCCAGCACGTCCTGCCCGTCGATGAGTAGTCCGTGCACGTGGCCGGAGCCGTAGGTCAGCCATTGCGTGATGTGTCCGTCGGGGCGGATGGTGGTCACGCGCTGGTTGAGTTCGTCGTAGCCGTGGCGCCAGACCGCCGTGCGTGAGCTCTCCAGGTAGTGCTGGTGTTCGCGCACGAGGTTGCCCGCGCGGTCGTAGAACCATTGAAGCCGGGCGTCGCTGTTGGAGGCCTCGACCAGCCGTCCATTGCCGTCGTAGGCGAAGCGTTCCGCCTCGCCGCCGGCCCGGCGCTCGCCGAGGCGGCCAAGCGCGTCGAACTCGAGCGTGGTGCCCTGGCCCGCTTCGATCACCTCGGCCAGCACGCCGGTGGTCGGCTCGTAGCGGTACTGCGTGGACTTCTTGTCGAAGCCGACTTCTTCGAGCAGCCTGCCCACGGGGTCGTAGCTGAAGTCGTAACGGCTGCCGTTCTCGTTGTGCAGTTCGGTGAGCCGGCCCATCAGGTCCCAGTGGTAGCGCAGCGTATGGCCGGCGGCATCGACGCGCCCCGCGACCAGGCCGGCGCGGGTGTAGCTGTAGCGCGTGCGGCGCCCCAGCGCATCGGTGTGGCACAGCAGGCGGCCTTCGGCGTCGTGCGCGAAATGCTCGCGCGTGTCGTCGGGCAGCACGATTTCTTCGAGCTGGCCGCCCGAGTTCGACACCAACCGCGCTAAGTGCTTGATTTGTATGGGCCAAGACTCTCGGCTGCCACTACAGCAGGCTCAATTGGGTGTCTTGCTGGGGTTTTTTGATCTTCAGTGCGGCCAGCACATCGGTCTGGCGTTGGACGATGGAAGAGACGCCCGCAATGGGCGCGGCATTGTTGATGCTCACACGGTGGCGCTGAATTCGCCGCAAGTCCGCCAGGGCAGCCTCCGGTGACAAATCGCTGCCACTCATCTTCAGGCGCTGGCGCATCACGCGGTACAGGATCAGGGCCAGCATGCAAATGCTCGCATGCGCCTTGATGCGCTCGGGCAGGCGGTGGAACACCGGCGCAATCTCGATCTCCGACTTCAGCACCCGAAATCCCCGTTCGATGTCTGCCAGTGCCTTGTAGCGCTGCACCACCTCTTTGGGTGTCAAGTCCGCCACGTTGGTCACCAGCAGCAGCTTGCCATCCATCGCCTGGGCGCGGGCCAGAGCTGCCTGGTCGATGTCATACGTGAACAGATCGGCATGCAAATCGACCTTGATGATGCGCTTGAGGTGCGCCTCGCTCACCTCATGGAAGAAGCGTGCCGTCACACCCGCATCAGACAGCTTTCTACCCCGGTGTGCCTTGCCTGCATCTTGCGAATCGAGCTTGCCCACCAGCTGGTCGGCGCGCTGGCGCAATTGGTCAATGCGCGCCTGACGACTGGCAGTCTGCTCGGCCGCCTGCTGCGGGTTATGGGCCGCCACCAGACGAAGACCCTGCCATTGCGCCTCATCGATAGTCTCTTCTGTCGTTTCTTGCTCTGATGCGCGGGCTCGGGCTCGGGCGTTGATCGGCTCCAGTATGTCTGCGAACTCGCCATAGCGCCGCCCCGGCACTGCCAGGATGAACTCCAGCGCTTGATCGGTTGATCCGCTGGCCCCACCCGACAAGCGCAACTCGGACAAGGCCTCTATGTTGTCCAGCGAAAGCAGCCCACGGTCAGCCACCACCACCAGGCGGCGGATGTGCGGGTAACGCGCCATCACCTTCTTCAAGGTCGGCTCCAACGTCGGTGCCTCGGCTGTGTTGCCCGCAAACACCTCGTGATAGATAGGCATGCCGTCGGCTGTTTGCACCACGCCGAGCATGAATTGGCGCACCACCATGCCTTCCTTGGACATCCCATAGCGGCGCACGTCACCCTCTTGCTGGCTCAGTCCTTGGGCGCGGATGGTGGTCAGGTCGTAGAACACCACCGACAGATCCTCATCAATCAGCGGGCGCAAAAGGCCCGCCACGCATTCATCCACCGCGTCCTGGTGGTCCATGAGCGCATCCATGCTGCGCAGCAGTTGCTGGTGGGTGAGTGCCTCTGCATCGATACCCGGCATGCTGACGGTTTGCAGCCAGCGCAGCACCCGAGCTTGGAGTCGGGGTCGCACAGCCGGTTAAAGACCATCACCCGCAGGGCATGCTCGATGGGGTTGGTAAAGCGTGCGCGGCGAAAGACAGCAGCCAAGCCATCGAAACCCAACTCGTGCCAGAGTTGATCCAGCGCCCAGACATCGCCCAGGGCCAGTGCGGATTCAAAACGCACCTGGGGAACGGATGTCTCACTCAGTGAGCGACCCTTGGCGCGAAGCAGACCGCCCAGCAGTGAGTCGACTTGTCCATCTGTTTCGTCCACCCGCCCGATGGTGGCCAGCGTGCGCTGGCGGGGTTTGCCGTGTTCGTCTCGGAAGGACTCCACCAACTGGGCGTAGGTGTGGCCGCCTGAGCGGGTGAGCTTGATGAACATAGAAGAAGTGTAGCAAAAAAATACGGGCAATTGCCAACACATCAGCAATAAAACATTGCCACTACATAAAAATCAAAACGCCTCAGCTAAGTGCTTGATTCATATGGCACCGGTCCGCGAAAACATCGGAAAACGGCGGTTTGGTGTCGAACTCGGGTGGCCGGGGTGGTTGCCGTCGCCTTGCGTCGCGGTCTCCACGACGGGGGTGTAGCGGTAGCGGGTGGCATTGCCGGCCGCGTCGACGGCTTTGACGAGGCGCCCGCGGCCATCGTATGCCCACAGGCTGGTCTTGCCGGAGCAGTCGGTGTAGCTGGCGAGCTGGCCGGCTGGCATGTACTCGAGCGTCTTCGAGCCGCCTTTCGCATCGGTGATGCGCACCGGCCGGCCGGCCTCGTCGTAGGCGTAGCCGGTCTTGTGGCCGAGCGGGTCGGTCTCTTCGACCAGATTGCCCTGGGCGTCGTGCTCGCGCTTCCAGACGCCGCCTTCGGCATCGAGGATGCCCGTGACGCGGTGGCGCGCGTCGTACTCGTAGTGGATGCTGCTGCCATCCGCGCGGATGTGCGTCTTCAGGTTGCCCTTGGCGTCGTAGACGTAGTCGTCGGTGGTTCCATCGGTGTGGATGTGGCGCGTGATGTTCTTGGCGTCGTCGCGCAGGAACCATTCCTCGAGCTTGTCCGGATGGATGATCCGGTAGGTGTAGCCCAGCACGTCGTAGTAATACCAGGTCTCGCCGCCGGCGGCGTCCGTCAGGTAGGTGAGGCGGATGTTGCGGTCCCACTCTAGCGTGAGCGCGAAGCTACCGTCGTCGGACCATTCGCGCACGGCCTTGGCGTCGACGCCGGTGCCGTCGTACTGCAGGTTCATGCCGCGGCCAGTGCGGTCGGCGTAGCGGGTCACGAGGTGATGGCTGTAGCTGTACTGCCAGGCGGCGCCGTTCTCGTCCTGCGCGGTGACGAGGTCGCCTTCGCCGTCGTGCGTGTAGGCCGCCAGCTGACGAACCACCTGCCCGCCCTTCAGCTCCCACAGCGACTTGATCAGGCCGGTGCTGGCATCCGGCTGCGTGCCGACGTGGGCGATGACGACCTCGCCCTGCTTGCTGACGATGTCGCTGAGCACCTGCTCGCCGGTCGCGGCAATCACGTGGTCGTAGCGCAGGCCGATGGCGGCGCCGCCCACCGTGTGCTGCGCCACCAGCCGGAAGTGCTGCTTGCCCTGCGACGCGGCCTTGGCGGGCACGGTGTCCACCAGTTCATAGGTCTCGCGCCAGTCGGCAGACTCGCCGGCCGGCACGGGCTTGCCGAAGTCCGCCACCAGCAGGCGTTCGCTCAGGCGCGTGAGCGTCATCTCCTCGATCGGGTCGTGATGGCTCTGGCCCACGGCCAGCAACGGGAAGGCGTGGCCGCGGCCGTCGATACCGTGATAGATCAGGCTCATGCGGCCTTGGCGACGACCCTTGAGGGCCTTGGCAATGTCCACGCGCGTGCTGTACGGCGTGACCCAGCGCGCGCCGAGGCTGCCCTGGTCGAAGGCGCCGAGATTGCTGCGGTAGGTACGCGTCCAGTCGATGGGCAGCGGCGCCGCCAGCGAGAAGTCGGTGTGGCTGAAGCTCTCGCAGCCGGTGGCCAGGCTGATGGCGCCGCCGGCGGCGCCCGTCGCGCAGCTCTTGCAACCCGGATCGCCGCTGGCGGGGGCCTGGGCGGTCGTTGCGCCCTGCTCGCCGCCGGGCTTCTTGTCCTGCACCTTCGCCCCGTTGGTTGCCGAAAGGGTCGCGCCATGCTTTCCCTTTCGCTTGAGCAGCGCATCCTTGAGGATCTTGATCATCCACTTGATGCCGTACTGCAGGCTCTCGTCGCCCAGCCGCATGATCTGCTGGCGCGCCAGGCCCTTGATGTCGGTCAGGCTGGAGACGGCGTCCCGAATCAGCACCTTGGCGCTGTCGGGCAATGCGTAGTGGCTCGCGGTTGCGGCGACGTAGTTGGCGGACTTCTTCGCGGCCTCGGCGGCGGCCGCCATCATGCGGCTCCAGGTGCTCTGGGTATTCGGGTCGTAGGTGTTTTTCTCGGCCACGGCGCCGGTCGTGAACACGGGCTTCTCGCCCAGCGCCACCTGCAGCGCACCAATCAGCGCATCGGCAATGCCATCGACCTTTTCCGCGCACGACTTCAGGAAGCCGTCGAGGTAGCCGAGCGCCTCGTCCACGAACTTGTCGAGCGTGCCGGCGATGGTGTCGTTCAGGTGGGTGATGACCACGGCCATGAACGCCTCGCCGAGGTTGGGCACGACGCTCTTGGCTGATTTGGCGATCTCCTGCTTGAGCAGATGCAGCATCGGCCGCAGGCTCATGCGCGCCGCGCCGGTGGCGGGCGGGAATGGAATGACGCCCAGCAGGTTGATCGCCAGGCTCACCCACTGCAGCACGTCGGAGTAGGCCTTCTTCGTGACCATCTCGACGATGTCCCACACCGCGTCGATGAGCGCCATGATGTTGCCGATGATCGGCAGGCTGCCCGCGAAGGTTGTCAGCACGTTGAGCGTGACGTAGTCGTTGGTGAGCTTGCGCAGCCACCTGTCGATCTTGGCGGCGCCTGCGCCGATGTCTTCCACACCGATGGTGTTGAGCGGCGCCACCGCGACCTGGCGCTCGCGCTCCTTGGCTTGCGCGCCTTGCGCGTCATTGTTCTGTGGGGGCTGGTCAGCCATGCGCGAATCTCTCCCTTGATTTCTTGTGCTTGTCGAGCGGCGCTGGCGGTATCAGCCAGCAAAGCCCGGCGTCTGGCCCGGCAGCAGCGCTGGCAGCCTGGGCACCATGGCGCCCACGGTCTGCGCGGCCATGCCGGTGGCGGTCTGGCCGACCTGCCCGAGCAGCGTCTTGGCACCGCCCTGCTGGATGGCTTGCACGGCGCCGACGGCTTGCTGCGCCGTGCCCGCGGCCTGCCCGACCTGGTTCACGAGGCCGCCTGCCTTGCCCAGCGCACCGCCGGCCTGGCCAAGCAGGCCAAGGCCGCTGCTCGCAGCACCACCCAGGCTGCCGAGCGAGCCGACTGCATCGGCACCAGCGCTCGCGAGCCCCGCCATCGAACCGCCGCCAGGGCCGCCCAGGAAACTGCTCCCGCCGCCCTGCGAGTCAAGCGCCTTGTCGCCCGCCGGCCGCGCGGGCCAACGGTTGGCCTCGCCGAAATAGCTGCCCTTGTCCCACGGGTCGCTCGGGTCGCCGCCGAACGCGACCTTGGCTTGCCCGAGCGGCAGGCCGGACAGCGAGGCAAAGCCGTTGGCATCGAGCTTGCCGGTGTGCGTTGCGCCTTCGGAGTCCACCACGGTGTAGTCGCCCTGCTTCACGCCCTGGCGCTTGGCACCGTCCGCCTTGACGTACTGGTGGTACAGGTCGAGCTGCCCGCGCGGCAGCTGCGGCGGCTGCGGCAATCGCGGTTGCCCGTCGCTCTTCGGACCCACCATCGAATGCGACGACGCATGCGCGCGCCACAAGCCGCCGGTCCCGCTCTCGATACCGCCCGCGTTCCAGCGCGTGTAGCTGCTGCCGCCGTTGATCAGCACTTCTTCCTTGGCGGTGATAGTGATGCGGTTGGCCTCAAGCTTGATGTTCAGCTTGGCCAGAGCGTTGATGCTGTCCTTGAGCGCGGTGATGTCGATGTCGGCGGCAGCCGCCGCCATGCGGATGCCGTTGTTGAACGCGACCATGCGCACCGCGTCCTTGGCGCTCACCAGGAAGCTCTTGCCCGTGGCAAAACTCGCGTGCGCGCCGCTGCTCACGGCCGTGTGCTCCACGCTCACGATGTGGGTGGACGCCTGCGCCGTGCTCTGGATGCCGGCCGGGCTGGCCAGCGTGAGATGCGGCTCCTGGAACTCGGGGAACTCGCCCTGCTCCCTGTTGCCGCCCTGGCCCTTGATGGCGTCGATCTGCTCCTTCAGGCCACGCGCCACGTCGTCCTGGTCGCCGGCCTGGTGCGCATTGGCGTTGCGCGCGGATTCGCCCAGGCTCTCGTGCAGGTCGCGCCCCTGGGTGAGCCGCGCCACGGTCTCACCCATGTCTGTGGTGTGGGCCTGCGCGTTGGCGCGCGCTTCGGTGGTGACGAGCAGGCCCTTGGCCGCGCGCACCGCGCCATGTCCGTCGGTGCGCAGCTCGAAGCCCTGGCCCCGCGCATCCTTGCGCCCCGCGGTGTCTTCGATACGCCCGATGTGCCCCACGCTCAGTTGGCTGGACTGGTGGTCGCTGCGCAGCTGCGCCTGGATCTTGCCCTGCGTGTCGTCCAGCACCAGGTGATTGCCGCGCCCGCCGCCCAGCTCGCGGCTGCGGATGCCTGACAGGTGCTTCTGCCCCGGCAGCTCCCAGGCCGGCATGGTGTCGGCGTTGTGCACGCAGCCCGTGACGATGGGGTAGTCAGGGTCGCCGTTCAGGAAGTCGACGATCACCTCCATGCCGATGCGCGGCACCGAGGTCATGCCGAAGGTGGCACCAGCCCACGCGGTCGACACGCGCACCCAGCAGCTGGAGTTCTCGTTTTCCTTGCCGATGCGGTCCCAGTGGAACTGCACCTTGATGCGCCCGTATTGGTCGGTCCAGATCTGCTCGCCCGCCGGGCCGACCACCATCGCGGTCTGCGGGCCACGCGTGCGCGGCTTGGGCGTGGTGCGCGCGGGGCGCCAGGGGTAGCTGGTGGGTTGCGCATCGAACGCGAAGCGTTGCACCGAACCCTCGGTGCCTTCCGCGCCTTCGCTGGCCTGCAGGTTCTCTTGCAGGTGGTAGCTCACGCTCACCAGCAGGTATTGCCGGTTCTGGTCTGCCTTCGGATGGCCGGTGAGCCGCAACGTGTGGCCGGTGGCCAGCTCGCGCAGGTTGGCGCGGCCGGTCACGCGGTTGCGCTGGCTCAGTTGCTCTTCATTGCGGATGCGCGCGTAGGTCTCGCCGTCGCCGTGCTGCACGAAGCCGCCGGGCCACTCGTAGTTTTCGTAGCTGTCGTGGTCGTGGCCGGGCGGCATCTGCCGCAGGTGCGACAACTCGGCCTTGGGCTTTTCGAAGTCGTAGTCGTCGTTGTAGTGATGGCCGGGGCGCACCTCTTCCGCGATCTCCCAGGCGTAGATGCGCTCGCGCTGGCCCATGCCGGACTTTTCCAGCGGGTGGTAGCGCACTTCTTCACCGCCCGGCAGCGGGCTGTGCGAGCCGGCCATGTCGTCGGCGAACACCAGCACATGCTGCGATTGCTCGTGGCGAAAGTAGTAGTAGATGCCTTCGAGCTCGCACAGCCGGGAGACGAAGTCGAAGTCGCTCTCGTGGTACTGAACGCAATAGTCCCAGCGCCGGTAGTCGGCGCGCGAGAGCTTCTGCTCGACGGGATAGCCGTAGGGGCCCAGCACCTCGGTGAGGATGTCCGGCACGCTCTTCGCCTGGAAGATGCGGAAGTCGCTGCGCAAGGTGGCCAGCCACAGCCAGGGGCGCATGCGCAGCCGGTAGAACGAATGGCGGGCATCTTCCTGCTGCAGACCGAAGCGGGTGGCGATGCCGCCCAGATAGCGCACGCCGCCTTCGGTTTCCACCGACACGGTCGCTGCCTTGCCCAGGAGTGCCTTGGCATCGATGCCGTTGCTGCTTCCCAGCAGGTCGATGTCGAACGCGTAGAGCTGGCTCAACGCCTCGCGGCCCACCAGTTGGTGGAACTGCAACGCATCGCCGGCCGGCGTCTGGATGCTGACGCGGCGGCTCATTGCGACGCCGCACCGTCGTCATAAGCCAAATCGCCTATTGGCAATTGACTTAATAAGAATATTGTTAGCAAATTGAGCATTTGGCTCACCTCCCCTTGCACGTTTTCACCGCAATTTTAAATGTTGATTTATCGTAAGAGGCAATTCGAAAAATCAGCGATTCATGAAGTCAGAACAAAGTTCTCCCTGCAAGGCAATTGAAAGAAGAATGGAATCATTGGATTTCATGAACGTGTCAATTCGGCCGCGCCAATAACAAAAGAGAGGACAACCGGTAAATGGTCACACTGACTGCGATCCTTCAGGGCCAGCCTGAAATCGCACTGTTCCTTGTGCTCGCCATCGGCTACGCGGTCGGTCAGATCCGCTTCGGGCCGATCCAGCTCGGCGGCATCTGCGGCACGCTGATTGCCGCGCTGGTGGTGGGCCAGCTCGGCATCAAGCTGGACGACAGCGTGAAAAACGTGTTTTTCATGCTCTTCATCTTTGCACTCGGCTATGCGGGCGGTCCGCAGTTTTTCGCCAACCTCGACGCCAAAGGATTGCGGCTCGGCCTGCTGTGCCTCGTCGAGGTGGTGGCGGTGCTGGCACTGGTGCTGACGGCCACCCTTTTTCTCTCGCTCGACCAAGGGACGGCCGCGGGGCTGATGGCGGGCGCGGCCACCGAATCGGCGGTGGTGGGCACAGCGACCGACGCGATCTCGAAACTGGCGCTGCCGCTGCCGGACATCCAGCAATTGCAGGCCAACGTGGTCACTGCCTACTCCATCACCTACGTCTTCGGGCTGATTGCGATCGTGGTCGCCACCAGTCAGATTTTTCCGCTGGTGCTGCGCGTCGATCTGCGCGCCGAGGCCGACAAGCTCTGGAAGACGATGGGCGGTGGCGGCGACGATGCCGAGTCGGCCAGCGCCGTGCCCGAAATGGTCGGCCGCGTGTTCCTGGTCACGGTGGGCCGGGGGCGCACCGTCGGCGAGCTGACCCGCATGTTCGGCGGCCACGCCAGCATCGAGCGCGTGATGCGGCGCGGCCAGAGCCTGGCCGTGGAGCCTACGCTGCGGCTGCAGGCCTTCGACCAGGTGCTGGCCATCGGGCGGCGCAGCGTGCTGGTGAACGTGGCCGAGTTGCTGGGCCGCGAGTTCGCCAACACCACGGCATTCGACGCAGTGGTCGAGACCACCGAGGTCGTGGTCAACCGGCGCGAATGGTTCGGGCGCGAGCTGCACGAACTGGGCGCGCCGCTGCCGCGCGGCGTGCAGATCGTCGGCCTGTCGCGCGACGGCAACGCGATGCCGCTGCTGCACGACGTGGAGCTGCAGCGCGGCGACGTGCTCAAGCTCTACGGGCCGGTGCTCGACGTGTCGCGGGCGCTGCCGCTGCTGGGCGACCGCGTGGTGGAGTCGACCCACAGCAACATCAGCTACGCGGCCATGGGCATCCTGCTGGGCGTGTTCATCGGCGGCTTCAGCGTGAAGCTCGGCGGCATTCCTTTCTCGCTCGGCACGGGCGGCGGTGCGCTGCTCACCGGCCTGGCCTTCGGCTGGTACCAGTCGAAGAACCCGCACCGTCTGAGCGTGCCACCCGAAGCGCTCGCGCTCATGAAAGACCTGGGCCTGGCCACCTTCATCGCCTGCGTCGGCCTTGCCTCGGGGCCGCAGGCGCTGGCGCTCATCAAGAAATTCGGCATCGCGCTGCCGCTGGTGGGCGTGGCCATCGCGGTGGTGCCGGCCAGCATCTCGCTGTTCGTCGGCCACCGGCTGCTCAAGCTCGAAGCGCCCGTGCTGCTCGGCGCCATCGCGGGCCAGCAGTGCAGCACGCCCGCGCTCAGCGCGGTGCAGAACGCCGCGGGCAATGCCACGCCGCTGCTGGGCTACACGATCACCTATGCGATCTCGAACGTGGTGCTGCCCCTGATGGGCCCGCTCATCGTGGCCCTTGCGGGGCTGGTGGCGCACGCCGCGAAATGAATCTGAAACGGCTCGGGAAACTGAAAGGACCTTGACCCATGGAATGGCTACATGAACTCTTCAAGAAGTCGCCAGAGATGGCGCTCTTTCTTTCGCTGGCGGTCGGCTACTGGATCGGCAAGATCAAGTTCGGCAAGTTCCAGCTGGGCGGCGTGGCCGGCTCGCTGCTGGTGGCGGTAGTGGTAAGCCAGGTCGGCGTGCAGGTGGACGGCGGCGTGAAGGCGGTGCTGTTCGCGCTCTTCATCTACGCCGTGGGCTTCGAGAGCGGGCCGCAGTTCTTCAGCTCGCTGGGCAGGCAGTCGATCAAGGAGATCATCCTGGCCGCGGTGATGGCGGCCACCGGCCTGGCGACGGTGGTGGTCATGGCCAAGCTGTTCGGGCTCGACAAGGGCCTGGCGGCGGGCGTGGCGGCGGGCGGGCTCACGCAGTCGGCCATCATCGGCACGGCGGGCGACGCCATCGGCAAGCTCGGGCTGGAAGCGGCCGAGACCGCGCGGCTGCAGGGCAACGTGGCCATCGGCTATGCCGTGACCTATGTGTTCGGCTCCTTCGGCGCCATCATCGTGTGCGTCAACATCCTGCCCAAGCTCATGGGCCGCACCATCCGCGACGACGCCATCGCGGCCGAGACCGCCATGCAGGCCGGCGTGAAGGTGCTGGGCCCCGACCAGGAAGAAGCGGCGCCCTCGCTGGTCGGCCGCATCTACGAGCTGACGAGCGACCCGAAGCGGACGGTGGCCGACATCGAGAACGCCAACCCGGCCACCACCATCACCATCGAGCGCGTCAAGCGCGACGGCAAGTTCGTCGAGGTGAGCCCGGAGCTGGTGCTGCGCCAGGGCGACATCGTGCTGGCCGTGGGCCGCCGCGACGCGGTGGTGGCAAACGCGCCGCTGCTGGGCAAGGAGGTGTACGCGGTCGACGGCATGGAGCTCACCATGCAGAAGCGCGAGATCGTGCTGACCAACAAGGAGTTCGAAGGCAAGACCGTCGACGTAATCCGCAAGGCCACCGCCGGCGGCGTGCGCCACGGCATCTTCGTGGTTCAGCTCAGCCGCATGGGCAAGGTGCTGCCCATGAAGCCCGACACCGTGGTGCAGGCCGGCGACCTGGTGTCGATCTTCGGCGCCGAACAGGACGTGAAGCGCGTGGCCGCCATCGTCGGCGACGTGATCGTGCCGAGCGCCAAGACCGACTTCGTCTACCTCGGCGCGGGTCTCGTGGTCGGCCTGCTGGTGGGCCTCTTGAGCGTGAAGATCGGCAACATCCCGCTGACGCTGGGCGCCGGCGGCGGCGCGCTGCTGGCGGGCCTGCTGTTCGGCTGGTATCGCGCGAAGAAGCAGACCTTCGGCGCGCTGCCGCCGAGCGCGGTGCAGCTTCTCAAGGACCTGGGCCTGGCGGGCTTCGTGGTCGTGGTGGGTCTGTCTTCGGGGCTGCAGGCGGTGCAAACCATCAAGCAGCTGGGCCTGACGATCTTCGGCGTGGGCGTGGTCGTGACCATCGTGCCGATGCTGCTGACCATGCTGTTCGGCCGCTACGTGCTGCGCTACGACAACACGGCCGTCTTCGCGGGCGCGCTGAGCGGCTCGCGCAGCGCCAACCCGGCCTTCGGCGAAGTGCTGGACAAGGCGGAGAACTCCATTCCCACGGTGCCCTTCGCCATCACCTATGCGTTGGCCAACGTGTTCCTCACGCTGCTCGGCCCGCTGATCGTCGCGCTCGTCTGAGCGCGGCGGCCACACGCGTCTTCTTGCTTTTTTCACCCCTCATCTCAACCAGGAGCTACATATGGATTTCAGCGACGTAAAGAAACTCGGCGGACTGAGCCCCTTCGAACTCAAGGATGCACTGATCGAGGTGGCCCGCCAGAGCGACCGCCTGATGCTCAATGCCGGCCGCGGCAACCCGAACTTCCTGGCCACCACGCCGCGCCACGGCTTCTTCCAGTTCGGCCTGTTCGCCATGACCGAGAGCGAGCGCTCCTACATCTACATGGAAGGCGTGGGCGGCTTCCCGCAGCGCGAAGGCATCGAGTCGCGCTTCGAGATCTTCGCCAAGGCCCACGCGGGCGAACCGGGCGTGCGCTTCATCGAGGCGGCCGTGTCTTATGTGCGCGACCAGCTCGGCCTGTCGGCCGGCGACTTCATCTACGAGATGTGCGAGGCCATCCTCGGCTGCAACTACCCGGTGCCCGACCGCATGCTGCGCCTGAGCGAGATCATCGTGGGCCAGTACATCCACAAGGAAATGATCGGCACCCACCCCTTCGTGGGCAAGTTCGACATGTATGCGGTGGAAGGCGGCACCGCAGCCATGACTTACCTGTTCAACAGCCTGCGCGAGAACCACCTGCTGCAGCCCGGCGACACCATCGCGCTGGGCATGCCGATCTTCACGCCGTACATCGAGATCCCGCACCTGAACGACTACCAGTTGATCGAGGCGCTGATCGACGCGCCGCCCGAGAACAACTGGCAGTTCACCAAGAAAGAGCTGCAGAAGCTGCTGGACCCGAAGGTCAAGGCCTTCTTCCTGTGCAACCCGAGCAACCCGCCGTCGGTGAAGATCAGCGACGAGGTGCTGGGCTACATCGCCGACATCGTGAAGCAGCGGCCCGACCTCATCATCCTCACGGACGACGTGTACGGCACCTTCGCGGACAACTTCCTGTCGCTGTTCGCGATCTGCCCGCAGAACACCATCCTCGTGTATTCGTTCTCGAAGTACTTCGGCGCCACCGGCTGGCGCATGGGCGTGGTGGCCACGCACGAAGACAACGTGCTCGACCGCAAGATCGCCGCCCTGCCCGAGGCCCGGCGCAAGGAACTCGACGCGCGCTACAGCTCCATCACCACCGAGCCGCGCAAGCTGAAGTTCATCGACCGGCTCGTGGCCGACAGCCGCACCGTGGCGCTGAACCACACCGCCGGCCTCTCGACGCCGGTGCAGGCGCAGATGGTGATGTTCTCCCTGTTCTGCCTGATGGACGAGCCCGAGGCGTACAAGAAGTCGATGAAGCACATCGTCAAGCGCCGCAAGGAGGCGCTGTACCGCGAACTCGGCCTGCCGCTGGAGATCGACCCGAACTCGGTGAGCTACTACCACCTGCTCGACCTGCAGGACATCGCCACGCAGATGCATGGCGAGCGCTTCGGCAAGTGGATCGTGACCAAGCTGCAGCCGAACGAAGCGCTGTTCCGCATCGCCGAGGAAACCAGCATCGTGCTGCTGCCCGGCCGCGGCTTCGGCGGCAAGCATGCGTCGGGGCGCGTGTCGCTGGCCAATCTCAACGAATACGACTACGCGAACATCGGGCGGTCTTTGAGGAAGCTGGCTTCGGAGTATTTCGCGTTGTTCGAGAAAGAGAACGGCAAGTCGGGTGCGGCGGGCAGCAAGAAAAAGAAATAGCAGCCCAAAGCGAGGGCGACGTTTTCTAAAGGATTACCCCACCCTCTTGGCGAACTTACATTTCTAATTTTCCGCTTACGATTTGTAGGCTGACAGCCACTTTTTCGATGGCTGCGGCATCTACAAATAAGAGGGAAATTGGTAATGAAATGGTATTCAATGGCGGCCGGTGCGGCTGTCCTCGTCGGAGGTTTGGCTGGTTGCGGCGGCGGTGGGGGCGGAGGCGGTGGGGGCCTCCCGCTACTGCCAATTGCGGCAACCGCGCTGAGTTTCAGCGTCACGGTGAACGGAAACAGTGCCACCGCCGACAGCAATGGCCAGTATTCGGCAAAGCCTGGCGATACCGTCGCGGTGATTCCGAATACAGGCGCCGACTGGACCAGCAGCTCGGCGCCCTCGGGCTCGATCAGCCTGCGCAACCCGGACATTTCGAGCGGCAAATGGTCGGCTCAACTCGTCAATTCGACCACTGCCGCCGGCGTGCTCACGATCAGCGCCAAGGCGTCGTCCAATGCGGCCCTGACCAAGGATGCGGTCTTCAAAGTCTCGGCAGGTGACGCCCGCAATGGCTCCTACAAAGTGTTTGCGAGCAATGGAACCCGGCAGGCCTTGGCGCTCAATTTCGACACGATGTCGTACGTCATGACGGACGATGCTGGTACCGCCGTCTCGGACTCGTTCAGCTCCGATCCCACCGAGGCAGGCACTTACCTGTTCAAGAGTGCCCGCAACACGGCAAAGGCCATCAACACCCGCTTCCGGATCACCACCGACACCGTCGTTGGCAGTTTCCCGTTTCAGGCCGCCAAAGTACCAGGCACCTATGCGGTCCAACCCTTCGTGGCCTCGCGTGCAATGGTGACGACGCAGTCGGCGCTCGACGGCGCGTACACGCGCATGGGCATCAATCTGCAAGCGGCTACGCGCGACTCGAACATACGCCAGGTGCAGGTTGCCAACGGGGGAACCATGCTTTACCTGTGCGACGAAATAGGCATCACCTCCATCGCGGCTTGCCCTCCCGTGTCGCTGCTGACTTACAACGTCACCGCAGGCGTCGCTCCAGACGCATGGAACATTGTCAATGTGGCAGATCCGCAGGATTCCGGCACCTTCTACATGGCTAGCGTGGCGGGAAAGAACGTCTACCTTGCGGCCGGCACCAACCTCAAGGCTCCGAATGACTCGATATTCCGCATCGGATTGTCCGAGTCGGCAGTATGGCCAGTCAGCAAGGCGAGCGGTGGCGACACCGCCGGCAACTGGGGCACGCTGGACTTCACGGCCACGACCTACACGACATTGCAGGCGCGCAGCGATGCGACGGGTTTTGGCTTCACAGCCAACCTGAGTTCGCCAAGTTCCTCGGTCTTGAACCTGCGCGTCTTCACCAGTCCGAGTTCAGCGAACTACTTTGCTTCACAAGACGGCACGCTGTCGGCAGTGTTGGGAGCACGCGCCGGTCCAGCCGCCGGCTATATCCAGATCGGCCTGATGCGCTGATCTTGCGGCTTGACGGCAAGGTGCAGGTTCGACAAATGCCCGCACCTTGCACACAGCCCGCAAATCACGAGCCGTACTGCGCTGCCCCTGTAGGCATGCGCAGCGCGGCTTTTTTTCTTTGGGTGAAATCGAAGCCGAAGCGCGACGCGAGGAAGCTCAGGATGATTTGCGCGCGGTGAGCCATTGCGAAGATGTAAGCGCTGCAGCCACCACGCGCACCTCGCCGATGTTGCCGAAGAAGCCGTCGCCCCGTTTGAGATTCCAGGAACCGCCGCCCACCACCCACTGCGATGCGGGCGAGAGCGTGGCGAGGCCCTTTGCGTTCGTCACGTTGCGCAGCACCGGCGCGCCCTCCACATACATCGTGGTGTCGTGCGACACGGGGTCGTTGACGATCGCGATGTGAATCCAGCGGTCGGCGATTACCTCGCCCGACCAGTTGGCCTTTGCTTGGGGCCCCGCGGGGCTTGGCACCACTTCCCACTGCACCTCGCGCAGGCTCGAGATGGCAAACAGCATCGGCGGCGCCTCTCCGTCGCCCGCGTAACCAGGCAGATCACCGCTGCGGCCATCGCGCGTCATGATGTTCATCCATTCGTGATTGGCCTTGGTCCAGTTCTTGTCGATCTTGATGAAGGCCTCGACCGTGTAGCCGTTCTCGAGCGTCTGCGCATTGATCGGCGCGTTTGCGTCGGTGAGGAAATAGCTCAGGCGCGGCGTGTTCTTGTTGGTGTTCAGGAAGCGCACGGAGCCCGGTGCGGCCGAGAGGTAGTGGTGGTCATCGCTCCACACGATATCGCCCTCGGCGGCACCCGTTACTGCGCCCTGGTTCAGCTTGTCGCGGTACAACGGATTCTTGCCGGTGACGTCGTCGATCCTGCTTTCCGTCGGTACCGGCTGGTTGACGGTGCCGCCGAAGAAACGCCAGTGCGCCAGCGTGTTCGCCACTTTCGGATAGTCCTCCGGGTTCGCAGCCTTTCGTGGCTCGACCGTTGCCGGTTCCTTGTAGTTGGCAAGAATCATCGCTGTGGCCTTCTCGATCAGCGAGCCGTCAACCGTCGCGCTGCCGGGGCCGAAGCTCTTGTTGAACCCCGCGAAACGCTGCGCGAAATCCATGTCGATTGCGAAGGCTTCGTTGGGCGTCTTGAGCACTGCCTGATCGAAGCTGTTGAGCGTGGCCGCCGGCTTCTGCGGCACCCACGGAGAGAACGACAGCACCTTGATCTTCTTGTTGGTGAGGTCGAACTCGTAAAGGCGCATCAGGCCGTTGCCACCCTGGTAGGCCATCTGGTAGTCGACCACCATTTCCTCGACCTTGCGGCCGAAGTTGTTGATCTTGGTGAGATGCGCGGCGCCGTGATGGTGGCCGTTGAGCGTCATGAAGATCTGGTCGTTGTCGCGGATCAGCTTGTCCCAGAGCATCTTGCCGTAGTCGGTTTCGAGCGGGCTGGTGCCATCGGCCCCGATGTTGAGCAACTGGTGGTTGACCAGGATCACGGGCAGCGTCGGGTTCTTCGCGATCATCTGGCGGGCCCATGCAATGCCCGCGTCGGACACGCGCCACGACAGCGACAGCACCATGAACTTCTGGCCCTGCGCCTCGAACACGTGGTATTCGTGGAAGCCGCTCGGGTCGCGCGCGCCGAAGGTGGCCTGTTTCTTCGCGCGGTCGGGGCCGAAGGTCCGGATGTAAGGTTCGTTGGCGGGCGTGCGGTCGGCATCGGTGCCACCCACGCGGTCGATGCTGTAGTCGATGTCGCTCAGCACGTCGTGGTTGCCGGCCAGCACGCTGTATGGCAGCTTTGCATCTTCGAGGATCTTCATGGCGGCATCGGCCACCACCCACTCGCCTGGCACCCTGACCTGGTCGACCACGTCACCCAGGTGAATGGCGAACGGGATGTTCAGCGCCTTGGCGTTGGCGGCGATCCACTTCGTCTGCGCGGCGAAGGGCGTGCTGCCGAAGCGCTTGCTGAACTGGTCGTTGTCCGCCGTGGCATAGCGAGAGTAGAACTGCGTGTCGGGCATCACGGCCAGCGCGAAGCTCGAGATCTTCGTCTCGGCAGCCGGCGCTGCGGGTGCTGGCGCGGGCGCAGGCGCAGGCGCTGGCGGCGAAGCGGGCATCGGGCCGATGACCAGCGAATCGGTGCCGCCACCGCCGCAAGCCGCGAGCAATGCGCTGCTGCCGCCGACCGTCAGGAGCGAGGCGCCGAGCTTGAGCATCTGGCGGCGCGGCGGGGTGGTGGTGTCGTTGTCGCTCTGCGGAGAAGCGTTCGATTCGGCAGGCGAGAAGATGCGCGGCGTGCGGGCGCCGCGAGAGTCGTCGGAAACGGACATGGTGAACCCGGAGGGAAATTGCGGAGCGCGCAGCGTAAAAATCCGAGGTGACGCGGGCGTGTAGAGCCCATGACACATCGTTACCCGGGCCTCAAGGCCTGCCCGCGCGCTCCAACCGCTCCAGCTTCATCACGCGCCACGCGCACAAGCTGCCGAGTACCGCCAGCGCAGCCGCCGCGGCGAACATCGTGCGATAACCGAAGGCCTGCGCCACCGCGCCGCCGAGCAGCACGCCCAGCACGCCGCCGAAGCCATAGCCGATCACCGTGAACAGCGCCTGCCCCCGCCCGCGCAACTGGCCGGGGAAGCGGCGCGACACCACCGCGATGCAGGTGGTGTGATGCGCGGCAAAGCTCAACGCATGCAGCCACTGCGCCACGATCAGTGCCACGACGAAACCGCCCAGCCCCGCGGTGAGGCCCAGCCGCGCGACGGCGGCGATGCCGCACACCAGCATCCAGCGCGGCATCGGCAGCAGCCCGATCAGCCGGCCCTGCAGAAAGAACCACACGATCTCCGCCACCACCGACAGCGCCCACAGCAGGCCGATGGTGCTCTTGCTGTAGCCGATGGAGTCGAGGTAGAGCGAGAAAAAGGCATACACCGAGAAGTGCGACATCACCTGGAAGAACAGCGCCGCGAAGAACCACCGCACCGCGGGGTTGCGCAGCACCGGCCCGATGGGCGCCTTGACCGCATCATGCGCGGCGGGCGGCTCGCGCAGGTCGGGCAGCTTCATCGTCGCGATCAGCACGATGGCCAGCGTGCCGGCGGCCCATGCGGGAAAGTGCTTCATGCCGAAGCGCTCGAACCATTCGCCCGCAACGAACACGGTGAGCAGGAAGCCCGCCGAACCGCACAGCCGGATGCGCCCGTAGCGCCCCCAATCGCCCGCCACGAGCTGCGCCATCGCGGCCTCGGTGAGCGACATCATCGAACTGGTGTGCGTGAACATCACGAGCAGCACCAGCGCGAGCCACCAGGCGCCACCGTGCCACCACAGGCCGAAGGAGCTGGCCAGCGCCACCGCCGCGCTGAAGCGCAGCAGCTTCACGCGCTGGCCGGTGTGGTCGCTCAGCGCGCCCCAGGCATAGGGCGCGAAGACACGCGTGATCGACTGCACCGAGGCCAGCAGGCTGATGGTGAAGATCGGCAGCCCCAGGTCCTTGAGCCACAGCGGCAGGTAGGGGTTGAAAAAACCGATGTGCGCGAAATAGCTGGCCGACAGACCAGCGAACGCCAGCAGATGGCCGCGCCCGGCGGCCACGGATGCCGGCGCGGACACTAGAGGAAGGACGCCTTGGGCGACGAGGCTTCGGTCTGCTGTTGCTGCTCCACATCGCCGCACTGCGCGCGGTTGCGCAGCACATGCTCCATGACCACCAGCGCCAGCAGCGATTCGGCAATGGGCGTCGCGCGGATGCCCACGCACGGGTCGTGGCGGCCCTTGGTGACGACCTCGACCGGGTTGTTGTGGATGTCGATGGACTGGCGCGGGCTGATGATCGAGCTGGTGGGCTTGATCGCGATGCTCACCTCCAGGTCTTGCCCGGAACTGATGCCGCCCAAAATGCCGCCCGCGTTGTTGCTCAGGAAGCCGGTGGGCGTGATGGAGTCGCCGTGCGTGGTGCCGCGCTGCACGACGCTGTCGAAGCCGGCGCCGATCTCGACCGCCTTCACCGCGTTCAGGCCCATCATGGCGTAGGCAATCTCGGCGTCGAGCTTGTCGTACAGCGGCTCGCCCAGGCCCACGGGCACCTTGGTGGCCGTGACGCGGATGCGCGCGCCGCACGAATCGCCGGCCTTGCGCAGATGGTCCATGTAGTCTTCCAGCGCGCTCACGTCGGCGACGGGGGCGAAGAAAGGGTTGTTGGGCACGTGGTCCCAGCTCTCGAACGGAATGGCGATTTCGCCGATCTGCGTCATGCAGCCGCGAAACACCATGCCGTACTTCTCGGCCAGCCACTTCTTGGCGACCGCGCCGGCTGCCACCGTGGGAGCCGTGAGCCGGGCCGAGGAGCGCCCGCCGCCGCGCGGATCGCGGATGCCGTATTTCTTCCAGTAGGTGAAGTCGGCGTGGCCGGGGCGGAACTGCTGGGCGATCTGCCCATAGTCCTTGCTGCGCTGGTCGGTGTTCTGGATCAGCAGCGCGATGGGCGTGCCGGTGGTCTTGCCCTCGTACACGCCGGAGAGGATCTGCACCGCGTCGGGCTCGTTGCGCTGGGTGACGTGGCGGCTGGTGCCGGGGCGGCGGCGATCCAGGTCGGCCTGGATGTCGGCCTCGCTGAGTTCCATGCCGGGGGGGCAGCCGTCGATGACGCAGCCGATGGCCGGGCCATGCGACTCGCCGAAATTGGTGACCGCGAAGAGTGTTCCGAAGGTGTTGCCGCTCATGGCGAGGATTATCCCTACAAAGCGGCGCCCTCCTCAGTCGGTCGTGTTTTCCATGCGCTTGGTGAGCACGCCCAGTTGCAGCTCGATGGAGAACAGCCGCTCGTTCAGCACCGCCGTCTGGAGCCGGATCGCCTCGATGATGGCTCGGGTCTGCGGGTCCGGGGCGTTGTCGCAGAGTTCGGCCAGGTCGTGCAGCTTCTTGCGCAGTTCATTGCTCATGGAAGGCTCCGGTGATCGATCGCGTCGTGGGAGCCGCCAGTATGGGGTTTCGTCAGCGCTGCGGCAAACTACTTTCGCGCCGAAGTGCCTTCGGACCGAAAGGTCCACATCACCACGTCGTCCTTCTTCAAGACAAGGCGAGTGACTTGCTGCTTTGCATCTTTTTGGGAAGAGCCTGCTCCCGATCTCTCCACGACCATCTGGGCGCCGATTCGGGAGCGGATCGTCACATCCCGGAGGATGCCGACGGAATCCGATGAAGAGGTCGAGCAACGCAAGTCACTCGAGGAGGTCATTGGCAGCGAACGGCACACGTCGGCCTTGACCAACAGGTCTACGTTCTTCATTTCGCCGAAACCGAGTATGCGGATGGTACTTACTGGGATTTCGAAGAAGTTTCCTGTGAGCAGCGTCAACACCAAGAGCATTACCGAAGCCGCAATCGGAGCGAAGAACCACGCCTGTTTGATGGACAAATGGGCCGTCGCGATATTCAGCCCGATCAGCAAGAAAACCCAAACTGAAACCATGGCAAGAATCAGCCACGAAGGATGATCACTGCCAGCGGAAAAACGCAGTGCTATTTGGAGGGCCATGAAGATGCCAATAATCCAGGCAAACGCACTGAAACTGAGCAGGAAGATGCTCTCGAGCCCGGCGCCTCCGTCAACCTTGGCTTCAGCAAGATGAGCTGATTTTTCACGAGCTTTGCTTAGATTGAAAACTCGCCAAAAAACCGCGACTACAGGCACAGTAAAAAATACCGGGATCGCGTAACTGGAAAACCATGCGAATTTCTCCCCGTACATCCAGGCACCAGCGACGACCACAATCGGAAAAATAACGCCCGCCGCAGCAATGGTCGAGAGAGTTCCCTTGTCCGGAGGCAATCCAGACGCATGCAGGGCGTACTGAGTCGCAACGCCTGGCAGCACCGCGATCAACACAAAAGCGGTGATGGTTCCGAGACCAACCAACGCAACTGCAGATAGCAACGCCGTCGAACTGGCCAAGTCCACATCCGGCATGAACCCGATGCGAATGAAAAAGGCCAAGACAAACAACCCGCCAACCGTCAGAACGGCGGTCGCAAAAGTCTTGATCGGATTCGCAAGAATGAAATCTCGAAATGGCTTTTTCTCGGCGGTCATTGGTCAATGGACAGGCAGTTCTTTGCCCGACGATACCTGCTCGAGCGCCCAAATCAGTCAGTCATTTCATTTCGACCACTACCGCGGGCCTTCCATGATTCTCAGGCGGTCAGCAGCACCCAGCTTTCGAGCTTGACCAGCGCACCGCTCCAGCCATGGTGATGCGCGTCGCGCGCGGCCTCGTCGAAAAACTGCTCGTGCAGCAGCACCAGTTCGCAGCCTTCGGCATCGGGTTCGATGCGCAGGGTGACGCGCGACTCGCGCTCCGGCGTGCTGCGCCAGGCCCAGCTGAAGACCAGCTTGCGATTGGGCACCACCTCGAGATAGATGCCGCTCACGTCGTGCGTCTCGCCGTCGCCGGCCTGCATGACCACGCGGAAGCGGCCGCCCACGCGCAGGTCGACCTCGGCGACGGGAACCGCGACGATTTCTTCCGGCCCGAACCAGAGCTTCAGCGCTTGCGGATCGGTCCAGGCGCGCCAGACTTTTTCGGGCGCGACGCGGTAGTGGCGACGGAGGGTGAGCGCGGGGCGCTCTTCGCTGTCTCGGGTGGAAGGTTTAGCCATTCGGTTTCCTCCTGCTGGTAGAGAAAGCGGGCCAAGGCGTCGAGGCGCCCGGTCCAGAATTTCTGATAGCGCGACAACCACACGGCGGCCTCCTGCATGGGCCGGGGCGACAGCTCGCAGCGCACGATGCGGCCCTCTTTCGTGCGCGAGATCAGGCCGGCGTCTTCGAGCACGCGCAGGTGCTTCATGAAGCCGGTGAGCGACATGCCGTGCGGCTCGGCCAGTTCGGTGACGCTGAGGCTGCGCTCGCCCAGGGTTTCGAGCACGGTGCGGCGCGTGGCGTCGGAAAGCGCGGCGAAGACGGCGTCGAGGGTGTCGGAATCCGGATGAGCGGTTGAGTGAACCATGTGGTTGAGTATCTGGAAGGCTCGCGGACGCGTCAACCCCGCGACGCCCGCTCGATCTGCGCATGAATCTCGCGGATCACGGCTTCCTTTTCGCGGTTGTAGATCTCGGGGTTGACCGCATCGATCGCATGCGCGCGGTCCTTGGCTTGCTCGTAGCTTTTTCGCAGGTCCGGACGACGCGCGAGGATCTCCATGAACGCCAGCGAGTCCTTGTGGACCGGATCGCCGCGATGGCAGATGTGGATGTTGACGTTGAACACGCGCCCGTCGTGCCGGACGCTGGCGCAGACATAAGGTTTCTCGTCCCTGTCGACCCACACCGCGCGCCGATGAAACCCGAGTGCTTCGAACGACTGCTGCTCTGCGCGCAGGTCTTCCCTGCTCGTGATGGCCGCGATGTCCACCATCGGTTTGCCCCGCAAGCCGATGATCGCGGTGCTTCCGATGTGGACGAGTTCCACGCCGCTGTGGCGTTGCTCAACATGCCGCTGCACTTGCGCGAACACCTCGGCGTACACGGGGTCGTAGGGCAGGATATTGCGGTGCTCCAGGCCCTCGTCGAATCGGCTGACGTTCATGGTGCCTCCGTGCGGGTCTTGCGTTCCAGGCTGCTGCCGGACAACTTTAGCCGCGAGCAGGCCCCTTGGTGCCTTTGCAGGACACAGGGCGCCGGACGCTATGCTCGTCTTCGACCCACCGACCGGCACCCGACGAAGGAGAACCATCGATGCCCGACCTGCGCCAGCTGTATCCCCCGATCGAACCCTACGAGACCGGCATGCTCGACGTGGGCGACGGCCACCGCATCCGCTACGAGCGGGTGGGCACGCCCGGCGCCAAGCCGGCGTTGTTCCTGCACGGCGGGCCCGGCGGCGGCATCTCGCCCGACCATAGGCGGCTGTTCGATCCGGCGCGCTACGACCTGATGCTGTTCGACCAGCGCGGCTGCGGCCTGTCGGAACCGCACGCGGGCCTGGAGGCCAACACCACCTGGCACCTGGTGGCCGACATCGAGCGCCTGCGCGAACGCGCCGGTGTCGACAGCTGGCTGGTGTTCGGCGGCTCCTGGGGCTCCACGCTCGCCCTCGCCTATGCGCAGAAGCACCCCGAGCGCGTGAGCGAACTGGTGCTGCGCGGCATCTACACCGTGACGCGCGCCGAACTGAACTGGTACTACCAGTTCGGCGTGTCGGAGATGTTCCCCGACAAGTGGGAGAAGTTCCAGGCCCCGATTCCCCAAGCCGAGCGCGGCGACATGATCTCGGCCTACCGTAAGCGGCTGACCGGCGACGACCCGGTGGCACGCCTCGAAGCGGCGCGCGCCTGGAGCGTGTGGGAGGGCGAGACCATCACCCTGCTGCCGAGCACGGCGCTTGCCGAAACGCATGCCGGCGACCATTTCGCGCTGGCCTTCGCGCGGCTGGAAAACCACTACTTCGTGCACGACGCCTGGCTCGAAGAAGGCCAGTTGCTGCGCGATGCACACCGCCTGCACGGCATTCCCGGCGTGATCGTGCACGGCCGCTACGACATGCCCTGCCCCGCCCGCTACGCCTGGGCGCTGCACAAGGCGTGGCCACAGGCCGAGTTCCACCTGATCGAGGGCGCGGGGCATGCCTACTCGGAGCCCGGCATCCTCGATCGGCTGGTGCGCGCGACCGACGGTTTCGCGGGGCGTTGAGCCCGGCTTCGCGGGAACGCTTTATGCGTGCTGCGGCGCAGCACACATCACCCCCGCGAAGGAGCGCCCCATGCTGGACCGTACCGCCACCCAGTTCTCCCACGTCAAGCCCGGTGACACCGAGTTCGTCTCGGGCGGCTTGCGCGACTTCTTCCTCTACCGCGACCTGGGCATCGCCGAAGCCACCAACGGCAAGGTGATCGCGCACCTCGTCAAGGCCAACATGGCACCGGAAACGGGCACCGGCTGGCACCGCCACGAAGCGGACTTCCAGATCGTGATCATGGTCAAGGGCTGGGCCCGATTCATGTACGAGGACAAGGAAACGCTGGTCGAGGCCGGCGACGTGGTGCACCAGCGCCCGGGCATCCGGCACTTCCTGTTCGACTACTCGCCCGACATGGAGTACCTGGAGATCGTCTCGCCGGCGGACTTCAAGAGCATCGACGTCGAGCCGGTCTGCGAGATTCCGCCGCCGACGCCCTGGAAGTAGCAGCCTGCCGACTCAGCGGATGGCGAAGCCCGCCGCCGTGCTGCGCGCGGTGTCGAGGTGCAGCACGCGGCCCTGGTCGTCGAACAACAGCCAGCCGTCGGGCACCGCGCGTGCTTGCACCTGTGCCGCGGCGGGCCAGGAAACCCTGGCGCCGAGGCTGCCGCCGCGCAACTGGTGCAAGAACACGTCGCAGCTCGCATCGAACCGGCGCAGCACCATCCAGTCGCTGTCGATCCACGCCTGCACGCGGCCGGCATCGGTGGTGACGAAACGAAGGCGGCCGGTCATTCCTCCCTGGCCCAGCCAACGCAACTCGAAGCTGCCGTCTTCCTGCGGTTCGCCGCTCAGGCTCAGCGGCGTCAGGTGCGGATGCAGCATTCGCCGCGACATGGCACCCGGCGAGACGGTCAGCGGCTCGCGGTTCAACAGGCGCCGCTGCGGGCACTGGTAGCGCCAGAGGCTCGGCCCATGCATATCGTCGTCGACGATGAACTGCTCCATCTCGCGCGTGGCCGACAGCTCGGTCACCACGCCGGGCAGGTCGTTCACCTGCCAGAGCACGTCGCGCAGCGAGCGGCCCGTGTCGATCACCTGCACGCGCCGGCCGCGCGCCACGGTCCAGCCGATGCCGTCGAACTCGCCGGCGAAGTGGTCGATCTCGCTCAGGCCCAGGTCGCTCACCTGCCGCTGCACCAGGTCGATGCGGCTCACGCGCCACAGGCCGTCGCGCTGCGCGAGCGCCAGCGCGAGTTGACCGCTGTGCGCCACCACCAGGCGGTAGGCCGGCACGGCAAAGCGCGCGAGCACGCGGCCGGTGGCGTCGGTCATGAGCGCGCCGGCCTCGCCGGTGGCGACGAGATAGCGGCCCTCGTCCAGCAGCACGGCGTCGAGCGCCGGGTGGGAACCCGCAGTGGGCGCCTCGACGCTCAGCAGCGCCGGCTGCTTGAGGAGCGGCCTGGCCTCGGTGCCGGGCAGCTCGCCGCCTGGAAGATCGGCCTGCAGCAGGGTGTCCGGATTCAGCCGCATCAGCGACTGCATCGTTTTCTTGTCGAACCGGCCCCGCCCTTGCGACTGATCGGCCAGCAACGCGGGCATGAGCACTGCCACCAGCCCGCGCGAGGCTTCGGTGTGGCCCGTTGCCGCGTTCAATGCGGCGGCCAGCGCCGCGCGTTCGCCGTGCAGTAACGGATCGTCGCGCAGCGACTGCAGCCGCGCCGCGCAGGCCTGCAAGGTGTCGGGCAGCAACAGCGCGCGCTGGACCAGCGCACGGGCGGCCAGTTGTCCACCCGCGGCCTCCGCGGCCAGCAGCCAGTCAGCGGCCTGCTCGCGCAGCGCGGCCACCGGCCACACCGCATCGACGGCCTTGAGCCACTCGCCCTGCTGCGCCAGCGCCTGGCCCCATTCCTCGCGCAGCCGGTTGGCGGCGTCGGGCCAGCGGTCGTGCATCTGCAGCACGGCGCTGGCGAATGCGTTGTCGCGCCGTGCCACCGCCAGCGCGCGGCGCCAGTCGCCGGACAGGCACAGCAGGCGCACGATGACCGCAGGCGGCCAGTCCCAGGCCAGCGCGAGTTCGGCGGCCTGCGCGTGGCGCTGGTGCTTCTCCAGGTAGTCGAGCGCCTCCTGCCGCGCCTGCAGCAGCTCCGCCAGCACGAACACGGCCTCGTCGACGCGGCCTTCGCGGTCGAGCTTTTCGAAGGTCTTGCGATACAGCTGGCGCAGGTGGGCCTCGAACTCATTGCCGAGATTGATGCTGGTCCCTTGCCCCAGCGAACCGCTGAGCGACAGGTCGCTGCGCGGCCCCGGCGTACCGAAGGCCTGCCCGAGCGACTGCATGTCGCCGCCCAGCGGGATCGCATGGCGCAGCGCCTGCTCGAGATTGCCGTCGTCGAACATCTTCAGCATGCGGCTCAGATATGCGGCCTGCTGGCGGCCGAGCAGGCGCGACAGCCGCGAGGTGATCGCCAGGCGTGCCATCCAGTCGCGCCAGCGCGAACGGCCCGGCTGCGCGGTGCCGCGTTGCTTCAACGGTGCCGACGACGGCGCGGCTGGGCGCGGCGGCGGCACGGGCCTGGGCTGGGCGCGGCGCGACGCGCGGCCTACCTCGCGTTCATTCCTGCGCAAGCCCCACCACGCCAGCAGCAGCACGAGTGCGAGCACGATCAGCGAGACCCACGGCGAGGACGCATCGACCTGCGAGCTGGCCACGTGGGTCCTGGCCGGCGCTCCCGACGGCGGAACGGTCGACGAGCCCGACAGTCCGTAGAACAACGCACGCGCCAGGAACAAGGCCGCCGCGATACCAGCCAGCCACGCCACCACGCGCATCGATATGCCCGCTCCGCCACCGCGATGGGTGCTGCCGGAGCTGATGCGCGGCCCGGTATCGATCTGCCCGAGGGCCTTCTCTCGCTGGGCGCGCTCGGTCATGACCTTGAGAAACTCCGCCTGCGCCGCACTGGCAGGCGGCACGGCGTCGCCGAGCACCTCGCGCAGCGTGCGTCCGTCGGTATTGAGCACGACGGGCTCGGGCAGGGTCTCGCGGCAATCGAAGGTGTCGAACAGCATCGGACCGGTCGCCAGCCACAGCGACGGATCGAGCGGCTCGGCCTGCGCGAGCCGCAGCGTCAGCACCTCGCCGCCGTTCACCAGCCAGAGGTCGGCCGGCGGCAGTTCGGCGCGCTCGGCGGGGTCGAGTTCGGCGGAGCAAAGCGCCTGCCCCTCGCGCCGCAACGGCCAGCCGATGGCGTGGTCGCAGTCGAGCGACACTGGCGCCGCGAAGCACAGCAGCTCGCCCTCGGCGAAGCGGAACGCCTGCGCGCCGGCGTGCCAGGCATCGACGATGCGGCAGGCACGCGCAGCCTCGTCGAGCCAGTCCGACGGAAACCAGAGCCCGGCCGCCGGCTGCCGGCCCTTGAGCAGCGGATGGCGCACCTGCGCGGCGGGCATTGCCCTGAACTCAGGCGACGTCAGCATCGCTTTTCGCTCCTTCGCCATGCAGCACCGCGCGCAGCGCCCGCTGGGGCACCGCGTAGACGATGATTTTCTTGTGCACCGTCAGCATGACGGCCAGGCCGGTGCAGAGGCACACGCTGATCCGCTCGATGCGCTCGGGCGCCTTGTAGATGGTTTCGGTGCCGGCCTGCGAATGCAGGTCCAGCCCGTCGAGCGACGGCGACAGGCTTAACAGCGCGTAGCGGTTGTGCGTGCTGTCGTCGATCAGCGCCTCGGCACGCGGAGCGCGCAGCTCGAAGGTCTTCCACTTCTGCGGATACACGCCATGCCGACCGCCAGCGGACGCCGGATCGGGTTGGTGAATGCGCCAGACATCGTGCGGCTCGGTCGCGATGCGCAGCGCCATGCCCCCCACGCCGCTGCGCCACTGCCAGCCGTTGGCAAAGAGCACCCGTGTTTCGGCGACGCGGGCTCCGATCACCTCGATCGACGCCGGGCCGCCTGTTGCACCCAGGCGTCTCAGCACCACCTGGTTGTCGTGGACGGCCGCGTAGACCACGCCCAGCTCGGACCACTGCAGCATGCCGACGACCTTGCTCTCGACCAGCGTCGGCGCGCCGGCCTCGGGGTTCGGCTTGACGCCGGGCGTCATGTTCCAGATCACGAGCTTGCCGTCGCGGTCGATCATGCAGACGCGCTGGTGCTCCCTGTCATGCAGCCACGCGGAAGACAGCCAGACCGCCAGCCCCGGCGGCGCACGGAACTCCTGTGCATCGGGAGCGACGAAGTTGCCGAGCCCGGGCACCTGCCAGAAGTACATCGAGCGTTCGTAGCTCAGCAGCGCACCGATGCGCTTGCCCAGGAGCATGACCGAGAGCGGTACGAACATCTGGCCCCAGTACTGGTACTTGGGCTTGGCGGCCTTGCGCTGTCCGTCGACCGGCACGGCGAACACCAGCAAGCCGGGCTCGTCGAGCAGTTGCACCGCCACGTGCGTGCCGATTGGCGAGATGAGCGGCGGCCGCTGCAGCGAAATCCGCCCGCGGTGGCGTCGGTGCAGGTCGACAGGCGCCCTTTGCGTGAACTCGCCGCGCAGCAGCGGCACACCCGCCTTCGCCGACGGAAGCGGCAGCTGCGCGCGGCGCAGTCCGCCGCGATCGCTCAGCACCACTTCGAGCACGTCGCCAAGCACGGCGCGCTGCAGGCACACGCGATGGCTGGTCCAGCGCACGTTCGCGGGTTGCTCCGCCGGCGCTGCGCCGACGAGCCAGCTCTCGCCCGGCACGTGGTCCAACCCGTCCAGCACCTCGCGCCAGGCGCTCGCGTGCGCGGGGGTGCCGACCTCGAAGTCGCGCGCCCTGAGCAGCGAGCGCAGTTGTTTCGCATCGTCGGCGCCGTCCAGGCCGCCGGGCAACTGCAGCACGCCCCACTGGAACACGCCGCCCATCTGTTGTGCGCGCCGGGCCAGCAGGATCCAGAGCGCGAGTTGCCCGAGCCTTGGCGCACCGAATTGCAGCGGCCCGGCGTCGAAGATCGCGACGATGCTCTTCTGGGCTTCGCGCGCCCGCGGGCGTGGCGCCAGGAACAGATGCTCGCTGGAGGCGGCGCGGCGCAGAAACTCGTCGGGCAGCTCATCAGCCAGCAACCACTCGGTGGCAAGCAGACGCTCGTAGGGGCCGCGGCGGCGCAGATCGTCGAGCCCGTCGGGCTCCGGCACGCCGCCGCGCGTCTGGCCTCTGAAGCGGCCCAGCAGCGGCTGCATGCGCTGTACCAGCGCGCCAAGCTCGGCCGCCATCTCGGGCGTGAACCATGCGAGCCAAGGGCTCCAGGGCCTCAGCGCGTCTGGGAGTTCGGTGCTCGTGCTCATGCGCGCGTGCCGCCCCAGTGCGTGCCGATGCGCGCGAGCAGCGCGGCCGACAGCGGCAGCAGCCGGTCGAGCGGCAGCACGAATGCGGGACGGGGCCAGAGCAGCAAAGGCTGGCGCTTCGGATGCTCGCGCTGCAGCCGCCGCGCGATCAGGTCCAGGGGCAGGTCTGGCTCCTCGACGGTGGGCAACCACAGGCCCGGCGCTTGGCCGGCCGGCCCCGCGTAAGCCACGCCGTCGACCCAAGGCAAGGCGTCGGCGTTGCCGGTCACCACCAGCAGGTCGCGCCCGGCCATGGCGCTGAGCTCGGTTTGCTGCTCCGGCGCGATTTGTTGCAGCCGCGCATGCAATGCGCGCGCCGCCGTGCCCCATGCCACCGCGGCTTGCGCAGGCAAGGGATCGGCGCGCGGGCGCCAGCGCCATTCGAGCGGCGTCACTGCTCCACCGCTCATGCGGGGGCGCCCAGGCGGTCGACGAGTTGGGTGCGCAAGGCGGTCAGGCTCTCGGGCAGCAGCTCGCTGCTGAAGTTGGCGTCGATCTCACGCAGCACGCTTTCGGCTTGAGTGCGAGCCGATGCAGGCTCCGCCGCGAGGCATGCACGCGCGGACTCCGCCAGCCGCACGGCGCGCGACAGCGGCTGCAGCGTGGCCTCTTCCACCGCGCTCAGCAGGTGCGGGTGCGTGGCGTTGGCGAAGACATCGCGCAGCACGTCGCGCGCGCTCTGCTGCGCCTCTTGCGTGGGCAGCACGTAGAGCAAGGGCCAGAGATCGGCCTCGGTGGTCTCGAGCCGGCCCGCCAGCACGGCCGCCGCGGCCAGCAGGCGTTGCGACTTCACGATGCGCCGGTCCGACAGTTGCACGCCTGCCTGGCGAAGCTTGCGGATCGCATTGGCCAGTGCCGGTTGCACGCCGCCAAGGTCGACCTGTCGCAATTGCCGGCACAGCACGTCGAGGTCGGCCAGCGCGCCGCCCGTGGCCACCGGCGCGTGGTCCGACTGCCAACCGCCGCTCAGCATGGCTTCGAGCTGGTGGTCGGGCAAGGGCTCGATGAAGACGTGCAGCAGGAAGCGGTCGCCGAAGGCGGCCAGTCCCTCGTCGTCGGGCAGCGCGTTCGCGGCGCCGACGCACACGCGCAGCGGGCAATGCAGCTGCGTGTGCCCGCGCCGGAAGCGCCGCTCGTTGAGCACGCCCAGCAGCGTGTTGAGGATGGCGGTGGAACCGAGGAATACTTCGTCGAGAAAGGCCACGTCGGCCTCGGGCAGCATGCCGCTGACGTCGGTCTCGACGGTGCCCGCGCGCAGCTTGTTGAGATCAACCGGGCCGAACAGCTCGGACGGCTCGGTGAAGCGGCCCAGCAGATATTCGAAGTAGCGCCCGCCCAGGCTCTGCGCCACGCGCCGCACCACCGCGCTCTTGGCCGTGCCGGGCGGGCCGACCACGAGCAGATGCTCCTGCGCCACGGCCGAAAGCACGATCAACTCCGCCAGTTGCTCGCGGCCGATGAGACCGGTTGTGGCGGCGCGAATCGCCTGGCGCACATGCTCTGCGGAAGTCTGGAGAGAGTTGGAAGTCATCGAGGAAAAAGCGGTCTGCTGAACGTCAACGGGCCCACAGTGTGCCGCAGAGGCGTTACAAAAAGCTGCGGCGCGGCCCGTCCAACGCCTTCGAAGCTGTCTGAGACCTGACCTGTAAGGTAAAGAAATCCCGCTGTATCGCCCGCCAAACACCTGCCCAACAAGTCCTTCAAATAAGATTCATTCGCGGTAAGAATTTCCGTCGGTGGTGCTTTTGTTTGCATCACACAGGCCGGGCCCAGTTGCCCGCGCACCCCCTTCGGAAAGCTCGCAATGACCCGTTTCTCGTCCTCCACGCGCCGCCGCACGCCGGTTGCGCTCGCACTCATCGGCCTCGTCTCCTCGCTGCCCGCCGCGTTCGCGCAGCAGGCCGTGCAACCGGCTGCGCCAAGCAGCACCGCAAGCTCGCCCGCCCCCGGCACTTCCGTGCCGACCACGCTGCGCGAAGTCCAGGTGCAAGGCGCGCAGGACAAGACCGGCTTCGGCGCCAACCCCTCGACGATCAGCCGCCTGCCGGCCGACCTGCGCGACGCGCCGCAGTCCATCACCGTGATCAACCAGGCCGTGATGCAGTCGCAGGCCGCGACCTCGCTGGCCAGCGCGCTGCGCAACGTGCCGGGCCTGACCATCGGCGGCGCCGAAGGCGGGCAGATCGGCACCAACATCAACCTGAACGGTTTCTCGGCCCGCACCGACCTGTACCTGGACGGCGCGCGCGACCGCGCCCAGTACTACCGCGACACCTTCGCCCTCGAGTCGGTCGAGGTGCTCATGGGCCCCTCGTCGATGCTGTTCGGCCGCGGCTCCACCGGCGGCATCATCAACCAGGTGACCAAGAAGCCGTCGCTCACGCCCGCGGGCGAAGTGTCGGTGTCGGCCAGCACCACGGGCCTGGTGCGCTCGACCGTCGACATCAACAAGCCGCTGTCCGACACCTCGGCCTTTCGCATCGCGGCCATGGGCCAGCAAGGCGACGCCAGCACGCGCGAGCAGACCAAGCTGAAGGACTTCGGCCTGGATGCCTCGCTCAAGTTCGGCATCAACACGCCGACGCAGGTCACGCTGTCGGCGCTGGTGCAGCACAACCGCGACCAGCCCGACTACGGCGTGCCGCCGCTGAACGGCCACCCGGCGAAGGTCGATCGCGACCAGGCCTACGGCTTCAGCGACGACCGCACCATCTCCGATATCCAGGCCTTCAGCGCCCTGGTGCAGCACAAGATCACGGCCGACACCTCGATCCGCAACCAGACCCAGTACAACGACGTGACCACCGACGCGCGCGAGACCGCGCCGCAGTCCATCGGCACGCTGTCGTCGAAGAACGTGTTCACGCCCTTCTCGACCGGCACCACGGCCGTGCCGGCAGCTGCGTTCTCGTCGCTGCCGCTGGACACGCTGTGGGTGCGCCAGCAGAGCCATGACCGCACGATCCACGACAAGTCGCTGTTCAACCTGACCGAGCTCAGCACCAAGTTCAACACCGGCTCGGTCAAGCACTCGCTGCTCGTGGGCCTCGAGCTGGGCCACGACACCTACGAGAACCAGGCCTACTACCGCAACGGCACCTGCAACGGCGTGGCGCTGAACCCGGCGGGCGGCACCAGCGGCTATGCCGCCTGCTCGCCGCTGCTTGCGCCCTACCAGGGCAACACGCCGAGCACCGCGCCCAGCCTGCCCGGCAACCTCGCCACCGCCAGCGCCACCACGGTGGCCGGCTACGTGAACGACACGATCGAACTCAGCCCGCAGTGGAAGCTGGTGGCCGGCGTGCGCCAGGACCACTACCGCGCCAGCATCTTCAACAGCATTCCCTCCGCCACCACGCTGGCCTCCGAAAGCCAGACCGTCGACTTCACCAGCGTGCGCGCCGGCGCCATCTGGCAGCCCACGCCAGAGCAGTCGTACTACGTGTCGTACAGCACCTCGTTCAATCCCTCGCTCGAGCAGCTGGTAGCCACCACCGGCGGCACGCAGCCGCTGCCGCCCGAGAAGAACAAGGCCTACGAACTCGGCGGCAAGTGGGACCTGAACGACGGCAATCTCTCACTGACGGCCGCCGCGTTCCAGATCACGCAGACCAACGCCCGCGCGCAGAACAACGACGGCACCTACAGCGCGACCGGCACCATCCGCGTGAACGGCGCACGCGCAGGCATTGCGGGCCGCGTGACCGACAAGCTGCAGCTCTTCGGCGCCTATACGCACCTGGACGCGACCATCGTCGACGGCATCGCCCCCGGCACGCTCGGCAAGATACCCGCCAACACGCCGAAGGACGCGGCCAGCCTGTGGGCCACCTACGCCATCACGCCCGAATGGGAAGTCGGCGGCGGCACCACCTACAGCGCGAAGCGCTACGCCAACAACACCGACCTGGTGGAGGTCGGCGGCTACGTGCGGCTCGATGCGATGGTGGCTTACCATCAGCCCAAGTACGACATCCGGCTGAACCTGTTCAACCTGGCCAACCGCCACTACTACGACGCGCTGATCCCCTCGGACGGCGGCCGCGCGGTGCCGGGCTCGGGCCGGGCCGCCACGCTGACCTTCACCTACCGCCTCTGAGCCCGCAACCGAAGAAAGAAGCTACGCCATGCTGGTCTGCATCCCCGGTGTACTCGACCGCGACGCGCTCGCCGCGGTTCGCGCGCGCCTCGATGCGGCCGGCGACGCCTGGGTCGACGGCCGCGTGACGGCCGGCCACCAGGGCGCGCCGGTCAAGTTCAACCAGCAGATCGACGAAGGCTCGGCGGTGGCGCACGAGTGCCAGTCGATCATCGCCGGCGCGCTCGAGCGGCATCCCACCTTCATCAGCGCGGCGCTGCCGAACCTGCTGTATCCGCCGATGTTCAACCGCTACAGCGAAGGCATGCGCTTCGGCCTGCACGTGGACGGCGGCGTGCGCATCGACCCGCGCACCGGCCGCAAGCTGCGCACCGACCTCTCGGCCACGCTGTTCCTGTCGGATGCCGACAGCTACGACGGCGGCGAGCTGCAGATGGAAGACACCCACGGCATGCAGACCGTGAAGCTCGCGGCCGGCGACATGGTGCTCTACCCCGCCACCAGCCTGCACCAGGTGACGCCCATCACGCGCGGCGTGCGCGTGGCCTGCTTCTTCTGGGTGCAGAGCCTCGTGCGCGACGCGGGCGACCGCGCGCTGCTGTTCGACATGGACAACGCGATACAGCGGCTCAACCAGAGCGGTGCCGACGAATCGGCGCGCCGCACGCTGGTGGGCACGTACCACAACCTGCTGAGGAAGTGGAGCGACACCTAGCCAGCCGCGATAGCCAAGGAGACACGGCCAGATGATGATGAAGAAGAACATGCGCTTCGAACCCTTTGACCGACGCCTCTTCTTCGCTGCGAGCGGCCTCCTCCTGGCGGGCTGCGCCGACCTCGCGCCCCAGCGAAAAGCCGAGCAGGAAGCCGAAGCCCGCGACCAGCTCGGCGCCACCGGCAAGCTGCGCGCCGCCATCAACCTCGGCAACCCGATTCTTGCCAGCCGCCCAGCGGGCGGCGCGCTGTCCGGCGTTTCGGTCGACCTCGCACGCGAGGCCGCGCGCCAACTCGGGCTGCCCGTCGAACTCGTGCCCTTCAACTCCGCCGGCAACGTGGTCGAGGCAGTCAAGACGCGCCAGGTCGACCTGGCCTTCGTGGCCATCGACCCGGTGCGCGCAGCGGACATGGAATACACCGCGCCCTACGTCGTCATCGAGGGCTCCTATCTCGTGCGCAACGACTCCCCGCTGCAGAGCAATGCGCAAGTCGACCGCGCCGGCCAGCGTGTCGTCGTGGGCCGGGGCAGCGCCTACGACCTGTTCCTCACCCGCGAGCTGAAGGCCGCCACGCTGGTGCGCGCGCCGACTTCTCCGGCGGTCACCGACCAGTTCCTCTCGCAGAACCTCGAAGTGGCGGCCGGCGTGAAGCAGCAGCTGGAAGCCGACGCCCGGCGCGTGGGCGGCGTGCGCCTGCTACCGGGAAGGTTCATGGTCATCGAACAGGCCATGGGCGTGCCGAAGGGTCGGCTCGCCGCGCAGGCGTGGCTGAGCAGCTTCATCGAAGAGATGAAGGCCTCGGGCTTCGTGGCGGAGGCCTTGAAGCGGCATGCCATCGAAGGCGCCACGGTGGCGCCGCCCCGCGCCGTCAGCGCCCGATAAAGCGCGGCGCCCGCTTCGCCATGAAGGCGGCCACGCCTTCGCGCGCATCCGCGCTGCCGGCACGCTCGCGCAGCAGTTTGCGCTCCATCGCCAGGTGTTCTTCGAAGGGTCGCCCGGGCGCGCCTGCGCACAGGGCCTTGATGCCGCCGAACGACGCGCTGGCGCCCCGGGCCAGCCGTACGACGAGCGCCTCGCTGGCGGCGGCAAGCTCGGCATCCGCATGCAGCGCATCGACCGCGCCCCACGCGAGGCAACGCTGGCTGTCGATGGCATCGCTCAGCATCAGCAACTGCTGCGCACGCACGGGCCCGACGCGGCGCGCGAGGAAGTAGGAAGCTCCGGCGTCAGGCGACAGCCCGATGGCCGCGTAGCCCGTTCGCAGCTTCATCGATTCGGCCGCCAGCACGAAGTCGCCGCACAAGGCGAGCCCCACGCCCGCACCGCCCGCCGGTCCGTTCACAGCCACCACCAGCGGCGCCGCGTTTGTCGAAAGCCGCAGCAGCGCGGGGTGCAAGGGTTCGAGGATGTCGTCCACCAGCGCGGGCAAGCCTTCGCCCGCCGCCACGAACTCCTCTATGTCGCCACCCGCGCAGAACACGCGTCCTTCGCCGGTCAACAAGATCGCGCGCGGCTTGCGGGCTAGCACTTCGTCGATGGCGTGCACCAGCGCGCGGCTGCTCTTCAGCCCCAGCGCGTTCGCGCGCTCAGGGCGCTTGAGCACGATGCGGCCTATGTCATCCGATATTTCCCAGCCGACGCCTTCTTCCGTGTTCATCTCTGTTGCTCCAGGTTTGGGTTGCTTGTGTTCGGCGTGATCGCGCCCCGAACACAGAAGAATCAGATCCCCGTAAGCCCCCCGGTACACATCAGAGTCTGCCCACTCACATAGTCCGACTCAGGCGCGCAAAGAAGATACACAGCCCCAGCAGCCTCCTCGGGCGTACCACCACGCCCCAGAGGAATCGACTGCTCCATCATCGCCAGCAACCCAGGGTTGATGCCGACCTTGATCTCCCGCCCCTCGATGTTCGCGGTGGTCGCCTCGGAAGTGCTTGCCGTCAACCGCGTCTGGATGAATCCGAAAGCCACGCAATTGACCGTGACGTTCATGCGACCCCACTCCTTGGCCAGCGTCTGCGTCATGCCCACGATGCCCGCCTTGGCCGTCGAATAGTTGGCCTGCCCCGCATTGCCGAACAGTCCCGCCACCGACGAGATGTTCACCACCTTGCGCACCACGCGCCGGCCTGCCTCGGTCTCCGCCTTCGACAGCGCGCGGATCACCGGCTGCGCCGCGCGCAATATGCGAAACGGCGCCGTCAGGTGCACGTCGATCATGGCGTACCACTGCTCGTCGGTCATCTTCTGAACCACGCTGTCCCAGGTGTAGCCGGCGTTGTTCACGACGATGTCCAGCCCCTTGTATTCGTTCACCGCCGTGCCCACGAAACGCTCCGCGAAGTCAGGCGCGGAAACGCTGCCCACGCAGGCCACGGCCTCGCCGCCCGCCGCGCGAATGGCCTCCACCGTTTCCTGGGCCGGCGCCTCGTCGAGGTCGTTGACGACGACGCGCGCGCCTTCCGACGCGAGCTTGAGCGCAATGGCCCTGCCGATGCCTCGGCCCGAACCGGTGATGAGGGCGACCTTGCCGCCGAGCTTGAGTGTCATGTCTCTGTTCCTTCTTGTCTTGAAGTGATGCCGGTCAGCGCAGCGCCACGAGCGCCTCGCCCGCGATGCGTGTCTGGCCGTACTGGTTGGCGCTGAGCACCTCGACGCGCACGCAGCGCTCGCCCTCGTGCTCGAGCTTCTCGACCACGCGTCCGCTGCATCGCACCGCATGCCCCAGGTGCGTGATGCCCTGGAAGCGCACGTCGAAGCGGCGCAGCTGCGACTGCGGCGCCCACTGCGTGACGAGCCGGCCCAGCCAGGCCATGCCCAGCATGCCCTGCGCGAACACGTCGGGCATGCCCGACTTGCGCGCGAAATCGGTGTCGATGTGAATCGGGTTGTGGTCGCCCGAGGCGCCGGCGAACAGCGCGAGCGTGGTGCGGTTCACCGGCGGCAGTTGCAGCGCGGGCAGTTCGTCGCCGATGTTCACGGCGTCGTAGGTCGGTGCGGTCATGGGTGCGGGCTCCTTCAGTGACGGCAGACGATCACCGTGCGCAGCTCTGCCACCAGCTCGTCTCGCTGGTTGGTGGCGCGCGAGGTCTTGATGACGAATTCGAGCGCGCCGTTCTTCTTGTCGTAGATGTCGGTGATGGTGGAGCGCACCGTCACCGTGTCGCCCACGCAGGCCGGCCGGTGGTAGCTGAAGCCCTGCTCGCCGTGCAGCAGCTTCGATAGCGGAATGCCCAGGTCGGCCAGCAACTTGTCGGATGCGCCGGAGTCCAGCTCGGCCGCGAACAAAAAGGTCGGCGGCGCGGGCAGGTCGGGGTAGCCTGCATCGCGCGCGGCACCAGCGTCGGTGTACACGGGGTCTGTCTCGCCGATGGCCTTGGCAAAGAACTGCAGGCGGGTGCGCTCGATGGGCAGCACCGATGCGGGCAGCTCGTGGCCGATCCATTTCTTGTCGATCATCTGCCGGCCTTTCTCAGACGCGTTCGTAGAGCGTCACCACGCAGGCGCCGCCCAGGCCGAGGTTGTGCTGCAGCGCCAGCCGCGCGCCCTCCACCTGCCGCTTGTCGGCCGTGCCGCGCAACTGCTGGACCAGCTCGGTGCATTGCGCCAGCCCCGTGGCGCCCAGCGGGTGCCCCTTCGACAGCAGGCCGCCCGACGGATTGGTCACGACCTTGCCGCCGTAGGTGTTGTCGCCGTCGACCACGAACTTCTCGGCGCCGCCCACGGGGCAAAGGCCCAGCGCCTCGTAGCTGATGAGCTCGTTGTGCGCGAAGCAGTCGTGCAGCTCGACCACGTCCACGTCCTGCGGGCCGACACCGGCCGCGTCGTACACCTTCTGCGCGGCCTCCTGCGCCATGCTGAAGCCGACCACCTCGCGCATGTCGCGGCTCTCGAAGGTGATGGGCCGATCGGTGGTCATGGCCTGCGCCTTGATGCGCACGCTGCGGTCCAGCCCGTGGCGCTCGGCGAAGCGCGGCGAACACACGATGGCCGCCGCGGCGCCGCAGGTGGGCGGGCAGGCCATGAGCCGCGTCATCACGCCGGGCCACATGACGGGCGCGGCCATGACCTCGTCTTCGGTGACCACAGTGCGGAACAGCGCCACCGGGTTGTTCGACGCATGGCGGCTGGCCTTGGCGCGGATCTTCGCGAAGGTCGACATCTGCGTGCCGTACTGCTGCATGTGCGCCAGCCCCGCGCCGCCGAAGTAGCGCAGCGCCAGCGGCACCTGCTCGTTGCCGACCAGTTCGTCGGTGATGTGCTCGAAATGGTCGAAGGGGCTGGGCCGGTCGTTGAACACCGCGCCGAGCGCGCCGGGGCTCATGTGCTCGAAGCCCAGCGCCAGCACGCAGTCGGCGGCGCCGCTGGCCACGGCCTGGCGCGCGAGGAACAGCGCGGTGGAGCCGGTGGAGCAGTTGTTGTTGACGTTGACGACCGGAATGCCGGTCATGCCCACCTCGTACAGCGCGCGCTGGCCGGCGGTGGAATCGCCATAAACGTAGCCGACGTAGGCCTGCTGCACCAGTTCGTAGCCGATGCCGGCGTCCTTCAGCGCGGCATTGGCGGCCTGGGCGGCCATCTGCGGATACGGCAGGTTGGCGCCGGGCTTGGTGAAGGGGATCATGCCGACCCCGACCACATGGACGTCTTGACTCATGAGAGGCTCCTGAAGATTGAATGGAAGAAAAGAAAAAGAGGGCCGCGTCAGGCCACGCCGCGCTGACGGCCCTGCCAGAAGGGTTCGCGCAGCTTGGTCTTGAGCACCTTGCCCGCGCCGGACAGCGGCAGCGCGTCGAGTACGGCCACGCTGCGCGGGCACTTGTAGCTGGCGATCAGGGTCTTGCAGTGCGCGATCAGCTCCTCCGGCCGTATGCCCTGCCCCGGCTTGAGCACCAGCGCCGCGTGCACGGCCTCGCCCCATTCGTCGCTCGGGATGCCGATCACGGCGCAGGCGGCCACCGCCGGGTGCTGGTTGATGGCGTTCTCCACCTCGGCCGAGTACACGTTCTCCCCGCCGCTGATGATCATGTCCTTGAGCCGGTCGACCACGAAGATGTAGCCGTCGTCGTCCATGTAGGCGCCGTCGCCGGTGTGCATCCAGCCGTCGCGCACGGCGGCGGCCGTCTGCTCGGGCTTGTTCCAGTAGCCCTGCATCACGTTGGGGCCGCGCACTGCCACCTCGCCCACGGTGCCGCGCGGCACTTCGGCGCCGTCGGCATCGACGATGCGCACTTCCATGCAGTAGCTCGCACGCCCGGCCGAGCGCAGCTTGCCGCGCTTGCGCCCTTCGGCCGTGTGGTTGGAAGGCGGATTGATGGTGGCAATGGGCGACAGCTCGGTCATGCCGTAGGCCTGCGCGAACTCCACGCCCGGAAAGGCCTCCATCGCGCGATTCAGCACCGCCTCGGAGATCGGCGAGGCGCCGTAGGTGATGCAGCGCAGGCTGCGCAGGTCGCGCGGCTCGCGCATCGAGGGGTGGTCGACCAGCATCTGGATCATGGTGGGCACCAGCAGCGCGTGGGTCACGCGGTCGGCGGCGATGGCGTTGAGCACCGCCTCCGGGCTGAACGAGGGCACGATGACGTGGGTGCTGCCCTGGAACCAGTGCGGCGTGGCCAGCCCCATGTCGGCCAGGTGGAACATCGGCGCGGCATGCAGGTAGGAGGAGTCCGGCGGCGCCAGGCCTTCGCCGAGCGCCGCGAAGCCCGAGCTGCAGATGTTGGTGTGGCTCAGCATCACGCCCTTGGGAAAGCCGGTGGTGCCGCCGGTGTAGAAGATGCCGGCCAGGTCTTCGTCGCGGCGGGCGGTGTCGGGCACGGGCGCCGCGGCGTCTATCAGCGCCTCGTAGCCGTGCATGCCGGCGGGCAGCGCGCCGTCGCCGCAGTAGATCACCTCGCGCAGGCTGGTGGCCTGGCCGCGCATCTGCTCGACCAGCGCGCGGAAGTTCTCGTCGACCAGCAGGATGGTGGAGCCCGAGTCTTCCAGCGAATACAGGATCTCCGCGGCCGACCAGCGGATGTTGCAGGGGTTGAGCACGCCGCCGCCCCAGGGCACGGCCATCTGGTATTCGAGGTAGCGGTCGGAGTTGAGCGCCAGCATGGCCACCCGGTCGCCGGGCTGCATGCCCAGCCGCCGCAGGGCACCCGCGAGGCGGGCCACCCGGTCGGCATAGTCGCGGAAGCTGCGGGTGCGGCCGGCAAAGCGCACGGCCACCTTGTCGGGATGCTGCTGCACGCTGCGGTGCAAAGACTGGGTCAGGTACATGGCGAGTGTCTCCGTCTCTTTCTTGTGTGGCCGCATCGTAGGAAACCGGCCCCGCCCCGGCGATTGCGTTTCGCTTCGATCGCATTGCAGAAAACGTCAATCGACACGGTGGCATGCTTGGGGCCTGATCGCCACGCGCCATGCTGCAACCGCCAGTCACCATTCCGATCGCCTTCGTCCAGGGCATGCTCTCGGGCCTCCTCGCCCGGGGCCAAGCCGCGCCCATCGACGCCCGCGCGGCGCTGGAAGACGCGGGCATCGAGCCGGCGCTGCTGGAGGCGCCGGGCGCGCGCGTCACGGCCGAGCAGTACGTGGCGCTGTTCGCGCTGCTGATGGAGCGGCTCGACGACGAGGCGCTGTGCTTCCTGTCGCGCCGCCTGAAGCGCGGCAGCTTCGCGCTGATGACGCGAGCCACCCTGGGCGCGCCCACCTTCGAAGTGGCGCTGCGCCGCGTGGCCCACACCTTCAGCCTGCTGCAGGACGACCTGACGCTGGTGCTGCTGCAAGACGGGCCGCTGGCCGGCTTCGGGCTGCGGCTGAACGATTCCGCTGCGGTGCAGCAGAACTTCCTGCACGAGCTGATGCTGCGTGTGTACTGGCGGTTGCTCGCCTGGCTGCACGGCGGCCGGCTGGCGGCGCGGCGCTTCGATTTCGGCTTCGAGCTGCCGCCCTATGCGGACGGCTACGCCAAGGTGTTCCCGGGGCCGCTGCAGTTCGGCCAGCCCTGCACGGCCGTGTGGTTCGACGCCGGCGCGCTGCAGACGCCGGTGCATCGCGACGCGCAGGCCATGAACGCATTTCTAGCCGCCGCGCCGGCCAACGTGATCCTGCCCCGGCTGGCGGAGCAGGCGGTGAGCGCGCGCGTGCGCTCGGTGCTGCAGCAGAACCGGCCGGCCTGGGCCGACCTCGCGACGGCCGCGAGCAGCCTGCACATGTCGGTCAGCACGCTGCAGCGGCACCTGGCGACCGAAGGCACGTCGTTCCAGTCGCTGAAAGACCAGCTGCGGCGCGACTTGGCCATCGTGCGGCTCAACACCAGCACCGTGCCGCTCGCGGCGCTGGCGGAAGAGCTGGGCTTCGCGGACAGCGCCGCGTTCCAGCGGGCCTTCAAGGCCTGGACGGGCGGCGCGCCGGGTTCGTACCGGCGGCGCCGCGAAACGGGCTCCGACGAATAGCCCGCTTCGTGGTTCAGCCCCCGGCTGTTACCACTTCACCCGCACGCCCAGCGAGCCGTTGATGCCGCTCTTCACCTTGGCGTCGCCACCCGAAGACCACAGCTTGCCCACTTCGCCATAAAGGCTGGTCGACGGGTTCAGGGCCAGCGTGAAGCCGCCCGCCAGTTCGGTGCTGGTGCCGCCGATGGGCGCCGCGATGTTGGTGGTGGTCGCGCCGTTGACGAAGCGCGCCACGTCCGTGCCGCGCGAGGTCTTGTACACGTTCACGCGACCGTACGGCTGCAGCATGCCCATGCCGGTGTCGATCTCGCCCTTGACCCGCACGCCCGCACGGGCGAGCCAGCCGCTGTCGACCTGGGGCTGGACCACCGCGCCCAGGATGGCCGAGTTGCTCAGGTCCATGTGCTGGTGGATCAGCTGCAGTTGCGGCTCGACGGTCCAGCCGCTGCTGCCGATCGGGAAGGCCTGGCCCACCTCGATCGAGCCCAGCAGGCTGTTGCCCTTGCCGGCCGCGCCGATGCCCATCAGCGGCTCGACCGTGTAGCGATGGCGGCCCGACTGCACCACGGCGTCGGCATAGAAGCCGCTGTCGCTGGTGTAGGTGCCGTACACGCCCACGTACTGGCTGCGCAGGTCGTTGCGGCCGACTGCGAGGTTCTGCACGCCGCTGGCATAGCCGCTGACACGCGCATCGCCGTCGAGCTGGCCGACGTAGATGCCGGCGCGCCAGTTGGGCGTGGCCAGCAGGTCGGTGCCGGCCTGGAAGCCGGTCAGGCGCCCCTTGCTGGTGGGCGAGACGGTGCCGCCCTGCTGGATGTCGATGTCGGTGGACAGCACGCGGGCCCAGGCGCGGCGCTCGGAGCCGGTCGCGCTGGGCGCGGTGCCCTTCACGTCGTCGTCGCCCACGCGCTTGCGCACGTCGCCCAGCATCGCGAGGCTGCCCTGGCGCAGCTGGTTGGGCAGCGCGGCATAGAGCGAGGTTTCCGGGCGGTAGTAGGTCACGCCCTTCTGCGCCGAGCGCAGATACCAGTTCTCGCCCTGGCCGAGCGCGTCGGCGGCATACAGGCGGTACTCGAAGGCGCCGGCATCCACATGGCCGTCCGCGAGCGAGAACGCGTCCTTGGTGGTCTGCGCGGTGGTCTTCGCGCCGTTCTGCGCGGTGATCACCTCGATGCCGTTGCCGTTGGTCAGCGCGCCCAGGCCGCCGATGTTGGTGATCTGCACCGTGGTCTTGCCGCTGGCCGAGGCCGTGGGGCCGTTGAGGATCAGCCGGTCCGAAGGCGGCCCGTTGAAGTAGAGCGTGGTGCCCAGCTTCAGCACGCCGCCGTTGCCCACGTACGCGCCGTTCACCGTCAGCGTGGTGCCCGGCACGCTGCCCACCAGCGACACGGTGCCGCTGTTGGTCAGCGAGGCCACCGTCTGGCTGTAGCCCGCCAGGTCCAGCGTCGCGCCCGCGGCCACGTTATGCGCCGAAGCGGCGCTGAAGGTGTTGGCCGCGCCGGCACGCAGCGTGCCCTGTGCCACGTCGGTCGCGCCGGTGTAGCTGTTGGCGCCCGACAGCGTCAGCGTGCCCGTGCCGATCTTCGTGATGAAGCCCGCGCCGCTGATGGCGCCGCTCAGGCCGGCGTCGAATGCGCCCGTGTCGATGATCGGGTCGCTGTTGCCGGTGAAGCGGATCGCGTTGGCAATGGTCATGCCGGGCGCGATGAAGCCGATCTCGGTGCCGTCGTCCATTGCCAGCTCGCCGGTGCCCAGCGCCTGGGCATTGCCGAGGTTCAGGCGCCCCTTGAGCAGCGCGGTGCCGCCGGTGTAGGTGTTGGCGCCCGACAGCGTGAGCGTGCCCGTGCCTTCCTTCACCAGCGAGCCGCCCACGCCGGAGATCACGCCCGAGATTTCGGTGCTGGTGTTCAGCCCGCCCGTGGTCAGCGTCTTGTTGCCCAGCAGAACGCGGCCGCCGCCTTCGAGCGAGCCGATGGAGGTGCCGGCCGTGGTGAGGCCGCGGATGTTGACCACGGCGCCCGTCTTGTTGACCACCGTGGCCTGCGCGGCCGTGGCCTGGTCGCGGATGTCCAGGGAGCCGGTCGCCTCGTTGACGATGGTCGCGCGGCCGGCCGTGGCGTCGTCCCAGATGTTGGTCGAGCCGCCCGCGGAGTTCACGATGCGTGCATTGCCTGCTGTGGCGTTGCTCCACACAGTGACGCTGCCGCCGCGGTTGTCGAACACGGCATCGCCGGCCGTCGAGTTGCCGGTGAAGGTGACACTGCCGCCCTTGTAGTTCAGGAAGCTCGCGCGCTCGGCCGATGTGTTGTCCTTGAACTCGATCGCGCCGCCGTTGACGCCTGTGCTGGCAGCGGCGGTGGTGAAGCGCAGGTCACCCGCGCCGGCGTTGCCGTTGAAGGCCAGGTAGCCGTTGCCGTTGACGTCCACCGGGCCGGTGCCCAGCGCGCCGCTGACGTTCGCGCTCACGCTGCCGCCGTCGATTTTGGTGCCGCCGGTGTAGGTGTTGGCCGTTGCCAGCGTCAGGTCGCCCATGCCGATCTTGCGCAGGCTGCCCGAGCCACTCATCGTGCCGCCGAAGGTGCCGCCGGTCGACTGGTCGAAGGTGACGTTGGCGTTGTTGACGATGTCGCCCTGCAGGCTGGTGGTGTTGCCCTGCAGCACGCCGGCCGACACGATGGTGCCGCCGGTGTAGTTGTTGGCGCCGGTCAGCACCAGCGTGCCGTAGTCGTCCTTGGTGAGGCCGCCCGCGCCGGTGAGCTGCGAGGCGATGGTCGCCGTCATGGAAGCGCCCGAGCGCGTGCCGTCGCCCACCTTGATCACCGTGTGCGCGTTGCCGAGCGTCAGGGCGTCGCCCTGCACCACATAGCCGTCGGAGTAGAACTGCGCGCCGCCGATGCTGATGTCGCCGCCGCTGTTGTCCACGGTGACGGTGCCGGCGGTGCCGCCGAACATGGCGAACTGGTTGGGCTTCCAGGTGGCGTTGTAGCCGCCTTCGCTGTTGGTCCAGGTGTCGTTGGGGCTGCCGGGGCTGCCGATGCGCCAGGTGCCCGAGCCGCCGCCCACGCTGCCGTTGTTGACCGTGTCGCCGCCGTCCCAGAAGCCGAGCTGCACGCCGGTGCTGTTGATCAGGTTGACCTCCTTGGCCACGCTGGTCTGCACGTACAGGTCGCCGGCCGCGACCGGCGTGCTGCCGATGCTCAGGCCGTTGTCGCTCAGCGAGCCGGTGTACTTGACGAGGCGATAGAGGCCGGGGCCGAAGCTGCCGCCGGCCGTCTCGGTGACGTTCAGCGTGCCGCCGAGCACCAGGTTGCCGTTGACCTGGATCAGGTCGTTGAGCGGGTCTTCGCCGACGGCGCCGAGGTGGTAGTTCAGGAACGATCCGTTGGCCAGATTCAGGTCGCCGGTGGTCAACGTGCCGGGGCTGTTGCCCGGCGCGAGCGAGCCGCCGTCGGCCACGGTGACCGCGCCGCTGATGGTGCCGCCGCCGGCCAGCGTGGCGCCGGAGCCGACCTGCACGCTGCCGGTGCCGGTCGCGCTGCCGCTGGTGTTGTTCACCCGCAGCGTGCCGCCGTTCACCCACGTGTTGCCGGTGTAGGTGTTGGCGCCGGTGATCTCGAGTTCGCCCGCGCCGTTCTTGGTCAGGCTGCCGGCGCCGCTGACGGTGCCCGTGAAGCCCGAGTCGTCGGAGCGATCGAAGACCAGGTTGCCGTTGGCCGTGACCGCGCCCGTGAGCGTGCCGCTCTTGTCGCCATTGCCGACCTGCAGCGTCGCGCCCTTGCCGATGGTGGTGCCGCCTGTGTAGCTGTTGGTGCCGGCCAGGATCAGCGTGCCCGCGCCGCTGTCGGTCAGGCTGCCGGTGCCGTCGATGTCGCCGGCCACGGTGTAGCTGTCGGAGCGGTTGAACACCAGCGCCGCGTTGTTGGTGATGTTGCCGGCAATGCTGCCGGTGGTGCCGCCGTTGCCGACCTGCAGCGTGCCCGCGCTGATGGTGGTGCCGCCGTCGTAGGTGTTGGTGCCGGTGAGCGTGAGCTTGCCGGCGCCCGACTTCGTCAGGCTGCCCGTGCCGGAGATGCCGCCGGCATAGGCGATGTCGTCGGAGCGGTTGAACTGCAGCACGCCGTTGTCGACGATGTTGCCGCTGATGCTGCCCTTGGTGCCGCCGTTGCCGATCTGCAGCGTGCCCGCGCTGATGGTGGTGCCGCCGCCGTAGGTGTTGGTGCCGGTCAGCGTCAGGGTGTCGGTGCCGGTCTTCACCAGCTTGCCCGCGCCCGAGATGACGCCGCCGAACTGGCCGCCTTCCACGGTGGTGGTCTGCGAGTTCTTGGAACCCGTCTGCAGCGCGCCCGCGCCCTGCAGGTTGTGGATGGAGACGTTCAGGTCGTTCAGGTCGAGCGTCGCGCCGCTGTTCACGGTGGTCGAGGCGGCAGTGCCGAAGACCGTGCTGGCCAATGCCGCGTTGCCTGCGCGCAGGGTGCCGCCGGCAACCACCACGGCGGCGGTGCTGTCCACCGTGGCGCTGGTGCCGGTGAGGCTGACCACGCCGGCCTGGGTGCTGCTGCCGAAGGTGGCGGTGGCGTTCGCGCCCAGGCTCAGCGAACCGGCCAGCGTCAGCGTGCGGTTGCCGGCGGCGGCGACGGTGCTGGCCGTGCCGGCCGTGAAGCCCACGGCCTTCGAGAAGGTCATGGTCGAGGTCGCGGCCAGCTTGCCGCCGGCCATCGTCAGGCCGCCGCTTCCGAGCGCGGAGGCGGCCGCGACCTGCAGCGTGCCGCCGCTGACCGTGGTGCCGCCGGAATAGGTGCTGGCGCCCGACAGGGTGAGCGTGCCGCTGCCGCTCTGGGTCACGCTGCCGGTGCCGCCGATGGCGCGCGTGAAGCTGACCGCATCGGAGCGGTTGAACACGAGCGCGGCGTTGTTGGTGATGCTGCTGGTGCTGTCGATGCTGCCGGTGTTGCCGCCGTCGCCCAGTTGCAGCGTGCCGCCGCTGATGGTGGTGCTGCCGGTGTAGCTGTTGGTGCCGGTCAGCACCAGCGTGCCGGCGGTCGTCTTCACGAGCTGGCCCGCGCCGGTGATCGAACCCGAGAAATTGCCGGACTGCAGCGTGGTCGTCTGGGCGCCGTTGCCGGTCCTGGTCCTCAGCGTGCCGGCCCCCTGCAGGTTGGCGACGGTGACGTTGTAGCCGTTCAGGTCGAGCGTGGCGCCGGAGCTCACCGTGGTCGAAGCCACGTTGGAGAAGATCGTGCCCGCGCGGGCTGCGTCCGCCACCTGCAGCGTGCCGCCGGCCACGACGACCGCGGCACTGCTTGTGACGGCGGTGGTGCCGCTGTCCAGGCGGACGGTGCCGTTCTCCGAAGTGCTGCCGAAGACGGCGGTGGCACTGCCGTTCAACGTCAGGGTGCCGCCGATGCCGAAGGTCTTGCCGCTGGCGGCGGCCACCGTGCTGCGCTGGCCTACTGCGAAGGACAGGCTGTTGGCCAGGTTCAGGCTGGACGTGGCGGTGAGCTTGCCGCCTTCGAGCGAGACCGTGCCGGAGCCGAGCGCGCCGGCCGTGCCGATCTGCACCGTGGTGCCGTTCTTGATGCTGGTGCCGCCGGCATAGGTGTTGGTGGCGCCCAGCGCGAGCGTGCCGCCGCCGTCGGCCGTGAGGCTGCCGGTGCCGGAGATGACGCCGTTCATGGCGAGCTGCGCGGGCGTCGTGCCGGTGCCGTCCACGTTGACCGCGAGGTTGCCCGTGGGCTGGAACTTGCCCGTCAGCGTCCACTTGCTGCCGCTGGCGGCATTGATGCTCGAGAAGCCCTGGAAGGTGTCGCTCTCGGTATTCGTGCCTTCCAGGAACAGCTTGTTGCCGGTGCCCTGCGCGACCACGCCGCCGTTGAGCACCGAGCCCGCCCTGAGGGTGAGCGAATTGTTGTTGCCGCCCATCTGGATCGAATTGGCGCGCGTCGTCCCGTCGCCCGAGAGGCCGCCGGAAATGGTGCCGCTGTTGATGATGGTGAGGTTGCTGCCCACGATGCCCGCGCCGCCCTGCGCAGCGGCGCCCAGTTGCGTGCCGCCCAGGGCGCCGCCTTCGCCGTTGCCGCCGGCGCCACCGTAGATCGCCGCTTTGGTGCGCGGGTCGATGCCGACGGCGGCAATGCCCGATCCGCCGTTGCCGCCGGTGATCGAGCCGGCATTGGTGATCGTCACGCCGCCCACGGGCACCACCAGCACGCCCGCGCCGCCACCGCCGCCGGCACCTGCCAGCGACGAGGTCTTCGCAACCGTACCGCCGCCATTGCCGCCGTTGCCGCCGACCAGCACGCCCGAGGCCTTGACCTCGAACGACTGAGTCGCGAGCACGCTGCCGCCGCCCCCTCCGCCGCCGGCGCCGCCCGGACTGGAGAGCTGGGTGGCGCCCTTCTTGTCCACATAGCTGTAGCCACCGGTTCCGCCGTTGCCGCCATTGCCGGCCTTGATGGTCGTGGTGACAGGCGAGGAGCCGGTCCGGGCGGAGCCGCCGCCACCGCCGCCGCTGCCGTCGAGCCTGTCCGGCGAGCTTCCGTACGCCGCCGAGACACCGTTGGACCCATTCGTTCCGAGGTTGCCGCCGACGGCACCGGCGGCGGATTGATCGCCCTGCCCGCCGTTGCCCCCCGCCCCGGTCGTGCTGTCGCCCGCCGTCTGCCCGGTGCCGTATTTGCCGTTGACGAGAAAGCCCCCGCCGCCGCCGTCGCCGCCCGCGAACGACGGCCCGGCCGTCATCAGGAGCGAGGCCGCGCCCACCGCCAGCGCCACCGCCCGGCGGCTCTTCTTGCCTCGGGCATGGGTGTTCTCCGAAACGGCTACCCAGGCGCCGAGCGCCGAGTTCCAGATGCTGCGGTGACTTTTGTTCATTGTTCTAAACCTTTGAAAAGGGTTGCGACTTGCACCAAGAAAGTGCAAATGGTCAGGGAATGTTTATTTTTGTTAACTAACGGTTTCCTGGATATAACCAATATTGGTTATTTGTTAACCTTTCGAGCTTCCGAAGTTTTCGGAAACTTCCGGAAATACAGCACGTCCCGGCGCGACAATCCGGCCCATGGCCACCTCTTCAGACCTCCCTCCCCTCAACCGCCAGTTCGTCGCCCACTTCGGCGAAATGGGCAGCAAGTGGGGCATCAACCGCACCGTCGGGCAGATCTACGCGCTGATCTTTCTGTCCGAGCGCGCGCTCAACGCCGACGAGATCGCCGAACTGCTCGAGTTCTCGCGTTCGAACGTCAGCATGGGTTTGAAGGAACTGCAGGCCTGGCGGCTGGTGCACCTGCGCCACCATGCGGGCGACCGCCGCGAATACTTCGAGGCGCCCGCGGACGTATGGGAAATCTTCCGGGTGCTGGCGGAGGAACGGCGCCGACGCGAGATCGAGCCCACGCTCTCGATGCTGCGCAACGCCCTGCTCGAATCGCCCACGAGCGACGCCGAGCGCCATGCGCAGGAGCGCATGCGCGAGATGCACGACCTGATCGACCGGCTGATGAAGTGGTTCGACGACGTTCAGCGGCTCGCGCCCGAGACCGCCATGAAGCTCATGGGCATGGGCGCGACCGTGACGAAGGTGCTGACGCTCAAGGACCGCATCACGGGCGGCGGCGCGTCGAAAAAGAAAAATCCCGCGCCCGACTGAAACCGCCGGGGTCGCGGGACTTTGAGGGACGGGCGGCTACCACCGCCCCGAGGACTACAGCCGCTCCTGCCCTTCCGACGATTCGGGCGTTTCGAGCTTGGCCTTGCGCACCGCGTCGTCGTCCATGAGTTCGTACCACATCGCGTTGAGTACGGCGAAAGCGGCTGCCAGCGGCAGGCCAAGAATCCAGGCGAAGTACCACATCTTTTTTTCCTCCGTTTTCTTCAGTAGGCGTGTCCGCTCTCTTCGCGGATCGCCTTCTCGTCGACCTTGCCCCACAGCACGTGATAGACCCAGCTGGTGTAGGCCACGATGATGGGAATGAAGAAGGCCGTGACCACCAGCATGATGAACAGCGTGAGGTGGCTCGACGACGAGTCCCACACCGTGAGGCTGGCGCGCGGGTCGATCGACGAAGGCAGGATGAACGGGAACATCGACGCGCCCACGCTCAGGATGATCCCGGCGATGCCGAGCGCCGCCGTCAGCAGCGAGAGCACCGGCCGGCGCAGCGCGAGCCCGAGCAGCGCGCCCAGCGCGCCGACGAAGCCGGCGGCCGGTGCGGCCATCGTCCATGGATGCGCCGCGTAGTTGGCGGTCCATGCGCCCGCGTGCAGCTCGACCGTCTTCAGCATCGGGTTCGAAGGCCCGACCGCGTCGATCACGCTGCTGATGCGATAGCCGCCGATGCTCGTGGCCAGCAGCACGCCGGCCAGCGCATACAGCGCGATGGTGAGCACGGCCGCCACCATGCCGTAGGTGCGCGCACGCTCGGCGACCGGCCCCGCCGTCTTCAGCAGCAGCCACGCCGCGCCGTGCATCACCAGCATGGCCACCGACACCAGCCCGCACAGGATGGCGAACGGATTCAGCAGCCCGAAGAAGCCGCCGTCGTAGAAGATGTGCATGTCGTTGTTGAAGCGGAACGGCACGCCCTGCAGCACGTTGCCCATCGCCACGCCGCAGATCAGCGCGGGCACGAAGCCGCTGAAGAACAGCACCCAGTCCCAGCGCGCGCGCCACTGCGGCGACTCGCGCTTGCTGCGGAACTTGAAGGCCACCGGCCGCAGGATCAGCGCCGTGAGAATCACGAACATCGCAAGGTAGAAGCCCGAGAAAGACACGGCGTACAGCTGAGGCCACGCCGCGAAGACGGCGCCGCCGCCCAGGATCAGCCACACCTGGTTGCCTTCCCACACCGGCCCCACGCTGTTGATGACGACGCGGCGCTCGATGTCGTTGCGCGCGGCAAAGGGCAGCAGCATGCCGCTGCCCAGGTCGAAGCCGTCGGTCACGGCGAAGCCCACCAGCAGCACGCCGATCAGCAGCCACCAGATGAAGCGAAGGGTGTCGTAGTCGAGGAGTGTGTGGAGGATCATGCGGCGCTCCCGGTCCGGGCGATGGTGGCGCCGGCGTGGGCCGGCGGAATGTGCGAGAGCGTGTCGCCCTCGTCGGGCGCGTGCTCGGCTTCAGGCCCCTTGCGGATGGCCTTGAGCATCAGCTTCATCTCGATGATGAGCAGCGTGGTGTAGATGGCGATGAAGCCCGCGATCGTGAGCAGCAGCGTCTTCACGCCGAGGTTCGACACGGCCACCGCGGTCGGCAGCACGCCTTCGATCACCCATGGCTGGCGGCCGAACTCCGCCACCAGCCAGCCCGACTCGATGGCGATCCAGGGCAGCGGAATCGCGAACACCGCGACCTTCAGCAGCCAGCGGTAGCTGTCGAGCTTGCGGCGCGCCGACAACACGAAGAAGGTCGCTGTCAGCACGATCAGCAGCACGCCGATGCCCACCATCACCCGGAACAGCCAGAACAGCGGCGCCACTTGCGGCACCGTGTCCCATGCGGCCTTGGTGATCTGCTCGTCGGTGGCCTGGCGCGGGTCGTCGACATAACGCTTGAGCAGCAGCGCATAGCCCATGTTGATGCCGTTGTCCTCGAAGTCCCCGCGCACGCCCTGCGTCACCTTGCCCGTGCCGCCCGCTTCGCGGATCTTCTGCAGCGCGTCGTAGGCCTTCAGGCCCTCCCGGATGCGGACCTCGGCGCGCTTCACGAGCTCGTCGATGCCGGGCATCACCGTGTCGAGCGAGCGCGTGCCGATCAGTCCCATCACCCCGGGGATGTGGATGGCGTAGTGCGTCTCGCGCGCTTCCTGGTCTGGAAAGCCGATGACGGTGAAGGCCGCGGGTGCGGGTTGTGTCTCCCACATGGCTTCGATGGCGGCGAGCTTCATCTTCTGGTGTTCGCCGGAGAGGTAGCCGCTCTCGTCGCCGAGCACCGCCACCGACAGCGCGGCGGCCAGGCCGAACGAGGCCGCGACGGTCATCGAGCGCTTGGCCAGTTCGAGGTGACGGCCCTTGAGCAGGTACCAGGCCGACACGCCGAGCACGAACACGGCGGCGCACACGTACCCTGCCGACACGGTGTGCACGAACTTGGCCTGCGCCACCGGGTTGGTCAGCACCGCGGCGAAGTCGGTCACTTCCATGCGCATGGTCTGCGGGTTGAAGGCCGCGCCCACCGGGTTCTGCATCCAGCCGTTGGCGATGAGAATCCACAGCGCCGAGAAGTTGGAGCCGATGGCCACGGCCCATGTGGCGATCAGGTGGCCCACCTTCGAGAGCTTGTCCCAGCCGAAGAAGAACAGCCCGACGAAGGTCGCTTCCATGAAGAAGGCCATCAGCCCTTCGATGGCCAGCGGCGCGCCGAAGATATCGCCGACGTAGTGGCTGTAGTAGCTCCAGTTCATGCCGAACTGGAACTCCATCACGATGCCGGTGGCGACGCCCATCGCGAAGTTGATGCCGAACAGCACGCCCCAGAACTTCGTCATGTCGCGCCAGATCACGCGGCCGGTCATCACGTAGACCGTCTCCATGATGGCGATGATGATCGAAAGCCCGAGCGTGAGCGGCACGAACAGGAAGTGGTACAGCGCCGTGACGGCGAACTGCAGGCGCGATAGCGCAACGATGTCGAGATCCATGGGTTTCTTCCTTTGTATTCCCTGTTTTCTGTTTGCTTCTCTCTCGGTCAATCCGGGCGAAGGCTGCGAAGCGCGGCGTCGAAGGCATCGCTGCCGCGGCGCAGGTCGGCAACGATGCGGCCGTGCCGCATGCACACGAGCCGGTCGGCCAGCGCGGCTTCGCGGCGCAGGTGCGTGGCGATGAGCAAGGTGCGCGGGCCGGCGTGTTGCGCGAGGCGCTGCATCACGTCGTGCGCGACGGCGGCATCGAGCGCCTCGGTCGGTTCGTCGAGCAGCCACAGCGGCACGGGGCGCAGCAGCAGTCGCGCCAATGCGAGCCTGCGCGACTGGCCGCCCGAAAGACCGAGGCCGCCTTCGCCGAGGCGGGTGTCGAGGCCGGTGGAGAGCGCGCGCACGTCGGCTTCGAGGCCCGCGGCCTGCAGCACGGACCAGAGGCGCTCGTCGCTTGCGGTCGGGTCGGCCAGGCGGAGGTTGTCGCGCAGGCTGTCCTGGAAGAGCTCGGTGCGCTGGGTCAGCAGGCAAGCCGGTTGGGCGCTCACGGTGCCGGACCGCGGCGTGATTTCGGCGGCGATGGCTGCGAGCAATGTGGACTTGCCCGCGCCGCTCGTGCCGACCAGCGCGACGCGCTCGCCCGCCTGCAGGGTCAGCGACACGTCGCTCAAGACTTCCGCGCGGCTGCCGGGGTGCGTGACGGTGATGTTCTTCAGCTGCAGTGCGAAGGGGGCGTCGTCTTCAGGCTTTGCCGAAGTCGCATCGTCTTCCGCAAGCTCCATGCGCGGCGCAAGACGCCGCACCGCAAGCCAGGTGCGGCCCGCATCGAGCGCGCCGCGGCGCAGTGCAGCGAAAGGCTCAGTAGCGGTGAGCGCCACAAGCAACGCCAGTGCTGCTGCAGGTGCGCCGATCACGCCCTCGCTCACCAGCGCGCCGACGACAAGCAGCACGCCCACGAGAGTCAGCGTGCCGGCGCTGCCATAGGCGAAACCGGAAGCGGCCTCGAGCCGGTTCAACGCGAGATCGGCCTGAGCGAGTTGCGCATCGGCGCGCATCAGCGCCTCGCGCTGTGCATCGATGCGGCCCGCCATCACGAGGTCGGTCTGGCCCGCGACCAAATCGACGGCACGGGCGCGCAAGGCTTCGATGGCGTGCGCGCGCCGAATGGCGGGCCGACGGGCGCGCCGCGCCACCACGATGGCGATGCCCCAGCCGGCGAACACGAGCCACAACGCCAACGCAGCGCCCATCGCCACATGCATGAAGCCGAGCACCATGCCCGCCAGGAGTGCCGCTCCCAGTGCGGCGGCAGCAGGCACAAGCAGGCGCAGGTAGAGCGATTCGAGCGCATCGATGTCGGACGTGAGGCGGAATAGCAGGCGCGCCGGGCGCATCAGCAACGCGCGCGCCGCCTCGGGCCGAGCCCAACCGCGGAAGAGGCGAACGCGCAGCGCCGCGAGCACGCCGAAGGTCGCGTCGTGCGTGACGAGCCGTTCACCGTAGCGCGAAGCCGTGCGGCCCAGCGCCAGCAGGCGAATGCCGGCCGAGGGCATGAACACATCGAAGGTGAAGGCCGTGGCCGCATGCAGGCCGGCCAGCGCGGTCGCGGTGATGAACCAGCCGGAGAGGCCGAGCAGAGCCATGCCCGCGAGCACAGTAAGAGCGGCAAGCAGTCCGCCCAGCAGCAGAGCGCGCGGCTGCTCGACGAAGAAGGGGCGCAGCACGAGCCGCAGTTCGCGCCATTGCGTGGTGTTGGTTCTGCCGGCGTTCATGCGGCCTTCTCCATGGCCTCGGCGCCGAGGCTCACCACGCGGTCCATCCGCGCCGCGAGCACCGGGTCGTGCGTGGCGACGATCAGCGTCTTGCCGCGTGCCAGTTCGACCAGCGCATCGCCCACGCGGGCGGCGGTCTCGGAATCCAGATGCGCGGTCGGCTCGTCGACCAGCAGCAGGTCGGCATGCGGATGCACCGCGATGCGGGCCAGCGCGAGCCGCACCGCCTCGCCGCCGGACAGGCCGCGTCCGCCCTCTCCCAGCGCCGTGCCGGGATGCGCCTGCGCCACGGCGTCGAGCGCGGCGAAGCGCATGGCCTCGGTCACGCGGGGCGTATCGACATCCGTACGGCCCAGCGCCACGTTGGCCTCGACCGATCCGGCGAAGACATGCGGCGCCTGCCCCATCCATGCCATGCGCTGGCGCAGGGAAGCGATCGTGTGGTCGGTAAGCGCGACGCCGCCGATTGCAATCTCGCCGCTCGTTGCCGGTACGAGGCCCGCCAGTAGCGACAGCAATGCCGTCTTGCCCGAGCCGCTGGGGCCGGTCAGTGCGATGTGCTCGCCTGCGGAGACGCGAAGCTCGAGGCCGTCGAAGACCTCTCGCGTTTCGCCGGGCCAGGAGAAATGCAGGCCATGGACGGCGATGGCGGGTGCGGCGACCGCCGAGCCTGCGGCGGCGCGCTTCAGCGATGCGTTCGCGCCGGGCAGCGGCAGTGCATGTCGCTGCAGTCCGTCGAGCGCTTCCAGCGCGGCCTCACCGGCCGCCCGGTCGTGCCATACGGCCGATAGCTCGCGCAGCGGCTCGAAAAAAGCCGGCGCCAGCAGCAGGACGAACAGGCCTTCCCCCAGGCTCAATGGTTGCCCCCATGTGCCGAAGCCGAGCGAGCCCAGCAGGTGGAAGCCGACATACACAGCCACCATCGCCACGCCCAGCGCCGAGAAAAGCTCGAGCACCGCGGAAGAGAGAAACGCGATGCGCAGTACCGCCATCGTTCGCACGCGCAGCGATTGCGCGGCATCGCCGAGCCTGTGCGCCGTGGCGTCCACGGCATCGAGCGCGCGCAGGGTTGCCAGGCCGCGCAGGCGGTCGAGCAGAAAGGCGTTCATGCCGCCCATCTCGACCATCTGCGCCTCGCTGGCTGCCTTGGCGCGCCAGCCGACGATGGCCATGAAGATCGGGATCAGCGGCGCCGCGAACAGCAACACCAGCGCGGCGACCCATGAGAAATACGCGACGGCGCAGAGGATGAAGATCGGCACGACCGTCGCGCGCCAGCGTGCAGGCTGGTAGCGCACGAGGTACGGCACCAGCGCCTCCGCCTGCTCGGCGAGCACGCTGGCCGCCTGGCCTGAAGGCGCGCGACCGCGATCCAGCGGCGATCCGCCGGCCAAGGCCTCGGCCGTCTGTGCGCGCAAAGCGGTGAGCTGTGCCCGCGCGCGGCCGAAAGTGCGGCGTGCGCCCCAGGCCTCGCAGGCGGCACGCAGCAAGCCCAGCAGCAGGGTCGCGCCGGCCGGCAGCCACACCGCCTGAAGGCCCTGCCCCGACGCCAACCCCTGCACCGCCATCGCCAGCAAGGCCGCCTGCGGCAGCCACAGCAACGCGGCGGCGCCTTGCACCACCCCGCCGACGTCCGGCGACGCGAAGGCCTTCAACGGCGATCGGTGGTGCGAGTGCTTGTTCATTCCTTGTTTTCTTGGATTTTCAGTATTTACTGAAATTTCCACAATCATACTGGAGATGAGCGCGACTGACGAGCCCGCAGACTGCACGGTCCGGGGCTCGAACGCAACACGTTCGGGAAGATTCAGCCCGGGCGCCCGCGCGGGGCGCCCCTTGGCTAATGAGAAACGACTATTCCGCTGACCAGCAAGGCAGCAAAAAGCATGAACACGCCGCGCCACGAGGCGGGGCGCGCCTCGACCCAGCGGTACAGCAGCGCTGCCGCCGCGACCGACAGTGCGAAGGTCGCGACCAGTCCGGCCGCATCGAACCACGCGCCGTGCGGCCCGGCGTTCGCCACTGCCGCATTCATGGCGAGCAGCACCGGGAAGTGGATCAGAAAGAGCGAATAAGACATGCGCCCCAGCCGCTGCAGCGGCACGGCCAGCAGCGGCCAGTGCGCCGGCGACAGCCAATGCCGGCGCTGTGCGATCGCGAGCAGCAGCGCCGTCACCAGCGCGGTGGCGATGCGGCTGCGCCAGTCGATGGCGAGCGCGCCCGCCCCCAGCAGCGCCAGCAGCGCGACCGCGCTCTGCCAGGTGCTGAAGCGCGTCGCGCGGCCAATCCAGAACACCAGCATGCCGAGGCCGTAGGTGCCGAAGAAATAGAAAGCCGTGTCGTCCAGCCCCGCGTTGCGGTTGAACAGCACGAGCGACGCCACGGCCAGCCCCAGCACCAGCGCCACCGGCAACCAGCGCGCCGGCAGGCTGGCGGGCGCAGCACCGGTGGAGCGTTGCAGCATCGTCGGCAATCCAACCAGCGCGAGCGCAAGCGCGAACAGCTGGAAGTCGATGGCCACGTACCAGACACCGGTCGACAGCGACTCGTAGCCCAGCAGGTCCTGCAGCAGCAACCCATGCGCGACCAGTTGCCCGAAGGTAGGTGCGGCGGGCACCACTTCTTCATCGAGCCAGGGCCGCACCACCGCGGCGACCAGCACGCACACCGTGAGCGCCGCCAGGTACGGCATCACCAGCCGCCCATAGCGCTGCAGGATGCGCGTGACCGGCCGGTCGACGCGCAGCATGCCGTCGGGCGCAAGGCTCGCCGCCGCCAGGAAGCCGGCGATCACCAGGAACACCTGCACCGCGAGACGTCCCTCGTTGGACAACCACGCGAAGAAATCGGGCGCGAGTGCATACGCGCCGGCCGGCATCGGGCCGTAGCGCGAGAGGTGGTGCCCGACGATCACGGCGCACGCAATGCCCTTTGCCGCGTCGAGCAGCGGCATGCGCCCCACCGATGGCGACAGCGCCCGGTCGACGGGCGCCGCGCCGTTCGCGACGGCGGTCAAAGCGCCAACCGCTGCCTTGCTTCCTGGTACTCGCGCTTGAGCTTTTCGATGAAGGCCGCGGCGCTGGCCACTTCGGTCACGGCGCCGATGCCCTGGCCCGAGCCCCAGATGTCCTTCCAGGCCTTGGCCTTGCTGCCGTCGCCGGAGGCGAAGTTCATGGTCTTCAGGTCGCCTTCGGGCAGGTTGGCCGGGTCCATGCCGGCCTTGACGATGCTCGGCGCGAGGTAGTTGCCGTGCACGCCGGTGAAAAGGTTCGAATAGACGATGTCGTCCGAGTTGCCTTCGACGATGGCCTGCTTGTACTCGTCGCTCGCGCGCGCTTCCTCGGTCGCGATGAAGGCCGTGCCGATGTAGGCGAAGTCGGCGCCCATGGCCTGCGCCGCGAGCACCGCGCCACCGGTGGCGATGGAGCCCGACAGCGCGATCGGGCCGTCGAACCACTGGCGGATTTCCTGCACCAGCGCGAACGGGCTCTTCACGCCCGCGTGGCCGCCGGCACCGGCCGCCACGGCGATGATGCCGTCGGCCCCCTTCTCGATGGCTTTCTGCGCGAACTTGTTGTTGATGATGTCGTGCAGCGTCACGCCGCCGTAGCTGTGCACCGCGTCGTTCACGTCGGTGCGTGCGCCCAGCGAGGTGATGACGATCGGCACCTTGTACTTCACGACCATCTCCATGTCGTGCTCGAGCCGGTCATTGCTCTTGTGCACGATCTGGTTGATAGCGAAGGGCGCGGCCGGCTTGTCCGGGTTGGCCTTGTTGTAGGCAGCCAGCTCTTCGGTGATCTCGATCAGCCACTCTTCCAGCTGCGCCGCGGGGCGCGCGTTGAGTGCGGGCATCGAGCCGACCACGCCCGCCTTGCATTGCGCAATCACGAGCTTGGGGTTGCTGATGATGAACAGCGGCGAGCCGATGATCGGCAGCGGCAGGTTCGCCAGGACGGGGGGCAGCTTGGACATGTCGTCTCCGGAAATGGGTTCGGTTTTATAAGAGAGGAAGGCCGCTGCAGCCCGTCAGATGGGCGACAGCGGCCGCGCGTCAGAACGCGTCGAGCGCGAGTGCCGTGACGCTCTCGGCGCCGTCGACGATGCTGTCGCGAATGCCCGGCACCTTGTTCAGGATGTGCTCCGCATAGAAGCGCGCGGTGGCGACCTTGGCCAGCATGAAGTCGGTGTCGAAGCTGCGCGAGGCGAGGTCCTGCGCAATGATCAGCGAGCGCGCGAGCTGCCAGCCGGCCACCAGATTGCCCGCGAGCATCAGGTAGGGCACGCTGCCGGCGAACACCGCGTTGGGCGATGCCTTGGTCTGCCCGGCCACGAAGTCGACCACGTCGATGAAAGCCAGGCGCGCGGCCGTCAGGCGCTTGAGCACCGCGGCCGCGGCGGGGTTGTCGCTCTTGGCGAGTTCGGCTTCTGTCTTCTCGATCTGCGCGGCAATCGCCTTCGCGGTCTGGCCGCCGTCGCGCGCCGTCTTGCGGCCCACGAGGTCATTGGCCTGGATGGCGGTCGTGCCTTCGTAGATCGTGAGGATCTTGGCGTCGCGGTAGTACTGCGCCGCGCCGGTCTCTTCGATGAAGCCCATGCCGCCATGCACTTGCACGCCGAGCGAGGTCACCTCCAGGCTCATCTCGGTGCTGTAGCCCTTGACCAGCGGCACCATGAATTCGTAGAAGGCCTGGTTCTGTTTGCGCGCGTCGGCGTCGGGGTGGTGATGCGCCGCGTCGTAGGCGGCGGCGGCCACGCTGGCCATCGCGCGGCAGCCTTCGGTGTAGGCGCGCATCGTCATCAGCATGCGCTTGACGTCGGGGTGGTGAATGATCGGCGCGCTGGCGTTGATGGAGCCGTCGACCGGACGGCTCTGCACGCGGTCCTTGGCATAGGCCACGGCGTGCTGGTAGGCGCGCTCGGCAATCGCGATGCCCTGCATGCCGACGGCATAGCGGGCCGAGTTCATCATGATGAACATGTACTCGAGGCCGCGGTTCTCCTGGCCCACGAGATAGCCGACAGCGCCGCCGTGGTCGCCGTACTGCAGCACGGCGGTGGGCGAGGCCTTGATGCCCATCTTGTGCTCGATGCTCACGCAGTGCACGTCGTTGCGCTCGCCCAGCGAGCCGTCCTTGTTCACGAGGAACTTGGGCACCACGAACAGGCTGATGCCCTTCACGCCCTCGGGCGCGCCGGTCACGCGGGCCAGCACGAGATGCACGATGTTCTCGGCCATGTCGTGCTCACCGTAGGTGATGAAGATCTTGGTGCCGAAAACCTTGTAGGTGCCGTCGGGCTGCGGCTCGGCGCGGCTGCGCACCATGGCCAGGTCGCTGCCGGCCTGCGGCTCGGTGAGATTCATGGTGCCGGTCCACTGGCCGCTCACGAGCTTCTCGAGGTACACCGCCTTCAGTTCGTCGGAACCGGCCGTGAGCAGCGCTTCGATGGCGCCGTCGCTCAGCAGCGGGCACAGCGCGAAGCTCATGTTGGCCGAGTTCAGCATCTCGCCGCAGGCCGCGCCGATGGTCTTGGGCAGGCCCTGGCCGCCGAAGTCCGACGGATGCTGCAGGCCCTGCCAGCCGCCGGCCACGTACTGCGCGAAAGCGTCCTTGAAGCCCGGCGTGGTGGTGACGGCGCCGTTCTTGAACGACGAAGGATTGCGGTCGCCCTCGATGTTCAGCGGAGCGATCACGTCCTGGTTGAAACGGGCGCATTCCTCCAGCACGGCCTGCGCGGTTTCGAGACCGGCGTCTTCGAAGCCGGGCAGCTTGGCGATCTCGCCGATGTTGGCCAGGTGCTCGATGTCGAACAGCATGTCCTTGATGGGGGCGGTGTAGCTCATGTCTTGTCTCCAGATACAGCGGATACGAAAAGGGCATCGCGAACGATGCCCTCTGGCTCAGTGCAGCGATGCGATCAGAGCGCCTTCACCAGTTCCGGCACGGCCGTGAACAGGTCGGCCACGAGGCCGTAGTCGGCCACCGAGAAGATCGGCGCCTCTTCGTCCTTGTTGATCGCGACGATGACCTTCGAGTCCTTCATGCCGGCCAAGTGCTGGATGGCGCCGGAGATACCGGCGGCGATGTACAGCTGCGGCGCGACGATCTTGCCCGTCTGGCCCACTTGCCAGTCGTTGGGTGCATAGCCTGCGTCGACGGCTGCACGACTGGCGCCCAGGCCGGCGTTCAGCTTGTCGGCCAGCGGCGTCATCACTTCGGTGAACTTCTCGGCGCTGCCCAGGGCGCGGCCACCCGAGACGATGATCTTGGCGGCGGTCAGCTCGGGGCGGTCGCTCTTGGTGACTTCACGGCTAACGAAGCTCGATTTGCCGCTGTCGGCCACGCCTTCGGCGTTTTCGATGGTTGCGCTGCCACCGGTGGCGGCCGCGGCGTCGAAGCCGGTCGTGCGAACCGTGATCACCTTGGTGGCATCGCTGCTCTGCACGGTGGCAATCGCGTTGCCTGCATAGATCGGGCGCTCGAACGTATCCGGGCTGTCCACCTTGGTGATGTCGCTGATCTGCGCCACGTCCAGCTTGGCGGCCACGCGCGGAGCGACGTTCTTGCCGTTGGCGGTCGAGGGGAACAGGATGTGGCTGTAGTTGCCTGCAATCGCCAGCACTTGGGCTGCGACGTTCTCGGCGAGGTTCTCCGCCAGGCTGGCGCTGTCGGCGGCGATGACCTTGGTCACGCCTGCGATCTGGGCTGCGGCCTTGGCGGCTTCTGCTGCGTTGGCGCCTGCCACCAGCACGTGCACATCACCACCGCAAGCCAGCGCGGCGGTCACGGTGTTCAGGGTTGCCGGCTTGATGCTGGCGTGGTCGTGTTCGGCAATAACAAGTGCGGTCATGTTCAGATCACCTTCGCTTCGTTCTTCAGTTTGTCCACCAGCGTTGCGACATCAGGCACCTTGATGCCGGCACCGCGCTTCGGAGGTTCGGCGACCTTCAGGGTCTTCAGGCGCGGCTTCACGTCCACGCCCAGGTCTTCGGGCTTGAAGGTGTCCAGCTGCTTCTTCTTGGCCTTCATGATGTTGGGCAGCGTCACGTAGCGCGGCTCGTTCAGGCGCAGGTCGGTCGTGATGACGGCCGGCAGGCTCAGCGAGATGGTTTCCAGGCCGCCGTCGACTTCACGCGTCACGGTGGCTTTGTCGCCAGCGACTTCGACCTTGGAGGCGAAGGTGGCTTGCGGCAGGTCGGCCAGCGCGGCCAGCATCTGGCCGGTCTGGTTGGCGTCGTCGTCGATGGCCTGCTTGCCCAGGATGATGAGCGAGGGCTGCTCCTTGTCGACCAGCGCCTTCAGCAGCTTGGCCACGGCCAGCGGCTGCAGTTCTTCGGTGGTCTCCACCAGGATGCCGCGGTCGGCGCCGATGGCCATCGCGGTGCGCAGGGTTTCCTGGCACTTGGCGTCACCGCACGAGACGGCGATCACTTCCGTGACCACGCCCTTTTCCTTCAGGCGCACGGCTTCTTCGACAGCGATCTCGTCGAAGGGGTTCATGCTCATCTTGACGTTGGCAATGTCCACCCCGGTGCCGTCGCTCTTCACGCGCACCTTCACGTTGTAATCGACGACCCGTTTGACAGGCACAAGAACCTTCATTGACTTGACTCCATTGGATTGCAAAAAGGGGGCTTCGAGGGCAACCGGTCATTCTAGGACGCGACCTTTGCCGCCTCTCCATTCTTCTTGTCGGCGCTGTCGGCCAATAAAAAAGAACGATCGTGCTTTTCCTCGATTATAAAACAGCGTCGGGGGCCGAAGCGACTCCCGGCGGTAAAGACTCCACGCGCACGACGCGCTGCGGATAGGGAATATCAATCCCCGCGCCACGCAGGCCGTCGAGGATGGCGATGTTGATGGCCGAGCGCAGGTTGTCCTTGCCCTTGTCGGGGTCGGTCACCCAGAAGTTGAGCGTGAACTCCAGCCCGTCGGGCGCGAAGTTCATCAGGAAGGCCACCGGCGCCGGATCGGTCATCACGCGCGGCTGGGCCTTGGCCGCCTCGCAAAGAATGGACTGCACCTGCGCCACGTCGCTCTCGTAGCCCACCACGATGGTGGTCGTGATGTTGAACTTGCGGTCGGCCAGCGACAGGTTCTCGACCCGGCTGGTGATGAGCGATTCGTTCGGCACGATGGCCTCGCGGCCGTTGCCCGCGCGAATGAGCGTGTAGCGCGTCTTGATGTCGGTGATGCGGCCCTCGAAGGTGTCGACCTTCACGTTGTCGCCGATGCGGATCGAGCGCTCCAGCAGAATCACGAAGCCGCTCACGTAGTTGGACGCCAGCTTCTGCAGGCCGAAGCCCAGCCCCACGCCGAGCGCGCCGCCCAGCACCGACAGCGCCGTCAGGTCCACCCCCACCGCCGACAGCGCGAACAGCAGGCCGATCAGCAGCAGGAAGGCGCGCACCGCGTTCGACGCCACCTTGCGCATCGACAGATCGGTGACGGCCTCGCGCAGGATGCGCTTTTCGACCGTACTCGAGATCCACAGCGCGATCACCATCACGAGGCCCGCCGACAGCACGCCCTGGATGATGGTCTGCAGGCTCACGCGCGTCTTGCCGAAGGCCAGCGTGATGTCGTCGAGTTCCGCCAGCACCGGCGGCAGCAGGCCCACGATCCACAGCACCGCCGCGATCCACGCCAGCCACGAGACGGTGCGCTCCAGCAGCCGCACCAGGTTGGAAGCCGGAAACACCGCACGCAGCACCCGAGCGAACAGCCGAATCACCGCCAGCGACAGGAACATCGACACAGCGATGCGCAGCACCAACACCGTCTGAAAATCGATCACCGCGCGCCGGGCGAGGTCGGTGAGCATCAGCGCGAGCAGCGGGAACAGCACGCCGTCGAAGGTGCGCTCGCCGAACCAGATCGAGTCCTTGGGCTGGTCGCGCCCGAACCATTTGCACACGCCCCAGGCCAGGGCGACGCAGGCCGCCAGCACGGCGAGTTCGATGGCGATGCCGCGTGCCTCGACCTGGCTCAGGCGTTGGGTGAAGTCGTTGAAATTCATCGGTTCAAGAAAGCATGGGCGCCGTTCGCGCCGGCGGCATTACAGGTCGGCCAGCACGCGGATGTGGGCTTCCACACTGCGCGCCAACGCATCGAGGTTGTAGCCGCCTTCAAGCATCGAGACGATCCTGCCCTTGGCATGGCGCCTGGCCACGTCGTGCACGCGCCCGGTGATCCAGGCGAAGTCGTTCTCGTTGAGCCCGAGCTGGCCCAGGTCGTCTTCGCGATGGGCATCGAAGCCCGCGCTGATGAAGACCATCTGGGGCTTGAACTCCTCCAGGCGCGGCATCCATACCGCCTCGATCATCTCGCGCACATCCATGCCCTTGGTGTAGGCCGGGATCGGCATGTTGAGCATGTTCGGCGCCGGATGGTCGGTGCCGCTGTAGGGATAGAACGGGTGCTGGAAGAAGCCGACCATCAGCACGCGCGGGTCGTTCGAGAGGATGTTCTCGGTGCCGTTGCCGTGGTGCACGTCGAAATCGACGATGGCCACGCGCTCGATGCCGTGCACTTCAATGGCGTGCCGCGCGGCAATGGCGATGTTGTTGAAGAAGCAGAAGCCCATCGCCTGCTCCCGGCAGGCATGGTGGCCGGGCGGGCGCACCGAGCAGAAGGCGTTCTCCAGCTCGCCGGCCAGCACCGCGTCGGTCGCGGCAATGGCTGCGCCGGCGGCGCGGCGCGCGGCCAGCAGGGTGAAGCGGGTGAGCACGGTGTCGGGGTCGACCTGCGCATGGTCGGGGCCGCCGGCGGGCTCGTCGGCCACCAGGCGCTGGTGCAGCTCCTCGAGGTGCTCGACGTGCGCGGTGCTGTGGGCCCGGGTGATCTGCTGCAGCGTGGCCAGCGGCACCTCGCGGTGTTCGAGCGCATCGCCCACGCCGGTCAGCAGCAGGCGGTCTTCGATGGCATCCAGGCGGCCGGGACATTCGGGATGCCCGCCGCCCATGTCGTGCTTCCAGAAGTCGCGATGTGTGAAGTAGCCTGTCTTGCCCATGTCTGTCGCGTGTAGACCTCACGCGGCATGGGGCCGCAAGGTCTTACGGTATCGTTTGCATATGGATACAAATATGGACGTTGCTGCAAAGCTAGCCACTTTGTTAAGTCAGCTTAACACGGTGATCGTGGGCAAAGAGGCCCAGGTGCGCGACTGCGTGGCCTGCCTGCTGGCGGGCGGCCACCTGCTGATCGAGGATGTGCCGGGGGTCGGCAAGACCACCCTCGCCCATGCGCTGTCGCACACATTCGGCTTGCAGTTCTCGCGGGTGCAGTTCACCGCCGACCTGATGCCGGGCGACCTGTCGGGCGTGGCCATCTACGACCGGGGGCAGCAGGCCTTCGTGTTCCACCCCGGGCCGATCTTCGCGCAGGTGCTGCTGGCCGACGAAATCAACCGCGCAAGCCCCAAGACCCAGAGCGCGCTGCTCGAGGCGATGGAAGAAAAGCAGGTCACGGTCGAGGGCGAGACCCGCCCGCTGCCCTCTCCCTTCTTCGTGATCGCCACCCAGAACCCGCAGGACCAGCTCGGCACCTTCGCGCTGCCCGAGTCGCAACTCGACCGTTTCCTGATGCGCATCTCGCTCGGTTACCCCGACCGCGCGGCCGAGCGCCAATTGCTCGCGGGCGCCGACCGCCGCGAAATGCTGGCCAGCCTGCCCGCCATGCTGACCGCCGGCGAGCTGACCGCCATCCAGCAGCGCGTGCAGCAGGTGCATGCGTCCGATGCGCTGCTGAACTACGTGCAGGACCTGATCGCCGCCACCCGCTCGGGCCGCTGGTTCCTGCAGGGCCTGTCGCCGCGCGCCGGCATCGCGGTGCTGCGCGCGGCCAAGGCGCAGGCGCTGCTGGCCAACCGCAACTACGTCGCGCCCGACGACGTGCAGGCCGTGCTGCCGCAGACCATTGCCCACCGTCTCACGCCCGTGGGCGACGCGGGCCGGGGCGCGGTCGAGCAGGTGCGCGCCATGATCGCCGCCGTGCCCCTGCCGTGAGCCCCGCGGCCAGCCTGCGCTCCCGCATCGACGGCTGGTTCCTGTCGCGCCGGCCGCCGTCCGACACGCTGGAGCTGACCCAGCGCAACGTCTACATCGTGCCCACGCGGGCCGGCTGGACGCTCGCCGCCACGCTGCTGGTGCTGCTGATTGCCTCCATCAACTACCAGCTCAACCTCGGCTACCTGCTGACCTTCCTGCTGGCAGGCAGCGTGGCCGTGGGCATGCACGTGTGCCACGGCACGCTGCGCGGGCTGTCGATGCACATGGTGCCGCCCGACGCGCATTACGCCGGCGCGGCCGCCGTCTTCAAGGTGGTGCTGCACAACAACCGGCGCAGCGTGCGCTACGGCATCGGCATGGCCGTGCGCGGCAGCGGCCAGTGGGCCTGGTCCGACGTGCCGGCCGAAGGCACCGCCACCGTCGAGATCGCCTTCCAGCCCGAACGGCGCGGCCTGCACCCGGTGCCGCCGCTCACCGCCGAGACCCGCTTTCCGCTCGGCACCTTCCGCGTGTGGACGGTGTGGCGGCCCGCGGCGCGGATGTTGGTCTACCCCACGCCCGAAGCCCACCCGCCGCCGCTGCCGCCGGGCGAACCGCTTTCAGGCCCTGCCGCCGCATCGGCCGCATTGCGCGCCGCGGGTTCCGGCGAATACGACGGCGTGCGCGCCTACCGTCGCGGCGACCCGCTGAAGCTCGTGGTCTGGAAGAAAGCCGCGCGCGCCCAGGCAGCCGGCTCCGAAGACCTGGTGAGCCGCGACACCCAGCAGACCCAGCGCGAGGAACTCTGGCTCGACGCCCAGTCCGCCGGCCTCGCCGACAACGAAGCCCGCATCTCGCGCCTGTGCGCCTGGGTGCTGATGGCCGACCGGCTGGGCGTGGACTACGGCCTGCGCGTGGCCGGCCGGGTGCTGAAGCCCTCGCAGGGCGAGGCGCACCGGCGCGCCTGTCTCGAAGCGCTGGCCCTGTGCTGAACTGAAGGCCCCACCACCATGAACAAGCTCATGACGCGGCTGGCCGCCCTGCCCCGGGATGCCCGGGACACGCTCTTCCTGCTCACCGTGATCGCGCTGATCGTGCTGCCGCAGGTCGAGAACATTCCCTGGTGGTGCACCGCCATCACGGCCATGGTGCTGCTGTGGCGCGGCACGCTCGCGGTGCAGGCGCTTCCGCTGCCGAGCAAGTGGTGGCGCGCGGCATTGCTGGCGCTCACGCTGGCCGCCACCTACGCCACTCACCGCACGCTGCTGGGCCGCGACGCGGGCGTCACGCTCATCGTGATCCTGCTGGCGCTGAAGACGCTGGAGCTGCGCGCCCGGCGCGACGCCTTCGTCATCTTCTTCCTGGGCTTCTTCGCGATGCTCACGAACTTCTTCTATTCGCAGTCGCTGCTCACGGCATTCACGATGCTGCTCGCGCTGCTGGGCCTGCTCACAGCGCTGGTGAACGCGCACATGCCGGTGGGCCGGCCGCCGCTGTGGCAGGCCGCGCGCACCGCCGGCTGGATGGCGCTGGCCGGCGCGCCGATCATGCTCGCGCTGTTCCTGCTGTTCCCGCGCTTCGCGCCGCTGTGGGGCACGCCCAGCGACGCGATGGTGGGGCGCAGCGGCCTGTCGAACGTGATGCGCGTGGGCACCATCGCCGAACTGGCGCTGGACGACAGCATCGCCGCGCGCGTGCGTTTCGAGAGCGGCAAGGCGCCGCCGCAGAACCAGCTTTACTTCCGCGGCCCGGTGCTGGCGCAGTTCGACGGCCGCGAATGGACCTCGCTGCCTTCATGGGCGCGCGGCACGCAGTGGACTTCCAACCTGCGCGTGAGCGGCGAGCCGGTGCGCTACGAGGTCACGCTCGAGCCCAGCAACCGCCCGCTGCTGCTGACGCTCGACGCCGCGCCGCGCGCGCCTGAAGCCCCGGGCTTCGAGGTCACGGGCACGCCCGACCTGCAATGGTTTGCGAACCGTCCGCTCAACGACCTGGTGCGCTACCGCGCGGAGAGCTACACGCAGTTCCACAGCGGCCCGCTCAAGCGCACCGACGGCCAGTTGCAGGCCTATCTGGCACTGCCGCCCGGCACCAACCCGCGCACCGCGCAGCTTGCCGCCGAGATGCGCGCCAACCCCGCGCTGGCCGGCGCCGACACCGCGGCCTTCGTGCAGGCGGCGCTCGCACGGCTGCGCACCGGCGGCTACAGCTACACGCTGGAGCCCGGCGTGTACGGCGACAACACCGCCGACGAGTTCTGGTTCGACCGCAAGCAAGGCTTCTGCGAGCACATCGCCTCGGCCTTCGTGGTGCTGATGCGCAACCTGGGCGTGCCATCGCGCATCGTCACCGGCTACCAGGGCGGCGACCTCAACACGGTCGACAACTACTGGATCATCCGCCAGAGCGATGCGCACGCCTGGGCCGAGGTCTGGCAGGAAGGCACGGGCTGGGTGCGGGTCGACCCCACGGCCTCCGTCGCGCCCGGCCGCATCGGGCAGTTCCAGCGGCTGGTGCAGCAGCCGGGCCTCTTCGCCGGCGCCATCGGCGCGATGAGCCCCACGCTCGCGCAGAACATCCGCGCCGCCTGGGAGGCCGTGAACAACGGCTGGAACCAGTGGGTGCTCAACTACACGCAGAGCCGCCAGCTCAATTTGCTGAAGAACATCGGCTTCGAGGCACCGAGCCTGGAAGACCTGGCCTACGTGCTCCTCTACCTGCTGGTCGGCGCGAGCCTGGCCGGCGCCGCCTGGACGCTGTGGGAGCGCAGCCGCCACGACCCGTGGCTGCGTCTGCTGGGCCAGGCCCGCGCGCGGCTCGCCAAGGCCGGCCTGCAACTGCCCGACACCGCCCCGCCGCGCCAGATGGCACAGGCCGCCGACGAGCGCTTCGGCCCCGCGGCACAGGCCGTGCGCGACTGGCTGCTGAAGCTCGAGGCGCAACGCTACGCACCGGCCACGCCGGACTCTCTTTCCACCCTGCGCGCCGAATTCCGCCGCCTCGCCTGGCCCGCCGCGAACCCGCGCGGCTGAAACCACATGTGTCCCCGAAAGGGGGCCGTGCGGGCGGGCTGCACAATCAACCCATGCGATTCTTCCTCCCCATGCCGTCCCGCGCCGCCGCGGCAGCCGCTCTTCTCGCCGCCTGCTGCGCGTGGTCCACGGTGGCTGTAGCACAGAAGTCCTCCAGCGGCCGTGCCGCCGCGGTCAACCCGGTGCGCGGCAGCACGCCCTACGCCACGCGCGAAGACGCCATGCAGTTCGCCGACGAAGTGGCGGCGCGCCGGGGCCTGGACCGCGAATGGGTGCGCGCCACCATCGGCAGCGCGCGCTTCCTGCCCAACGTGCCGCGACTCATGCTGCCGGGCCCGGTCGGCACGGTGAAAAACTGGCAGACGTACCGCAGCCGCTTCATCGACCCGGTGCGCATCGCGGCTGGCGTGCGCTTCTGGCGCGCCAATGCCGACACGCTGGCGCGCGCCGAGCAGGTGTACGGCGTGCCGCCGGAAATCATCGTCGGCATCATCGGCGTGGAGACCATCTACGGCCGCAACATGGGCAACTTCCGCGTGATCGACGCGCTGGCCACGCTCTCCTTCGATTTCCCGCAGGGCCACCCGCGCGCGGCCGAGCGCGAAGCCTTCTTCCGCGGCGAACTCGAAAGCTTCCTGAGCACCGAAAGCCGCACCGCCGACGATCCGCTCACCCCGCTGGGCAGCTACGCCGGCGCCATGGGCATGCCGCAGTTCATGCCCAGCAGCATCGCCAAGTACGCGGTCGACTTCGACGGCGACGGCCGCATCGACCTGGTCAACAACACGGCCGACGTGATCGGCTCGGTGGCCAACTACTTCAAGGCCTTCGGCTGGCAGCGCGGCATGCCCGCCATCTACCCCGTGCACTTCGAGGAAGCGCGGCTGCAGAAGGCCCTGCTGCTGGCGCCAGACATCCTGCCGACCTTCAGCGCCGACAGCTTCGTGGCCGCCGGCGCGGTGCCCGAGGGCGACGGCATCAACCACAAGGGCCTGCTCGCGCTGGTCGAGCTGCAGAACGGCCTCGACATGCCGCCGACCTACGTGGCCGGCACGCGCAACTTCTACGTGATCACGCGCTACAACTGGAGCAGCTACTACGCCATGTCGGTGCTCGACCTCGGACAAGAGGTCAAGGCCGCGATGGAGCAATGACCGCCATGTCGCCCGAGGCACTGCGCGCAAACTGGAACGCGGCCTGGCGTGCGCTCGACGTCGCGGCGCCCGACGAGGCGCTGTGCGCCGAGCTGCAGCAGCGCTACGGCGAGCCCCAGCGCCACTACCACACGATGCAGCACCTGGGCGAATGCCTCGCGTGGTTCGAGCGCGAAGAGGCGCTGGCCGAGCACCCCGGCGAAGTGGCGCTCGCGCTGTGGTTCCATGACGCGATCTACGACGTGCATGCGCACGACAACGAGGCACGCAGCGCCGACTGGGCACGGCAGGCCTTGCTCGCGGCGGGCGTGAACGCGGAAGCAGCCGAACGCGTCCACGCGCTCGTCATGGCCACGCGCCATGACGCCGTGCCCGAAGGCCGCGACGCCGAACTGCTGATCGACATCGACCTGTCGATCCTCGGCGCCGGGCGCGAGCGCTTCGACGAATACGAGCGCCAGGTGCATGCCGAATACGCCTTCGTGCCCGAAGAGGTTCGGCTGCCGCGCCGGCGCGACATTCTCCAGCGCTTCCTCGACCGCAAGGCCATCTACGCCACGCCGCGCATGCATGCGCAGCTCGAGGCGCAGGCGCGCATCAACCTGCAGCGCTCGATCGCGGGCTGAGCCTCCGCCTCAGGCCGGCACCAGCCGCCACCATTCGGTACGCAGCGGCTCGCCGTCGTGCGCCTCTTCGACGGTGCCGAACAGCAGTCCACCCCGCGCCGCACCCAGCTTCGACAACGCCAGCAAACGCTGCGGATCGCGGCACAGCATGAAGCTCGCATCGCCCTGCCATTCCAGGCACCGCCCCACCTCGGCCAGCATCAGCGCGGGCTGGCTCTGCATGAAGGTGAAGGGCATCGGCAGGCCGGTGTCGAGTTGCGAAAGCCCCGCCTGCGTCGCCTCCCACGCGCCGCGCAGGCTGGCCACGCGCAGCCGGGCATCGGCGGGCAGCGCGGCCTCGCCGGCCGCATCGAGACAGCAGCGCGCGCCGTACATCGCAAGCTCGGTCCACAGGCCGACGCGTCGCGGGCGGCGGTCGATGCGGCGCGCCAGGTCGTCACGCCATTCATCAGGCGGTGGATGCGCGACGAAGTGCGCCGCGGTGCGCCATGCGGTCATGCCGCGCAATCCTTCAGCACCAGCGAGGCATGTCCACCGCCGAAGCCCACTACGTTGAGCAGGATGTGACGCAGCTTCCGCGGCGCCCGCGCGCACAGCGCGATGCCCAGCGATCCGTCGAGCGGATAGTCCGCCACCGGCCATGCACCGCCTTCGATGCAGCCCACCAGCAGCGCCAGTTCCGCCGCGCCCGCGGCACCCAGCGTGTGCCCGATTGCCGACTTGAGCGACACCAGCGGCGGCAGCGGCTCGAACACCTGCTTGAGCGCCTCCACCTCGATCGCGTCGTTGACCGGACTGCCGGCAGCCTGCACCTTGATGAGGTCGATGTCGGCCGGCCGCAGCCCGCTGCGCTCCAGCGCGTCGCGGCACATCGCATGTACAGCGCTGGCTTCGGTGCCCGAGGGGTTGCGACCGTCGACCACGTTGGCGCCGCCCATGACCTGCCAGCGCGCGGCGCGCGATTGCAGCCGCAGCGCCGCCACCGCTTCGCCGAGCACCAGCCCCTTGCGTCCCGCGCCGAACGGCTCCGCACGGTCGGGCGCCAGCAGCTGCATTGCGCCGAAGCCGGCGACGGTGAAGCGGTTGTCCAGTTCGGCGCCGATCACCAGCGCCTCTTGCGCCTCGCCGCCGCGGATCATGTCCGCGGCCGTCAACACCGCGTTGAGCGACGACGTGCAGGCCGTCGAGACCGTGAACACCGGCCCCTGCCAGTCGAGCGCGGCGGCCACGATTTCCGCGAAGTCCTGCAGATCGCCGCCCAGCCGCTCGGATTGCGCCGTGTGCTCCATGAAGCCGATGTCGAGCGACGACGAAGCCACGAACAGCGGCGCGGTGCGCGCGCCCCAGTCGCCGGTCTGCGCGGCCACATTGCGCACGGTGCGGCGCAGGCGATCGGTCCAGTCGCCTTCCGAAGGCGGCAGCGCATGCACGGGCCAGCGCACATCGCCGGCAACCGTCACAGGCACCGGCGGCACGCCGCCGCGCCGCAGGGAGGCGAGCGCGCCGGGCATGTCTTCGCCCAGCGCGCAGGCCAGCCCGGCGCCCGCCAGGAAAACTTCGCTCATGCCTTGCCCGCTTGCGCGAGATGCTCCGCGAGATGGGCGATGGAGGTGAGCGCCCGGCGCGTCTCCTTGCTGTCGGGCATGCGCAGGCCGAAGCGCTGCTGGATCGTCATCGATACCTGCAGCGCATCGAGCGAATCGAGGTCGAGCCGCGCTTCGGGACCGAAGAGCGGCTCGTCGTCGCCAAGGCCGCCAGCAGGCGCGTCTTTCTCGACCGCTTCGAGCACCATGGCCTTGAGGCTGGCGATGAATTCAGGGGTGACGGTGCCAAGGGTGCTCATGGTGCGCGCCTGCGAAACAGAAATACGGCAATGAAGAACATCAGCGCCGCGAACACGACCAGTCGGCCGATCTGCGGCAGGGCGTCGGCCACGCCGCCGCCGCGCAGAAGCACGGTGAGCAGGGCCTCGAGCCCCCAGTTCATCGGCGAGATCTCGACCAGCCGCTGCATGAAGCCCGGCATCACGAACTTGGGCACCATGATGCCGCCGGCCGCGGCCATCAGTACGTTGACCATCGGCCCGATGGTGGCGGCCTGCGCATGGCTGCGCACCAGGCAGGCCAGCGCGAGCGACAGGCTCACCGCCGCCAGGCTCACCGCCGCGAGCGACAGCAGCAGCGCGCCCCAGTGGATGCCCGCGAGCGACAGCGCATCGCCGCCGATCAGCGGCATGAACCAGATGCCGGCCGCGATCATCAGCACCGCCTGCAGCGCGTTCACGCCGAGGTAAGGCAACGCCTTCGACGCCAGCAGCGTGAAGCGCGAGACGCCCAGGCTCTGCAGCCGGCCGAGCGCGCCCGAGCTGCGCTCCTGCACGAACAGGCTCGAGAGCGACGCGACCACGAAGAACATGCCGAACACCAGCCATGCGGGCACGTTCTGCTGCACCGAGGTCGGGCGCGGCCCGGCGGTGGAGAAGCGCTCGGCGCGCACCATCGCCTGGATCGACGCGTCGGGCGCCGGGCCGGCCGTGCCGGGCACCGCCAGCGCGAGCCGCGCCTTGAGTTCGCCCGACGCGCCGACCAGCTCGGCGCGCAGCGCATTGAACAGGTTGGCGTCGATGCCCGGCTCGGTCAGCAGATGGACGCGCGCCTGGGTCGACAGCGCCGCCGACTCCAGCTCTTCCGACAGCCCCTGCTCCATCACGATCACGTACTTGAGCGAGCCGTTGCGAAGCCGCGCCTGCCAGTCGTCGCCCAGCGGCTGCGGCGCGCCATGATTGCGCTGCCAGAGCTGCTTGAGCCACTGGGCTGGCGTGGCGGTGTCGCGCATGTCGATGGCGTAAGTCAGCTCGGCGAGCGGCGGACGATAGATGTCTTTCAGCGTGAGCGACATCAGCACGATGAAGACCATCGGCATCACGAACAGCGCGGCCAGCCCGTGCATGTCGCGCACGAGGGCGAGCAGTTCTTTTCTGATGAGCGCGAGGAGCATGGCTGTGTCGGTCAGTCGCGCAGTGAGCGATGGGTGAGCGCCATGAACAGCTGCTCCAGGTCATGCCGGCCGAACTCGGCATGGCGCACCTCGATGCCCTGCGCTTCCAGCGCGGCCAGCACGGGGCCGGGGCCGATGCCTCTGTCCAGGTGAATGCGCCAGTGCACGCCGCCCTCTTCCACCGTGCCGAAGCGCGAGAGCATGCCGGCTTCGAGCCCATCGGCAGCGAGCGTGAGCAGCATCGCGCTTTTCGAGAGCAGGTCGTCCAGCGCGCCTTCGCGCAGCACATGGCCGCGGTCGAGGATGACGACGCGATCGGCAATCGCCTCGATCTCTTCCATGTAGTGCGATGCGTAGATCACCGCCGCGCCCTGCTGTGCGAGGCTCTTGATGGCATCGAGGATGAAGGCGCGCGACTGCGGATCGACGCCCACGGTGGGCTCGTCGAACAGCATCAGCTCGGGTTCGGGCAGCAAGGCGATGGCGAGGTTCAGGCGCCGCTTGAGGCCACCGGAGAGTCTTTCCGCGCGCACATCCGAAAACTGTTCGAGTTGTGCGAACTGGGTGCAGGCGGCGATGCGCTCTTTCTTCTTCGCGCCCGACAGGCCACCCGCTGCCGCAAAGCATGCGAGGTTCTCGGCCACGGTCAGCATCGGATAGAACGCATGCTCCTGCGGCGCAACGGCAATGCGCGTGGGCGTTCTTGCGCGCACCTGCTGCAGGGGTTGTCCGTCGATACGGATCTCGCCTGACTGCACGGCCAGTGCGCCCGAGAGATGCGAGATCAGCGTGGTCTTGCCTGCGCCGTTCGGGCCCAGCAGACCGAGCACGCAGCCCCGCGGCACAGCCAGCGACACGTCGGCCAGTGCCGGCACTTCGGCATGCGGATAGCGGTAGCCGAGCCGGCGCAGCTCCAGCATCAGGCGACCGCGGCCTTGAGATCGCGGAAGAAGTTTTCTTCCTGCTGCGCCTGCTCACGCAGCTTCACCGCCAGCGCGGCGGGGTCCACGGCCTCGCGCCCCTTCACCATGCGCGCGGCCTTGAGCGCGAAGGCACGCCAACCGTCGCCGATGGCGATCAGCCGCTCCGACATCTGCTGCAACTGCGGCTTGTCGAGCAGGTGCGCGGCCTCTTGCAGGAAGCCCGCGTAGATGAAGCGAAAGCCCGCCCCGCCCGTGCCGATTTCTTCCTGCATGCGCACCACGTGGCCGATGAAGTCGACGCTGCGCGGATCGGTCGGCGACAGGGCCTGCATGCGCTTGGCCAGCGTGCGCATGCCGCGCACGCCGACGATGGGAATGGGAGCAAGCATGTTGCGCACTGTCTTGCGGATGGCCTTGACGACACTGGCCGCGTCGACCGCCTTTCGGTCGATGGCCTGCGGGTAGTACATGAGCCCCTTGGGCGCGAGCACGCCCTTGGCGAATCGTGCGCGGGCCAGGTCGCCGCTGGCGCAACGCACGGGCTCCTCGAACACCGGATCGCTGATCAGGTAGTCGTCGCCGTCCTTGCCGTACACCAGCAGGTTGTGCGCGTTGAAGTGAAAGCGCATGTTCGGCGGGAAGTACGGCAGCCAGTACACCGATGTCTGCAGGCCCACCAGTTGGCCGTCGGCGAGCAAGGCGTCGAGCCGCTGCTGGCCGGCCTCGGGGCTGCGGAAGGTCTCGAAGCGGAAGCGCGCGGCCATCGGCGCCAGCAGGCCCTTGATGATGGCCTTGGGCGGCATGCGGTAAGAAATGAGCGGCAGGCCCGACAGCTTGATGAACGGCAGGTACGCGAACGACAGCGCGGACGACAGGCCGAGCGCCATGCTCTCGCTCATCGGCGCGCCGTGGTGGCGCATCAGGCTGGAGATGACGCCGCTCTCGCAGTGCGCCGCCTGTTGGTGTTGGAATTTCACGGCAGGCCTTGCAGGGTGGAAACGGGCAGCCCCAGCGCTTCGCCGTAGCGTGCGAGCTGTGCCTTGGAAAGCGCGGCGAAATGGCGCGGCTGCAGGTGGCGCCGCACGCGCCATTGCCAGAAGCCGCTGGTCTGCGAGAGCAGCGCCACGTCCATGCGGCGCTCGTACATCCAGTATTCGAGCGGCGAAGCCTGGCCCGCCTTCACGCGTTCCCTTGCGGCCTGCGCCTGCTCCACGAGCACGTCGACGGCATGGCTGGTGACGATTTCTTCCGCCTCCCAGCCGCGCGAGGTGGTGGTGACGACACGGCCCTGCGCGTCGCGCGCGTACATCAGCTTGGAATGGCCGTCGAGGGTCGCATTGCCCTCTTGCGGCACCGCATCGAGATCCATGGCTACACCGCCTCCATGTAGATGAAGCCGCTGGAGAAGCGGCCGCTTTCGGGCACGAACATCAGCAGCTTGTGGCCGCGCTCGATGCGGCCCGAGCGGAACAGCTCGTCGAGCATGATGTAAGGCGACGCCGAACCCGTGTTGCCCTTGCTCGCGAGATTGCTGAACCAGCGCTCGCGCGGAATGTGCAGGCCTAGCGATTCGAGGCACTGGCTCACGGGTTCGACGAAATAGTGCGATGACAGGTGCGGCAGGAACCAGTCGATGTCCGCCGACTTCAGCCCGCGCCGCCCGATGATGTCCGCGAGCGGCTCGCCCAACGTAGCGCGCACGATGTTGTCGTTGAGCAGGCGCACGTCCTGCTTGACCGCGAAGGTCGACTCGCGCTGCCAGTCCTCCGGCGACTTGCGGGCCCAGCCGTCGAGGCCGCCTTCGGCGTTTTTCTCGGCGCCGGCGTACATGCACACCGGCAGTTCGTGCGCGGCCGACGACAGGTCGATCCAGTCGACGCGCAGCGACAGCGGCCCGCGCGGTTCGCGCTCCAGCAGCACCGCGCCGGCGCCGTCGGACAGCATCCAGCGCAGGAAGTCTTTCTCGAAGGCCAGTTCGGGCCGGGCCTCGAGCGCCTCGAGCTTGTGCTCCAGCTCGGCCTCGAAGCGCGAGCCGCGCATCACGGCCGAGGCCAGTTCGGAGCCGGTGGCCACCGCGCGCCGCGCATCGCCCGCGCGCACCGACAGCCACGCATGCTTCAGCGCCGCGGCGCCGGCCAGGCAGATGCCCGCGCAGGCCACCACTTCGAGCCGCGGCCAGCCGAGTTCGCCGTGCACCATCACCGCATGGTTGGGCATGAGCTGGTCGGGCAGCGAAGTGCCGGTGGCCAGGCAATCGACCGGCCCCACGTCGTCGCCCAGCGCGCGGATCGCCGAGGCGGTGAGCTGCGCGTTGGTCATGGCCAGCTCGCCGGTGGCGCGGTCGATGGCGTAGTGGCGCGACTGGATGCCGTTGCTGCGCAGGATGAGCCGCCGCGCCCGCGAAGCCTTGCCGCCGATGCGGCCGAGCACGTCTTCGATGTCTTCGTTGCTGACCGGGGAAAAGGGCAGGAAGGCGGCGGTACGGGTCAGGAAGACATCAGTCGTCATAGAGATGGGAGCGGTCCGTGGCGGAGCCCGACGGGCACTCGAATTGGGCCGTCATTCTAGTCAGCCACCCTCTGAACAAAGGCCGCAGCAGCGCCTGCAGCGTCAGGCTCACGGGCACCACCGAAATGATCAGTACCAGCAGGAAAAGAACGTACAACAGCAGCAGCGGCTTGCGCTGCCATGCGCCGGGCCCGCCGGCGGCCATGATGAGCTTGCCCCACAGGTAGAAACTGCGGGTGCCGGCCTTCTCGCTGATGAGCAGCCGGGCATCGGCGCGCACCGCGCCCAGGCCGGCCAGCAGCGGCCCCGTGCCGCGTTCGAGGCCGGCGTGCAGAGCATCGCGCAGGGCGCGGCCGAAGCGGCCGGTTCCGCCGATCTGTTCGGCGCTCAGGCCCGCGTCGGGCATGCCCCAGAAGCCGCGCTTGCGGCCCCAGATCAGCCAGGCCGGCGTGGTGAAGAAGGTGGCGAGCGTGGGGCCGGGGTCGGTCAGCACCACGTTGTCGATCAGGCGCGCGCCCACGTCGTCCAGCATGCCCTTGAGCTTCTCGTGTGCCAGCAGCCACATGTTGCGGCAGGCGATGACCGTGACCACGGGCTTGCCCTTCAGCAGCCGTGCCGCCACCGGATGCTTGAGGAACGCCGCGACCGGCTGCGACGGCGCCAGGAACCACACCTGGTAAGGCAGCACGATGAGATCGAAGTCTTCATCGCCGCTGAGAGAAAGAGGTGCCAGCGGCTGCGGCTTCATGTGGGCCGACTCCGGGAAGGCGTCGAAGAAGGTCAGGAAGGGCCAGGGAAAGGGAAACGGCCGCAGCGGCCGCAGCACTTCTTCGTGCACCCGGATCGTCGGATCGGCGCGCAGCGGCGCCACGATCTGCTCCGCCACCTGGTCGAGCTGGCCGGACTGCGAGTAGCGAAGAACCAGGACGCGCTTGAGGTCGTTGTTGCGGGGAGCGGCGACGGGGTCGGAGAGGCTGGAAAGGCTGGAGATCACTGGCGGGGGCTTTCGGGGGCCGTCGAATGTACGCGAAGCAAGCGCCAAAAGCATCTGCCATCAGTCATGTCTGCGCCTGCCGATGGTTGGGGTGGCCAGCCCCCGCCGCCGGGCCTCAGCCGTTCCTGCCGGGGTGGGCCTGCAGCCAGAGCGCGACCTGTTCGCGCTGCCGCTCCGTGTAGTGCAGCCCCAGTTTGGACCTGCGCCAGAGCACGTCTTCCGCGCTCACTGCCCACTCGTTGTCCTGCAGGAAGCGCAGTTCGCGCTCGTACAGGCCCGGCGCCACTTCGGCGCCCAGGTCGGAAAAGGACCTGGCGTCGCCCAGCACATCGCGGATGCGGGCGCCGTAGGCCCGCGCGAGCCGCCGCGCGAGCTGGCCGTAGAGCCACGGGTGCTTGGCCTGCACGGCCGACACGAAGCGCTCGAAATCGTCGTCGGGGCGCTTCGCGGCGCCGATCCAGCCCGAGAGGTCGCCGCCCGCGAGGAAGGCGCCGTCGGTCCAGGCCGGGCGCTGCGTGCTCGACTGGCCCAGCATCCTGCCGACCTCGTCGGCCGCGTCCTCGGCCAGCTTGCGGAAGGTGGTGATCTTGCCGCCCCACACCGACAGCAGCGGCGCGGCGGTGGTGTTCGACTCGAGCATGTAGTCGCGCGTGACCGCCGAGGGGTCGCCCGAGGCGTCGTCCAGCAGCGGGCGCACGCCGGAATAGGTCCATACCACGTCGGACGGCAGGATGGGCTTTTCGAAGTAGCGGCTGGCCTGGGTGCAGAGGTAGTCGATCTCTTCCTGCGCGATGCGGGCCGCGCCGGGGTCGTCGCCGGTCAGCTCGATGTCGGTGGTGCCGATCAGCGTGAACTCGTCCTGGTAGGGAATGGCGAAGATGATCCGCTTGTCGGGGTTCTGGAAGATGTAGGCGTGGTCGTGCTCGAACAGGCGCGGCACCACGATGTGGCTGCCCTTGACCAGCCGCAGGCTCTTGGTGGCCAGCGCCTCGCCCTTGGCCGCTTGCGCCACGCCGCGCAGGAACGACTCGGCCCACGGCCCCGCCGCATTCACCACGGCGCGCGCGCGCAGCGTGCGCCGGTTGCCGTCAGCGCCCACCAGGGTGGCGGTCCAGCCGTCGGCGTCGCGCTGGGCGTGCACGCAGCGCGTGCGGGTCAGCACCTCGGCGCCGCGCGAGCGCGCGTCGAGCGCGTTGAGCACCACCAGGCGCGCGTCGTCGACCCAGCCGTCGGAGTAGATGAAGCCGCGCTTGTACTGGCTCTTCAGCGGCTTGCCCGCCGCATGCCGGCGCAGCTCCACGCTGCGCGAGCCGGGCAGCACCTCGCGCCTGGCGAGGTGGTCATACATGAACAGGCCGATGCGGATCATCCAGGCCGGGCGCATCGACGGGTCGTGCGGCATCACGAAACGAAGCGGCCACATGATGTGGGGCGCGCTCTTGAGCAGCACTTCGCGCTCCTGCAGCGCCTTGCGCACCAGCGAGAATTCGTAGTACTCGAGGTAGCGCAGCCCGCCGTGGATCAGCTTGGTCGAGGAAGAAGAGGTGTGCGAAGCAAGATCGTCTTTTTCGCAAAGGACCACGCGCCAGCCGCGCCCGGCCAGATCGCGCGCGATGCCGCAGCCGTTGATGCCGCCGCCGACAATGAGCACGTCGCAATCGGTGGCGGGCGCAGACGGATTCGAGGAAAAATCGCTCACGGCAGATGTATCCGGTAGTTCTTGGCTTGATTCGCTGGCGGCGGCCATTGTATTTTCGAATTCTTTCAACTTCATTCCTTTGAGCGCGATTTTCCTCGAAGTTTCCCTTATGAGAATTCGTTTTCCTTCGTTTTAAATTGACGCGCACTGTAACCTTGCCGCAGTCTTCCTGCCCTTCGCGACGCCCCTGTGAACTCCAATCCCCGACAGATCAATCTCCTGGAAACCGTGCGCACGCGCGGCTCCGTCACCGTCGAAGAACTGGCCGAAATGCTCGGCGTCACGCTGCAGACCGTCCGCCGCGACGTACAGCGGCTGGCCGATGAAGGATTGCTGACTCGCTTTCACGGCGGCGTGCGGGTGCCCAGTTCCACCACCGAGAACATCGGTTACCAGCAGCGTGAAACGCTGCATGCCGAAGGCAAGGCGCGCATCGCCCGCCGCGTGGCGGAGCTGGTACCCAACGACTGCTCGCTGATCCTGAACATCGGCACCACCACCGAGGCCGTGGCCAAGGCGCTGCTGCGCCACACCGGCCTGCGCGTGATCACCAACAACCTGAACGTGGCCACCATCCTGAGCGGCAACAGCTCCTGCGAGGTGATCGTGGCCGGCGGCTCGGTGCGCCCGCGCGACCGCGCCATCGTGGGCGAGGCGACCATCGACTTCATCCGCCAGTTCAAGGTCGACATCGCGCTGATCGGCGTGTCGAGCATCGAAGTCGACGGCTCGCTGCGCGACTTCGACCTGCGCGAGGTAAAGGTGGCGCAGACCATCATTGCCCAGGCGCGCGAGGTGTGGCTGGCGGCCGACGCGAGCAAGTTCAACCGGCCCGCGATGATCCAGCTGGGCACGCTCTCGCAGATCGACCGGCTGTTCACCGACGCCGAGCCGCCGCCGCCCTTCACCGACCTGCTGCTCGCGGCGCAGGTCCGGCTGGAGATCGCGAGCGAGAACTGACCGCAGAAAGAAAACGGAGACGACATGACCACCTACCTGCTGGCCCTGGACCAAGGCACTTCCAGCTCGCGCAGCATCGTGTTCGACCGCGAAGGCCGCATCGTGGCCATCGCGCAGAAGGAACTCACGCAGATCTATCCGCAGCCGGGCTGGGTCGAGCACGACCCGATGGAAATCTGGCGCAGCCAGCTCGCCACCGCGCGCGAGGTGCTCACCAAGGCCGGGCTGCAGGCCAGCGACATCCACGCCATCGGCATCACCAACCAGCGCGAGACCACCGTGCTGTGGAACCGCAAGACCGGCCAGCCGGTGCACAACGCCATCGTCTGGCAGGACCGCCGCGCCGAGCCGCTGTGCGCCCGACTGCGCGAAGAAGGCATGAGCGACACCATCCGCCAGAAGACCGGCCTGGTGATCGACGCGTACTTCTCGGGCACCAAGCTGCGCTGGCTGCTCGACAACGTGCCCGGCGCGCGCGCTCAGGCCGAGTGCGGCGAATTGGCCTTCGGCACGATCGACAGCTGGCTCATCTGGCAGCTCACCGGCGGCAAGACGCATGTGACCGACGTGAGCAACGCCTCGCGCACCATGCTCTTCAACGTGCACGACAACACCTGGGACGCCGAACTGCTGAAGGCGCTGGACATTCCCGCCGCGCTGATGCCGAAAGTGCAGCCCTCGAGCTCGCACTTCGCCGACACCGACACCACGCTGCTGGGCCACACGCTGCCCATCGGCGGCGTGGCCGGCGACCAGCAGAGCGCCCTCTTCGGCCAGGCCTGCTTCGAGGCCGGCATGGCCAAGAACACCTACGGCACCGGCTGCTTCCTGCTGATGCACACGGGCGGCGAGTTCCAGCCCTCGCACAACGGCCTGCTGGTGACCAGCGCAGCGCAGACCGACGCGAAGCCGCAGTACGCTATGGAAGGCAGCGTGTTCGTGGGCGGCGCCGTGGTGCAGTGGCTGCGCGACGGCCTCAAGGCCATCAAGGGCAGCGCCGAAGTGCAGTCGCTGGCCGAGAGCGTGCCCGACGCCGGCGGCGTGATGATGGTGCCGGCCTTCACCGGCCTGGGCGCGCCCTACTGGGACGCAGACGCGCGCGGCACGATCACCGGGCTCACGCGCGGAACCACGGTCGCGCACATCGCGCGCGCCGCGCTGGAAAGCATCGCCTACCAGAGCGCCGCGCTGCTGCAGGCCATGAGCCGCGACGCGGTGGCCGCCGGCGGCAAGCCTGTGGCCGAACTGCGCGTGGACGGGGGCGCCAGCGTGAACGACCTGTTGATGCAGTTCCAGGCCGACCTGCTGGGCATTCCGGTGGTGCGGCCCGAAGTGGTCGAGACCACCGCGCTGGGCGCCGCCTATTTGGCGGGCCTGTCGACCGGCTTCTACAGCGACGCGCGCCAGCTCTCGAAGCTGTGGAAGGTGGAGCGCCGCTTCCTGCCGACCATGGGCCGCGCGCAGGCCGAGGAATCGATGGCGCGCTGGGAACGCGCGGTGCGCCAGGCCACCGCGACCTGAACGGCGCCCCGGTGCCCCGGGGCGCGTCGCCTACCAGCCCCAGGTCAGGCGCTTCTGCACCCAGCCGGTGGTGCCGCCTTCGTGCCGCACCTTGATCCAGTCGCCCCGGCGCTCGATGGTGCGCAGCACGTCGCCGTAGCCGGCCTTCTTCATGACGGGGCTGCGGGTGTTGGGCGCGCGCCGCAGGTTGGCCACCTGCGCCTTCACGACATGGTGCGGCGTCTTGTTGGTCATCGACCGGAACACCCAGGCCTTGTCGCCCTCGAAGTCGCTGACGTGGAGCCAATCGCCCTTCCGGCCGATCACCTTGAACGGATAGCCCCTGCTGACCGTCCAATGCGTCTCGTAACGCGGGCCCGGGCCGGTGCGCATGTTCAGCGTCTTCACGGCCACGCTGACCATCTGCTGCTGCGCGGCAAAAGCGGACGGCAAGGCCACCCAGGAGAGAACGAAAGCGAGCAGGAGGGCGGACCATCGGCTGAATCTGACCATGGGGCAAGGGTTCCTTTTCAATGAAGCGGTTGAAGAATTCGCCAGCGACGCCGGCGAGCCCGTCTGGGCGCCCGACGGCGAATAAGTTCCTTGGGGGATATCCCTGAATGCCCCTTGAATGCACCTCGCGGCCGTCAGGGCACTGAGGGCCGCGGCGCACGCGGCGGAGCAGAATCCGCTCGCCCCATCGACCTGTTCGCGCCGCCCGCGCTGTCCGCTTGACCTCCCTCCCCGCCAACGCATTACCGCCCCGCCACGGCGCATGGCTTGCCTGCGGCGTGGTCGGCGCCACGCTGCTGGCGCTGATCGCGCTGGGTCACGACGGCCGGCGCGTCGCGCAGCTCGCGGTGCTGGCACTGCCGATGGTGCTGTGGCTTGCATGGCCGCTGCGCAGCGCGCGCATGCGGCGGCTGCGCACGGTGCTGGTCTGGCTCTGGGCCATGGGCTTTGCGCTCGACGCCACGGTGCGGGCCTATCTGCTCGACACCTACCAGGCCGCGCCCGACGGCGCGATGGTGCTGGGCGCGGCCGCCAACACCAATGCCCGCGAGAGCACGGAGTACCTGTGGATGCACTGGCGCTCGGCCGCCGTGTGGGGCGCCGTGCTGGTCGCCGCGGGCCTGCTGGTGGGCATGTTCGCGCGGCGCGGCGCGGCGGCCGGGACGGCGGGCCGACCGGCGCGCTGGATCACGGCGCTGCTGGCGCTGGCGCTGCTGGTGTCCTGCGTGGCCTATGCAAGCAAGCCCTGGCGCCGGCTGCACCCCGCGATCTTCTGGACGCAGTGGGTCCAGTCCCTGCGCACGCTGCAAGGCGCCTGGGCCGACCAGCAACAGCAGCGCGACCGCCTGACGGCGCAGGCCAAGGCCATCGCGCCCGTCATCACGCAGGCCGGACCTTCCACTGTGGTGCTGGTCATCACCGACAGCATCAACCGCGACAACATGGGCCTGTACGGCTACGGCCGCCCGACCACACCACGCCTGCAGGCGCACAAGGCGCAGACCGGCGAGCAGATGGCGGTGCTGAAGAACGCATGGTCGGTGGACGCGAGCACCCTGCCCGCGCTGCGCAACATGTTCCGCTTCGGCCTGCCCGACAGCGAGAACCCGCCGCACGTGCTGGCCCTGGCGCGCGCCGCGGGCTACAAGGTCTGGTGGATCAGCAACCACGACGACCTGGCCGTCGAGCAGCAGCATGCGCGCTTCGCCGACGTGGTCGACATGGTGAACCGCACGCCGGGCCGCGCCAGCGCCTCGCTGGACGGCGAAATCCTCGACTGCGTGCAGGAAGCCTTCGCGGACACGAGCACCGACCGCAAGCTGATCGTGGTCCACCTGATGGGCGCGCATCCGCACTACAGCCTGCGCTTTCCCGAGAACGCCAACCCCTTCGACGACGACATCGACGCGGTGGAGAACGGCCTGGTGAAAGACGGCCGCTCGTCCTGGGTGCGGCGCTTTCGCCAGGAGTACGACGCGGCGCTGCTGTATCACGACTTCGTGGTGTCCGAGCTGCTGCAGCAGACGCGCAGCGCGGGCAAGCCGCAGGACTACCGCGCGTGGATGTACCTCTCGGACCACGGGCAGGAGGTGGGCCACGTGAGCGACCGCGCGGGCCACAGCCCCTCGACCGCCTCGGGCTACCGCATTCCAGCCGTGGTGTGGCGCAACCAGCAGCCGCTGCCCGCCACGGAAATGCAGCAGCCCTTTCGCGCGGACTGGACCGGCTGGACTTTGATGGACCTGCTGCACATCCAGTGGAACGGACAGAAGCCCGAGCGCGACGTGCTGGCCGGCGCCTACCGGTGGCAGGCGCCGGAGATTCCGGTGGCGGTGGAATCCTTCGCGCGCTGAACGAGCGCGCGGCCGGGACGGGCCCGGCGGTTGAAGGTCAGTGCGCCGGGACCAGGAAGTCCTGGCTGATGCGCCCGCCCAGTTCGTTCACCCGGTCGAGAAACTGCGTGAGGTAGGCATGCAGCCCGGTCGCGAGGATCTCGTCGACCCGCGCGTATTGCAGGTCGGCCAGCAGCTTGCCGGCGCGGCGCTGGGTTTCAGCGCTCTGTTCGTTCTGCACCTTCGCGAGGTTGTTGACCACCTCGACCAGGCTCGCATGCAGCGAGCGCGGCATGTCGGCGCGAAGAATCAACAGCTCGGCCACGCGCTCGGGCTTGATGACGTCGCGGTACACCTTGCGGTAGACCTCGAAGGCCGAGACGCTGCGAAGAATGGCGCTCCAGTGATAGAAGTCGTACTCCTGATCTTCCTCGGTGGCGGCGCCGAAGAACTCGCTGTTGAGCGCGTGGAACTTCACGTCGACCAGTCGCGCGGTGTTGTCGGCACGCTCGAGGAAAGTACCCAGGCGCGAGAAGTAGAAGGCCTCGTCCTGCAGCATGGTGCCGAGCGTGACGCCGCGCGACAGGTGCGAGCGAAACTTGACCCACTCGAAGAACTGGCCGGGGTCGCGCTCGAAGTCGCCCGAGCGCAGCATGCGGTTCACTTCGAGCCAGGTGGTGTTCTGCGTTTCCCAGGCTTCGGTGGTGAGCGCGCCGCGCACGGCGCGTGCGTTCTCGCGCGCGGCCTTCAGGCAGGAGACGATCGACGAGGCATTGCTCTCGTCCTTGACCATGAACTCCATCACTTCCTTGGGCGCGATCTGGTCGTACTTCTGGTTGTACCAGGGCAGCAGCTCGCTGATGGAGAGCACGCCCTGCCAGCCGTACTTGGCCACTTCGGCGGACTGCGGCAGCAGCGAGGTCTGGTAGTTGACGTCCAGCATGCGCGCCGTGTTCTCGGCGCGCTCGGTGTAGCGGGACATCCAGTAGAGATGGTCGGCGGTACGTGACAGCATCTTCGTCGTGCTCCTACAGCGATTGGCTTTGCGACTGCGCGGGCGCCGCCTTGGGCTTGGGTGCGCGGTCGGCTTCGAGAATCCAGGTGTCCTTGGTGCCGCCGCCCTGCGACGAATTGACCACCAGCGAGCCTTCCTTCAGCGCCACGCGCGTGAGGCCGCCGGGCACCATCTGCACCTCGCTGCCCGAGAGCACGAAGGGCCGCAGGTCGATGTGGCGCGGGGCGATGCCGGCGTCCACGAAGGTGGGCGAGGTCGACAGGCTCAGCGTGGGCTGGGCGATGTAGCCGTCGGGCTTGGCGATCACGGCCTTCTTGAAATCCTCGATCTCGGCCTGCGTGGCGGCCGGGCCGATCAGCATGCCGTAGCCGCCGGCGCCGTGCACTTCCTTGACGACCAGGTCCTTCATGTTGTCGAGCGTGTATTGCAGCTCGTCCTTGTTGCGGCACATGTAGGTGGGCACGTTCTTCAGGATCGGCTTTTCGCCGAGGTAGAACTCCACCATCTTCGGCACGTAGGGGTAGATCGACTTGTCGTCGGCCACGCCGGTGCCCACCGCATTGCAGATGACGACGTTGCCTTCGCGGTAGGCGCGCATCAGGCCCGCGCAGCCCAGCGTGGACGTGGGGCGGAACACCTCGGGGTCGAGGAAGTCGTCGTCTACGCGGCGGTAGATGACGTCCACGCGCTTGGGGCCGCGCGTGGTGCGCATGTAGACGAAGTTGTCCTTGACGAACAGGTCCTGCCCCTCGACCAGCTCCACGCCCATCTGCTGGGCGAGGAAGGCATGCTCGAAGTAGGCGCTGTTGTACATGCCGGGCGTGAGCACCACCACCGTGGGCTCGGCCGTGGCCGGCGGCGCGCTGGCGCGAAGCGTCTCGAGCAGCAGGTCGGGGTAATGCGCGACCGGGGCGATTCGGTTCTGGTTGAACAGCTCCGGGAAGAGCCGCATCATCATCTTGCGGTTTTCCAGCATGTAGCTCACGCCGCTGGGCACGCGCAGGTTGTCTTCGAGCACGTAGTACTCGCCGTTGCCCTGGGCATCCGGGGCGCGGACGATGTCGATGCCCGAGATGTTCGAGTAGACGTTGTGCGGCACGTTGACGCCCATCATCTCGGGGCGGAACTGCGCGTTGTTCAGGATCTGCTCGGCCGGGATGATGCCGGCCTTGATGATTTCCTGGTCGTGGTAGACGTCATGCAGGAAGCGGTTGAGCGCCGTGACGCGCTGCACCAGCCCCTTTTCCATGCTGTCCCACTCGTGGGCGGGGATGATGCGGGGCAGCAGGTCGAACGGGATGAGCCGCTCGGTGCCGGAACCGTCTTCGTCCTTCGCGCCGTAGACGGCAAAGGTGATACCGACCCGGCGGAAAATCATTTCCGCCTCTTCGCGCCGCGAACGCATCACCTCACCGGGTTGCTTCGCGAGCCATTGGTCGTAGCGCTTGTAATGCTGTCGGATCGCAGCCCCCGCATAGGGCAACTGCTCATACATCTCGTCGAATTTGTGCATGGAACGACCAATCTCCTTGAACCATAGCTTAGCAAGTTCGAGGCCAGTAGAACCCCTTATGCGAAGCCCGGAGACGGGTCGAAGTGCTTTTTTTCCTGGCTATTGCACGGTGCTTTCGGCCGGCGGCTTCTGCTTCTTGCGCGGCGAGAGAAATTCCTTGATGCGCTCCGCGCTCTCGTCGCCGTAGAGGCTAGCAACGGAAGACTCGCGCTCGGCGTCGAGCTGCTCGCGCCGGCTGCGGCCCCGCGCCGAATGCACGAGCTGCTTGATGCGCGCCTGCACCTCGAACGGCCCGCGCGACAACTGCTGCGCCCATTCGAGCGCCGTGGCGCAGGCCGTGCCGTGCGGCACCACCTTGTTGACCACGCCCCAGTCGTGCAACCGCTTCGCGCTGCAGGGCGTGCCGTCGAGCAGCATCTCCAGGGCGGCCTGCGACGGCAGGGAACGCACCAGCGAATCGGAGCCGCCGCCGTCTGGCGTGAGGCCGACATTGACGTAAGACATAGCGAACTTGGCGTCTTCCGCCGCCACGATCAGGTCGCAGGCCAGGCAGAGCGAAAAACCTCCCGCCACCGCCGCGCCCTCGACCGCCGCGATCACGGGCTGGGGCGCCTCCTGGATCGCCATGATCCATTCGTGCAGCGCCTCCAGGTGGCCGTGCTGCTCGGCCGCCGGCAGCCTTCGTTGCCGCGCCACCCGCCGCAGGTCGCCGCCGCCGCTGAAGTGCTCGCCCTCCCCGCACAGCACGATGGCGCGCACCGTGCGAAAGCCGGAGGTGGCCCGCAGCGCCTTGGCCGCCGCGCGGTAGACCGAGGGGTCGAGCGCATTGCGCGCGGCCGGGTTGCTGATGGTCAGCACCAGCACCGGACCCTCGCGGTGGGTCTTGAGCCGCGCGCCGGACGTGGACGCCGCGCTCGCGCTGGTGATGGTCGGGACGGCGGTCGTCATGGCGCGGGCCCGAAAAGCCGGCCCCGCCGGAAGCTGCTGCGATCGTGCATGGCATTCCCTTTGCGTTGTTTCAGGACCATACAACGCATCGGAGGCCTGCTGGCGCGACCTCAAAAATGAATACTTTTAGTTTATTTTGACAACTAGTTCACGATTTCGGCGCGCTCAGGCAGGCGATGCCGCCAGTAGCGGGCATGGCGCTCGCGCTCGCAGGCGACCTCGGCAGGCTGCGTGCTGCGCCAGTGGGCGGCGCCGCAGCGGGGGCTGTCGACCAACCGCACACCGTGCGCCGCGTACCGCGCCGACACCTCGGGCGCCGGGTGGCCGAAACGGTTGCGGTAGCCGGCCTGGACCAAGGCGATGCGCGGCTGCACGGCATCGAGGAACGTCTCGCTCGACGAAGTCTTGCTGCCGTGGTGGGGCACCAGCAACACGTCGGCGCGCAGTCGCGGCGTGCGCGCGATCAGCGCCGCCTCCTGCAGGCGCTCGACGTCGCCCGCCAGCAGCGCGGCGGCCCGGCCGTTGCCGATGCGCAGCACGCACGACACGGCATTGGGCTTGGCGGTAAAGGCCGGATAGTCGTCCGCCTCCGGGTGCAGCACTTCGAAGTCCACGCCGTCCCAGTGCCAGCGTTGTCCGGCTTCGCAGCGTTTCGCCGGACGCAAGGCCTGCAGCGCATGCGAGGCCTCGATCGAACTCAGCAATTCCGCTTGCGCCTGCATCGCCAGCACCGCCTGTGCACCGCCCGTATGGTCGGTGTCGCGGTGGCTCAGCACCAGCATGTCGAGGCGCTCTCCGTAGGCACGCAGCAGCGGCACGAGCACGCGATGCCCGGCATCGCTTTCCAGGCTGTAGCGCGGGCCGGTGTCGTACAGCAGGCTGTGCGTGGCGGTGCGAACCAGCACCGCGTTGCCCTGCCCGATGTCGGCGGCCAGCAATTCGAACTCCCCTGTTGCCGGACGCGGCGCCTGCCACAGCAGCACCGGCAGCAGGAACGGCACGCCGACGGCGCGCAACGACCACGGCAGGCGCATCGCGAGCAGAGCACCGCCGCCCACGCCGCAAGCAGCCATCCACCAGGGCGGAGTGGCCATCGACAGCGTGGCAAGCGGCAGACCGGCGCACCACTGCAGCAACACCGAAAGCACATGCACGGCCCAGGCGGCCGCATCCCACAGCGGCGCGAAGGCCACGCCCAACATCGCCAGCGGCGTGACGACCAGCGTGACCCACGGAATCGCGACCGCATTGGCCAGCAGGCCGACCAGCGACACCTGCTGGAACAGCAGCAGGCTCAGCGGCGCAAGCGCCAGCGTGATGACCCACTGCTCGCGAAAGAAGCCCAGCAGGCGCGACGAAGCCCCCGCGCGCGGCTCGCCGGGCACCGACGCATCGGTGGCGAACAGCACGCCCACCGCCACGAAGCTGAGCCAGAAGCCGGCCTGCATCAGCGCCCACGGATCGAGCGCCACAACCACCGCCGCCGTCAGCAGCCACACATGCGGCCACGGCCAGCGCCTGCCGGTGAGCCGCAGCACCGCGACCGTCGCGAGCATCCACACCGTGCGCTGCGAGGGCACGCCCCAGCCGCTGAAGAGCGCATAGAGCCCGGCCAGCAGCACACCGCCGACCAGCGCGGCCTGCTGCGCAGGAAGGCCCAGCATCAGTCGCGGGCTGCGCCGCCACAGCCAGCCCACGACACGCGACGCCAGCCACGCAAACATGGTGACGTGAAGACCCGAGATCGACATCAGGTGCGCCACGCCGGTGGCACGGAACACGTCCCAGCCCGCCCGGTCGATGGCCTGCTGGTCGCCCGTGACCAGCGCCGCGATCACGCCGGCCCGCGCGCGGTCGGGCACGCGCTCGAAGATCGCGTCGCGCACGGCTTCGCGCGCACGCTCGACCGGATGCAGCCAAGTGACGGCGATGCGCTCGGGCACGGCATCCCGCGTGCCGGCGCGCACATAGCCGTTGGCCTGAATGCCCTGCTCCCAGGCCCACAGCTCGCCGTCGAAGCCGAAGGGATTGACGTTGCCGTGCGGCGCCTTCAGGCGCACGGCAAGCCGCCATCGCTCGCCGGCATGCAAGGGGCCGACCGGGTTCGCGGACGCGGCCTTGCCGCCGGAAGATCGGCCCCACAGGCCGGTGTTCTCCGCGTACCAGCCGAGGGCGATTCGGTCGGGAACCGCCAATGGCTCGGCGACGGACGCGTCGGCCCAGCGCGCGGATTCGACATCGAGACGGAACCGTGTTCCAGCCTCGTTGCGCTGCGGCATCTCCGCGACGACACCGGTGACAACGAGGTCGCGCCCCTCGACCGCCGGCGCCAGCGCGCCACCCGCATGGACCACCGCACGCCACCCCGCGAGCCCCGCACCTGCCATGGCTCCGCACAGCAGTGCGAGCGTCATGGCCCACAGGCGCCTGTCGAAGAAAGAAGGCCATCGCCAGAGCCACGCGATGGCCACCAGCAGCAGGGCGGCATAGACCCATGCGGGCCAGAGCGCCGGCTGCTGCAATTGCAGGGCCGCGCCAAGCAGCGATCCGGCCAACGCAACGAAGCCCAGTGAGCCGCCCGCGGCACGGCCCGACGCGCGAAATCGCGTCACGAAAGTACGTCCGAACACATGATGCAAACCCTCCCAAACTCACGCTCAGTGGCGCGTTAATTGCTAAGCATCTCGGCTAGTATGCGTCTCACCAGAGACATCTTTTCGATGCAATCTGCCAGTACTGCACACAAAAACGCATGTCCATTCACGCCGCTCTCCACCACGTCACCCACTACAAGTACGACCGCCTGGTGCAGCTGGGCCCCCAGGTCGTGCGCTTGCGTCCCGCGCCGCATTGCCGCAGCAACGTCATCTCGTATTCGCTGCGGGTCGAGCCCGCCGAGCACTTCGTCAACTGGATGCAGGACCCGTTCGCCAACTACCAGGCGCGGCTGGTGTTCCCCGAGAAGACACGCGAGTTCAAGGTCACGGTCGACCTCGTGGTCGAGATGGCGGTCTACAACCCCTTCGACTTCTTCCTCGAGCCGCAGGCCGAGAACTTCCCCTTCAAGTACACGGCCTCGCAGGCCGAAGAGCTTGCGCCCTACCTCGTGGCCGATCCGGTCACGCCGCTGCTGGAGGCCTACCTGGACAAGGTCGACCGCAAGGAACAGCGCACCATCGACTTCCTGGTCGGCATCAACCAGCAGGTCCAGAAAGACGTCAACTACCTGATCCGCATGGAGCCCGGCGTGCAGACGCCGGAAGAAACGCTGACCAACGGCAGCGGCTCCTGCCGCGACTCGGGCTGGCTGCTGGTTCAGCTGCTGCGCCACTGCGGGCTGGCCGCGCGTTTCGTCTCGGGTTACCTGATCCAGCTCACCCCCGACGTGAAGGCGCTCGACGGCCCGAGCGGCACCACGGTCGACTTCACCGACCTGCACGCCTGGTGCGAGGTGTTCCTGCCGGGCGCGGGCTGGATCGGCCTCGACGCCACTTCGGGCCTCTTGGCCGGCGAAGGCCACATCCCGCTGGCCTGCACGCCCACGCCATCGAGCGCCGCGCCCATCGAGGGCGGCGTGGATGAATCCGAGGTCGAGTTCGGCCATGAGATGAAGGTCACGCGCATCTACGAATCGCCGCGCGTCACCAAGCCCTACACCGAAGAGCAATGGGCCGAGGTGCTGACCCTCGGCGACGCCGTCGATGCGCGCCTGAAGGCCGGCGACGTGCGGCTCACGATGGGCGGCGAGCCGACCTACGTGGCCACCAGCGACCGCGACGCGCCCGAATGGAACACCGACGCCCTCGGCCCCACCAAGCGCGGCTACGCCACCGAACTCGTTCACAAGCTGCGCGCCGAATACGGTAAGGGCGGCTTCCTGCATTTCGGCCAGGGCAAGTGGTATCCGGGCGAGCAACTGCCGCGCTGGGCACTGTCGATCTTCTGGCGCGCCGACGGCCAGACGCTGTGGCACGACCCCGACCTGTTCGCGGACGAACGCTTTCCCACCCACTACACCAGCGAAGACGCGCGCCGCTTCACCACCGTGCTGGCGCACAAGCTGGGCCTGACCGAGCGCTACATCCAGCCCGGCTACGAAGACATCTACTACTACCTCTGGCGCGAACGCCGCCTGCCGGTGAACGTCGACCCTTTCGACTCGAAGCTCGACGACGAACTCGAACGCGTGCGCCTGCGCCGCGTGTTCACGCAGAAGCTCGATGCGGTGATCGGCTACATGCTGCCCATCGAGCCCGGCAATGCGAACGGCGACGCGCCCGCGCTGGCAGGCCCGGCCTGGAAGACCGGCCCCTGGTTCCTGCGCGACGACCGGCTCTACCTGATCCCCGGCGATTCGCCCATGGGCTACCGCCTGCCGCTCGACTCGCAGCCTTGGGCCAGCAAGGGCGACTACCCCTACCTGATCGAGCGCGACCCGACGGCGCCGCGCGGCGCATTGCCCAGCGCGGCCGACTACCGCGCACGCTATGCCGTCTCCGCCCCGGGCAACGGCGGCGCGAACGGCACGGGCGCCAGCCTCGGCGACGTGCCCTATGCCTTCGGCACGCCGCCGGTGGTGCCCGCCTCGCTGCGCATGCAGTCGCCGGGCAGTGCCGGTGAAGGCGATGCGGCAGCCACAGCAGCCGACGGTGCGGCCGACCGGTCCGCCACCCGCCAGCCGTTGCGCGGCGAATCCGCCCACTGGGTCACGCGCACCGCGCTGTGCGTCGAAGTGCGCGACCCGCGCCGCGCCAACGGCCCCGCGGCCGAGAAGAAGGGCAATGCCTCCGGCGTGCTCTATGTCTTCATGCCGCCGCTCGCGCGGCTGGAGGACTACCTCGACCTCGTTGCCGCCGTGGAGGCCACCGCGCGCGACCTGGGCGTGCGCATCGTGATGGAAGGCTATCCGCCGCCGCGCGATCCGCGCCTGAAGATGCTGGCCGTCACGCCCGACCCCGGCGTGATCGAAGTCAACATCCACCCGGCCCACAACTGGAAGGAACTGGTCGCCCACACCGAGTTCCTCTACAACGCCGCATTCGAGACCCGCCTGTCGGCCGAGAAGTTCATGACCGACGGGCGCCACACCGGCACCGGCGGCGGCAACCACTTCGTGATGGGCGGCGCCACGCCCGCCGACAGCCCCTTCCTGCGCCGGCCCGAGCTGCTGGCCAGCCTGCTGCTCTATTGGCACAACCATCCGTCGCTGAGCTACCTTTTCTCGGGCATGTTCATCGGCCCGACCAGCCAGGCGCCGCGCGTGGACGAGGCCCGCAACGACCAGGTCTACGAGCTTGAAATTGCCCTGAAGGAAATCGCGAAGAACCGCGAGATCTACGGCCAGAACATGCCCGCGTGGCTGGTCGATCGCACGCTGCGCAACATCCTGATCGACGTGTCGGGCAACACGCACCGCAGCGAGTTCTGCATCGACAAGCTGTATTCGCCCGACTCCAGCACCGGCCGACTCGGCCTGCTGGAGCTGCGCGCCTTCGAGATGCCGCCGCATGCGCGCATGAGCATCGCGCAGCAGCTGCTCATCCGCGCGCTGGTGGCCCGCTTCTGGGACGAGCCCTACAAGGCGCCCGTCACCCGCTGGGGCACCGAGCTGCACGACCGCTTCCTGCTGCCGACCTTCGTCAAGATGGACTTCGACGACGTCATCAGCGAGATGCGCCAGGCCGGCTTCGCCTTCGATCCCGACTGGTTCGCGCCGCACTTCGAGTTCCGCTTCCCGCTGGTCGGCCAGATGCAGGCCATGGGCGTGGAACTGTCGCTGCGCAACGCGCTGGAGCCCTGGCACGTGATGGGCGAGGAAGGCTCGGCCGGCGGCACAGTGCGCTATGTCGATTCGTCGCTCGAGCGCATCGAAGTGCGCGTGACCGGGCTGAACGAAAGCCGCCATGTCGTCACCGTCAACGGCAAGGTGCTGCCGCTGCAACCCACCGGCGTGACGGGCGAATTCGTGGCCGGCGTGCGCTACAAGGCCTGGAACCCGCCCTCGGCGCTGCACCCCAGCATCAAGGCCCATGCGCCCCTGACCTTCGACCTGGTCGACACCTGGATGAAGCGTTCGCTGGGCGGCTGCCAGTATTTCGTCGCCCACCCGGGCGGGCGCAACTACGACACCTTCCCCGTCAACGCCTACGAGGCCGAGAGCCGCCGCCATTCGCGCTTCACGCGCACCGGCCACACGCCCGGACTCATGCGCACGCCGCCGGCCACCATCGAGCTGCCGGGCAGCCGCGAGTTTCCGTTCACGCTCGACCTGCGGCGCTGAAGGGGACGCCTACCACACTGCCGGAGCGGCCATGCCGTGACGGCGGTGTGACAATCCCCCTCCTGTGGAACCCTTGAACGAATCCCTGTTCGGCGCCCAGGCACTGGAATTTCCAGCGGCCCTGGCGTCGGCGCTCGCCCCGGCCGCCCAACCCGGACACTTCGATGAATTGCGTGGGCAGGCCACGCCGGTCGCGGCCCAGCGCCCGGCGGCGGCAGGCTCGACAGCGCCCGCCACCCCGCAGGCCCCGCTGCTGTACGACGCCACGGCGGAACAGCGGCTCGCGCCTTCGCAATCCCAGTCGCAGTCTCAATCGCAGTCCCCGGCGCCTTCCGGCGAGCAACCGCCGCTCACGCCCGCCTGGCACGACTTCTTCGAGCAGCTCGGCCCGGGCGGCTTCAACGACCTGCCCCGGCGCGCCGTCAGCCTGGAGCGGCAGATCCGCGACAACGGCGTCACCTACAACGTCTACGCCGACGCCAACGGTCCGCAGCGGCCCTGGTCGCTCGACCTGTTCCCGCTGATCGTCTCGCCCGAGAGCTGGAGCCAGATCGAGGCCGGCGTGCTGCAGCGCGTGCGCGTGCTCGACCGGGTGATGGCCGACGTCTACGGCCCGCAGCAGCTGCTGGCCGAAGGGCTCATTCCGCCGGCGCTGGTGCGCGGCCACCCCGGCTACCTGCGCGCCCTGCACGGCGTGAAGCCGCCGGGCGACACCTGGCTGCACATCACCGCCTTCGACCTCGCGCGCGGCCCCGACGGCAACTGGTGGGTGGTGTCGCAGCGCACGCAGGCGCCCTCGGGCCTGGGCTACCTGCTGGAAAACCGCCTGGCCATCACGCGGCAGTTTCCGCAGGCCTTCGAGGCCCTGCAGGTGCAGCGCCTGGCCGCCACCTACAGCGCCATGATGGAAGGCCTGCAGCGCATGTGCCCGGCCGGCGTGCCGCCGCACATCGCGCTGCTCACGCCCGGCCCGTACAACGAAACCTACTTCGAGCACGCCTACCTCGCGCGCTACCTGGGCATCACGCTGGTCGAGGGCAGCGACCTCACCGTGCGCGACCAGCGGCTCTACCTCAAGACGCTGCAGGGCCTGCGCCCGGTGCACGGCCTCATCAAGCGGCTGGACGACCAGTTCCTCGACCCGCTGGAGCTGCGGCCCGACTCCACGCTCGGCGTGCCCGGCCTGCTGCAGGCCATTCGCGCCGGCAACGTGCTCGTGGCCAACATGCCGGGCTCGGCCTTCCTGGAATCGCCGGCGCTGCTCGGCTTCCTGCCGGGGCTGGCGCGCCGCCTGATCGGCGAGAAGCTCAAGCTGCCCGCGCTGCCCACTTGGTGGTGCGGCGAGCGCGCCGCGCTCGAGGCCGTGCTGCCGCAGCTGGGCGACTGCGCCATCAAGCCAACCTACCCCGGCTTCGACGGCCGCGCCAGTTTCGACGCGGTGCTCGGCAGCCAGCTCGGCCGGCGCGAACTCGACGAATGGGCCGGCCGCATCGTGCGCGAGGGCGACGTCCACACCGTGCAGGGCTACCAGCCGTTGTCGCAGATGCCCACCTGGGCCAACGACATGGGCCCGGGCCACATCGCGCCGCGCGCTGTGATGCTGCGCGTGTTCGCGGTGAGCGACGGCGCGCAGTCGTGGCGCGTGCTGCCCGGCGGCCTGGCGCGGCTCGCGGGGCCCGATGCGCAGATCGCCTCCATGCAGCGCGGCGGCAGCAGCGCCGACGTGTGGGTGCAGACCCACGGCGAAGTCGACCGCACCACGCTGCTGCAGCCGCACGCCACGCCGGCCTCGCTGGCGCGGCACCGCGCGCCCGTGACCAGCCGCGCCGCCGAGAACATGTTCTGGCTCGGCCGCTACACCGAGCGCGCCGAGAACGCGGTGCGCATGGCGCGCCTCACGCTCAACCTGCTGGGCGGCGAAGACCAGTCGTCGCGCCCGCTGCTCGAATGGCTGCACCGCGTGGCGCTGCGCAATGCGCTGGTGCCGGCCGAGGTGCCGAGCGCGCCCAAGTCGCGCCGCGTGTTCGAGCGCGCGCTGATTGCCGAGCTGGGCGACGTCGAGCGCGGCGGCAGCGTCGGCTTCAGCCTCAGGTGCATACGGCAGGCCGCGGCCGCGGTGCGCGAGCGGCTGTCGCAGGACAACTGGAACCAGATCGTTCGCGCCGAAACCGACTTCCTGCGCCGCGCCGCCGAGCAGGCGGGCGAAGGCAGCTTCGCCAGCAGCGCCGCGCTGCGCGCGCTCGAATCCGCCAGCACCGCGCTGGCCGCCATGACCGGCGCGCAGACCGACCGCATGACGCGCGACGACGCCTGGCGGCTGCTGTCGATCGGCCGGCACATCGAGCGCCTGGGCTTTTTGGCGAACGCGCTGCAGGCCGGCTTCGAGAACGGCGCGGTGCACGAGGTCAGCGGCTTCGAGGCGATGGTGGCGCTGTTCGACAGCACCATCACCTTCCATGCGCGCTACCAGCAGCGCCGCGACGTCGCCACCATGGTCGACCTGCTGGTGCTCGACGCCGAGAACCCGCGCTCGCTCGCCTGGGTCACGCAGACGCTGCGCGGGCGCATCGCGCGGCTGGCCGGCAGCGCGCCGGGCAAGCTCACGGCCCTGTCTTACGAGCTGCCCGACCCGGCCAGCTGGACGCTCGAACACCTCTGCGCGGCGGGACCGGACGCCAACTATCCAGCGCTGGTCGAGCTGCTCGCCAACTGCGAATCGGCCGCGTATCACGTGTCCGACGCCATCGGCACGCGCTACTTCACGCTCACTTCGGAATCGCTGCGCTCGGTCGGCGCGTGAACTGGCTCTCCCCCATGCTTCGCGCACTTCGTGTCGCTTCGCACTCCCCCTCACCGGGGGCAACGCCTGCGGCCCGGCAAAGCCGGTTCCGCGGCGTTTCCCGATAAATCCAGGAGACATCCATGCTCAGCAACATCATCAACCGCCGCTTCGCACTCACTACCGCCGCGCTGCTCACGGCCCTGGCCATCGCCGGCTGCGGCAAGCAGGAAGCAGCCGCGCCCGCCGCCTCCGCCAGCGCACCGCCTCCGCCGGCCGCCGCGCGCGTGCTCGTGGTCGGCACCGACGCCGCCTACACACCCTTCGAATCGCAGAACGACAAGGGCGACGTGGTGGGCTTCGACATCGACGTGGTGAAGGCGGTCGCGCAGAAGGCCGGGCTCGAGGTCAAGTTCGTCAACACGCCGTGGGAAGGCATCTTCAATTCGCTCGACCAGGGCGACCGCGACCTGCTGGTGTCGGCCATCACCATCACCGACGAGCGCCGCCAAACCATGGACTTCTCGCAGCCGTACTTCGACGCCAAGCAACTGATCGCCGTCAAGAGCGATTCGCCGGTCGCCAAGTTCGAGGACATCAAGAACCTGAAGGTCGGCGTGCAGAACGGCACCACCGGCGACGAAGTCGTGGGCAAGCTGCTGGGCAAGTCGAGCACCGCCATCAAGCGCTTCGAGTCGACCCCGCTCGCACTCAAGGAGCTGGAAGCCGGCGGCGTGCAGGCCGTGGTGGCCGACAACGGCGTGATCGTGCACTACCTCGCGAACAACGCGGCAGGCGGCTTCAAGACGGTGAGCGACGCGAGCTTCCCGGTCGAGAAGTACGGCATTGCCGTGAAGAAGGGCAACGCCGAATTGCTCGCCAAGATCAACCAGGGCCTCGAAGCGATTCGCACCGACGGCACCTACGCCAAGATCTACGCCTCGCACTTCGGCGCCGAGTCGAAGTAAGCGGGCAAGTAGCCAACGAGCCAGGGGCGAACGCCATGCTGCTGCACGTCACCCACGAAACCCGCTACGAATACGCACCGCCGGTAGAGACGGCACAGCACCTGGCCCACCTGAAGCCGCTGGCCACCGACTCGCAGCGCCTGGTGAGCCACAAGCTCTCCATCGACCCGCCGCCCGCGCAGCGCAGCGAGCAGGCCGACCTGTACGGCAACACGCGCGCCTTCTTCGCGCTCGAGGCCACGCACGACAAGCTGGTCGTCACCGCCGAGAGCGTGGTCGAGACCTCGGTGCCCGTGCTGCCGCCGGCCGTGGCGCGCGAGCTTCCGTGGGAGTCGGTGCGCGAGCGCTTCCGCTTCCGCAAGGACGCCACCTTCGACGCCGCCTCGGAGTTCGTCTTTCCGTCGCCCTACGTGCCCCGGCACGACGACTTCACCGCCTACGCGCGCGCCAGTTTCGTACCCGGCCGTCCCGCCTTCGACGTGGCGATGGACCTCACCGAGCGCATGTACGAGGACTTCGCCTACGACGCCGACAGCACAGAGATCAATACGCCCGCCGTGGAAGCCCTCGCGCAGCGCAAGGGCGTGTGCCAGGACTTCGCCCACATCATGATCGCGTGCTTTCGCACCATGGGCCTGCCGGCGCGTTACGTGAGCGGCTACCTGCTCACGCAGCCGCCGCCCGGCCAGCCCCGGCTGGTGGGCGCCGACGCGTCGCACGCCTGGGTGTCGGTGTACCTGCCCGGCGAGGGCAACAGTGCCGGCGGCTGGGCCGACTTCGACCCCACCAACGGCCGCCAGCCCGGCGAGGACTACGTCACGCTGGCCATCGGCCGCGACTACTCCGACGTGTCGCCGATGCGCGGCGTACTCCATGGCGGCGCAAGGCACACGCTGAGGGTCGGCGTGACCGTGCAGCCGGTGGGGGAAGTGCTCGAGGCGGTTCCGCAAACACAGACACAATCGCAATCCCAAGACAAGGAGTCTCCATGAGCGTTTACGACAAACTTTCCAGCCTCGGCATCACCCTGCCCCCGGTCGCCGCCCCCGCCGCCGCCTACGTGCCCTTCGTGCAGACCGGCAACCTCGTGTTCCTCTCGGGCCATATCGCCAAGAAGGACGGCAAGGTATGGGCCGGCCAACTGGGCGCCAACATCGGCACCGAAGAAGGCAAGCAGGCCGCACGCGCCATCGCCATCGACCTGCTGGGCACGCTGCACGCCGCCGTGGGCGACCTGAACAAGGTCAAGCGCATCGTCAAGGTCATGAGCCTCGTGAACTCGGTCGGCACCTTCACCGAACAGCATCTGGTGACCAACGGCGCGAGCGAATTCTTCGCCGAAGTCTTCGGCCCCGAAAAGGGCGCGCATGCCCGCAGCGCCTTCGGCGTGGCGCAGATCCCGATGGGCGCCTGCGTGGAAATCGAGCTGATCGCCGAGATCGGCTGATCACGTTGTTTTAGTCCCGGCCCGGCGCCAGCGCCGGGCCACACCCTATACCCAGAGCCGCCACAGCGGCCAGAAGAGGAGGCTTCGTCATGGGAGTGGCGCAAGCAGGCATCGCATTCCGGCCCGCCCGAAAAATCGGGAACCTGAAGGCCTTCGTGGCTCAGGTCGTGGGCAATCCCGTCGAAGAGATACCGCACCCGGACATCGGCCAGTTCGACATCCGCAATGCGAGCGACATCATGGTCCAGAACTTCGACGGCGCGATCTTCATCTGCAACGGCGCCATCGCGTGGCCGCACCTCGAAGACACGCGCAGCGACGTCGCCGCACTTCATGCGCGCCTTGGTGCACCCGAATCTTTCATGGTGTTCTGCCATTACGCCTCGGGCGGCAGCTTCGGCTATGCCTTCATCGACAACGGCATGCGCACACGTTCCAGACTGCAGACCATGGCGCAGCCGCGGCTGCCCCCGTTGATCGAGTACGGAACGCCAACGGCCATCGAGAGCCGCTGGCTCGACGCACCGTCGTACCTGGAAGACGACGACTGCCCACCCGAGGAACGCCAGCGCATCTTCTATCTCGAGAATCCTCCCGCCGATGTCTCCGAGTACGGGCTGACGCAGCAAATCCTTTTCGAGGCATTGGAACAACGCTTCGGCGTCTGCCCCTGGGCCACGAAAATCGAACCGATCTATCGCTTCTACAAGGTACGCAAAAAGCGTTTCTGGTGGCAGCACCTGTTCGGCAAGCGCAAGCCGTGAGCCCCGAAGCACTGATCGCCGAGGCGATGCGGGACCCGGTCAATGCCGCACTGATGGCGCGCTTGCCGGCACTTGCGCTTCCCCAAGGCTTTCTCACCGCCGGCTGCCTCTTCCAGGCCGCATGGAACCACACGGCCGGCCGGCCGCCGGGCTGGGGCGTGAAGGACTACGACGTCTTCTACTTCGACGACAGCGACCTGTCGTGGGAAGCTGAAGACGCCGTCATCCGCCGCGTGAACGAAGCCGTCGCCGACCTGGGCGCGACCGTCGAGGTCAAGAACCAGGCGCGCGTGCACCTCTGGTACGAGCAGCGCTTCAAGGCGCACTACCCGCGCCTGCGGTCCGCGCGCGACGGCATCGACCGCTACCTCATCGCCTGCACCCGCGTGGGCATCGACCTGGCCGACGGCTCGCTCTACGCGCCTGACGGGCTCGGCGACTTGTCTGCCGGCATCCTGCGAATGAACCCGCTGCTGCCGATGCCGGAAATGTTCGCCGTGAAGGCGCGCGACTACCAGTCGCGCTGGCCCTGGCTTCGCATCGTCACTTGCGCTTCCAGCTCGACACCGTGATGAACACGCCGGTCTCCTTCGCATCGCGCAGCCGCACGGTGTAGCGGCCCGCACCGTCGGTGCCGCTGAACACGACCTCGCGCTCGCTGTCGCCGGCTTCCAGGCTCGCGCCCTTGGCCAGTTCACGATAAGTGGCGAGCAGGTCGTCGAATGCCGCGTAGCTGCGCAGCGTCACTTCGGCATCGGGCCAGCGGGCGCCCTTGAGCCGGGCGTTCTCGCGGTCGGTGTACATGGGCTTGCCGGCCAAGCCCTTGGGTATCACGACCTTGCCGGCACTGGCGGTGCTGTTCACTTCCCCCGTCTGCACCAGCAGCGGCTTCAGCGAGGCCGGAAAGCCTGGCGGCAACTGCGCGTCGCGCCAGCCCGGCGCAGTCGGCTGACCCGCGACGTATTCGACGCTCGCGATCTTCTGCGCGGCCGCGGCTTCCGCCGGATCGTCGCTTTCCGCCATCAGCGCGTGATACGAGGGCAGCGTCCTGGCCCAGGCGATCAGCGGTTCGGCATCCGACGGCTTGGCGTCGGCGGGATGGAAGATCGTCAGCACGGCCTGCGGGTCGGGGTTGCACACCTTGGGCTTGTCGCGCTCGGTGGACGCGCGGCAGTGGCCATTGACCAGCCCCAGCGCCAGCAGGCTCCCGTCGCCGTCGAGCAGCAGCGCCGAGCGTTCCTCGCCGTGGCCTTCGCCGCTCACCGACGCGATCACCGTGCGCCCGTCGGGCCACACGGTGCGCGTGATGTCGAAGCGCGAGCGCATGCCGTCCAGTACCTGCGCGGCGATGAGCGTGTCGCCCTCGGTGTAGCTGCCGCGCGCATAGCCGACCATCGCAATCACGGCGCCGCGGATCTTCGGCTGCTCGCTGAGCTTCAGCCGGGGTGGAGGCAGCTCGGTCGTGACGGGCGCCGCATGCACCGGGGCGATGAGCGTGCAGGCAAGCAGCAGCAACGCCAGGGTGTTCTTCGTTGAATTCAGCACGCTCATTCGGCGATCTCGATTTCGATGTTGGTGATGGCCGGCATGTCGCGCGGCACCTTGGCGTTGACGGAGAAGGCAATGCCCTTGAGGCTGCCGAGCACGTAACCCGAGCGCTCGTCCACTTCCGACTGCATGCCCTCGAGCGGCGGCGACAGCTTCTTGTAGAACGCGAGCACCTGCGCCACGCTGTCGACGGTCTGCAGGCGCAGCACGCGCTTGGCCTTTGCATCGCTCAGGGCGTCCTGCGCGGTGCGGTAGACCACCGCCCTGGGGTAGAGCGGCACGGCGGCCGAAAAGCCCTTCGGTCGCGCGACCGGCAGGGCCTTGGTGTGCGCGGCGTCCATGGTCGTGTATTCGGTCTTCTCGAACTTCTCTTCCTCGCCGGAGTCCAGGTCTTCCTTCGGCACCTTGCCGCTCCATTCGACCAGCGGCTGCGCCTGTGCGCGGTCGATGCCGGGGCGCAGGAAGATCGACAGCACCGCGTGCTGGTCATCGCGGCACCCCTTGGAAGCCGAGTTCACGCCGCATTCGCGGTGCGCCAGCGCGGCAGCCAGCACCTCGCCATTGCGGTCATCCACCAGCACGGCGGAACGCTCGCTGCCGCCGTTCGGCAGGCGGTACGACGACAACACGCGGCGGCCACCCGGCAGCGCCTGCTGCTGACGATGGCGCGGCGATGCCAGTCCGGCGATCAACTGTTCTGCCAGCAGGCCTTCGGGCCAGTAGTAGGAGCCCGATGCCAGCCCCGCGAAAGCCGTGATGGCGCGGTCGAGCGAAGGGGCCTGCGCGGCTTCCGATGCCTTCTCGGTATCGGGTACGAGCACGAGCTGAGGCGTGGATGCGGCGCAGACGGTGGCAGCGGACAGGGTAAGAAAAAAGGAGGAAAGCGCGAGTCGGAATCTGAAAGGCATCAAGGAAAGAAGAAAAGAAGGAGCGTTGCGCTCCGGGCGGGCTGCGTGCAGCCGCGAAGAGAAATGCCTCGACGATTCTAGAAGGCGCGCGAGTGGCCGCACGGTCTTCGGCATACTGCGACCTGGTCCTTCATTCTTCGCCATGAATCGACAAGCCCTGCCCCCGCCCGCACCGGACAGCGCACTGCGCGCCCTCGAAGAAAAACTTGGCGCCGCCCTGCCTCCGGTCCTGCGAAGCCGCTACGCCGCCTCCAACGGCGGCAGCTTCGGCGATCCCCGCAAACGCGATGCCGAGTGGCAGCTGCACCCGGTCTTCGACGCCAGCGACCGCAAGCAGATGAAGCGCACCGCCGAAGACGTTGTGCACTACACAAGGCTCGCACTTCAGAACGAACGCTTTCCACGCGACGGCATCAGCATTGCGCACGACTACTCGATGTACCGGCAGCTCTTCGTGCGCCGCGATCCCGCGAGCGGCACCATCGCCGACGACATCCTGCTGTTCGACGCGCACACCGGCGAATGGTCCGCGCCCTATGCCACCGACCTGCAGGCGGCCATCGACCAGGCCCGCGTGCCGGAGGCCGTGCAGCCCGACCCCGCGCGTGCGCTACCCGTGTTCCGCTACTACGCCGACCCGTTCGAATCGGGCGTGATGCGCACGTCCGGCGAAACCTGCCAATGCTGCGGCCAGGCCACCGGCTACATCTACGGCGGCAGCTTCTACGCCGTGGCCGACGAATCGCATTTCTGCCCGTGGTGCATCGCCGATGGCTCGGCCGCGAAGAAGTTCGACGGCGAATTCAACGACGCCGCCGGCGTGGGCATGGACGAGGTCGATTTGCCCATGCGCATCGTCGAAGAAGTGTCGCAACGCACGCCCAGCTTCTTCACCTGGCAACAGGAACGCTGGTGGGCGCACTGCAACGACGCGGGCCGCTTTCTCGGAGAGATCGAGCACGCCGACCGCGCGCTGCTCGCGTCGCAGCCGGCTGAAGACTTCGTGCGCGAGACCTGCGAAGCGGTGCACCTCGATGCCGGCGAAGGCTGGCAATGGCTGCTCGACACGCCCTCGCGCGATCGCAGCTTCGCGGTGTTCGTCTTCGGCTGCCTGCACTGCGGCAAGGTCGGCGGCTACGTCGACCACAGCTGACGCAGCCTTCAGGGCGCGCTCAACGCCCCCAGCGCAGCACCATCGGATCGAGCCGCCGCGCGGTCTCGATCAGCTCGCGCCGCGTCTGCGGATGCATCGCCGGCCACGGATGGCGCGGCGCTTCGCAATCGATCACGCCGCCCTCCTTCATCAGCGCCTTCGCCGCGAGAAAGCCGGACTGCCGGTTCTCGTGGTTGATGAGCGGCAGCCAGCGCTGGTAGCGCGCGAACGCGCCTTCACGGTCGCCCTTGCGGTGCGCCTCGATGATGGGCCGCAGGCCGTCGGCATAGGCGCCGCCGGTCATGGCGCCGGTCGCGCCCGCATCGAGGTCGGCGAACAGCGTGATGCCCTCCTCGCCGTCCCACGGTCCTTCGATGGCGTCGCCGCCCTGCTCCATCAGCGCGCGCAGCTTGGCCGCGGCACCGGGCGTCTCGATCTTGAAGTAGGCCACCTGTTCGATCTCGCGCGCCATGCGCGCCAGCAGTTCGACCGGCAGCACCGTGCCGCTGGCCGGCGCGTCCTGGATCATGATGGGAATGCCGATGGCATCGGACAGCCGCGCATAGAAGGCCTCGATCTGCGCTGGCGGCACCCGGAAGGTGGCGCCGTGATAAGGCGGCATCACCATGACCATCGCCGCGCCCATGTCCTGCGCGCGCCGGCTGCGCGCCGCGCACACCTCGGTCGAGAAGTGCGTGGTCGTCACGATCACCGGCACGCGCCCCGCGACATGCTCGAGCACGGTGCGCGTGAGCACCTCGCGCTCGTCGTCCGCCAGCAGGAACTGCTCGGAGAAGTTCGCGAGGATGCACAGGCCGTCCACGCCGGAGTCGATCATGAAATCGATGCAGCGCTTCTGGCTCGCGAGGTCGAGCGCGCCCGTCTCGGTGAAGGTGGTGGGCGCCACCGGAAAGATGCCGCGATAGCGTGGCTCGCCGCGTGTGCTGGCCTGCGCCATCAGGGCATCACCTGCCCGCCGTTGACCTCGATGACCTGCCCGGTCACGTAGCTGCTGGCCGCCTCGCTCGCCAGGAACAGGAAGGCGCCGACACATTCATCCGCCGTACCCAGCCGCCCCATCGGAATCGCATTGGCAAAATTCTTCAGCACCTCGGGGCTCGAATGCCCGTCGTGAAAAGGCGTCTCGATCACGCCCGGCGCCACCGCGTTGACGCGGATCTTTTCTTTCACCAGCTCCTTGGCCATGGTGCGCGTGATGGTCGAGACGAAGCCCTTGCAGGCAGCGTAGAGCCCAGCGCCCGGCCCGCCGCCGGTGCGCGCGGCCTGCGTGGTCACGTTGATGATCGCGCCGCCGCCGCTCGCCGCCATCAGCGGAATCACGCGGCGGCTCACCGCCACCACCGAGCGGGCGTTGAGGCGAAACACCGCGTCGATGTAGTCGTCGTCCGCATCCACGATGGGCGAGCGCTTCACGAAGCCGCCCGCGTTGTTGACCAGCACGTCGATGCGCCCGAACTCGGCATGCACCGTCTTCACCATGCGGTCGACGGCGGCGGTGTCGGTCACGTCGGCCTGCACCAGCAGCGCGCGGCCGCCGGCGGCCTCGATGTCGCGCGCCACCGCGCGGGCCTCGTCGGCGCTGCCGCGGTAGTGCACCGCCACCCGCGCGCCGGCCTGCCCCAGCGCGCGCGCCACCGCCGCGCCGATGCCCGTGCTCGCGCCCGTGACCAGTACCGCCTTGTCCTTCAGATCGTTCATGTCGTCGTGTCTCCTTGGGTTGAAAAACGGGCGCACCCGCCACCCGCGTTCACACGGCGGCGGCTGCGATCTCGAGTTGGGTCAGCCGGCGCGCCATGCGGCCGACGAAGTTCTGCGTGACGTGCGGCAGCACCCGCTGCGACGGCACCACGATGCCGACCTGCAGTTGGTCGAGCGCCGGCAGCTCGAAGGGCCGCCAGATCAGGTCGCCGCGCTTCAGGTCTTCGATGAAGGCGATCTTCGAGAAGCACGAGATGCCCTTGCCGGCCATGATCAGCCGCTTGAGCATGGGCGTCGAATTGCAGGTGGCGGCCGGCTCCATGTCGTCCCAGAACGCGGCGAACTCGGGCGACAGCGCGGCGCTGATGACCGGGTGCGAGCTGGAGCGCAGGAACGGATAGCGCGCGCATTCCTTCAGCGACACGCGCGCATGGTTGGCCAGCGGATGGCCGGGCGGCATCACCACGCCGATCGGCAGGTTGGCCAGCGCCACCGCCGCCACGCCGCCGGGCAGCCGGCTCACGAAGGTCATGCCCACGTCGACCTGGCCCGACATCACCATCTGCGCCACGTCCATGGGCTGTACCGCGGTGATGGTGTACGTGACCGCCGGGAACACCTGCAGGAAATCTTCCACCGCCGAGGGCAGCAGGTCTTCGAAGAACGAGTCCATGGCGGCCACCTTCACGTGGCCAGTGCGCTCGCCCTTGAGCGCGTCGAGCTCGGTGCGCATCACCTGGTACTGGTGCAGCGTCTCCTGCGCATGCTTGAGCAGGCGCTCGCCGGCCGCGTTCAGGCGCAGGCCGTTGGGCATGCGGTCGAACAGCTCCACGCCCAGTTCGTCCTCCAGCTTGTGGATCTGCCGGTTGACCGCGCTCGCCGCAACGAAGAGCCGCTCCGAGGCCTTGCGCACCGAGCCGCAGCTCGCCACCTCGATGAAGTATTTGAGAATGCTGGCGTGCATCAGCCGGCCCTCCCGTGCGCGCAGGCGTCATCCGGCCAGCCTCGCGCGCTCCAGGGCGATGCCGGGGTGGTCGCAGGCCACCGGCCCGATGTCGGCCGCCCCGCCGGGCGAACCCAGCCCGCTGACGTTCGCCGCGAAGAAGTCGCGGTTGATGGCCGTGAAATGTGCCATTTCGGGCGGCAGCCGAAGGTCTTCGTAGATGGCCTGCGTGGGGCAGGCGGACACGCAAACGCCGCAGTCGATGCATTCATCCGGGTGAATGTACAGAGTGCGCTCGCCTTCGTAGATGCAATCGACCGGACAGCACTTGACGCAAGCGCCGTCCTTGATGTCGATGCAGGCGCCGGTGATGACGTGGGGCATGGCACGTACCTTCGCTGACGCGGCCGGCCTAGCGGCCCAGCCACTGCGGCTTGCGCTTCTGCTGGAAGGCCAGCACGCCCTCGTCGGCATCCTGCGACTGCAGCGCCGCCACCAGCGCCGGCAGCCGCATGCGGTGCGCCTCGGCCGGCGACAGCGTGCCGGTGCGGCGCACCACCTGCTTGATGGCCTTGAGCGACAGCGGCGCACAGGCCAGCATCTGCTGCACCCAGCGGTTCACGGCCGTGTCGAGCTCGGCGCGCGGCACCACTTCGTTGACCAGGCCCATCTCCAGCGCGCGCTGCGCCTTCACGCGCTGGCCGGTGAGCATCATGCCCATGGCCTGGCGGTAGGGAATCTGGCGCTGCAGCAGCAGCATGCCGCCGTCCAGCGGCAGCCGGCCGACCAATGGCTCGGGCAGGCCGAAGCTGGCCTCCTCGCAGGCCACGACGATGTCGCAGCCCAGCACCATCTCGAAGCCGCCGCCCAGCGCCAGGCCGTTGACGCGCGCGATCACCGGCACGTCGAGCGTCTCGCGCAACGCGATGCCGCCGAAGCCGCCGGGGCGCGCGGCCGCCCAGTACTCCACGCCCTTGAGGTTGGAGGTGTTCTTCAGGTCCGCGCCCGCGCAGAACGAACGCTCGCCCGCGCCGGTCAGCACCACGGCGCGGATGTCGCTGCGCGATTCGATGTCGCTCCAGATGCGCTGCAGCTCGGCCTCGGTCGGCAGGTCGACCGCATTGAGCACCTCGGGCCGGTCGATGGTGACCGTCGCGACATGGTCGATGACTTCGAAGAGCACGCTCATGCGTCGGCCTCCTCGATCAGCGCGCGCGCCTCGGCCAACACTTCCGCCGTGTGTTGCCCGAGCTTGGGCGGCTCGCGGCGCAGGGCGGCCTTGGCGGCCGACATCTGGATGGGGCTGCCGATGAACTTCAGCGCGCGGCCCGAGGGCGTGCCGCCTTCCAGGATCATCCCGTTGTGCAGCGTCTGCGGATCGACCAGCGCCTCGCGCATGTCGCGCACCGGGGCGGACAGCAGGTCTTGCTCTTCCAGCTTTACGAGCCAGTGCTCGCGCGTGTTGCTCGCAAAGCGCTCGTGGAAGATCGCATGCAGCGCGGCCTTGTTGGCGAACTGCGCCTTCAGCGTGGCATAGCGCGCATCGAGCGACAGGTCTTCGAGGCCCAGCGCCGTGCAGATGTCGCGCAGCGGATTGGCCTTGAACGCCCCCACCAGCACCAGCGGCCCGGTCTGCGTATCGAACACGCCCGACAGCGGCATGGCGGCCCAGTTCACTTCGGAGTCTTCCATCATCACCATGGCCGCTTCCTGCATCTGCATGGCCAGCATGGAGTTGTAGAGCGACACCGAGATCTTCTGCCCCTCGCCCGTGCGCTCGCGCTGCAGCAGCGCCAGCAGAATGCCCTGCACCATGTGCATGCCGGCGGTGTAGTCGGCCAGCGCCGTGGGATAAATCGACACCGGCACCGAGGCGTCGGCGCGGCGCGCCATCACGCCGGTGAGCGCCTGCGCGAGCACGTCCTGGCCCCCCTTGTGGGCGTAGGGGCCGGTCTCGCCGAAGCCGGTGCCCACGGCGTAGATGATGCGCGGGTTGAGCCGCTTGCAGTCTTCGTAGCCCAAGCCCAGCCGTTCCATCACCCCGGCGCGGAAGTTGTTGGTGACCACGTCGGCGCCGGCGATCAGCGCCTTCACCAGCTCCATCTGCGCCTCGTCGCGCAGGTCGATTTCCACGCTGCGCTTGTTGCGGTTGAGGCTGCAGAAGATCGGGTTGTCTTCGCCAGCCACCGGCGCGAAGGTCGAGCGGCTCAGGTCGCCCGCGCCCTTGCGCTCGATCTTGATCACGTCGGCGCCGTGGTCGGCCAGCATCTGCGTGCAGACCGGGCCCATCATGACCTGGGTGAAGTCGATCACGCGGATGCCGTCCAGCGGCATTGCATTGGCAGCGGTCGTCATGCGGCCTCCTTCGCGAACGAACGGGCGATGGCGGGCACGTCGGCGTTCGGTCCCTTCTGGTCGCCGGGGTCGGCGCCCTGGGCGCGCAGCGTTTTCTGCAGCTTCGCGATGTCGACCTCGCGCACCGTCACGCCGGCGTTCAGGGCCAGCGCGGCCGCCGTGCCGGTGGCCTCGCCCATCGCCATGCAGGGCGGGATCTCGCGCGAGATCTTCTGCGCGGCCGAAGTGGCCGAGTAGTGGCGACCGGCCACCAGCAGGTTCTCGACACTGCGCGGCAGCAGCGTGCGGTAGGGGTAGTAGTAGTCGCGCCCACGCGCCACGCTGTCCTCGAAGCGGGTGCGCTGGGACACGTCTTCCTTGGTCATCACGTAGGCGCCTTCGAGCAGGCGGGTCTGGCGGATGCCGGTCTGCGGCGCCATGTCGATCAGCGTGCACTTCCCAAAGCCCGGCAGCTTCGCGCGCACGAACTCGATCACCTTGTGGATGGTGGCGCGGCCCTGCACCTCGGCGCGCGTCAGGTCACTCACCTTCAGGCCGTCCAGGCCCGGCATGTGCGGGCAGTTGCACCACACCACGCCCGGCAGCGGCGTCTTGAGCCACCATGCTTCCCACGCGCCGCCGAGCATGTGCTTGATCTCGCGATCCAGCGCCTGCCAGGCCACGGGCTCATCGCGCTCGAAGCGCTCGGCTTCTTCGGTATCAACGCCGCCGAGGCGGAACACCGTGGTCACGATGTAGCTGCCGCTGATGTGCGGCGCACCGGCCGAGGCGGCCACGTCGAGGTCGCCGGTGGTGTCGATCACCACCTTGCCCAGGATGGCTTCGCGCCCGCCCTTGGTCTCGCAGACCACGCCCTTGACCTTGCCGTCTTCCACCAGCGTGCGCGAGAACCACGAATGCAGCCGCAGCTCGATGCCGGCCTGCAGCACCATTTCGAGCGAAGTGCGCTTCCATGCGTCGGGGTCGAAGGCGGCGGCGAAGCAGATGGGATGCGGCTTTTCCTTGCTGTGGAAGTCGTAGGTGCCCCAGCGCTTCCAGCGGCGCACCGATTCGGGCAGCGTGCCCCATTCGTGCTGTCGCGGGTATTCGGCCAGGCCGAGCGCGGACATGCGCTCGATCATCTCCAGGCAGATGCCGCGCACCGAAATTTCCTGCTGGTGGCTGTCCCACATGTCGTCGAGCACCAGCACCATGCCGCCCGAGGCCAGGCCGCCCAGGTGGTTGTAGCGCTCCAGCAGCGTCACGCTCGCGCCGTTGCGCGCGGCGGCCAGCGCCGCAGCCTGCCCGGCGGGGCCGCCGCCGACCACCACCACGTCCGATTCGGCTGCCACGCGAACATCGTGCGCGGGCTCCTGCATCCAGTCGCCAATACGGCTCATAGAACTCTCCTGTTGAAATGTTTGGATGTGTTTGAAATTGCCGGCTGAATCCGTCGTTCAGCCGGTCATTGGGTGTTCTCGGGCTGCCAGCGGATCACCAGCTTCTCCGCCAGCGCGACCAGCAGGAAGAACAGCCCCGAGAGCGTTGCGCTCATCACGATCGCGGCGTAGAGCAGCGGCGAATCGAAGTTGAATGTGGCCTGCAAAATCATTGCGCCGATGCCCACCGTGGCACCGACCCACTCGCCCACCACCGCGCCGATCACGCACATCGACGCCGCGATGCGCAGGGCCGAGAACAGATAGGGCAGCGCGTTCAGCAGACGCAGGCGAAAGAAGATCTCGGTCTTGCTGGCCGACAGCACGCGCATCAGCTCCATCGCCTGCGGGTTGACCGACTCCAGCCCGCGCACCATGTTCACCAGCGTGGGAAAGAAGCACACCAGCGCGGCGATGGTGATCTTCGGCTCCACGCCGTTGCCCATGATGAGCACCAGCACGGGCGCCTTCGCGACCAGCGGCACCGCGTTGAACATCAGCACCACGGGAAAGAAGATGTCCTGCAGCGTCTTGTTGTGCACGAAGATCGTCGCGATGACGATGGCCGCGAGGTTGCCCAGCACGAAGCCGCCGGCTGCCTCGAAGGCCGTGGGCAGCAGGTTGTCGAGCAGCACGTCGCGCTTGGCGTAGAGCGTTTCCAGCACGGCCCACGGCGTGGGCGCGATGAAGGGCTTGACGCCGAACACGACGATCACGGCCCACCACAGCAGGATCAGCCCGACGATGCCCAGCGCGGGCAGGACGCGGCGTCGCCAGATGCGCTTCTGCCGCGCGGCGGCCCAGGCGAGGTATTCGGGATCGGCCGAAGGCGGCGCGCCGATCGCGCCCGGTGCCCCCGGCACGGTGGTATCGATGGAACGGGTATTCATGGCATCGGCCTCAGCAGGTTTCCAGCACGCGCCGCAGATGGCTCGTGAGACGGACGAACTCGGGGGTCTCGCGCACTTCGAGCGTGCGTTCGGCGGGCAGCTCGACCGGCACGATCTCGCGCACGCGACCGGGGTTGGCGGCCAGCATCAGCACGCGCTGGCCGAGGAAGGCCGCCTCGTGGATGCTGTGGGTCACGAAGAGAATCGTCACGCCGGTCTCGCGCCACACGCGCAGGATCTCTTCGTTGAGCCGGTCGCGCGTGATCTCGTCGAGCGCGCCGAAGGGCTCGTCCATCAGCAGGATCTTCGGGTCGCTGGCAAGGGCGCGCGCAATCGACACGCGCTGTCGCTGGCCGCCCGACATCTCGTGCGGAAATGCGTTCAGGCGGTCCTTCAGGCCCACCAGTTCGAGCAGTTCCCGAGGCGAACGGCGGCCCTTGCGGCTCGCGCCGCCGCCCACCTGCAGCGGCAGTTCCACGTTCTGCAGCGCGGTGCGCCAGGGCAGCAGCGCCGCGTCCTGGAACACGAAGCCGATGTCGCGGTTCTTGCGCGCGGCCTGCGGCGTGGACGACAGCACTTCGATGTGGCCGCGGCTGGGCTGCAGCAGGTCGGCCACCACGCGCAGGAAGGTCGACTTGCCGCAGCCCGAGGGGCCCAGCAGCGTGAGGAATTCGCCCTGCGCCACGTCGAGGTCCAGGCTCTTGATGGCGGTGACGTCGCGGCGCTCGGTGAAGAAGCGCACGCCGATGTCGCGGCAGGCAATCGCTGGGGCGGACACGGGTGGTGCGTTGAGAACGGCGGCCATGTCGGGTCAGCCCTTCATGGCGCGCGCGGCGGCGGTGGCCTTGAGCGCGTCGAGCGAGATCACGTCTTCCACCTTAGGCGTGCGCGCCGTGAACTGGCCCAGCTCCGCGTAGGTGTCGATCTGCTCCTGCCACACGGCCGGGTCCATCGCGCCCCAGCCCTGCGTCTGCGCCAGGCCGCCGAAGGCATATTCGAGCATCGCGTCGACCGCCACGCGCTCGTCCTCGCGCTTGAGGTTCGGGTACTCCTTCACCAGCATGTCGACCGCCGCGTCGCGGTTGGCGCGCACATGATGCCAGCCCTTGGCGGTGGCGCGCAGGAAGGCTTCGATCACCTTGGGCTGGGTCTCCAGCGTCTTTGTCGACGCGTAGTAAGGCAGCGCGTAGAGGCGTACGCCCGCATCCCACTGCGTGAGCGAGGCGATGTCCGGGCCCAGCACCTTGATGGCGGTGGTGTTGGTGAGCCAGCCGGTCACCACATCGACCTGACCCGTCAGCAGCGGCGACATGTCGGCGCCGATGGACACCACCTTGACGTCTTTCTCGGCGATCTTGTTCTTGGCCAGCAATGCGCGCAGCAGGATGCCCGCCGTCGAGGGAATGCCCACGCGCTTGCCGACCAGGTCTGCCGGCTTGCGCACCGGGTTCTTGGCGAGCGAAAAGTAGGTGTAGGGATGCTTCTGCGCGCCCACCGCGAAGCACTTGATCGGCAGGCCCTGCGACACCGCCAGCATGATCGACGGGCTCGACGAAACCTGCCCCACTTCGTAGCGGCCCGAGGCGATGATGGCCACGCCGTCGATGTTCGGCCCGCCCGGCTGGATCGCGAAGTCGATGCCTTCCTGCTCGTAGAAGCCCATGCGCTTGGCGACCACTTCGCCGATCTGGTTGCCGCCGACGATCCAGCCCAGCTGCATGTTGATGCGCGCCTTGCCCTGCGCGAAGGCGTCGACCGAAAGCAGCCCACCGGCTGAGAGTCCGCCTGCGATGAGCGACGTCTTGAGGAGGCTGCGGCGACCCGGGTCGCGGAGGTTGGCCATGTCGGATTCCTTTTCTTCGATGCGATGAGGTGAAGTCGTTCGGCTCTTGTGTGCCGCGTTGCGATGCAAACAAAGGCATGTGGAGCGGCGAGGCGAATGCTAGGAGCGGGGTGCGTGCGCACCAAGCACCGTTTTTCGCAACGGGCGAACTAAAAAATAGTTCTCCTCGCGCGCGCCCAGCGACATTGCGGTGCATGCGGCATGAGCGCATGCACCAGCTTCGGGAAAACGATAAGAGCGCGACAGGAGCGACGGACCCGCGCACATTCGATTCACACAGATTGCCAATGCTTTCTGGCGCGCACGGGCACGTGTACTCATTCACGAATCCGCGGCGTATCTCGCTGAGGTCATCGGGGAAACCCTGAGCGCTTCCATACTCCGCCGAAAACCACTGGCCGACTGAAACGGCCGCGATACCAGGGAGGAACCATGTCCATCTTCGATGGCACGTACTGGCGCAATTGCCACGCGTGCGTTCGTGCGTCTTCGGCGGTGCGATGACGCGACGGGTCACCATTCAAACGCCGATGGGAGAGGCGCTGCAGTTCCGCAAGCTGGTCGGGCGCGAAGCATTGAGCCGGCTCTATGCCTTCGACGTCGAACTGCTGAGCAACAGCAATGGCATCGATCCGAAGGCGCTGCTCGGAAGGCCTGCCACGGTGGCAATGCAGACAGAGAGCGGCGGCACGCGCTACCTGAGCGGCATCGCCTCCTTCTTCGGCCTCGGCGAAGAAGACGCCCGCCAGAGCTTCTACCGAATGACGCTGCGCCCATGGCTGTGGCTCGCGACGCTCCGAAGCGACTTCCGCATCTTCCAGAACAAGAGCGTGCCAGACATCCTCACCGAAGTGCTCGGCGGCTACGGCTACGCAATGGAGCAAAGACTGAGCCGCGAGTACCGCGCGTGGGACTACTGCGTCCAGTACCACGAGAGCGATTTCTCATACGTCTCGCGCCTGTGCGAACTGGAAGGCATCGGCTACTACTTCAGGCACGAAGAACACCGCCATGTGCTGGTGTTCGCGGACGACATCGCGGCCTCGCACGAGCCGCTGCCGGGCGGTGGCACGGTGCGCTTCCATCCCTCTGAAACCTCCGGCATGACCAGCGGCAGCCGCGCCAGCCCGGGCGAGCGTATCTACGAATGGAAGAGCGGAGAAGAGATGCGCTCCGGCTTTCACTTCACCGACGACTACGACTTTCTCAAGCCCTCGGCGGACCTCTCCGGCCAGCGGCAAGCACCCGCCGGCCACACGCATGACTACTTCGAGCGCTACGAATGGCCCGGCGGGTACAAGCAGCATGAGGATGGCGAGGTCTACACGCGCATCCGGACCGAAGAGCAACACAGCGAGCGCTGCCTCGCGAGCGGACGCTCCAACAAGCGCGAACTGGCGCCGGGCCACGTCTTCGAACTCGCCAATCACCCGAGGCAAGACCAGAACCGCAAGTACCTTCTGACCAGCGTCGAATACGAGCTGCAGGAAAACATGCAGGCCAGCGAGGGTGCCGGCGAAGGCTCCGTGCAGCGCTTCGCCTTCGAAGCTCAGCCTGCCGATCATGCGTGGCGGCCTCGGCGCGTGACGCTGAAGCCGCGCACGCGCGGCCCGCAAACAGCCATCGTGGTCGGCCCGAAGAACGAAGAGACCTGGACCGACCGGCATGGCCGCGTCAAGGTCGAATTCCACTGGGATCGTCTTGGTGCGCGCAACGAAAACTCCAGCTGCTGGGTGCGTGTGTCCATGGGCTGGGCCGGGGACACCTTCGGCACCGCGGCCCTGCCGCGCGTCGGGCATGAGGTGGTCGTCGACTTTCTGAACGGCGACCCCGACTGCCCCATCATCACCGGCCGCGTGTTCAATGCCGCGAACATGCCGGCGTGGCGACTGCCCGAGCAGGCGAATCTTTCCGGCATGCGCAGCCGAGAGCTGAATGCGAACGACGGCCCGGGCCATGCAGGCGGCTCGCGCGGCAACCACCTGGTGCTGGACGACCACCCCGGAAAGATCCAGGCGCAACTCAAGAGCGATCACCTCTGCAGCAGCCTGAGCCTGGGCCACATCGGTCGTATCGACGGCACGGAAGGCCGCACCGATGATCGAGGCGAAGGCGCCGAGCTGCGTACCGACGGGCATGCTTCGGTGCGCGCGGCCAAGGGCCTGCTGCTCACCACCGAAGCCCGCCCTGGCGCGCAAGCGCATATCACCGACATCGGGGAAACCGTCGCTCGCCTGACGGCAGCGCGCGACCTGCACGAACGCCAGAGCCAGACCGCGCAGGAAGCCATGGCACACGAAGCGGGCGACCAGGATGCGGTCACGGCAGCGCTCAAGGCGCAGAACGACGCCATCAAGGGCGGCGCTGCGGAACACGGCGCGTTCGCGGAACTCGGCGAGCCGCACCTCGTGCTCGCCAGCGCGGCCGGCATCCAGAGCACCGCAGCCGGAGCCACGCACATCGCGAGCATCACGCACAACGCGCTGAGCAGCGGCGGCCACACCAGCATCAGCGCGGGCAGGAGCTTCCTGGTCAGCGTCAGGGACGCCGCGCGCCTGTTCGCCTACAAGGCCATCCGCCTGACCGCCGCCACAGCCGGCATCGACATCGTCGCGCTGCAGAACAGCATCAACCTGCTGGCCAAGCTCGACATCAAGCTGGAAGCCCACAGGATCAGCATCACCGCCAAGGAAGAGATCGTGCTCAACGGCGGCGGCAGCTTCACCAAGTGGAACGCCACCGGCATCGTGCATGGAACCCGAGGCATCTGGCGCGAGCATGCGCGCACCCACAGCTACGCGGGGCCGATGGACATGGCCAAGCTGCTGCGCATGGAAAGCGTGAGCCATGACGACAAGTACAGCGTGCGCTTCGCGCCGCTCGGCAGCGACGCAGTGTTCAAGCACATGGACATGACGGGTCTGCCCTACCGCATCCTCGACGAGCAGCAAGGGACTCGGGCCGAAGGCGTGATTCCTGAAGACGGCCGGCTGCCCAGGATCGAGTTCGACACGCCGGACGAGGCCGTGCTGGTCGTCGGCGAGGAAAGCTGGAACTGGAGCGAGGTTCCGACCGTTCGCACGCGTGAAGACGATGACTCCGATGCGCCGGAAGCCACGGACGGTGACGGCCCGCAAGACGAGCCGGCGGACTCCGAAGACTCGAAGTACGCGCGCCAGGGCGGCAGCGCGGGCGCCGGCCAATTTCTCGCCGAGTCCGCCGTGCAGGCGTACCTGAATGCACTGGCCTGAAGAAGACAAGAAATGACCATGCCCAAGCTGCTGTCCGCCACCTACCATCCCAACATCGAAGTCGCCGAGTTCATCTGCGAGGACGGCCGGCACCTGCTGCGCTCGGGAGGAACGCTGCCGTGGCGCATCAACAACCCAGGCGATCTCACGGCGCGGGTGGTCGACGGTGTACCTGCGCCGAAGAAGGCGAAGGGCTACGTCGGGTTTGCCACGACCAGATCGGGCAGGACCTTCCTGATATTTCCCGACGAGGATGCAGGGCGCGCCGAGCTGAAGGCGAATCTCAAGCGCAAGCATGGCGCACGGACCATCCCGGAAGCCATTCCGCATTACGCGCCCGAGCGCGAGAACGACACCGCGAAATACATCGACGACCTGCTCAGGACGAGCGGCATTCCGGCCAGCAGGAGGATCAGCGACTGCACCGATGCCGAGATCGAACGCATCGTCGACAGCATCTCGACGATCGAGGGGTTTCACGCGCGTGCGGAAACGCGAAAAGAGACCTGGGTGGCGGTGAGCAGGATCAACGCGACGGATGGAAGCCAGCCGGTGCCCGATGCGGAAATCATCCTGCAAAGGGAAGGCGGTGAGGAAAGGCTGAAGTCGGATGCCACCGGGCGGTTTCCTCCGGTGATTCATCCGGCGGACAAATCGACCGTACCCGTCAAGGTGATGAGCCCCAAAACCAAGGAGCCGGTGCAGGTCGGAGCTATCGGCGGCGAGACGGGCAAGGACTTCAACCTGCTGGCGAAATTCAGGAAATGGAAGGGGGTGGCTGGTTCGGAGAAACTCAATAGCGCATCACTGGGAAAGAAAACGTCGAAGAGCTATGTGGTTCAACCCGGTGACAGCCTTGGGAAGATTGCGAAGCTTTACCGAACAAGCATTGCTGCAATCAAGGAAGGCAACGGATTGAGAAGCGACCGGATATATCCGGGCGAAGTGCTATCGATCACCGCACGAGACGAAGAAAGATCCCGTGAGCAAAAGGCATCTCCTCCTCCTGTCAAGCCAACTGCACCAACACCTGTAAGTGCAGGAGCAGCTTCGGCAGCGCCACCGAAGCATTCCTCGACTCTTTCACCTGCTCCGCGTAATACGTCCGGATTGGGATCGTCAGATTCAGAGCGGTCAAAAGAAGGAACAGGAAAAATTCTGGCCTTGATCAACCTGTCCCCCAATCGCGCACCTTGGATGCCTATTGCCATTGCAGAAGCGAAACTGAGACGAGGAGAAGTAGAGCTGAAATTGCAAGAAAAAATCAACTACCACATCGAAGTCAACGACGGACTCAAAGCTCTACACGGCGACAGCAATGCATGGTGCGCTGCATTTGTGAACTGGTGCTTGAAACGAGCAAATTACCCAATTGATAACACAGGCCTTCCGAACCACAAGGTGGCAAAAGCCAGGGCTCACGCATTTTATGAAGTTGACGGGATCAAGGGAAAAGAGGAAAAAACAAATAAAAAAATCAGGAACCCGCTTTTCATAGAACTAGAAAAACCAATATACGGGTGCATCGCCATGGTCACCGCCAAATCTGGTCACGGCCGTCACGTTGGCTTTGTTTACGCCAAAAATGGCAAAAACGGACTAATACTTCTTGGAGGAAACCAGAGCAATCAAATCAATTTCTCATACTTCAATATCATGCCGGTTGCTCCCTTTACAACAAGAAATGAGCTCGGAGAAAAAATAAAAATCAAAGGCAACCCCAATCATCTTAAATACTTCATCCCGACTGCATACCACGAGCAAGCCAAAAAGGATTTCCTCGACCCCGGACTCGAAGAAATAGATGCAGACGAAATAAACAAAGAAATGAAAATCGACGTAGTCAAACCCAAAGCCAAACAAGCGCCCCCGTCACTCACCTAAAAAATGAAATTCACATTTTCAAACTCCCTTCAGAAATTATCATTGAAAATAGGCGCGCCTCTCTTCTTATTTGCACCAATTATTTCACTTGCAGGATACGCCGGCGGCCCTTACGTAGTATGGGTAAATCTTGATCTTTCCTCCGAGAAAGAGGAAATCAATCAAGTCATCGCCAACTTTGCAACCAGCAAATCCATCAATTGCAATGGAGAATGGAAAAGGGGGGATTCCTTGTTGTACATGAAAAAGCGCCCTCCTTTAATTAGCAACTCTCTTATAGAAAAGGTTTTCCTAAAAAAAAGCAACTCTGAGAAAAAACGCTTGAATCTTGCATTAAGAGGCTACAAAGACATCGAGTTTCAGCACTACGAAGGCCTCGACGGAGTCATCGTTTACGCGAACGAAAACGGCGCAAAGAAAATGATGAGCCTGACAACAGGAAAGAAAAAAATCGAATCCGTAACCCTTGCGTCGCATGGAAGGTCGCCTGCAAAAGGAGACATAGAAGAAGCATTTTGTGCCCTCCTTCCGCCCATAACCCGACGCCCATAGAAGTCCTTGCATCTAGCAGATCAATCACTTCGAGCCAGTTGAGCTCTTCTCACGGATCCTGAACATGCGCATGGAAGCGTGATTGTTCTGCAGAGAGAAGGCGAAGAGGAAACGGTCAAGTCCGGCGCCGCAGGGCGATTCCCACCCGTGAATCATCCAGTGGAAAAATGGCCGGGCACGTCAAGGTGGCGGATCCGAAGAGCAAGAAGACCGTGGTGATCGGAGGCATTCAGGGTGATGTCGGGCAAGACTTCAACGTAGAGGCCGAGCCACGGCCAGCAGGTGAACCAATGAGCCGACCAATTACGCTAAGGCGGACGGGAATTTCCCCTCCACCGCCGCCCGTTCCGTCCGGAATCAGACCATCAGATCCGGGGCCAGGGGAGGCTCTGGTGCTGATTGGAGAAGCCAATATATGGCGCCATTGTCATGACTACCCTAAAAACCAGGGTGTAGCCTGCTCGTTATCCTTCAGAAGAGACTGAAAGAAAAAGACCAGCATGAATAACGATATTTCCCGGGGAGGTTGAATGACGTTACTTTTCAAAAGATTGCTTTTTTCTTTTTCTATTGCCTGCCTTTTCTCTGGATTCTCTCTCCACTCATTTGCCGGATACAGAGATGACAGGCTTGTGGTATGGGTCAATTTGAATGAAGGCCAAAACAAGATGCTCATCAATAATTTGATCAGAGAATTTATAGAATCAGGAAGAATCGACAAGGAGTGCGGCGTCAAATGGAGTGATTGGGGATCGATCCTATACATGAAAAAACGTCCCACGGGAATAACCGATGAATTGATCAAAAAGGTGTTTCTCGAGAAAAACAAGGCATCGCTTCAGGATTTGAACAATCTTCTGAAATCCTTCAGAGATCCCGAAAGAGAAATCAAAGAAGGACTGGATGGAATCATCGTGTACTCCGGAAAAAATAGTCCGAAAATGATGAACTTCGTGACTGGCAGGAAAAAGATAAAGACTTTTCATTTGGCATCGAATAAATCATCACCATCCACTCGAGATGTTGAAGACGCGTTTTGCGTGCTCCTGCCGCCAGTAACGCGCGCGCCCTAGGCGCTTCTAGGCGCGCCCTACAGCGATCAGTCGCCCGGACAGGCCTTAAAGTCCGCTGCCCACGCCGCCCCCACATGACCTCACCGCTCCCCTCCCCCACCGACAGCCACCGCATCTTCGAAGTCCAGCTCTCCGTCCTGCTGCGCAGTTTTCCGTTCGCGCTGGCCGGCTCGGTCATCTCTGCCTGCGTGGTGGCCTACGTGATGCAGGCCGTCGTGCCGAAGGCGCAAGTGGTCGCGTGGATCTCGGCCACGCTGGTGGTTGCGGCGTTCCGTTTCGGCGCGATGCTGTACTACGCGCGCACACGCAGCCGCCCTGAGTCGGGCGAGCGATGGCTGCGGCAGATGGTGATCGGCAACATTGCCTCGGGCATCCTGTGGGGGCTGCCGTTTGCCTACTGGACCTTCTTCGTCCCGCTCGAGTACCAGCTCTTCTTCATCGTGGTGCTGTTCGGGCTGGGCACCGGGGCCATCTATTCGAACTACATGGTGCTGTCGGCGGTGTACTCGTTCGTTGTTCCGACTTTCGCGCCGACCTTCATCGCGCTGGCGGTCCAGCCCTCGGCAGTGAACCTTGCGCTGGTGTCCAGCGGGGCGGCTTACCTGGTCGCCACTGTCGCGTTCATCCATCGCATGAACCGCACGCACCTGAACGCGCTGCGGCTGGGCTATGAAAACCTGGCGCTGCTGCAGCAGGTGCGCCTGGAAAAAGAAGCGGCCGAGCGCAGCGATCTGGAGAAGTCGCGCTTTCTTGCGGCGGCCAGCCACGACCTGCGGCAGCCGGTTCATGCGATGAGCCTTTTCCTCGGCCTGCTGGCAAACGAGCGCCTGTCGGAGCATGGCCGCTACCTGCTGGAGAACATCACCAAGGCAAGCGCGGCGATGGGGCATCTGTTCGATGCCTTGCTCAACATCTCGCGGCTGGATGCGGGCGTGATCCATCCGCGCGTCCAGAGTTTTCCGCTCGACCGGCTGCTCGACCAGATCCGCACCGAATACACGCCGCAGGCGCAGCAAAAGGGGCTGGCGCTGAAGGTACGGCGTTGCGCGGCATGCGTCCGATCAGACCCGATGCTGCTGGAGCGCATCCTGCGCAACCTGGTGAGCAACGCCATCGCGCACACGCCGCACGGGCGCGTGCTGATCGGCTGCCGCAAGCGCGGTGACGCGGTGCGCATCGAGGTCTGGGACACGGGCCCGGGCATTCCGAAGCACGAGCACGAGCGCGTCTTCTGGGAATTCCACCAGCTGCGGAACCCGGAACGCGACCGCAGCAAGGGGCTGGGGCTGGGCCTTGCCATCGTGCGCCGCACGGCGGCGCTGCTGGGGCACACGCTGTCGCTGCGCTCGGTCGAAGGCCGCGGCACTGTCTTTCTGCTGAGCGTCGACGCGCAGCAGGCAGCGGCGCCGGAGACCCCGACCGAGGCCAACGCGTTCGCCGCCATGCAGGCCCACGCGCCGGCAATCTCCGCGCCACCCGCGAAGCCGGCCACGAGCCAACTGATCCTGGTGATCGACGACGACGCGCAGAACCGCGAAGGCCTGAAGCTGCTGCTCGAAAGCTGGGGACACCGTGTGATTGCGGCCCCGGGTACGGCCGAACTGGTCGAGCTGACCGCCGACGTGCCCGGCAAGCCCGGCCTGATCGTGAGCGACTACCGCCTGCGCGAGCACGAGACCGGCGTCGAGGCCATCGACCGCCTGCACGAGGAATACAACGACGCCACCATTCCCGCGCTGCTGGTGAGCGGCGACACCGACCCCGCGCGCCTGATCGAGGCGGCCGCGCGCGCCATTCCCATCCTGCACAAGCCCGTGGAAGTGGAAGCGCTGCGCGACTGGGTCGACAAGCTGCTCGCGGCCGGATGACGCGGCTTCCCCGGCCGTGGTCGGGAGGCTACGTCGGGTTGATGCTCTTCTGGGTGACGAAGATCTCGACCAGCAGCAGGCCGTAGGTCGCGATCAGCGCCAGCATCGCGACCACGAACAGCACGGCCACCGGACGGTCGAAAGCCAACTCCAGTTCATTGGCGACGAACAGCGAGCCGATCAGCAGGCAGACGATGACGCCGCACAGCGCGCCGGTGGAAACCGCCGCGTTGATGATCTTGGCCCTGCGGTTGAGCGTCGCGAGTTCGGCGTCGATGTCGGTGCACTTGGCGGGCGTGGCGTCTTCACGCTCGTCGCGGCACTTGTGCATCCGGTCGTTGACCCGCGCGAGCCGGTTCGTCAACACCGTCAGCGTTCCGCCGATGGCGGCCAACATGAACGAAGGTCCCACCGCCAATTGAATGACGTGGGAAGTGTCTGCGTGGATGCTGAGCATGGAATGAGGAAGTTGCGGACGTCGGCCGCAAAGAATAACGCCTTGCGCCGAATGGGCGTGACGAGCGCCGCGCGCCCTATCGCAGGGACGCCCGGGACACCACCCGTCGCCGGCGCGCACCCGGGTTGGCGTAGAGCCAGCGCGCGCGTGGCGCGCGGCTGCGGCGCGTTTCAGTCCCGGGGGCTTCCGCGCTGTCGACCTGCGTCCGGGTCCGCCGCACAGGCAAGGCATGCGGGCGTGCCGGCGCACCGGCCGATGGCTGCTGCGCCGGCGCCTGATGCCGCTCGAAGCGCAGTTCCTTCTGCTTCAGGTAGTGCATGAGCACATGCGAGACCATGTTGAGGCCGAAGGTGCCGAAGGCGGCCGGGAAGATGTAGAGCGCAATCGACAACGCCGAGGAAAACACAAGGTCGTCGGCCAGCGATGGCGTGGCCCGGGCCATGTTGGCCAGCGCGCGCAGCAGGAAGATGTCCACGCCCGCCAGCAGGATCAGCAATGAGCCGAAGGCCAGCACGGTGACCTTCGAGAACTCGCGCCGCACGAAGAGCGTGACGAAGATGGCGGTGGGCAGCACCAGCGAACAAAGCACCAAGGCCCAGAAGCGCATCTCTGTGAATACCGTTGCGTCCGAATGCATGATGACGAATTGAGCCACGGCCGGCCCGGCGCAAGTTGTCTGCCGAGTGAACCCTCGGTAAAGGCGGCCGACAAATAGTGACACCGCGCCGAAGGGCGCGGCGGCCGCCTAGCGCGGCTTGCCCAGCAGGCCCACGCGGCGCGCCGCGATGGTGGCCTGCGTGCGGTTGGACACGTCGAGCGCCGCGAAGATCGCGGAGATATGGGCCTTCACCGTCTTCTCGGAAGTCTCCAGCCGCTGCGCGATCTGCGCGTTGCGCAGGCCCTCGCACAGCAGGTGCAGTACCTCGGTCTGGCGCGCGGTCAGGCGGCTCAGGCCGTCGGTCGGGGTCGACAGCACAGGCAGCGGTGAAACGCCCTGCGGCGACATGTGCACCACGTTCTGCTCGCCGCCCATCACGCGCCGCAGCGCATCCAGCAACTGCCGGCTGTCGGCCGACTTGTGCACGAAGCCCTGCGCCCCGGCTTCCAGCGCGGTTTCGATGTCATGCGGGTCTTCGGAGGCCGACAGCACCAGCACGCGAAGCCCGCCCCTGCGCCGGTGCAACTGCTGCACCAGCGCGGCGCCGCCGAGGTCGGGCAGGTAGTAGTCGGTCATGACGGCATCGAGCACCGGCAAGGTCTGCAATGCCTGCAGCGCTTCGCCACCGGTGCTGGCGGTTTCGATGGTCATCGAGGGCTCCGCCTCTCGCAGTGCGAGGCGCAGGCCCTCGCGGAACATGGCGTGGTCGTCGATCAGCAGAATCGTGGAAGGCATCCGCCGATTCTGGCCGCAACGCAGCCGAGGCTCAGGCCTGCACCCGCTTTCCGGTAAGGGTCGGCATCTCGGTGGCGCTCGAATTGACGTTCACGCTGCGGTCGAAACGCAGGTACGGGCCTGAGAAGCGGCACACCACGGTGTCGCGGAAGGCCGACTCGACGAAGGTCCAGGTCATGACGAAGGTGCGCGCGTCGAGCCACTCGCCGCTGGCCACCACGCGCATCACCTCGGGTTGGTACTCGTGGTGCAGCTTGTTGCCGGTGACGGTGGTGTCGCCCTCCAGCGGCTTGCGCAGGCCGGCCTGCACCTTGTGCGTGCCGCGCTCGTCTTCCATGGTGAAGGTGCAGGCGTCGGCGCTGAAGTCGAGCCGCATCGACTTGATCTTCTCGGCGTTCTCCGCAAAGTCGAAACGCTGGCCCGACACGTTCGCGGCCACTGGCGAGCTGCCGGGCTTCACGGGCGGCAGCAGCCGCAGGCCGCGCGTGCGGGCCTCGAGCGCGGCGCTGTCTTTTCCGTTCGCGGGCATGGGCACGGCCTTGCCGAAAGCGGCCGGGAAGTGCTTGTACAGCAGGCCCGCGTTGAAGCCGGCCTTGGGCGGCAGCGCCGAGTTGAGCGCGAGCACCGCGTTCTGCTCGGGAAACACCACCGAGTACTGGCCGAACAGGCCGTCCGCGTTGTAGGCGCCGTGCGGGCCCAGCCACCACTGGTAGCCGTACTTGTCCTTGGTGTGCGGCGCGTGCACCGCGTCGACCCACTCCTTGGTGAGGATGCGCTTGCCGTTCCACATGCCGTCCTGCGCATGCAGGATGCCGAGCTTGAGCGAGTCGACCGTCTTCCAGCTCAGGCCGTTGGCGCCGGGCGAGATGCCCTCGGGGCCCACGTCCCACTCGTAGCCCGTGATGTCCAGCGGCTCGAAGAAGCGCGGCTTGAGATAGTCGGCGACCGACTGGCCCGTGGTCCGGGTGACGATGGCCGACAGCATGTAGGTGGCTGCGCTGGTGTAGACGAACTTGCTGCCCGGCGTGTAGACCACGGGGACCTTGAAGAACTCGGCGATCCAGCTGGTGCGAATGGGTCGCCACACCGAGCCCGACACCATCGACTCGTGGCCGGTGCGCATGGTGAGCAGGTCGCGCACCGTCATGGCCGCGAGGTTGGGGCTGACCGTGGGTGGCAGGTGCTCGGGGAAGAAGGAGACGACCTTGTCGTCGAGGCCGAACTTGCCGTCGGCAATGGCCATGCCGACCGCGCACACGGTCACGCTCTTGGTCAGCGAGTGCGTCATGTGGCGGCGCTCGGCCTTGTACGGGTCCCACCAGCCTTCGGCCACCACATGGCCGTTGCGCCACAGCATGAAGCCATGCAGCTCGAAGGCGCTGCGCTCGGCCTCGTCGAGGAAGGCCAGGATCGACGCGGACGAAATGCCCTGCGCCTCGGGCCGGCTGCGCGGCAGGCCATCGGCAAAGCGCGGGCTGGCGGCGCCGGCCGCGGCCCAGCCGATGCCCGGAAGGGAAACCATGGCGGTGCCGCCGAGGGACAGGCGCAGCATGCCGCGGCGCGAGAGAGCGGGAAAAGAGGGAGAGGTTTCTTGCATGGCTCTTGGCGTTGTTATGTCGTCGCGCATCGCGCGTGTCGCAGGCGAACTGCTCTTTGGAGTTTCGCGCGGAGAGCTGTCAAACGGCTGTCGGCATCGTGAGAGAAAACCCACTTGCGGCGCGCCTGCCGCACTGAGGGAAAACGCCAAGCCCCGCGCACGAGTTCATTCCTACAGTCGAATCCGTCCGATCGGACGCAGGCGACAAAGAACAAAAGGAAGACGCGCCATGGAATTCGACTACGTGATCGTGGGCGGCGGGTCCGGCGGCGCCACGCTGGCCGCGCGGCTCAGCGAAGACCCCGCCGTGCATGTCTGCCTGGTCGAGGCCGGCGGCGACGGGCGCGGCGTGCTGGTGCGGGCGCCGGCCGGCGCGGCGGCCATGCTGTCGGGCCGGCCACGCATCAACAACTACGCCTACCAGACCGTGCCGCAGCCCGGCCTGAACGGGCGGCGCGGCTACCAGCCGCGCGGGCGCTGCCTCGGCGGCTCGAGCGCCATCAACGCCATGCTCTACGTGCGCGGCCATCCCAGCGACTACGACGACTGGGAGCGCGCCGGCTGCGCAGGCTGGTCTTACGCCGACGTGCTGCCGTGGTTCAAACATGCCGAGGGCAACCAGCGCGGCGAAAGCGCCATGCACGGCGCGCACGGCCCGCTGCAGGTGTCGGACCAGCAGTCGCCGCGCGAGATCAGCGAAGCCTTCGTGCGCGCGGCCATGGAGTGCGGCGTTCCTCGCAACGACGACTTCAACGACGGCGTGCAGGAAGGCGCCGGGCTCTACCAGGTCACGCAGTTCCACGGCGGCGACAGGAACGGCGAGCGCTGCTCTGCCGCCGCGGCCTACCTGCACCCGGTGATGAACAACCGCCCCAACCTCACGGTGCTGACCGGCACGCAGGCGCAGCGGGTGCTGCTCGACGGCCGCCGCGCCACTGGTGTCGAGGTGCGCAGAGGCGGCAACATCGACACCCTGCACGCACGGCGCGAGGTGGTGCTGTGCGGCGGCGCCTTCAATTCACCGCAGCTGCTGATGCTCTCGGGCATCGGCGACCCGGAGGAACTCGGGCGCCACGGCATCGCGGTGCTGCATGCGCTGCCGGGCGTGGGCCGCAACCTGCAGGACCACGTCGACTTCATCCTCTCCTACCGCACCAGCGCCAAGGGCCTGCCCGGCCTGGGACCGGCCGGGCTCTTCAATTTCGTGAAAGCCATTCCGGAGTGGCGCCGCACGGGCAAGGGCCTGATCTCGACACCCTTCGCCGAAGGCGGCGCCTTCATCAAGACGTCGCCCGAACTGCGCCGGCCCGACCTGCAATTGCACTTCGTGATCAGCCTGGTCGACGACCATGCGCGCAAGCTGCACGGCGGCTTCGGCTTCTCGTGCCATGCGTGCGTGCTGCGGCCCAATGGACGCGGCGACGTGCGATTGAACGACGCAGACCCGGCATCGGCGCCGCGCATCGATCCGCGCTTTCTGTCGGATGCGCAGGACGTGGCGTTGCTGCTGCGCGGCGTGAAGAAGATGCGCGAAATACTGCGCGCGCCGGCGCTCGCGCCCTACCGCCACGAAGAGCTCTACACCGCGAACGTGCAGACCGACGAAGAACTGGAGCGGCACATCCGCGCACGCGCAGACACCATCTATCACCCGGTGGGCACCTGCAAGATGGGCACCGACGCCATGGCCGTGGTCGACGCGAAGCTGCGCGTTCACGGCATCGCGAACCTGCGCGTGGTCGATGCCTCGGTGATGCCGACGCTGATCGGCGGCAACACCAATGCGCCGACGATCATGATTGCCGAACGCGCCGCCGACTGGATGCGCGGGCCGATCACCTTCGACCGCGCGGTGCAGGATGCTAGGGAGCCCGCGAAGAGCCCCGCACCACCAGCTCGCCAGGCAGCAGCAGCTGGCGCGGCGCCTCTTCCAGCCCCCGCAGCCGCTCGATCAGACACGTAGCAGCCGTGCGGCCGATGGCGTCCGTGGGCTGGGCCACGGTGCTCAAACCCGGCCCGATGAGCGAAGCCCACTCAGGATCGTCGAAGCCGACGAAGCCCAGGTCGCTGCCGAACTGCCAGCCCAGCCGCGCCATGGCCTGCGCCACGCGCAGCGTGACCACCGCATTGCCCGCGACCACCGCCGCGCGACGGCCGCGCTTGGCACGCTGGCGCAGCGCCTGCAGGGCCTCGTCGAGCGCTTCATGGCCGCCCTCGACGCATTCGAAAATCTCGCCCGCCACGCGCGGCTCGTGCGCGGCCACGCAGGCGCCGAACGCGGCCGTGCGCTCGCGCCGCGAGCTCACGCCCTTCTGCGGCTCGGTGACGTAGAGCAGTTCGCGATAGCCGCCCTCGACCAGGTGGCCGCAGGTGGCCGTCATCGCGGCATGGTTGTCGAGCGAGACGAAGTCGGTGTGCATGCCGGTGTGGCGGCGGTCCACCAGCACGGCGGGCTTGCCGTGCAGCGTGACCGCGTCGACCACGTTGCTGCCGCGCCCCAGCGTGTTGAGGATGAAGCCGTCGACCTGGTAGCCCGCCAGCGCGTCGATGGCCTCGCGCTCGCGTTCGCTCTCGTTGCCGAGGTTGAACAGCATCACCAGGTAGCCGGCGTCCTGGCAGGCTTTTTCGGCGCCGCGCAGCACGGCGACGGAATACGGGTTGGTGATGTCGGCCACGATCAGGCCGATGAGGCGCGAACGGCCATGGCTCAGCGCCTGCGCCATCGGGCTCGGTGAATAGGCCAGCTTGGCGATGGCCACTTCGACGCGCGCGGCGATGTCGGGGCTCAGCAGGCGCTCGCGGTGGTTGAGGAAGCGCGAGACGGTGGCCTTGGAGACGCCGGCGGCTTCGGCAACGTCGGCAATGGTGGCGCGGCCGGTGGGCTTCATGGTCTTGCTCCTTCCCCCTCTGGGGGAAGGTCGGGATGGGGGCAGGCAGAGCGTCCAGTGGATGCGCCGCTTGCCCCCACCCCTGCCCTCCCCCAGCGGGGGAGGGAGAAAAGCCTGGCACCGGTCATGCGCTTGCCGTGTCGTACGGCGCCGTCGGCTTCTCGCCCGCCAGCACCTGCAGCAGATTGGTTGTCGCCAGCTCGGCCATGGCGTGGCGCGTCTCGTGCGTGGCCGAGCCGATGTGCGGCAGCGGCGTCACGCGCGGATGGGTGCGCAGCGGCGAATCGGCCGGCAGCGGCTCCTTGGCGAACACGTCGAGCCCGGCGGCGCGCAGCGTGCCGTGGTCGAGCGCGTTCAGCAGCGCTTCTTCATTCACCGTGGCGCCGCGGCCGCCGTTGATGAAAGCCGCGCCGGGCTTCATGCGCGCGAAGAAGGCGGCGTCGATCATGCCGCGCGTGGCGTCGGTCAGCGGCAGCATCGCGAGCACGATGTCGGCGCGCGCCAGCAGGTCGTCCAGCGGCGTGTGCGCGGCGCGGCCCTGCAACTCGGGTGCCTGCGCCGCCAGGTCGACCGGGCGGCGCGAGTGGTACAGCACCGGCATGCCGAAGCCCAGGGCGGCGCGGCGCGCCACGGCCTGCCCGATGCGGCCGAAGCCGAGGATGCCCAGCGTCTTGCCGTGCACGTCGGTGCCGAAGAGCTCTTCGCCGATGTTCTTGGTCCAGCGGCCTTCGCGCACCAGGTTCGACAACTCGACCACGCGGCGCTGCGTGGCCATGAGAATCGCGAACACCGTGTCGGCCACGGTCTCGGTCAGCACGTCGGGCGTGTGGCACAGCACGATGCCGCGCTTGCGCAGTTCGGCCAGCGGATAGTTGTCGACGCCCACGGACACGCTCGAAATCACCTGCAGCTGCGGCGCCGCGTCGAGCAGCGCGGCATCGACCGGATGGCTGGAGCCGATCAGGCCGTCCGCGGTGCGCAGCGCGGCGGCGAAGGCCTCGGGCTCCTTGCGCGGGTCGGCCACTGTCACATGGTGCGCAGCCTGCAGGCGCGCGAGCTGGTCTTCGGGCAGCGGCCTGAAGACGAGGATGTTCTTCTGCTGCGTCATGGCGTTCAGAGCCCCGCTTCTTCGAGCTGCGCCCGCGTGGGCAGTCCTTCCGTGTCGCCCAGCACCTGCACGGCGCGCGCGCCGATCCAGGCGCCGCGGCGCACGGCGTCGGGCACGCTGCGACCTTCGAGCAGCGCGCTCACCACGCCGGCCGCGAAGCCGTCGCCCGCGCCCACGGTGTCGATCACTTCCTTGACCGGGAAGCCGTCGACATGGCCGGTGCCGGCCACGTCGCTGTCGTAGTAGGCGCCGGCGGCGCCGAGCTTCACCACCACCAGCTTCGCGCCGCGCTCGCGGTAGAAGCGGGCGACGTCCTCGGGCTTGTCGTGGCCGGTGAGCAGCAGGCCTTCCTCGATGCCGGGCAGCACCCAGTCGGCGCGCGAGGCCAGCTCGTTGACCCAGTGGCGCATGGTCTCGGTGGACGACCACAGCGTGGGGCGCAGGTTGGTGTCGAAGGAGATGGTGCGGCCGGCGGCGCGCATCACGTCCATGCTCTTGAGCGCGGCCTGCAGGCTGGTGTCGGAGATGGCGGCGAACACGCCGGTGGCGTGCAGGTGGCGTGCCGAGCGCAGCCAGGCCTCGTCGATGTCGGCCGGGCCCATGTGGCTCGCGGCGGAGCCCTTGCGGTGGTATTCGATCGGCGGGTCGCTGCCGTCGGTGACGCGGCCCTTGAACTGGAAGCCGGTGCGCTGCGTCGCGTCGGTGATCACGTGCGAGCAGTCGATGCCTTCGGCGCGCATCGCGGCCAGCAGCGCGCGGCCCATCGAGTCGGTGCCCAGCCGGCTGGCCCAGCCCACCTTCAGGCCCAGGCGCGACAGGCCGATGGCCACGTTGGTCTCGGCGCCGGCGGTGCGCTTGTGGAACGACTGGGCGTCTTCCAGCGGGCCCGGCCGGTCGGCCACCAGCAGCAGCATGGCCTCGCCGAAAAGGGCGACGTCGAAGGCGGTAGGTTCTGTCATGTCCGTTGTGTCTGTTGTTCTAGGTCTGCGCGCGCGCGGCGCGTATGAAGTCGATCTGCGCGCGGGTGACGGCCAGCAGGTCGTCGCCCACGAGCGGGTATTCGATGGCATGCGGCACGTCGGCGGGCAGCGCGCGCAGCACGGCACGCCACGGCGCGACCGAATCGCCCAGCGGCACCGCCACCCACTTGTGCGGCAGCCGCTGCGCGCCCTTGCAATGCACGTAGCGCACGCGGTGGCCGAGCGCCTGCGCGGCCTGCAGCGGGCATTCGCCGAGCCAGTGCCAGTTGCCCATGTCGAAGGTCATGCCCAGCGAAAGGCCGGCATGGTCTGCCGCCTCGAAGAAGGCCTGCAGCGCGGCCAGCGTGCCGGCGCGCACGGTCTGGTCGTTCTCGATGACGAGTTCGACGCGCGTTTCTGCAAGCTCCACCTTCAGGCCCCACAGCGAGCCGTGCGACGAAGCCTGGAAGTCGCCGATGGACATCTTCAGCCGCTTCGCGCCCACGCGCGTGGCAGCGGCAATGCCGCGCTTGAGCGCGGCGCTGTCGAGCCAGCCGCCCTCGGCCCACAGGCCCTCGGGGCTGGAGTACACCGATGCCAGCCCGTTCAGCGCGGGCAGTTCCGCGTCGGCGTCGCGCAGCATCTCGCCGCGCACTTCCACCGAATCGGCGCCTGCCGCGCGTGCAAGCTGCGAGCACCAGAGCTGGCCGTGCCGGCCCACCTCGGCCGCACCGAAGGACGACAGAGAAATCAGGACCTCGAAGGACATCAGTGGCCTTGGTGCGAACTCAGGATCTGGCCGAGGAACTGGCGCGTGCGCTCGTCCTTCGGGTTGCCGAAGAACTCCTCGGGCGGCGCCTGCTCCACGATCTTGCCTTCGGCCATGAAGATCACGCGGTCGGCCACGCTGCGGGCGAAGCCCATTTCGTGCGTCACGCACAGCATGGTCATGCCGTCTTCGGCCAGGCCGATCATGGTGTCGAGCACTTCCTTGACCATCTCGGGGTCGAGCGCGGAGGTGGGCTCGTCGAACAGCATGATCTTCGGCGTCATGCACAGCGCGCGCGCAATGGCCACGCGCTGCTGCTGGCCGCCGGAGAGCTGACTCGGGTACTTGTTGGCCTGCTCGGGAATGCGCACCCGCGTGAGGTACTTCATGGCAATTTCCTCGGCCTGCGCCTTGGTCATGCCGCGCGAGCGCTTCGGCGCGAGCGTGCAGTTCTCCAGGATGGTGAGATGCGGAAACAGGTTGAACTGCTGGAACACCATGCCCACCTCGGCACGCACCGCGTCGATGTTCTTGCCGCCGGCCGTGAGGTCGATGCCGTCGACCACGATGCGGCCCTTCTGCACCGTCTCGAGCCGGTTGATGCAGCGGATCAGCGTCGACTTGCCCGAGCCCGAGGGCCCGCAGATCACGATGCGCTCGCCCTGGCGCACCGACAGGTCGATGCCGGTCAACACCTGGAATTCACCGTACCACTTGTTGACCGCTTCCATGCGGATGATCGATTCCGTCGTCATGCCAGGATTTCCTTCAGCCTCTTTGTATCGCGGTGATTACTGCATCTTGGGCAGGTCGACCTGCAGCCACTTTTGATACAGCTTGTTCAGCTCGCCGTTGGCAGTGTTCTTCTGCACGAACTCGTTCACCGCCTTGGTCAGCTCTTCCTGGCCGGGGCGCATCGCGATGCCCATCGACTGCTGCACCAGCGTGAACTTGTTTTCGTAGGTGTTGGCGGGCACGCGCTTGGCGATCTGCGCGGCGACGGTCACCGAGCAGCCGATGGCATCGACCTGGCCGGAGATCAGCGCCTGCATGGCCGAAGCGTCGTCGTCGAAGCGGCGGATTTCAGTGCCTTCCGGCGCGGCCTTGGTCACGGCCACGTCTTGCGTGGACGCACGGGCCACGCCCACGCGCAGGCCCTTCAGGTCGGCCGCTGCCTTGATGGGCGTCTTGCTCGCGCCGTACAGCACGATGGTCGCGGCAGCGTAGGGCTGCGAGAACTGCACCTGCTTGGCGCGCTCGGGCGTGATGGCCAGCGAAGCCACCAGCAGGTCGACCTTGTTGGTCAGCAGGAAGGGAATGCGGTTCGGGCCGGTCACCGGCACGATGTTGGCTTTCACGCCCCAGTCCTTGGCCAGCAGCTTGGCCACGTCGGCGTCGTAGCCGTCGGGCTGGTTCTTGGCGTCGGTGGTGCCGTAGGGCGGAAAGTCGACCAGCATGCCGATGGTGATCTCGCCCTTCTTCTTGATGTCGGCCACGCTCTGCGCGCAAGCGAAGGGAGCGAACACGGTCAGGGCGGCGCCGAGCCCCAGGGCTGCGATCGCCGCGCGGCGGGTGGTGGTACGGGTCATGGAATATGTCTCCTGAATAAAGAAAGGAACGACGAGAAAGAAAAAACGAAAAAAGGAAATCAGCGGGCCAGCGCGCGGGCGCGCTTGCGCTCCATGCGCGCGGCCAGCAAAGAGAGCGGCCAGCAGATCACGAAGTAGATGGCAGCCACCACCGAGAACACGATGAGCGGCTGGAAGGTGGCGTTGTTGACGATCTGCCCGGCGCGCGTCACCTCGACGAAGCCGATGATGGCCGCGAGCGAGGTGCCCTTGATGATCTGCACCACGTAGCCCACGGTGGGCGCGAGCGCGATCTTGAAGGCCTGCGGCAGCACCACGTCGCGCATGCGGGAGGTGTACTTGAGGCTCAGCGCCTCGGCCGCTTCCCACTGGCCACGCGGAATGGCCTCGATGCAGCCGCGCCAGATCTCGCCGAGGAAGGCGGCGCTGTTCAGGATGAGTGCCACGCCGGCCGCCACCCACGGGTTGATGTCCAGCCCCAGCACCGGCGCGCCGAAGAACACCAGGAACAGCTGCAGCAGCAGCGGCGTGCCCTGGAAGATCTGGATGAAGGTGGTCGAGATGCCGCGCGCCCACGTCGATTCCGACGTGCGCATCAGCGCGATGGCCAACCCCAGGATCGCGCCGCCCACGAAGGCGATGGCCGACAGCGCGAGCGTCCACTTGGCCGCTTCGAGGATGAAAAGGAATTCGGGAAAACCGAAGGTACGCATGATGTTGTGCTCCGTCCGTCGTCTGGGCTTACCGGCGGTCCGGATAGTTGAGCGTGCGCTTGTAGATCAGCTTGAACATCGCCGAGAAGGCGAGCGCCAGCGCAAGGTAGATGGCGGCAACCACGATGTAGATCTCGAAGCTGCGGAAGGTCTGCGACTGCAGGTTGGCGGCCACCGAGGTCAGGTCGTCGGCCGAGATGACCGACACCACGGCCGAACTCAGCATCAGCAAAATGAACTGGCTGGTGAGCGCCGGGTAGATGGCCTTGAGCGCCGGCTTGATGATCACGAAGCGGAAGATCTCCCAGGGCTTGAGGTTCAGCGCGCGGCCCGCCTCGATCTGGCCCTTGGGAATCGACTCGATGCCCGCGCGGATGATTTCCGTGGCGTAGGCGCCCAGGTTCACCACCATGGCCACCAGCGCGGCCGTCTGCGGCGACCAGCGCAGGCCGATGGCCGGCAGCGCGAAGAAGAAAAAGAACAGCTGCACGAGGAACGGCGTGTTGCGGATCACCTCGATGTAGGCATTGATGATGAAGCGCAGCCAGCCCGGCCCCGAGGTCTTGCCCCAGGCGCAGAAGATGGCGACCACCAGGCCCAGCACCGTGGCGATGAGCGAGAGCTGGATCGTGATCCACGTGCCCTTGAGCAACAGCGGCCAGGCGGCGAAGACGGCGTCGAATTGAAACTGGTAGTTCATGGTGGGGCGAGCGCAAGAAAGGTCGGGATGTGCGCGTACGAGCCTCGAAAGCAATGCTTGCAGCTTATATGAAACCGGTTTCAGAGCAGATTAGGGATTCCCCTAGGTACCCTGCATCAGGGCTCTCAGCGGCGGCTGGCCGCGGCAAGCTCCGCGGCGGACAGAACCACATCGGAACTGCCGCGCAAGCGCTTGACCGCGAGATCGACGAAGGCCCGCACCCGCCGGGGTTGCGAGGCCCGGCTGCCGTAGTAGATGTGGAAGCCGATGTGCGAGCTGATGTGCGGAACCAGCAAGGGCACGAGCCGTCCGGCGCGAATGTGGGCGGCGGCGGAAAAGTTGGCCAGTTGCCCGATGACGCGGCCCGCCAGGACGGCCTGAAGCTCCATTTCCGCATCGTTGGTCGAGAGCGCCGGAGACATCGGGCGCTGCTCCACTTCGTTGTCGACCATGAGGTACCACGGTGAAACGCGCCCCGTGGTCGGATGCCGGTACACGCTGCACTGGTGCGATGCGAGGTCCGCGATCGTGGCCGGCGTTCCGTGCCGGGCCAGGTAGGCCGGCGCGGCGCAGACGATCATCTGCACCGGGAAAAGAGTGCGGCCGATCACGCCCTCGTTCAGCCCGGTGCCGATGCGAAACCCGACGTCGACCCTGTCCTGCACCCAATCGCCCAGCCTGTCGTCCAGCTGGATGTCGGGCTGAATGCCCGGATAGGCCTGGCAGAACTCGTCGAGCACCGGCATCAGCAAGGCAGGAAACCCGGTCTTCGGTCCCACGATGCGCAGCGCTCCCGAGACTTCGTCTCTCGCTTCGCGCACAAGGTCGAGCGCGCGATCCAACGCGGCCAGCGCCGGTTGCGTGTTCTCCAGGAAACGCTGGCCTTCCTCGGTCAATGACAGGCTGCGTGTCGTGCGGTGCAGGAGCCGCACGCCCAGATGCTGTTCCAGCTGCGCAATCGCCTGGCTGGCCGCTTGCGGGGTGACGCTCTGGGCCAGGGCGGCCTGCCTGATGCTGCCGAGTTCGACCGCCTTGGCAAAAGTGGCGACGGCCTTGAAGGTATTGATGGCCATGGCTTCCATGGGTGTGAGAAAGGCCGCCAGTATCAATTTTTTCTTTCAACTGGCGCAAGCCTTGCAGGGCTAGTGCCTTGGCAATGCCGTGCCTAGAGTCAGGGCATGCCACCCCATCCATGCCAGGAGACTCCCCGATGAGGCCACTCGCCCTCGCCGCCTTGACCACGCTGATGATGGCCGACGCCACCGGCGCGGCCGAACCCGAATCGATGGTCTCGCACGCCGCCTCCCGCGCGGTGCAGTCCGCGCCTGCGCAGAACTTCACCGGAAGCGCCAGGGTCGACATGCTGTTCACGCCCGGCGGCCCCGATCGTGCGGCTGGCGGCTCGGTGAGCTTCGCTCCCGGCGCGCGCACGAACTGGCACACCCATCCCCTGGGACAGACGCTCATCGTGACGGCTGGCGTCGGCCGCGTGCAGCGGGCGGGTGGTCCCGTCGAAGAAATCAGGCCCGGAGATGTCGTGCGCATTCCCGCCAACACCCGTCACTGGCACGGCGCTGCGCCCGATTCCGCAATGACCCACATCGCGATCCAGGAGGCGCAGGACGGCAAGACGGTCGATTGGCAGGAAGCCGTCACCGACGAGGCATACGGCGCGCTCCCGGCCGGGCAAGCGGCACGGACCACTCTGCAGACTGCGCAACCGCCTCAACCATCGAGGGCCCAGCGCCTGATGGGCGATGTCGCGCCCAAGCTCGCGCAGCTGACCGATGACGTGCTGTTCGGCGACGTATGGGCGCGGTCGGAGCTGTCGCCGCGGGACCGCAGCCTGGTCACGATCAGCGCCCTCATTGCGCTGAACCGACCGGACCAGCTGCGCTCGCACATGGCGCTTGGCATGCAGAACGGGCTCACGGAGACCGAGATCGTCGAGACGCTGACCCACCTGGCCTTCTACACAGGCTGGCCGAACGCCGTGGCCGCGGTCGGCGTGGCGCGCGAGGTCTTCAAGACGAAGCCCCGCTGACGCGGGCCTTTCCGTCACCCATCGATTCGCAACCCCTTCAGGAGCATCTCCATGAACATCAAGACCCTGGGCCTCACCTGCGTCGCCGGTGCCGTCGGCCTCATTTCCAGCGTGGCCGTGGCCGCCGACTACAAGAAGAACCCTTTCACCCTGGCCTATGACGGCGCCATCACCGAGAACGCCAAAGGCGCGGTGAACATCACGCCAGTCAAATACAAGCTCGACGGACTGGACATCGTCGCCAACGTCTACACGCCGGCCAACTATTCGCCGGCCCGGAAGTACCCCGCCATCGTGGTCGCCCACCCGAACGGCGGAGTGAAGGAGCAGGTCGCCGGGCTGTACGCGCAGCGGCTTGCCGACCAGGGCTATATCGCCATCGCCGCCGACGCGGCATACCAGGGCGGCAGCGGCGGACAGCCGCGCTATGTGGACAAGCCGGCCAATCGCGTGGAAGACATTCACGGCATGGCCGACTTCCTGTCGCAGTACGCCGGCGTCGATGCCGCGCGCATCGGCCTCCTGGGAATATGCGGCGGTGGCGGCTATTCGCTGAAGGCCGCGCAGTCGGACAAGCGTTTCAAGTCCGTCGCCACGCTGAGCATGTTCAATTCGGGCAGGGTCCGCCGCAACGGCTACATGGACTCCCAGCTCGATACCGTTCAGGAACGCCTGCGCCAGGCGTCCGATGCCCGCGCCAGACAAGCAGCTGGCGGCGAAGCGGCTTATGCCAACACCGCAAAGCTCACCGACGAACAGATCGCCAAGCTCCCTTTCGCGCTGTATCGGCAAGGCATGGCGTACTACGGCAAGACGCACTTCCACCCGAACTCCTCGGGCGCCTTCACCACCAGCAGCCTGCTGGACCTGATGAGCTGGGATGCGACCGACAACATCGACCTGATCGACCAGCCGCTCCTGATGATGGCCGGCAGCAACGCGGACTCGCTCTACATGTCGCAGGGAGCCATGGCAAAGGCCACCGGCACGAAGGACAAGGAGCTGTTCCTGATCGACGGCGCGACGCACATCGAAACGTACTGGAAGCCCGAGTACGTGAACCAGGCGGTGGCCAAGCTGAAGGACTTCTTCGGCCGTACGCTCGTCGCCAGCGCGGGTTGAACGTCGGCCAGGCTCAATCGCCGAATGCGATGTCCGAACTGGCCACCGCGCGTATCGGCACGCCGAAGCTGGTGATGTCCGAGAGCGTGGCGTTGTGGTGCGCGCGGATCTGCGCGCCGGTGGCATGCGGCTTGTCGTGCGAGGTGTGCGCATCGGCCGCGAGCACCACCTCGTAGCCCAGCGCGGCGGCGCGGCGCACGGTGGTGTCGACGCAGAACTCCGACGAATAGCCGCACACGACCACGCGCTTCACCGCATGCTCCGACAGCCATGCGTCGAGCGGCGTGCGCAGGAACGAATCGGGCGTGGTCTTGCGCAGCTTGGCGTCGCGCGAGTCGGTGTCCAGCGCGCCGACGAGCTGCCAGCGCTCGGAGTCGAACACCAGGTCGACCGCGTTCTCGTGCTGGATGAACGCCACCGGCACGCCGGCCGCGCGCGCCCTGGCGGTGAGCGCGTTGATGCGCCGCACCACTTCGGCGGCTTCATGGGGACGCGGCGGGTCGTCGCAGAGACCGCGCTGCACATCGATGACGAGGGCGGCTGTTTTCATGCAGCCATCGTAGCGGCAGGCCTCAGCTCCAGGCGCTCACTTCCAGCCGTACTTTCCCGGTGATGCCGGGCGCCGCCGGCGCCGCGCCGAGGCTGGAAAGCGGCACGGTGAAGCGCAGCTTGCCGCTGGCCAGCTGCGTCGGGTTCATCGGCAGCGAGGCCTGCCCCGCCGTGTCGGTCTGCCAGCCGTACTTGACGTTCCAGTTCTGCGCGGGGTCGTCCGCGGCGGGCGGCGCGAGCTCGATCACCAGCGTGTCGCGAAACAGCGAGCTGCCCTCGTAGTGGCCGTCGAGCCAGAACTTGTTGTTGACCTGGTAGTCGGGCACGCGCACGCCCAGGGTCATGGCATAGGCCAGCGTCGGGCGGTCCTGCTTCACGCGGGCCTTGTTGGCCAGGAACACGGTCGACAGGTAGATGGCGCGGCGGTCGGCGGTGGCGGGGTCGGTCAGTTCCTTGTGGGTGCGGCAGGCCGGCGAGTCTTCTTCCGCCACGCGCCGGCTCAGGTACCAGCGCTTGCCGCGCGGCGCGGCCAGCAGCTCGACCTGGTAGAGCGCATCGACGTCGGCGCCAGCGGGCAGGTCGGGCGGCAGGGTCACGCCATCGACGTCGAACCACAAATCGACGCGCACGTCGCCGAACAGGAAGCGCGTGAGGTTCTGGTAGGCCTCCTCGGAGTTGACGATGCCGAAGAAGCCCGAGTGCGAGCGGTAGGCGAAGGCGGTGGCCACCGGCTGCGTGTTGCCGGCATCGTCGAGCGACCAGAGCGATGCGTTCTCGATGCGCACCAGCCCATCGCTGCCGTGGCCCGCGAACATGCGCGACAGGCCCTTGGCGGTCTCGTAGTCGCCGCGGTTGGTGCCGACCATGCAGAAGAAGCGCTCGGCCGGAAAGGCCGAGGCCGGCAGGTAGTCCATGCGGCCGTTGACCGGCGCGGTGGCCATGAAGTCGGACATCTTGTCGCGGTTGAAGGTGTTCATCTCGGCCACCGAGAGCCAGGCCGGCACGTTGATGCCGCCCATGTCGATGCCGTTGTGCGGCGTGGCGTAGGTGAACACCTTGTCGACGCAGGCACGCGCGTCCGCGTCGCCGAGCGCCGGGTTCTGCAGGAAGGCGCGCACCACCAGCCCGCCCATCGAATGCGCGACGAGGTAGCAGCGGAAATCGTCCGTCGAGTAGCCCGGCCCTTCGCGCAGCACCACGAGATCGCGCACGCGCAGGATGAGCTGGCTCAGGCCCTGCGCATAGATCTTGATGTCGCGCGACTGGCCGTCGCCGAGCAGCTCGGAGCCCGCGTCGTAGTAGCGGTAGATGATGAAGGAGGCAGCGGGAATGCCGTCCACGTCGTTGCCGTTTTCATCGGGCGAGGGCTTCCAGTCGGGGTCGAGGATGTCCAGGCCGTTCTGGTAGACGCTCTGGTACTGGAAGTCGGCCAGCAGCCGCACCACCGGCGACTCGAAGACGAACTTCTGCGCCGGCGCTTCCTTCTTGACCGTGGCGCGGTAGACGGTGGAGCCGACGTTGAACCCGCAGAACGGATCGGCGGCGGTGTCGTCGCGCTCGGCCTCGGTCATGGCATAGCCGCGCACGTAGATGATGGGGTAGCGATTGCTGCTCATGAACCTGCCGCCTAGTCTCTGGTCAATGAAGCCTTTCAGTTTGCCGAGGCGTGGCCAGGGGCGCCATATCGCGCATGGCATAGGACTGGGTGCTTTCTGTTAGGGGCACGCTCACGCCGCTGTGGAAGCTGCATTTGTTGGCGCTCCGCGGAACTTCATGCCGCATGGCACGGCTATTTCGCCGGGTTCTTCTCTAGAGTGGATGCCCCTGTCACCCGGCACCCCACCAAGGGGAGAAGAAAGGCGCGACACACCCACCACCCAGATGTTTGAAAGGCTGCTTGCCTCGCGGCAGGTCGTCGGTGCGAAAGCAGCGATGCGGATGCGAGGTATCAAAAGGCGACGGCCGAGGTGCGACTAACACCCCGACCGTCTGACCAAGTTCGTGCACCAACCTTGGAAGGAACCGCACAAAAATGGCTACCAAGACTATAGCCCGGCCAACTACGCCGGTAGCTTCCGAAGACAACGCCCAAGACCCGGCGGATCTTCTCGAAAACACCCTCTCTCAACTCGAAGCACTCCTGTGGCTCTGCCACGGGGAACACATCGACTGGTGCAGTGGTGACGGGCCTCGGCAACTGGACAACGTGTTCTGGCTTGCGGCTGATCTCTCTCGCAAGGCTGGAGAGTTGTTTCAGATGAGTGAGATCGGGCGGCGCGGGGTGCCGGCTGAACCCCAAACCCCACAGCCGCTGTCATCGTGCACAGGGCGCCGGGTGCTCCCCGCAGCGAAATAAAGGAGGAAGCCGCAGGCCGGGGGACATTCGCGGAGGGGAGTACCCGGCGGCCTGTGCACGCGCCCCGAACAAGCGTCCCGAACAGACGCCCCGAACAATCCCCTGCCACCCAAATGTTTCTACGGCTGAAACCATTGAAACCCGCTTAGTGACTAGTCTCGCGCCATCCGACAAACACAATCCAGAAGGCACTCCTATGGCTGACGACTCAGGCTCGCAAGGCTCCTACCTGCCTCAACTGCTGCGCCGAAGCACCGCGCTCGCGGCGGCCGGCTGCGCTTTCGTGGCCGGATGCGGCGCCGCCGGCGGTGGCGAAACACGCTACGACAACTCGCCCCAATTCCGCGACGGCGGCTTCCACAACATGGCCAACCCCGACCTGCCCCAACAGGCCAGCGCATGGCGCATCTGGTCCCGCTTCATCGTCGGCAGCAAAGTCGACAGCGTGCCCGTCGACGCGATTCCGGTGAGAGCACTCGAACGCAGCGCACTCGACGCCCTCGACACCAGCACCAACCACGTCGTGCGCCTCGGCCATTCTTCGCACCTTCTCAAGCTGCGCGGCAAATACTGGCTCATCGACCCCGTGTTCAGCGAACGCGTCTCGCCCGTGCAATGGGCCGGCCCGAAGCGCTTTCACCAGCCGCCGATCACGCTCGAGCAACTGCCGCCCATCGAAGGCGTCATTCTTTCGCACGACCACTACGACCACCTCGACCTCGCGACCATCCAATACCTCTCGAAGGGCGTGCAGCGCTACTTCGTGCCGCTGGGCGTGCGCGCGCGGCTGGTGGTCATGGGCGTGCCCGCCGAGCGCGTGACCGAACTCGACTGGTGGCAGGAAAGCGAACACGACGGCGTGAAGATCACCGCCACGCCCGCGCAGCATTTCTCGGGCCGCACCCTCGGCGACCGCGACCGCACGCTCTGGGCCTCATGGGTGGTGCAAAGCGGCGACCAGCGCATCTTCTACAGCGGCGACTCGGGCTACTTCCCGGGCTTCAAGCAGATCGGCGAGCGCTTCGGCGGCTTCGACATCGCCCTGATGGAAAACGGCGCCTACGACGCCATGTGGCCCGCCGTGCACATGACGCCGGAGCAAAGCGTGCAAGCCTTCGAAGACCTGCGCGGCAAGGTCTTCTTCTCGGTGCACAACAGCACCTTCGACCTGGCCTTCCACACCTGGCACGACCCGCTGGACCGCATCGCCGACCTCACGGCCGCGAAAAAGATCGAGCTGGCGACGCCGGTGATCGGGGAAGTGGTGACGGTGGGGCAGGCTCGGACGAATACGCGGTGGTGGCAAGGGCTGCGGTAGCCGCAGTTCATGATCGGACGCTCATCACAATGGCCTATAGTTGGCGCCGCCATGGCTGCCAACCCGACACGTACACCACCACAGAAAACGCGAGATCGCGACGTGCGTGCGCTGGTACTGAAAACGGTCCTGGCGGACCACGCGAAAGATGCCAACGCGCGCATCGTCGAAGAACTGGGCCTGGAACACGGCTCCTGCCGTGTCGACATTGCCGTGGTCAATGGCTTTCTGCACGGCTTCGAACTGAAGAGCGACGCGGACAACCTTCTCCGGCTGCCGAGGCAGGTCGAGGCCTATTCACGCTCGATGGACAGAGCCACGCTCGTCGTCGGTGAGGAGCATCTGGCGACAGCAGAGGCAATGCTGCCGCTCTGGTGGGGCATCAAGGTTGTCCGCTCAAGCACCCGCGGCAGGCTCAAGCTGGAAACACATCGCCGATTGAGCAACAACCCCGCCCCCTCTCTCTTTCACATGGCGCATCTGATGTGGCGGATCGAGGTGGAAGAAGTGCTGCGCGCCGGTGGCGCCAACTCAAAGGAATTGAGCGTCAACCGCGCCGGCCTCTATCGCCTTTTTGTCGACTCGATGCAACCGAGCGACGTTCGGCGAAGCATCAGGGAAGCGCTGAAGTCCCGTAGAAACTGGCGACATCCCGCACGGCCTTCGTGATGTGGTGATTCGTCGCGACGGACGGCCACGTGGACGCACCGCCTGTGCCCTCTGCACCCGTTGCGCAGTCATGGATGAAAGCGTCGCCCCATGAGTACTGCGGCCCCATGAAGAATGGAGGGACGGCCCCGATGATGTTCTGGCACATCGTCTGGTACTGCGCTCTGCCGTAGCGCTTGACCTGCGCGCCTACGTAGATGATCCATTCGTCATCCACCGTGTACTTGATCTTGGCATTGGGGTCGACCATTCGCGGATCGAGCTCTCCGGTGTTCTGGCTCGAAGTCCCGTAGTCCCCATAGGTGGGCTTTCTCGCCGATCCGGAAAGCGTTTGAAGCAGTTGCTTGTACGCGAGCCATTCATACCGCGGGGCTCTGCCATACGGGCGGAATTGCGCCGCGCCAAGAACCACCGGGAATGTCGTGCCAACGACGCTGAGCGTTCGCCACGGCGCGGCGGACAGCGCCAGCAAGCACGCCGACCACATCGACACCTGCATCGGGATGGACGTGGCGATTGACGATTCGAGATCGATCACCAGATCGATGAATTGCAGCGGAATACCGAGTGCGGCAATCAATGCGCCCAGCGACGGCTCGAGCGTGGGGCCGAAATCATCAGCTTCCAGACGAATACAAATGCCTCTTTGCATCCGGCCAGCAACGGCTGAAACTGCTGCAAAATAAGCCGGATGCCGTTGAAGGCCGATCACCGGTATGGCCGAGCAACCAGCCTGCTCGGTTTGCCAGAAGACATGCTCGATGTGGTGGCGCCCGTCTGAAAGCAGGCTGGCTCCGTCCAGATAGGGACTGTCGACAAAGCACGGGCGCCCGCCCCATTTGGAGAAAAGCTTGTCTCCAAATTTTGCCAAGTGCTCATCAAGTGACCGCATCGGCGCTTCGGTCTCGAAATTCCATCCCTCGGTTGGAATTTCAAGAAGAGGTGTCACCCAATTCTTGACCGACTCACTCAGCCGCATCAACGCTTGGTACTCCCCCATGCGCCATTTAAGAACGGGAACGTAGTGATTGTGATCGAACAATTCTCTCTCCTCTATTCGCCAAAATTAGCGAATTGATCCTAGAGAAGAATTGCTCTTGGAAAAAGAAACGAACTCCCGAGAAATGGAAAAACCCCGCTGTCAGCCAATTAGCTCACACAGAAATGCAGGTGCCATTTCAGGTAGGCAGCGAGCGAACAACCGTTTGCTCAGTCGCCGCGTTCTTTGCGCTCCCGCGCCCTGCGCACCTGCCGGCTCTCGCCGGCCTGCGAAGCGATGCGGTCTTTCTCGCGTTTCTTGGCGGCCCGCTTCTCGCGCATGCGCTTGCCCAGCACATAGCTGCCGAGGCCGGTGACCACGGCGATGAAGATGCCGATGACGCTGACGTCGATGCCGCCCATCACTGCACCCGCACGATGCTCGACGGCTTGAAGCCGAGGTCGGCCGCCTTGCCCTTGCGCGCGCGGCTGCCGCGTGCGTTGTTGAGCGTGCGGATCTCCAGGGTCTCTTCGCGCTCCTTGGCGCCACGGCCAATGCCTTCGATCTTCACGCTGCGCGTGTAGGCGGCGGCACCGGCCAGGGTGTCCTTGGGCTCGAGGTCGATCAGCGTCAAGCCGCGGCCGCCCTTGGGCAGGCTCTTGAGTTCGGTGATGTCGAAGGTCAGGATGCGGCCGCCGGTCGAGGCGCAGGCCACGTGCGTGGCGGCCGGCATCGGCTCTGCGCCGCTCGCGCCGCCGACCAGCGATGGACGGCACAGCTGCTCGCCCTCGCCCACGTCGATGAAGGCCTTGCCGCCGCGCTGGCGCGACATCATGTTCTCGACGGTGGCGATGAAGCCGTAGCCGCCGGTGTTGGCCAAGAGCACGCTGGCGCCCACCGGACCTGCGAAGAAATGGGTGACGTGCGTGCCGGCATCCAGCTCGATGAGCGTGGTGACGGGCTGGCCATCGCCGCGCGCGCCGGGCAGCGACGCCACGGGCACGGTGTAGACGCGCACGCTCTTGTCCTTGGCGCTGCCGAACACGAGCAGCGTGTCGACGCTGCGGCATTCGAAGGCGCCGTACAGCGAGTCGCCGGACTTGAAGCTGTATTCGGGAGCCGAAGCGCCGTTGCCGCCGTTCGCCGCGGCCGCCTTCTCGCTGGCCCAGCCCTTCTGCGCGCGGACCCAGCCCTTCTGCGACACGATGACGGTGACGGGCTCGTCGACCACCTTCACTTCGGCCACGGCGCGCTTCTCGGCCTGAATGAGCGTGCGGCGCGGGTCTTCGAAGGTCTTGGCGTCGGCCTCGATTTCCTTCACCAGCAGCCGGCGCAGCGCGGCGGGGCTGCCGAGGATGTCTTCGAGCTTCTTCTGCTCGTCGCGCAGGCCCGACAGCTCCTGTTCGATCTTGATGGCTTCGAGCCGCGCGAGCTGGCGCAGCCGAATTTCAAGGATGTCTTCAGCCTGGCGATCGCTGAGATTGAAGCGCGCGATGAGCGCAGCCTTCGGATCTTCCGCCGCGCGGATGATCGCGATCACCTCGTCGATGTTCAGCAGCACCAGCTGCCGGCCTTCGAGGATGTGGATGCGGTCCAGCACCTTGTTGAGCCGATGGCGCGAGCGCTTCTCGACGGTGACTTCGCGGAACGCGATCCACTCGTTGAGCATCTGGCGCAGCGACTTCTGCGTGGGCTTGCCGTCGATGCCGACCATCGTGAGGTTGATCGGCGACGAAGTCTCGAGCGAGGTCTGCGCGAGCAGCGTGGTGATGAACTCGTCCTGGCTGATGCGCGAGGTCTTGGGTTCGAACACCAGGCGCACGGCGGCGTCCTTGCTGGACTCGTCGCGCACCACGTCGAGCACCGACAGCATCGCGGCCTTCAGCTGGGTCTGGTCGGCGCTCAGCGCCTTCTTGCCGGCCTTGACCTTGGGGTTGGTGATTTCCTCGATTTCCTCGAGCACCTTCTGCGTGCTGACGCCCGGCGGCAGTTCATTGACCACCAACTGCCACTGGCCGCGCGCCAATTCTTCGATCTTCCAGCGCGCGCGCACCTTGAGCGAGCCGCGGCCGGTGCGGTAGGCATCGGCGATGTCGCTCGCGTTGCTGATGATCTGCGCGCCGCCCGGGTAGTCGGGGCCGGGCACGATGGCGAAGAGTTCTTCTTCGCTGAGCTTGCCGTTCGACTTGATCAGCGCCACGCAGGCATCGGCGATCTCGCGCAGGTTGTGGCTCGGGATTTCGGTGGCCAGGCCGACCGCGATGCCGCTGGCGCCATTGAGCAGCGTGAACGGCAGCCGCGCGGGCAAGAGGCGCGGCTCTTCGGTGCTGCCGTCGTAGTTGGGAATGAAGTCGACCGTGCCTTCGTCGATCTCGTCGAGCAACAGGCTGGTGATGCGCGCCAGGCGTGCCTCGGTGTAGCGCATGGCGGCGGCACCGTCGCCGTCGCGGCTGCCGAAGTTGCCCTGGCCGTCGACCAGCGGATAGCGCTGCGAGAAGTCTTGCGCCATGCGCACCAGCGCGTCGTACGCGGCCTGGTCGCTGTGCGGGTGGAAGCGGCCGAGCACGTCGCCGACCACGCGCGCGCTCTTCACGGGCTTGGCGCCCACGGTGCCGTTGGTGCCGCCAAAGCCCAGGCCCATGCGCGACATCGAATACAGGATGCGGCGCTGCACCGGCTTCTGGCCGTCGGACACATCGGGCAGCGCGCGGCCCTTGACCACGCTGAGCGCGTATTCGAGGTACGCGGTCTGCGCGTAGTCGGCAAGAGTGAGGGTGGTGTCGCCGTCGGTGGGACCCTGGAGATCGAGCGGTGGTTGGGAGTCCATGAAGAAGAGAAAAAGAAAAACGGTTGCGGGCTGCGTGCGTGCTTGCTTGGTTGCTTTGTTGCGCGCTCAGCCCAGTGTGAATGCCTCGTGCACGGCGGACTGCACGGCGCCGCCGAGCACCGCGCCGCCGCCGGCGACGTAGATCCAGTCGCCGATGACGGCGGCGCCCACGGCGTGGCGCGGCGTGGTCATCGGCGCATGGCGTTGCCAGGTGTCGTCCACGGGATCGTAGCTTTCCATCTGGCCGAACACCTTGGCCTGGCGCGGCACGCCGCCCACCAGCACGCCGCCCTCCCCGCCCATGGCGAAGAAACGGCCCCGGTACACCACGAAGCCGTGGCCCGAACGCGCGGTGGGCATCGGCGAGCGTAGCTCCCAGGTGTCGCGCGCGGGCAGGTAGACGTGGTGCAGGTCGGTGTTGTATTCGAAGGTGTTGAAGCGCCCGCCGACCACATGGATGCGGCCGTTATGCGCCACGCAGCCGACGTGGTCGCGCGCGCCGGGCAGCGGCTTGGCAATGGACCAGCGGTCGGCCTTGGGGTCGTAGACCTCGTGCCAGCTCACGCTCGCGCGTTCCGCCGCGGGCTCCGACGCACCGCCGATCAGGTGCAGCGCGCCGTCGAGCATCACGGCCGCGGCGGCGCCGCGCGGACGCGGCAGCGGCGCGATGGCGCTCCAGCGGTTGGCCGCGATGTCGTAGACATAGGCGTTGGTGTCGGAGCGGCGGTTCTGCTCGACGAAGCCGCCGAGCGCATAGACCCGGCCGCCTTCAGCCGTTACCGCCACGTGGTTGGCGCCGCGCGGCAGGGGCGCGCCGTCGAGCCAGCGGTCGGCCTTGGGGTCGTAGATGTGGTGGTAGTCGCGGTTGACCTTGCCTTCGCCATAGCCACCGACCACATGCATGCGGCCCAGCGCGGCGGTGGCCCAGGCCATTTCGCTGCGCGGTATCGGCAGCGCCGCGCGCGGCTCCCAGCGCCCCTGTGGGCCGGCCGGCGCCGGGCTGTCGGTGACGCGCTGCGACTCCTGATCCGGCGTCATGTGGTGCGGCACGCCGCCCTGCAGCCGCGCATAGGGCTCGGTCGACGAAGGCACCACGGGCAGCGTGTCGTGCGTGGCCGCATGCTGCGCGCGCGCCGCGCCGGCCATCGCGCAGGCAACGGTCGCGAGAACGAAGTTTCGGCGGTGCATCGTGGTCTCCCCCATCAGGACAGCGGCGTGCCCGGCGCATCGGCCGCGCCCGTGGGCGTGGCTGGCGGCTCGGGAATGTCGGGCATGGTCGGCATGTTGCGCGGCGCGTCCGACGGCATGTTGCCGCGGTTGATCGCGCCGCCTTGCGGCACGGTCAGCTCCATGCGGATGCGCCCCGGCGTCCTGCCGCCGCGCACGCTGCCCGCACCGCCTGTTGCGACGGAGGGCTTCAGGTACGCATAGAGCTGCAGCACGGTCTGCACGTAGTTCTGCGTTTCCTTGTAGTTCGGGATCTTGTTGCCCGCACGCTGCACCGCGCCCTCGCCCGCGTTGTAGGCGGCGAGGGCCAGCTCGATCTGGCCCGGGAACATGGCGATCAGGTCGCGAAGGTAGCGCGAGCCCGCGGCTATGTTGATGCGCGGGTCGAACAGTTTCTTCTCGATGGTGGTGCGCTTGTCCGCCGACACGCCGTAGCGCTGCGCGGTGGCGGGCATCAGCTGCATCAGGCCCATCGCGCCCTTGGGCGAGACGGCCTGCGCGTCGAAGCCCGACTCGGTGGCGACCAGCGCCTGCAGCAGTTCGTAGTCGATGGCGTGCTTGCTCGACGCATCGCGCAGCGCGGCCTTGGCGGTCTTGTAGCCGGGCGAGGCCTCGAACATGGCCAGCAGGCTTTGCGAGGCGGCCGGCACCTTGCCGTCGATGCCGCGCGCACCGCGCCCGAGCGGGGAAATGCCGTTGGCGGTGTCGAAGCTCTGGCCGCCGCGAAAGAAGATCTGGTAGCGCTCGTCGATTTTTTCGGAGGCGAAGTGCGCGACGCCCTTGCTGTCGATGTAGCCGTAGATGTCGGCCGCGTGCGCGCCCTGCTGCGACAGCACCAGGGCTGCACAAAGCATGAAGGGGCGGAACCAGTATTTCATCGCGATGCGGTCCTGGTCTTTACAGCCGCCAGCCGTAGCGCTTGCGGCGCTCGGCGTGAACAGAAGCGTCGTCGCTCATGCCGCGCGCACGCCCGAAGCCCTTCAGGCCGGCCCAGATCAGCATGCCGCCAGCAAACAGGGCAAAGAGAACGACTGGCAACTGCGCGGGCTGGATGCCGTCGACGAGCATCGACGCGGCAATCAGGAAGGAAATGAACGCGCCCGTCCAGCAGACGAGCCGGCGCATCCAGAACCAACCGGTGGCGACGGCCCGCTCGGCCCGGCTGGGTTTGGCGCTGCGGCTCGCCGCGTCGTCCCACCAGCCCGACCAGAGGAACACGAACACGAAGAACAGGAACATGCCGGCAAAGAACAGGTCCGGCGGCGCGATGGCCGGATGGGCGCGCGCCAGCATGGCAATTGCGCCCACGACGCAAGCCCCTGCCAGCGAACCACAAATGATCTTGTGACTGTCCATGCCCTGTCTTGAGGAATATTCCGGTCGGAATCAGACGTCGATATCGACGTCGTCCGCGCGCAATTCCATGAGTTCGCGCCGCGCGGCCGCCTCGCCCTTGCCCATCAGCTTGGTGATCTCGCCCTGGGTGGACGTGAAATCGAAACGGCCCAATTGGACCTGCATCAGGCGGCGGGTGTCGGGATTGAGCGTGGTTTCCCACAATTGTTCCGCGCTCATTTCTCCCAGGCCCTTGAAGCGGCTGATGCTCCAGGCGCCTTCGCGCACGCCATCTTTACGCAGTTTGTCGAGGGTGGCGGTCAGTTCGCCCTCGTCCAGCGCGTAGACCTTGGAGGCCGGCTTCTTGCCGCGCGCGGGTGCGTCGACCCGGAACAATGGCGGCTTCGCGACATACACGTGGCCGGCTTCGATGAGCTTGGGGAAGTGGCGGAAGAACAGCGTGAGCAGCAGCACCTGGATGTGCGAGCCGTCCACGTCGGCATCGCTCAGGATGCAGATCTTGCCGTAGCGCAGGCCGCTCATGTCGGGCGTGTCGTTGGGGCCGTGGGGGTCGACGCCCACCGCCACCGAGATGTCGTGGATTTCGGTGTTGGCGAAGAGGCGGTCGCGCTCCACTTCCCAGGTGTTGAGCACCTTGCCGCGCAGCGGCAGGATGGCCTGGCTTTCCTTGTCGCGGCCCATCTTGGCGCTGCCGCCGGCGGAGTCGCCCTCGACCAGGAAGACTTCGTTGTGGCTGATGTCCTTGCTCTCGCAGTCGGTCAGCTTGCCGGGCAGCACGGCCACGCCGGAGCCCTTGCGCTTCTCGACCTTCTGGCCGGCGCGCTGGCGGGTCTGCGCGGCCTTGATGGCCAGCTCGGCCAGCTTCTTGCCGTAGTCGACGTGCTGGTTGAGCCACAGCTCCAGCGCGGGGCGCACGAAGCTCGAGACCAGGCGCACCGCGTCGCGCGAATTCAGTCGTTCCTTGATCTGGCCCTGGAACTGCGGGTCGAGCACCTTGGCGCTGAGCACGTACGAAGCGCGCGCGAACACGTCTTCGGGCAGCAGCTTCACGCCCTTGGGCAGCAGCGAATGCAGCTCGATGAAGCCTTTCACCGCGGTGAACAGGCCGTCGCGCAGGCCGCTTTCATGCGTGCCGCCGGCGCTGGTGGGAATCAGGTTGACGTAGCTCTCGCGCACCGGCTGGCCGTCTTCGGTGAAGGCCACGCACCAGTCGGCGCCCTCGCCTTCGGCGAAGTTGTCGGCGTTCTTGTCGGCATGGCCGCCGCCTTCGAAGAGCGGAATGACGGGGTCGCCGTTGAGCGTCTGCATCAGGTAGTCGCTCAGGCCGCCCTTGTAGAGCCACTGCTGGCTTTCCTTGGTCTTTTCGTTGGTGAGCGTGACGCTCACGCCGGGCATCAGCACGGCCTTGCTGCGCAGCAGATGCGTGAGTTCGCCCATGGGCAGCGCGGCGGTCTCGAAGTACTTGGCGTCGGGCCAGGCGCGCACGGTGGTGCCCTGCTTGCGTTCGCCGGCCTCGAGCTTGCGCACTTCGAGTTGCTCGATCACGTCGCCGCCGCTGAAGGCCAGCTTTGCAATCGAACCCTCGCGATGGGTCGACACCTCGAGCCGCTTCGACAGCGCGTTGGTCACCGACACGCCCACGCCGTGCAGGCCGCCCGAGAAGCTGTAGGCGCCGCCCGAGCCCTTGTCGAACTTGCCGCCGGCATGCAGCCGGGTGTAGACCAGCTCGACCACGGGGGCCTTTTCTTCAGGATGCAGGCCGAAGGGAATGCCGCGGCCGTCGTCCTCGATGCTGACCGAGCCGTCGGCATGCAGCGTGACCTTGATCTTCTTGCCGTGGCCCGCGAGCGCCTCGTCGGCGGCGTTGTCGATCACTTCCTGAATGATGTGCAGCGGGTTGTCGGTGCGGGTGTACATGCCCGGGCGCTGCTTGACGGGCTCCAGGCCCTTGAGCACGCGGATGGAGCCTTCCGAGTAGCCGGAAGACGCGGACGAAGAATTGGGGGGAGTCTTGGGGGGAGTCGCCATGGGGGCGGATTGTAGTCAGTGGTCTGGAAATAACTGGATACCCATACAGGAAACGTCCTGCTAGGGCTGGAACATGCGAGCCCCCAGGAAGTCGATGAAGGCCCGCAGCTTGGGCGACGGGCGCCCCGACGGCCACAGCACGCCGACCCCGATGGCGTGGGGGCGCACATGGTCTGCCAGCACGCTGCGCAGTTGCCCGGCGGCCAGCGCGTCGCGCACGCAGAAGTCCGGCAGCAAGGCGATGCCGCGCCCGCGCAGCGCGAAGCACAGGCGGGTTTCCATGTTGTTGCAGATCATGGAGACCGGCGGCTTGGGTTCGGCGCCGTCGGGGCCGGGCACGAGCGGCCAGACCTCCACCTTGCCGGTGGCCGGGTAGCGGTAGTGCAGGCAGGCGTGCGCCGCCAGGTCCGCCGGCACCAGGGGCGTGCCGCAGCGCGCGAGGTAGTCGGGCGAGGCCACGAGCAACTGCGAGAACTGGCCCAGCCGGCGCACCGAGAGCCGCGAATCGGCCAGTTCGCCGGTGCGCAGCACGGCGTCGAAGCCTTCCTCGATGACCTCGACCAGCCGGTCGCTGAAATCGAGGTCGAGCTCCACATCCGGGTAGTCGCGCATGAAGTCGGCCAGGAGCGGCAGCACCAGCGAGCTGACCAGCGGCAGGCTCACGCGCAGCTTGCCGCGCGGCGAGCCGGCCGAATGCGACAGCTCCTGCTCGGCGGCCTCGATCTCGGCCAGCACGCGGCGGCTGCGCGCCAGGAACAGCGCGCCCTCGGCGGTGAGCGTGATGCTGCGGGTGCTGCGGTGGAACAGCCGCACGCCCAGGCGCTCCTCGAGCCGGGCCACGCGCTTGCCGACGGCCGAGGCGGAAACGCCGAGCGCGCGGCCGGCGGTGACGAAGCTGCGGGTTTCGGCGACCTGGATGAAGACGGTGAAGCCGCTGAAGCTGTCCATGAAAAGGCTCCAAAAGACTCGATTACGGACTTTCATGTCCGCATTGAGCGGAACTGTATCCCCCTTTTTCCGCAGTCGGCTTCTTCCTATCGTTGGCCGCATGTCATTCACTCATCCAAATCCCTCTCCTCCCAGGGCCCGGCTTCCGCTGTCCGGCCTGCTCGCGCTGGCGGCCGCCAGCTTCATCACCATCCTCACGGAGGCCATGCCGGCCGGCCTGCTGCCGCAGATCGGCGCGAGCCTGGCCGTCACGCCCGCGCTGGTCGGCCAGCTGGTGACCGTCTACGCGCTCGGCTCGCTGGTGGCGGCCATTCCGCTGGTGGCGTTCACGCGCGGCTGGCGGCGGCGTCCGCTGCTGATGCTGGCCATCGGCGGCTTCGCGATCGTCAACACGGTCACCGCGCTGTCCCACAGCTACCCGCTGACGCTGGCCGCGCGCTTCTTTGCCGGCGTGTTCGCCGGGCTGCTCTGGGCGCTGGTGGCCGGGCATGCCGGCCGCATGGTGCCGCCCTCGATGCAGGGCCGCGCGATCGCGGTGGCCATGCTGGGCGCGCCGCTGGCGCTGTCGCTGGGCATTCCGGCGGGCACGCTGCTGGGCACCGGCGTGGGCTGGCGTCCGGCGTTCCTGGTGATGTCGGCGCTGTCGGTGCTGCTGCTCGGCTGGGTGCGCTGGCAGGTGCCCGACTTCCCGGGCCAGGAGGCCGGCCGCCGCCAGAGCGTGAAGCGGGTGTTCCTGCTGCCGGGCGTGCGGCCGGTGCTGGGGGTGATGCTGGCCTTCGTGCTGGCGCACAACATCCTCTACACGTACATCGCGCCGTTCCTGGCGCACGCCGGGCTGGGCGCGCGGGTCGACCTGGTGCTGCTGGTGTTCGGCACGGCCTCGCTGGCGGGCATCTGGGTCACGGGCGTGCTGATCGACCGCTGGCTGCGCGAGTTGGTGCTGGCGAGCACGGCGGTCTTCGGGCTGACGGCGCTGCTGCTGGGCACCGCAGCGGGCTCCACGGCGGCGGTATACGTGGGCGTGGCGATCTGGGGGCTGGCGTACGGCGGCGCGGGCACGCTGTTCCAGACGGCCTCGGCGCAGGCGGCCGGCGAGTCGGCGGACGTGGCGCAGTCGATGGTGGTCACGGTGTGGAACATCGCCATCGCGGGCGGCGGGCTGCTCGGCGGACTGCTGCTGCAGGGCGGCGGCGCGGGGGCGCTGCCGTGGTCGCTGCTGGTGTTGCTGGTGCCGGCGCTGTGGCTGACCTGGCGGGCGGGCGCGCACGGCTTTCCGGGGTCGCGCGGTGTCGCCGGTGCGACAGCGCGCTGACGCCCGCGGCTTTGATGCTCGGGGCGCATTGAAACGGCGCCGATAAATCATCAATGGCTTTGGCCGTCGGGGCGCCTGCCAAAGCAGCCATGTCGCTACATTCGACGCCATCATGCAAACGCCAGCCCGCACTCTTTCGATCAAGCAAGTCCTCTTCTGCGGGGCGATGATCGTCACGCTCTCCATGGGCATCCGCCACGGCTTCGGCCTCTGGCTGCAGCCCATCACGCAGGCGCAGGACTGGAACCGCCAGACCTTCTCGTTCGCGCTGGCCATCCAGAACCTCTCGTGGGGCATCTTCGGCGTGTTCGCGGGCATGCTGGCCGACCGCTTCGGCGCGTTCCGGGTGCTGATCGGCGGCTCGGTGTTCTATGCGCTGGGGCTGTTCGGCATGGCGCATTCGCCGACGCCGCTGCTGTTCACGCTGAGCGCTGGCGTGCTGATCGGCGCCGCGCAGGCGGGATCGACCTACGCGGTGATCTACGGCGTGATCGGGCGGCAGATTCCGGCCGAGCGGCGCTCCTGGGCCATGGGCGTGGCGGCGGCGGCCGGCTCGTTCGGGCAGTTCCTGATGGCGCCCATCGAGGGCCGGCTGATCGGCCACCTGGGCTGGCAGACGGCGCTGGCCGTGGTGGCGGTGCTGGTGCTGGTCATCATCCCGCTGGCCTTCGGACTGCGCGAGCCGAAGACCGAGGCGCTCGCAGGCCACCGCGACCAGTCGGTGCTGCAGGCCGTGGGCGAAGCCTTTCGCTACCCCAGCTTCGGGCTGCTGATGGCGGGGTATTTCGTCTGCGGCTTCCAGCTGGCGTTCATCGGCATCCACATGCCGACCTACCTGCGCGACAAGAGCCTGCCGGCCGACGTGGCCGGCTATGCGCTGGCGCTGATCGGGCTGTGCAACGTGTTCGGCACCTACACGGTCGGGCTGCTGGGGCAGACGCTGGCCAAGCGCAAGATCCTGGCGGCGATCTATTTCGCGCGGGCGGTGTCGATCGCGCTGTTTCTGCTGGCGCCGATTTCGCCGATGAGCGTGTACGTGTTCTCGGCCGCGATGGGCTTCCTGTGGCTGTCCACCGTGCCGGCGACCAACGCCATCGTGGCGGGCATCTTCGGCGTGGCGCATCTGTCGATGCTCAGCGGCTTCGTGTTCCTGAGCCACCAGGTCGGCTCGTTCCTGGGCGTTTGGCTGGGCGGCTACCTGTACGACACCACGGGCAGCTACGACATCGTCTGGTACATCGCCATCGCGCTGGGCGTGTTCGCGGCACTGATCAACCTGCCGGTGAAGGAAAACGCCATCGCACGGGCGCCCCGGCCCTTGGGCGCGGCAGGCTGATTGCGTATAAAGAACGCCATGACGCCACGAATGCGCCACCACATCGTCCACGCCGGCTGGCTCGCGGCCGCGATGGTGGTGCTGGGCGGCGTGTTCGCGATGTACGTGCATCCGGACTTTCTCGTGACGCTGGTGGACCAGATCTGGTCCTGCTTCTGACTCCCCCTTTCCTCCTCGATCCGCCATGAAAGATGCAGCCACTGCGCACGGCTCGGGCGCGCCTTCCGAATGGATCGTCCGCTGGTCGCACCTGCTCGCACCAGATGCCAGCGTGCTCGACGTGGCCTGCGGGTCGGGGCGGCACATGCGCTGGTTCGCGGGGCGCGGACACACGGTGACGGGTGTCGACCGCTCGCCGGAGGCCGTGGCGGCTGCCAGCGCCTTCGGCCGCGTGGTCGAGGCCGACATCGAATCGGGCCCCTGGCCGTTCGCCGGCCAGGTTTTCGGCGGCGTGGTCGTCACGCACTACCTCTGGCGCCCACGCATGGCCGACATCGTGGCCGCGGTGGCGCCGGGCGGCGTGCTGCTGTACGAGACCTTCGCCTCGGGCAACGAGACCGTAGGCAAGCCCTCGCGGCCCGACTTCCTGCTGCAGCCGGGCGAGCTGCTCGCCGCCTGCGCCGGCCTGCGGGTGGTGGCCTACGAAGACGGTTTCGAGGCCGATCCGGCCCGCTTCGTCCAGCGCATTGCCGCCGTCCGGGAGGCCGGAAACGCCCCGGGCCAGCCGCCCCGCCGCCTCCTTAAGGGAAACTGAGGGGGCCGGGGGGCGTGTTTCCGCGGGCCCCGGAGTAAGTAGAATCGGCGCTTTCGTCCACCGACAAAGAGATTCCCCTTGGAGCAACTGACAGGCAGCATCGTCGCGCTCGTCACGCCGATGCACGACGACGGCAGTGTCGATTACCCCGCCCTGCGGCGGCTCATTGACTGGCACATCGAAGAAGGCACCGACTGCCTCGGCGTGGTCGGGACCACCGGCGAATCGCCGACGGTCGATGTCGAAGAACACTGCGAAATCATCCGCGTCTCGGTCGAACAGGCCAAGGGCCGCGTTCCCGTGATGGCCGGCTGCGGCGCCAACTCCACCAAGGAAGCCATCGAGCTCGCCAAGTTCGCCAAGGGCGTGGGCGCGGACTCCCAGCTCCAGGTCGTGCCGTACTACAACAAGCCCACGCAAGAGGGCCAGTACCAGCACTTCAAAGCCATCGCCGAGGCCGTGGGCGACCTGCCCATCGTGCTCTACAACGTGCCAGGCCGCACCGTCGCCGATATGGCGCACGACACCGTGCTGCGCCTGGCGCAGGTGCCCGGCATCATCGGCATCAAGGAAGCCACCGGCAACATCGAGCGGGCCCAGTGGCTCATCCGCGATGTGCCCAAGAACTTCGCCGTGTATTCCGGCGACGATCCGACCGCCGTTGCGCTCATGCTGTGCGGCGGCCAGGGCAACATCAGCGTCACGGCCAACATCGCGCCGCGCAAGATGCACGAGCTGTGCGTGGCCGCGCTGGCTGGCGACGTCAAGCGTGCCATGCAGATCCAGTTCGAACTGATGCCGCTGCACCGCAACCTGTTCGTCGAGCCCAACCCGATCCCGCTCAAGTGGGCCATGTCCAGGCTCGGCCTGTGCGGTGGCGCGCTGCGGCTGCCGCTCACCGAACTGGGTGAAGCCAGCCGTCCGGCGGTCGAGGGTGCCCTGCGCGCCACCGGCCTGCTCAAGAACTGAGCCCCTCCCCGAAAACCCCTTTCCGACCTGCGATCTGCCTTTTCCCTGGCTGCAACAAGGTTAAGCAACCTTTTGCCCGAACCGTGCTCTGAGATGGCGGGCATAGCGGCCCACAGATAGACCGAACCATTCCAACAAGGAAGACGACGTTGAAGAACCTTTCGCAAATTTCGCGATATGCATTGCTGGCCACCCTGGTTGCCAGCCTCGCCGCCTGCTCCGTCCTCGAGAGCGACAAGATCGACTACAAGAGCGCCGGCAAGGCCCCGACGCTCGAAGTCCCTCCCGACCTCTCCCAACTCTCGCGCGACAACCGCTACGCCATCCCCGGCGGCGCCGTGACCGCCAACGCCTACCAGGCCGGCATTGCCAACGCCCCGGGCGTGCCCACCGCGGTGAGCAACATCGGCGACGTCAAGATGGAGCGCTCGGGCACGCAGCGCTGGATCGTCGTCAACCGCACGCCCGAACAGCTCTGGGAGCCGGTTCGCGACTTCTGGCAGGAAAGCGGCTTCCTGCTGACCACCGACCAGCGCAACCTGGGCATCATGGAAACCGACTGGGCCGAGAACCGCGCCAAGCTGCCGCAGGACATCATCCGCGGCACGCTGGGCAAGCTGGTCGACTCGGTCTACTCGACCGGCGAACTCGACCGCTTCCGCACCCGCCTGGAACGCACGCCCAACGGCACCGAGATCTTCATCAGCCACCGCGGCATGCAGGAGGTCTACAACAACTCCCGCCAGGACCAGACCGTGTGGCAGCCCCGCCCGAGCGATCCTGAACTCGAGACCGAATTCCTGCGCCGCCTGATGGTCAAGCTCGGCGTGTCGCAAGAGCAGTCGAAGATCCTGGCCGCCACCACGGCACCGGCACGCACCGCCACCATCGCCAAGGTCGGCAACCAGCCGGCCGTGCAGATCAGCGAAGGCTTCGACCGCGCATGGCGCCGCGTCGGCCTGGCGCTCGACCGCACCGGCTTCACCGTGGAAGACCGCGACCGCAGCGCCGGCCTGTACTTCGTGCGCTACGTGCCGCCGAACCCCGACAAGAAGGAACCCGGCTTCTTCGGCAAGCTGTTCAGCGGCTCGAGCAAGACCGAGGCACCTCTGAAGTTCCGCATCTCGGTCAAGAGCCAGGGCGAGAGCAGCACGGTCGTGGTGCTGAACGAAGCAGGCGCGCCCGAAACGTCGGCCAACGCCGACCGCATCGTCAAGGTCATCGCCGACGACCTGAAGTAACCCGCATGCTCCGCTTCCGAAGTCTCGGCAGCGGCAGCACGGGCAACGCCGCGCTGGTCGAAGCGACCAGCGGCGGCCGCACCTCCCGCATGTTGGTCGACTGCGGCTTCGGCCTCAAGCAGCTCGACCTGCGGCTGGCCCGCGCAGGCCTTGCCGCCAGCGACATCCATGCGGTCTTCGTCACGCACGAGCACGGAGATCACATCGGCTGCGCCCATTCCCTCTCGCGACGCAACCGCATTCCCGTGTGGATGAGCGAAGGCACGTGGCTCGCCACCGGTGGGCGCGATTTCGAGGGCCTGCTGAACATCGCGCGCGACGACGCCGAGTTCGCGGTCGGCGACATCGGCGTGCAGCCCTTCACCGTTCCGCACGATGCGCGCGAGCCGCTGCAATTGCGTTGCACCGACGGCAATCGCACGCTCGGCGTGCTGACAGATCTAGGCCACGCCACGGCGCATGTGCTCTCGCGGCTGAGCGGCGTGCACGCGCTGCTGCTGGAGTTCAACCACGACAGCGACCTGCTGGCCGGCTCGGCCTATCCGGCCTTTCTCAAGCACCGTGTCGGCGGCAACTACGGACACCTGTCGAACACCGCCGCCGCGGACATCGCGCGCGCTGTGCTGCACGGCGGCCTGCGCCATGTGGTTGCGGCACACCTGAGCGAACAGAACAACCGGCCCGAGATCGTGCGCCGTCTGATGGCCGAAGCGCTCGGCGGCGATGAAGCCGAGATGCTCACCGCCAGCGCTGCCGAGGGCTCGCCCTGGCTCGACGTGTGAGACCCGGCGCGGCCTTCCTCACTCTCTCCTAATTCTCCTAATGAAAAACCGCCGTGAGGCGGTTTTTTCATGGCGATGGCAGCGGCCTTGCTTACTGCTGCTTCGGTGCGTCGCTGTTGTTCTTCTTCGCAGCCTTGGTGGCTGCGTCGGTCGATGACGAGTCTGCGGGAGCCGGCGTCATTGCCGATGACGAGCTGCTCGCATCGGGCGTGGCAGGGGCAGGAGTCGCGGGAGTCGCGTCGGAAGACGGTGCGGGCGCAGGAGCGGGCGCGGGTTCGGTCACGGGCGCAGGAGGCGGCGTCACGACTGCCGGCGCTGCATCCTCCTTCTTTCCGCAGGCGACGAGCGCGGCAGCGGCGATGAGCGAGGCAATCAGGACGGACGATGACTTCTTCATGGAATCTCCTTTGGCAATGAAGGTCTGGAACGAAAAAATTCTAGACCTGCATACCCTCACGAATATGTCTCGCGGCCGCATTCGCGGCATTGGCTTACAAGCCCAATGTCGATGCGGGAAACGCGGGCCGCGCGATGCGCCAGCATTCGTCGATGGACTCGCGCAGCGCGCGGCGCGCACGTGCGTCGGTGCCGCTCACGCCGCGGCTGCGCTCGGGGTCGATGCGATGCACGAACCATGTGGGCGTCCAGATGGCGCTGGGCACCTCGGAGCCCGCGGCCTTGCCGGTCGCTCGGCATTCGATGATGTGATCCCACATGCGGCGCCACGGCACGAAGCGCGCGTGGCCGCGTTCGAGAATGTCGAAGCGCTGCGCGAGCATCACGAAGCGGCGTCCGCTGCCTGACCATGCCTGCAACGCCTCGATGCTCGCGCGTTCGCCGAGCGGCCAGTCGGCAAAGTCGGGGTCGCTGAAGACGATCTCTTTCCAGCCCTCGCGCGCAGCGGCGGCCAGTGCCGTGCGCAGGATCGCATCGAAGGCCTCGCGGCCATCGAAGCGCCCTTCGCTCAGCGCTTGCGCGGCGTCGTCGTTCATTGGGCGTGCAGCCAGCCTGCCTCGCACCACTCGCCGAGCAGCGAGAGCGCTCCTTCGCTGGCACGGCCCAGTTCGCGCGGGCCGAGCGCGCGCTGGTCGGCCAGGCGGCGCATGAGCGTGGCGTCGGCCCCGCCTGCGCGGAAACTCTCGCCGTTGATGTAGATGTGCCGCGTGTCGTAGAGCATGCGCGTGCGGCGGTCGAGCGCCACGCGCTGCATGGCGTCGGGCATCTCGCCGCCTTCGTCGAACCACACGTTGGCCTTGGGCTCGGTGAGCGACTCGCCGAGCGCGCGGTCGACGGCGTCCGCATCGCGCAGCGCGGCTTCCACGGCCTTTCGCGCGAAGCCCTGCAGCGCTGCGGGCATCTGCGCGGGCGCATCGACGGCAGGTTGCGTCGGGTCGCGGTAGCGCGCCAGCTCGGCGGGGCCGGCGTCTTCAAGGTCTTCCGAGTAGGCCTGCGCCATGCGCGCGAGCAGGTCGGCGCCCAGCTCGCCCAATGCGGACGAACGCAGGCCGATCGAGCAGGTCATGCAGTCGTCGCCCACGGCCACGCCGTCGTGGGCATAGCGCGGCGGCAGATACAGCATGTCGCCGGGCTCGAGCACGAAGGTCTGCTCGGGTTCGAAGTTCTCCAGTATCTTGAGCGGCACGCCGGGCTGCAGCCGCAGGTCGCTCTGCTTGCCGATGGACCAACGGCGCCGGCCCTGTGCCTGCAGCAGGAACACGTCGTAGCTGTCGAAATGCGCGCCCACGCCGCCGGTGTCGCTCGCGTAGCTGATCATCAGGTCGTCGAGCCGGGCATCGGGCAGAAAACGAAACTGCCGCAACAGTTCGTGCACGCCCTCGTGGTGCAGGTCGACGCCCTGCACCAGCAGCGTCCATGCCGGCTGCTTGAGCGGCGGCAGGGCACGGCGCGGCAGCGGGCCGTGCTTGAGCGACCAGCCGGCCTTGCCATGCCGGATCAGGCGGGACTCGACTTCTTCCTGTTCGGCCAGCGCGAACAACGCATTGCGCTCGATCGGTGGCACCATGGCGGGAATGGCCTGGCGAACCAGCAAAGGCTTTTTCTGCCAGTACCGCCGCATGAACTGCGCGGCGCTCAGGCCGCCGAGCAACGGCAGCGGTTGATTAATCTCCATGGGAGAATTCTGCAATGGAAATCTCTGAACAATGCGTGGTCGGCTTGACCTGGACGATGAAAGACACGCTCGGCGACGTGCTGGACGTGCTCGACGAGCCGGTGGAATTCATGGTGGGCGGCGACGATCTCTTCGAGGTGATCGAAGCGGCCCTGCAAGGCCATGAGCCCGGCGCCCGGGTGCAGTTGCAGATCGAACCCGAACAGGGCTTCGGCGACTTCAACGACCAGCTGCTCTTCCTGGAGCCCCGCTCGCTGTTCCCCGAAGGCACGGAAGAAGGCATGACCTTCGACGGCTCGGCGCTTCCCAAGGGCGTGAACGGCGACATCCCGAAGGACACGATCTACACGGTGGCCGAGATTTATCCCGACCATCTGGTGCTTGACGGCAACCATCCGCTGGCCGGCATCGCCATACGGCTCGACATCACGGTGCGCTCGGTGCGCGAGGCAACGGAAGAAGAAGTCGGCCGCGGCACCGCGGGCACTGGCTTCTTCAAGGTCGCGCCGATGGCGCCGGGCAACGAAACGCTGCACTGAAGGCCGCAGGCACCACCCATGAAAAAGCCGGGCATTGCCCGGCTTTTTTCATGCCCCGATGGGTCGGGGGAAGTGGTTACATGCGCGAGATCTGGCCGTTGTCGATGCGCACGCGGTCGCCGATGCGCAGATCGCCGGGGCTCTGCACGTCGAACGCCCGGTAGGCGCCGCGATCGGTCTGCACCGACACGCGATAGGTCTCGTAGGCACGGGGACCGTTCTGCTGGGCCTCGATGCTGTTGCCCAGCAGGGCGCCGCCCACGATGCCGAGTGCGGTGGCGGCGGCGCGGCCATTGCCGCGTCCGAACTGGTTGCCCACCACGCCGCCGATGACGCCGCCGGCTACAGCACCGCCGCCGGTGGTGCCGGTGCCAGCCGTTTCGCTGCGCAGCACCTCGATGTTGGCCACATGGCCGTATTCGACGTAGGACGCTTCACGGTACTGAATGGCCTGCGGAGGCGCCTGGTACGGATAGCGCGAGGTCTGGTAAACCGGCGCCGGGGCCACGCATGCCGTGAGCGTGGCCAGTGCCAGCACGGAAGCGGTGACGGAAACAAAGCGCGTTGAGATCTTCATGTTGGAGGCTCCTCGGAATGAAACGGCATGTGGATGATGAATCCGCATACCCTGCGTGTGCCTGACTAACGCCGCAGCATTCGCCGCGATGACGCAATTCACACACTGAAACCTTCGAGACCTTCCAGCCCGCGCGGTTCCGTTCTTTACCGCTCGGAAACTCAGGCGATCTTCAGGATTCGCTCAATGTTTGCCGGTAGAGCCGTAGCCGCCCTCGCCGCGTTGCGTGGGTGCAAATTCTGTGACCACCCGAAACTGCGCCTGCACCACGGGCACGATCACCAGTTGCGCGAGACGCTCCATCGGGTTCAGCACGAAGGGCGTGTCGCTGCGGTTCCAGGCGCTGATCTTGAGCTCGCCCTGGTAGTCGCTGTCGATCAGGCCGACGAGGTTGCCCAGCACGATGCCGTGCTTGTGGCCCAGGCCCGAGCGCGGAAGGATCAGCGCCGCATAGGCCGGGTCGGCCAAGTGGATCGCGATGCCGGTGCCCACCAGCTGCCAGCCGTTGGGCTCCAGCGTGATGGGGGCATCGAGGCACGCCCGCAGGTCGAGGCCGGCGCTGCCGGGAGTGGCATACGCGGGCAATTGATCCACCATGCGCGGATCGAGGATACGGACGTCGACTTTCACTTTTAATTGCTGCCTTGCTTCTGTTGCTGTTCTCTTTGCTTGCGGTTCGCCTCTTCCAGCAGCAGCTGCCACTTGGCGACACCGGGGGTGAACTTCACGCCCTTCAATTTCTTGCCGAACCACAGGGCCAAGCCCAGCAGGAGCACGAGCACGCCAAAAGGCACGCCCGACGCCCACAGGACGAGGAACACCAGCGCGCCGACAGCGCCCATCACCTTGAGCACCTTGGGGTCGAACGCTCCGGGCTGGGCCTTGGGCACTTCACCGTTGGGGAGTGGCTGCTGTTGCTGTTGTTGCTGCCGCTGCATGGCCGCCGTGACAGGGCCCTGCTGGCCGGGCGGTTGCGTCATGCCGACATCGAGCCCCGGCTCGCCTTCCTTCGCCGCGCGCCTGGGCAGCGCGGCCTGCGCCGACAGCCGCTCGACATAGCGTGCGAAGTCACCGTTGGGCGGCGTGTTCCATTGGGGATTCAGGTTCATCAGACCCTCCAGTCGGTAAGTCGTGCGGCGATCTCTGTTATCAGCTCGCGGGCCAGCGTGAGCTTGGGCGCGCGCGGCAGTTCGCGCACGCCGTCGGCATCGACCAGCAGCAGCGCGTTGTCGTCCTGCCCGAAGGTCAGCGGGCCGATGTTCCCGACCAGGAGCGGAATGCCCTTGCGCTCGCGCTTGGCCTTGGCGTGCGCGGCGAGGTTTTCGCTCTCGGCCGCGAAGCCCACGCAGAAGAGCTTCTTCGACTGGGCGCGCTCGCTGCGCGCGACGGTCAGCAGGATGTCGGCGTTCTCGACGAACTCCAGCACCGGGGTCTTGCCGCTGCCGTCCTTCTTGATCTTCTGGTCGCTCTGCGTGGCCGGGCGCCAATCGGCCACCGCAGCCGTTGCTACGAAAATGCTAGCAAACTCCGCCGCGCGGGTGGTGGCTTCGAGCATGTCCTGAGCCGACAGCACGTCGACGCGCGTCACGCCGCGCGGCGTGGGCAGATGCACCGGGCCGGCCACCAGCGTGACCTCGGCGCCCGCCTCGCGGGCCGCGCGGGCAATGGCAAAGCCCATCTTGCCGGACGAATGGTTGGTGATGCCGCGGATCGGGTCGAGCGACTCGAAGGTCGGCCCCGCCGTGACCAGCACCTTCTGCCCCGCCAGCAGCTTGGGGCTGAAGAAGGCCGTGATGTCCTCCAGCAGTTGCGCCGGTTCGAGCATGCGCCCGTCGCCGGTTTCGCCGCAGGCCTGCCAGCCGTTGCCCACGCCCAGCACCGTGGCGCCGTCGGCGGCCACCTGCATCAGGTTGCGCTGCGTGGCCGGGTGGCCCCACATCTCGCGGTTCATGGCCGGCGCGATCAGCAGCGGAATGCGGTCCATGGGGCGGGCCAGGCACATCAGGCTCAGCAGGTCGTCGGAGCGGCCCTGCACGAGACGCGCGATGAAGTCGGCACTGCAGGGTGCCAGCACGATCGCATCGGCCTCGCGGCTCAGGTTGATGTGCGGCATGTTGTTGGGCTCGCGGGTGTCCCACTGCGAGGTGTAGACGGTGCGCCCCGAGAGCGCCTGCATGGTCACCGGCGTGATGAACTGCTCGGCCGCCTCGGTCATGACGACCTGGACGGTGGCGCCCGCCTTGACGAACAGCCGGCACAGCTCGGCCGACTTGTAGCAGGCGATGCCGCCCGTGAGACCGAGGACGATGTGTTTGCCGGCGAGATCTTGCATGGGCCGTATTGTTGCTCACATGCCATCGAACGAATGGCAACAAGCCCTTGGCCCGAAGTGTCGCGAAGGGCACACCTATAATCGCAATTTCCCACTGCCCGGATTCACAGCGTCCGGAACTGGCATGACCAAATTTGTCTTCGTCACCGGTGGTGTCGTATCTTCCCTTGGCAAGGGAATCGCCTCCGCCTCGCTCGCCGCGATCCTCGAATCGCGCGGCCTCCAAGTCACCCTCATCAAGCTCGATCCGTACATCAATGTCGACCCCGGCACGATGTCGCCCTTCCAGCATGGTGAAGTGTTCGTCACCGACGACGGCGCCGAGACCGACCTGGACCTCGGCCACTACGAGCGCTTCATCAACACGCGGATGCGCAAGGCCAACAACTTCACGACCGGCCAGATCTACAAGACCGTGCTCGAGAAGGAACGCCGCGGCGACTACCTCGGCAAGACGGTGCAGGTGATCCCGCACATCACCAACGAGATCCAGGAATACATCAAGCGCGGCGCCGGCATCGGCACGGCCCACGAGGTGGACGTGGCCATCGTCGAGATCGGCGGCACCGTGGGCGACATCGAATCGCTGCCCTTCCTGGAGGCCGTGCGCCAGATGAGCCTGCGCATGGGCCCCAACAACTCGGCCTTCGTGCACCTGAGCTACGTGCCCTGGATCGCCGCCGCCGGCGAGCTCAAGACCAAGCCCACGCAGCACACCGCGCAGAAGCTGCGCGAAATCGGCATTCAGGCCGACGCCCTGCTGTGCCGCGCCGACCGCCCGATCCCCGACGACGAGCGCGCCAAGATCTCGCTGTTCTCCAACGTGCCCGAATGGGGCGTGATCTCCATGTGGGACGTGGACACCATCTACAAGGTGCCCCGCATGCTGCACGAGCAGGGCCTGGACGGCCTGATCTGCGACAAGCTGCGCATCAACACCCCGCCCGCCAAGCTGCAGCGCTGGGACGACCTGGTCTACGAAGTCGAGCATCCGCAAAAGGAAGTGTCGATCGCCATGGTCGGCAAGTACGTGGACCTGTCGGACAGCTACAAGTCGCTGAACGAAGCCCTGCGCCACGCCGGCATGAAGAACCATGCGCGCGTGAAGATCGACTACATCGACTCCGAGACCATCAACGCGCAGGACGTGTCCCGCCTGGCCAAGTACGACGCCATCCTGGTGCCCGGCGGCTTCGGCCAGCGCGGCGTGGAAGGCAAGATCTCGGCCGCGCGCTTCGCCCGCGAAGGCAAGGTGCCCTACCTCGGCATCTGCCTGGGCATGCAGGTGGCCACCATCGAATACGCCCGCCACGTGGCAGGCCTCAAGAACGCCAACAGCACCGAGTTCGACCCCGAGACGCCCACCCCCGTGATCGCGCTGATCACCGAGTGGAAGGACGCCGACGGCACCGTGAAGACGCGCGACGAGAAGTCCGACCTCGGCGGCACCATGCGCCTGGGCGCGCAGAGCTCCGACGTCTCGCCCGGTACGCTGGCCCACAGCATCTACGGCGACGTGGTCACCGAGCGCCACCGCCACCGCTACGAAGCCAACGTCAACTACCTCGACGAACTGCGCAAGGCCGGCCTCGTGATCTCGGCGCTCACGCAGCGCGAGCACCTGACCGAAATCGTCGAGCTGCCGCAGGACGTGCACCCGTGGTTCATGGGCGTGCAGTTCCACCCCGAGTTCAAGTCGACCCCGTGGGGCGGCCATCCGCTGTTCAACGCCTTCATCAAGGCGGCGCTCGAGCACAAGGACAAGGGCGCCGGCAGCACCAACAAGGCACTGAAGGCCGTCGCATGAGCAGCGGATACGTCATCGCACACGTCGAGGTGACCAACCCGACGCAGTACGAGGAATACAAGAAGTGGTCGAGCGCCGCCATGCAGGCGCACGGCGCCGAGGTGTGCGTGCGCGGCGGCCAGGTCCAGCCGCTGGAGGGCGACTGGAAGCCCACGCGCATCGTCATCCTCAAGTTCGCCAGCTTCGAGAAGGCCAAGGCCTTCTACGAAACGCCCGAATACCTCAAGGCCCGCGAAGCGCGCGCCGGTGCCGCGATCATGAACATGATCGCCGTCGAAGGCCTCTGAGCCCCCTGCCCCATTTATTCATCCGCCAAAGAGAACCGAAAGAGAAAGACAAAAGATGAGTGCAATCGTTGACATCGTCGGCCGCGAAATTCTCGACAGCCGAGGCAACCCCACCGTCGAATGCGACGTGCTGCTGGAGTCGGGCACCATGGGCCGTGCGGCCGTGCCCTCGGGCGCGTCGACCGGTTCGCGCGAAGCCATCGAGCTGCGCGACGGCGACAAGAGCCGCTACCTGGGCAAGGGCGTGCTCAAGGCCGTGGAGAACATCAACACCGAGATCTCGGAAGCCGTGCTCGGCCTCGACGCCAGCGAACAGGCCTTCCTCGATCGCACGATGATCGACCTGGACGGCACCGACAACAAGGCCCGCCTGGGCGCCAACGCCACCCTCGCCGTCTCGATGGCCGTGGCCCGCGCCGCGGCCGAGGAGTCGGGCCTGCCGCTGTACCGCTACTTCGGCGGCATGGGCGGCATGCAGTTGCCGGTGCCGATGATGAACGTCATCAACGGCGGCGCGCACGCCAACAACAGCCTCGACCTGCAGGAGTTCATGATCATCCCCGTGGGCGCCAAGAGCTTCCGCGAGGCCGTGCGCTACGGCGCCGAAGTGTTCCATGCGCTGAAGAAGATCCTGGGCGACCGCGGCATCAGCACGGCGGTCGGCGACGAAGGCGGCTTCGCTCCCAGCGTCGAGAGCCACGAAGCGGCCATCCAGCTCATCCTGGAAGCCATCGACAAGGCCGGCTACACGGCCGGCGAGCAGATCGCCCTGGGCCTGGACTGCGCCGCCAGCGAGTTCTACAAGGACGGCAAGTACGTGCTGTCGGGCGAGAACCTCTCGCTCACCTCCGAGAGCTGGACCGACATGCTCGCGACCTGGGTCGACAAGTACCCGATCATCAGCATCGAAGACGGCATGCACGAAGGCGACTGGGACGGCTGGAAGCACCTGACCGAACGCCTGGGCAAGCGCGTGCAGCTGGTAGGCGACGACCTGTTCGTCACCAACACCAAGATCCTGCAAGAGGGCATCGAGAAGGGCATCGCCAACTCGATCCTGATCAAGATCAACCAGATCGGCACGCTGACCGAGACCTTCGCCGCCATCGAGATGGCCAAGCGCGCGGGCTACACGGCAGTCATCTCGCACCGCTCGGGCGAAACCGAAGACAGCACCATCGCCGACATCGCGGTGGGCACCAATGCCGGCCAGATCAAGACCGGCTCGCTGTCGCGCTCGGACCGCATCGCCAAGTACAACCAGCTGCTGCGCATCGAAGAAGACCTCGGCGACATCGCCGTGTACCCGGGCCGCGGCGCGTTCTACAACCTGAAGTAACGCACCGGACGCCCCGCGCATGCGCGCCCGCTTCGTTCCACCGATCATCCTGCTGCTTCTGCTGGGCGTCCTGCAGTGGCAGCTGTGGAACGGGCGCGGCAGCGTGCGCGACGTGGCGCAGCTGCGGACCAAGCTGGCCGACCAGAAGGAAGCCAACGCCAAGGCCGCGCTGAACAACGAGCGCCTGACCTCGGAGGTCAACGACCTCAAGGACGGCCTCGAAATGGTCGAGGAACGCGCGCGGGCGGAACTCGGCATGGTCAAGCCGAACGAAGTGTTCGTACAAATCGCGCACTAGGATGACCCCCAGTCTTCGCGCACTTCGTGTCGCTTCGCCAACCCCCTTCCAGGGGGCGGCACCGGCGGCCCGGCAAAGCCGGTTCCGCGGTGTCCCACGAACAGACCGCGTCGGTGCCCGCTGGGGGCGAATCTGATTCTTGAGCTTCTCTCGGCCCCTGCTTTCTTGCTCTGGGGCTCACCCGTCAGTTGGCTCGAACTCGTCGCAGCCGTGCTGGCGCTTGCCATGGTCGGCTGCAACATGCGCGAGATTCACTGGGGATGGCCGCTGGCCATCGTCAGTTCGCTGCTCTACATGGCGGTCTTCGCGAAGGCGCGCATCTACGGCGACGCCTCGCTCCAGGTCTTCTTCGCTTTCGTCGCCCTGTGGGGCTGGACCCAGTGGCTGCGCGGCCACCGGGCCGACGGTAGCGCCCTGCATGTCAGCCGGCTTTCGCCGCGCGGCATTGCACTCACGCTGGCGGCCTGCGCATTGGCCTGGCCGGCCATCGCCCTCTTCCTGCGCCGCTTCACCGACACCGACGTGCCCTGGTGGGACGGCTTCGCCACGGGGCTGAGTCTGGTCGGGCAATTTCTGCTCGGCCGCAAGTTCATCGAGAACTGGCTGATCTGGCTGGCGGTGAATGTGGTCAGCGTGGGCCTGTTCATCCACAAGGGCCTGTGGCTCACGGTCGGGCTGTATGCGGTGTTCGCCGCGCTCAGCGTGGCCGGCTACCTGGCATGGCGGCAACGCCTGCCGCAGGCGGCACGCGCATGACGCCCACACTGCCGACCGGCTGCGTCATTGCGCTGCTGGGCGCCGAAAGCACCGGCAAGACCGAGCTGGCGCGCGCCATCGCGCAGCGCCTGCAGGACCGCGGCACGCCGGTGACGCTCGTGGGCGAATACCTGCGCGAATGGTGCGAGCGCGAAGGCCGCACGCCGCGCCCCGCCGAGCAGCAGGCCATCGCCGACGAGCAGACCCGCCGCATCGGCGTCGCCGCCGCGTCGGGCGTGGTGGTGGCCGACACCACCGCGCTCATGACGGCGGTCTACAGCGAGCAGCTTTTCGCAGACACCTCGCTCTACGAAGGCGCCCTGGCCGCGCAGCGGCGCTATGCGATCACGCTGCTCACGGCGCTCGACCTGCCCTGGGTGGCCGACGAGATGCGCGACGGCCCGCATGCGCAGCAGCCGACCGACGCGCTGGTGCGCGCCGCGCTCGTCGGCGCGAAGCTCTCGTTCGCCGTGGTGCATGGCAGCGGCGGCGAACGGCTCGCCAATGCCTGGAACGCGATCAACTCGATCGCCGGCAGCGAAGGCCGCACCCGTGCGCGTGGCCGTCTCGAAGCGAAGCCCGCCTCGTGGTCATGGCCTTGCGAGAAATGCTCCGACCCGGAATGCGAACATAAGCTCTTCAGCGACCTGATTTCGCGCCGCGAGTAAGCCGGCGGCGCGCACATCCCCTTCACCGGAGACCCGATGCCCCTTTCGACAGCCGCGCGCCTCGCCAATCCCGCAGTCATCTCTACCCTTACCGCCCTGCTGCTGACCGCCGGCCACGCCGCCGCGGCACCCGTCGCGGCCACCGTGGAAAACGGCACCACGACCACCGCCTGCGCCGAGGAAGACAACGTCTCCCTCACCCTGCGCGGCGACGGCATCCGCCACATGCGCATCGAGGCGCTGCAGCCCGACTACCTCGACAAGATCGGCAACGACGTGACCGCGCCCGACTTCTCGGGCTGCAACTTCGACGGCGGCGCCCACCCCACCGACCCCGCGCACCGTTTCAAGAAACGCACCGTGGTGCTGCTCGACAACGCCGAATGGCGCATCGTCGGCATGACGCTGCCGAGCTTCTGGCGTCCGCAGAGCGTGCCGGTGAGCGTGGGCAAGCGCAAGGACAAGGGCTTCCATCTGCTGCAGGTGTTCAAGAAAGAGAACGGCAAGGCGCTCGAGGCCATCGTGCTCTATCCGTCGGACGGCTACTGGCGGCTCAAGCCGCTGCCGGACCCGCGCTTCGGCGACGGCGTGTATGGCTCGTCCTTCCTGCTCGGGCCCGTCGAGGCGGCCGCGCGGCCGGTGGTGAGCATCGCGTCGATCCACGTCGATCCGAAACCGCTGGCGATCCGCGTGCGCTTCGCGAATGGCGGCAGCGCGGTGGCGCGCGTCGACGAAATCAGCCGCGCGCGCACCGCGCTCGACGTCACGCTGTCGAAGCCGACCGTGAATGCGCAGCCCTTCGCGGTGCTGCGATCGATGTACGTGACGCCGGACAACGCCGACGTGAGCGAGGTGCGTTGGCAGGCTTCGCCGCAGGCCGCGCAGCAGGTGCTGCCGCTGCCCGAAGTGAAGAGCCTGCAGGCCACCCAGGTGCGCTTCGGCCGCAGCCTGCCGTCCAAGCACAACACGAGCGCGCCGGACATCTCGTTCGGCGGCTTCGAGGACTGAGCCTCGGGCGCGTCGCTATTCGATGCCCAGGTCGGCGATGAAGCGCTCGCGCCGCTCGAGCGCCTTCAGCGCCTTCTTGCCCAGGTCGGTCGCGACCAGGTTCAGCAGGCCTTCGCAGAAGATGACGTAGGCGCCCATCGAATTGCTGAAGAAGGCGCTGCCGTGGGGCACGAAGAAGGAATGCTTCGCGAAGGCCGCGAGCGGTGACGCGCGGTGGTCGGTGATGGCGACGACGACCATGCCGGCCTTGGCCGCGGCGGCCGCCGTTTCGGCGATGCTGCGCGTGTAGGGCTCCACGCTCGTCACGACCACCAGGTCGCCGGGCTGCAACTGGGCCAGGCCTTCGGCCACGCCCAGCCCATGCGGATCGAGCAAGGCCACGTCGCCGCGCACCATGGCCAGCCCATAGGCCAGGAAGCTCGCCAGCGCGCTGAACTGCCGCAGGCCGTGCACGCGAACCCGCGGTGCCGTGGCCAGCAGCCGGGCCGCCTGCTGCAGTTCGTCGGCCGAGAGCTGCGCGAGGAAGCCTTCGGTGTTGGCGATCGAGTCCTTGGCGATCTGCACCATGGTGTCGATCTCGGGGCGCTGCCCGGTGCCGTCCTGCGGAGTGCTGCGCTCCGAAGCATGCGCGACCAGCCGGCCGGCCTGCTCGCTGTAGAAATGACGGTGCCGCGAAGCCAGTCCGTCGCGGAACACCGTCTGGAACTCGACGAAGCCGGCATAGCCGAGGCGGGTCGCCAGGCGGGTCAGCGTCGACGCATTGACACCCAGCGACTCGGCCAGCTCGGTGATGGTGCGCACCGCGACCTCTTCGGGCCGCTCGACCAGGCGCGCCAGCACGCTGTGCGCCTTGCTGCCCATCGAGATCAGCGCATCGCCCCGCCCCAGGCGCATCGTGAGCGCCCGCAGCGCCTCGACGGTGCGAGGCGGCGAAGCACCGTCGGCCTCGATCTCAGGCGGGTTGGGCACGCTGGTTTGGTTCGATGCTTGCATGGCCGTCGATCATATGGAATCGCGGCGGCTGCAAGGGGTGCTCGTACACCTGCCATTCGACGCGCGCGGGGCCGATGCGGATGTCCGCGGTGGCCATCGTGTTCTCGCCGTCGCTGTCGGCCGGGTCGGCGCGCAGGATGGGGAACGACGCGTCGCCGCTGTCGGCCAGCAGATGCAGCGGATCGTCGCCCACGGCGAGCAGCGCATCGCCGCGTTGCTGCCGATGCCGCGATGAACCGGTGACGATCTGCGGCAGATCGCCCAGCGCCGGATGCAGCGCGTGGTTGGCATGCAGCCGCCGTCCCGCGATCTCGACGACCGAAAGGGCCTCGGAGCTGAACTCCACGCCGAGCAACTCGGGCGACGCCCGGTGCGCCACGGTGAGATGGAAGCCGCCCGCACGCTCGCCGGATGCCAGCAGTTCGCGCACCTCCTGCAGGCTGCCCGCCTCCAGCAGCGCACGCGTGAGAACCATCCGCGGAACGCCGGGCCGCACGTTCAGGCATCGCAGGTTGTTCACCGTCATGGCAAGGCCGCGCTCGGTCACCGCGAAGGTATGGCCCGGCAGCGATCCCGGATAGACGAAGGAAGCGAAAGACGCACCGCCCTCCACCGCGCACGCCGCGATCGCGCACCGCCCGGCGAAGGCCGGGTCGCCGTCTTCGTTGTGGGTGATGCGGCGCTGCACGCCCGCCTGCTGCACCGTGGTGCACCCGTCCGGCGCCATGGCCCACAGGTCGCCGCGGCAGTTCCACAGGAACACGTCTTCGAACGGCAGTTCCAGTCCGGCCGCAAGGCCCTGCAACTCGCTCCAGATGCGCGGAAAGCGCGCGCGCACCAGCGCGGCCATGGCCTCGGCGGCCGGCGTGCCGCGATGGCGCATCACCGTCGCCCAGGCTGGCGAAGTGCGCGCGTAGTCCTGCATGGCGGCGGCGCCGAAGCGGCCGAGCGCCTGTCCCGTCTCGAAGGGCGATCCCTTGGCCTCGAGGTAATTCAATGTCGGCATGTCACTCCACGTGCTGAAGAAAATCGCGCAGGCGCTGGTTCGGCGGGTTGTCCAGCAACTCCGCCGGCGGCCCGTCGACCGTGATGTGGCCGTGCTCCATGAAGATCAGCCGCGTGCCGACCTTGCGGGCGAACTGCATCTCGTGCGTCACGACGACCATCGTCATGCCCTCCTCCGCCAGCGACTGCATGACGCGCAGCACCTCCTGGCGAAGTTCGGGGTCGAGCGCGGAGGTCGGCTCGTCGAACAGCATCAGCTTGGGCTTGACGGCCAGCGCGCGGGCGATGGCGACACGCTGCTGCTGTCCGCCGGAGAGTTCGCTCGGGTGATGGTGCATGCGCCCGGCAAGGCCCACCTTGGCGAGCAGTTCGGTCGCCTGTGCCTGCGCCTGCGACCTGGAGGCGCCGCGCACCTGCCGCGGCCCGAAGGCGACGTTCTCCAGCGCCGTCATCTGCGGAAACAGGTTGAACTGCTGGAACACCATGCCCGCTTCCTGGCGGATCTCGCGCACCACGGCGTTGCCGCCGCGCACGCTCAGGCCGCCCACAAGCAGGTCGCCGCCGTCGATCTGCTCGAGCGCGTTGATGCAGCGCAGGAGCGTCGACTTGCCCGAGCCCGAGGGACCGATCAGCACGACGACCTCGCCATGGCGGATCTGCAGGTTCACTCGGTCGAGCACCGTGTTGGCGCCGAAGCGCTTTTCCACATTCTTGAATTCGACGATGTTCACAGGATGCGCATCCTTTTCTCGACGGTTCTCAGGGCCAGCGTCAGCACGCCGATCAGCATGAGATAGATCACCGCGACCGCGGTCCATATCTCGATGGCCCTGAAGTTGGCCGCCATGATTTCCTGCCCCTGGCGGGTGAGCTCGCCGACACCGATGACGATGAAGAGCGAGGTGTCCTTCAGGCTCACGATGAATTGATTGCCCAGCGCCGGCGTCATGCGCCGGAACGCGACCGGCCCGACGACGAAGGCCAGCACGCGCCAGCGCGGCAGGCCCATCGCCAGCCCCGCCTCGCTCAGCCCCTTCGGCACCGAAAGAAAGGCGCCGCGGACGATTTCCGCGATGTAGGCGCCCGAGTTGATGACGATGGAGGCGATGGCCGCCGTCATCGGGTCCACGCGCACGCCCAGCAGGCCGGGCAATGCGAAGTAGATGAACATGACCTGCACCACGATGGGCGTGCCGCGCACGAGCCCCACGTAGGCGAAGCCCAGGCCGCCGACGAGGCGGTTGCCATAGGCGCGCATCAGGCCGAACAGCACGCCGAGCAGCGTGCCGCCCAGCAGCCCCGCCACGGTGATGAGCACCGTGAGGCGGGCGCCCTTCGCCAATGCCGGCAACGCGCCGGCGATCACTGACCAGTCGAAATCCATGAATGGCTCCGCGATGGTCCGCTCAGGGCTTCGGCGGCTCGGTCTTGAACCACTTGCGGTAGATGGCGGCGTAGCGGCCGTCGGCCTTGATCTTCGCCAGCGCGCCGTTCACCTGCACCACCAGGGGGCTGCCCTTGGGGAAGCCGATGCCGTACTGCTGCGCCATCATCTGCGGGCCGACTGCCCGGGCCTTGCCCGCCCCGGCGGTCGCGATGTAGTAGAGGACGTTGGGCGTGTCGTGCATGGCGGCATCGACGCGGCCGGTCATCAGTTCGAGATAGGCGTTGTCGATGTTCGGGAACTGGCGCAGCTCGGTGCCCGCGAAGTTGGCCTTGGCGTAGTCGGCGGCGGAGGTGCCCGTCTTGATGGCCAGCGTCTTGCCCTTCAAATCCGCCACGCCGGCGATCTTGCTGGCCGTGGGCACCATGAGGATGAATCCGCTGTCGTAATAGCCGTCGGAGAAGTCGATGACCTTCTTGCGCTCTTCCTTGATGGTGATGCCGGCCAGCGCCACGTCGACGTTCTTCGTCTGCAGCGCGGGCAGGATGCCGTTGAAGTCCATCGGCTGCAGCTTGTAGTCGAGCTTGAGCTCCTTGGCGACTGCGTCCCACAGGTCGATGTCGAAGCCCACGTACTTGTCGCCTTCCTTGAATTCGAAGGGAACGAAAGCGGTGTCGACAGCGACGAGCAGGGGGCCGGCCGCCGTGGCGGGGGCGATGGCCGAGGTGGCGACAGCCGCGGCCGCGAGCAGTCGGAGAACGAGTTTCTTCATGACAATCCTTCCGGAGTAAGAGCTCACCGAATTGGTGCAATTGAATTTGCAGAAAAACAAATTCCGCAAATCCATTTGCATAATGTGTGCCATGTCATGCCGCGGGGCAAGCTCGGGTTTGCCCAGGGGGTGCCCTGCCGCGATGGCGAGGGCAAGAAAAACGGGGGGAAGGGAGAAGGCGGCCGCACTGGTCGGTGCGGCGAAGCGAGGGAGGCGAGCGACGGCTCGCCGCGTGCCTACTGGACTACCGGCGTGCCGGGAATCTGGTCCGTCGGCGGCCTGAAGATCTGCGCGGTGTCGACCGCGTCGAAGCGGTACTGCTTGCCGCAGAAGTCGCAGCCCACCTCGATGTCGCCGCGCTCGGCAAGGATGCTCTCGGCCTCTTCCACGCCCAGCCCGCGAATCATCTGCGCCACGCGTTCGCGCCCGCAGGTGCAGGCGAAGTGCGGGCCCAGCAGGCCGGCCTGGGGCTCGAAGCGCAGCAGCTTTTCTTCCCAGAACAGGCGGCGAAGGATGGTCTCGATGTCGAGCGTGAGCAGCTCGTCGCGCGTCAGGCTCGACGCGAGGATCGAGATGCGGTTGTAGTCCTCGTTGCGGCCGATCTGGTCTTCGTTGGCCTGGTCGTGGTCCTTGCTGGAGGTGCCCTCGAGGTTGCCCTCGCCCTTCACGGGCAGGCGCTGGATCAGCAGGCCCGCGGCCACCTTGTCGTCGGCCGCGAGCACCAGGGTGGTGTCGAGCTGCTCGCTCTGCAGCATGTAGTGCTGCAGCACGTCGCTGAGCTTGCCGAGCTTCTCGCCGTTGTCGTCGAACAACGGCACCACGCCCTGGTAGGGCGTCGTGCCCGGCAGCTTGTCCTTGGGGTCGAGCGTGATGGCGCAGCGGCCCTTGTTGTTCACGTTGACCATGTCGGGCAGCCGCGCGTCGGCCGGCAGCTCGCCAATCACCTTGGCGGTGGCGCGCAGGCTCAGGTCGGGCTTCGCCTCGGCCACGGCCACCTTGACCGGGCCGTCGCCGAATATCTGCAGGATCAACGCGCCGTTGAACTTGATGTTGGCCTGCATCAGCGTGGCCGCCGCCGTCATTTCGCCGAGCAGTTCGGCCACGGGCGGCGGGTAGGCGCCGGTGGCGGTATTGGAGGCGCGCCGCGCAAGGATCTCCTGCCACGCATCTGTCAGGCGCACGATCATGCCGCGCACCGGCAGGCCATCGAACAGGAATTTGTGCAGCTCGCTCAAAACGTTTTCTTTCTCTGTGTGCCTGCGACCGAACCGGTCAGGCGATCTTCTTGAGGCCCTTCGCGAAGCGATGGGCGTTTTCCACATAGTGCTCGGCGCTCTGGCGCAGCCGGGCGGCGGCCGCGTCGTCGAGCGTGCGCACCACCTTGGCCGGCGAGCCGATGATGAGCGAGTTGTCGGGAAACTCCTTGCCCTCGGTCACGACGCTGCCGGCGCCAACGATCGAATTGCGGCCGATCTTCGCGTTATTCAAGACCACGGCCTGGATGCCGATCAGCGAGTTGTCGCCGATGGTGCAGCCGTGCAGCATCACCTGGTGGCCCACGGTGACGTTGTCGCCGATGGTCAGCGGGCAGCCGATGTCGGCATGCAGCACCGACAGGTCCTGGACGTTGCTGTTGCGTCCGATGGTCAGCGTTTCGGTGTCGCCGCGCAGCACGGCGCCGAACCATACGCTCGCGTTGTCGGCCAGCTTGACGTTGCCCATGACCTGCGCGCTGTCGGCCACCCATGTGCCTTCGCCGAGGGTCGGTGCAATGCCGTCCAATTCATAAATCGCCATCGTGGTTGTCTCCGGGGGCAAAACTAGAATTGTAGGGATGCACCCCCGATTGAGCGCGCTGGCCGCGCTTCGCCTGACCGATCCCGAACAGAAGGTGGCTGCAACGCGCGCCATCTCTTTGCACGGCGCTACCGATTCCATAGCAACCGACCCGATCCGCACGCCCGGCGACGACACCGGCGTGCCCGGCCGCCCCGACAGGCCCGTGCGCGTGGCCGCCACCGCCGTGCAAAAGCGTTCGCCGTTCACGCCCGAGGGCCGGGCCGCGCTGATTCATTCGATCTGCCACATCGAGTTCAATGCCATCAATCTCGCGCTCGACGCCGTGTGGCGCTACGACGGCATGCCCGAGGCCTACTACCGCGACTGGCTGCGCGTGGCCGACGAAGAAGCGCTGCACTTCACGCTGCTGCACACGCACCTGCAAGGCATGGGATACCGCTACGGCGACTTCCCCGGCCATGACGGCCTCTGGAACATGTGCGAGAAGACCAAGGACGACGTGCTCGGCCGCATGGCACTGGTGCCGCGCACGCTGGAGGCGCGCGGGCTCGACGCCACGCCGCTGATCCAGGCCAAGCTCAAGCGCGTGAACACGCCCGATGCGCTGGGCGCGGTCGAAATCCTGGACATCATCCTGCGCGACGAGGTGGGCCACGTGGCCATCGGCAACCACTGGTACCGCTGGCTGTGCGAGCGCGCCGGCATCGACCCCGAAGCCACCTACCCGGCACTGGTCGCGCGCTACGACGCGCCGCGCCACAAGCCGCCCTTCAATCTCGAGGCGCGCAGCCGGGCCGGCTTCAGCCCCGAAGAACTGCGCGCGCTGACCGACTCCCGCCCCGAATGACCCGACTGATTTCCGACCAGACCTGGTCACGCCCCGACCTCCTGGCCTGCCTGCAGGAGCGCAGGGATTCCGAGCCGCTGCATTTCGAGCGCTGCGATTTCGACGGAGCCGACCTGTCGCGGCTCGACCTGCGCAGCGTGCAGTTCACGCTCTGCAACTTCGCCGAGGCCTCGTTCGACCGCGCCCTGCTCTCCGACACCCGCTGGGCCGGATGCCGTGCGCGCCAGGCCGACTTTGGCCTGGCCGACCTGACGAACGCACGCTTCCAGGACTGCGACCTCAACAACACCCAGTGGGCGCGCGCCAAGATGGCGTCGGCCTTCTTCAGCGGCGTGAAGCTCACCGGCGCGCACTTCGGCGAAGTGTCGGCGCTGGGCATCGGTTTCAAGGATTCGCTGCTGGTCGACGCGCACCTGCGCGGCATGTCGTTCCGCAAGCAGACGCTGGAGCAACTCGACTTTTCCGAAGCCGATCTTTCGGGCTGCGATTTCCGCGAAGCGGTGTTCGAAGGCGGCAGCCTGCGCAACGCGCACCTGAAGCTCGCGCGCTTCGAAGGCGCGGACCTGCGCGAGGTCGATCTCGGCGGACTGCGGCTCGCGAACGCGGCGCAGTTCAAGGGCGCCACCATCTCGCACCGGCAGGCCGCCTCGCTGGTCGAGGAACTGGGCCTGCGGGTGGTTTGAAACCCCGACTCAGGCCGCCGCGGGCCTGGCGTGCACCACCAGCTTCGGCGTGAAGTGCTGGAGCACCTCGCCGCGCTGATTGAGCGTCTGGCAGCGCATCGTGACCATCGCGCGGCCGGGCTTGGAGCGCGAGGGCACGATGTCGATCACCTCGCCCACCACGTGCAGCACGTCGCCGGGCCGCGTGGGCTGGGGCCACTGCAGCTCGCCGCCCGAGCCGATGATGCCGTCGGCCAGCGGAATGCCGCTTTCGACCAGCAGCTTCATGGTGAGCGCCGCCGTGTGCCAGCCGCTCGCGGCCAGTCCGCCGAAGAAGGTCTTCTTCGCGGCCTCTTCGTCGGTGTGAAATGGCTGCGGGTCGAACTGCCGCGCGAAGGCCTGGATCTGCGCCACGTCCAGCGCATGCTCGCTGCTTCGGAAGCGGTCGCCGACGGACAGGTCTTCGAGGTACAGCTTGGGCCTGGCGCCGGCTTCAGGGGTTGCCGTCATCGGATCTCCTTGGAATTCTTGCCCGCATTCTCGGGCGTTCAGACGCGCTCGAGGATGGTCGCGATGCCCTGCCCGCCGCCGATGCATTGCGTGGCCAGCGCATAGCGCCCCTTCTCACGCGCCAGCAGCGACGCGGCCTTGCCGGTGATGCGCGCGCCGGTCGCGCCCAGCGGATGGCCGATGGCAAGGCCGCCGCCGTCGAGGTTGATCTTCGCCGGGTCCAGGCCCAGGTCGCGGATGCAGGCCAGCGCCTGCGAGGAGAAGGCTTCGTTGATCTCGATCACGTCAAGGTCGGCCACGCTCAGGCCGGCGCGCGCCAGCGCCTTGCGGGTCGCGGGGATCGGGCCGATGCCCATGATGGCCGGGTCGACGCCCACGGTCGCGAACGAGCGGATGCGCGCCAGCGCCTGCAGGCCGTGCTGCGCGGCAAACGCATCGCTGGTGACGAGCACCACGGCCGCGCCGTCGGTCAGCGGCGACGAGGTGCCGGCGGTCACCACGCCGTCGGGGCGGAACGCAGGCTTGAGATTCGCCAGCGCCTCGGCGGAGGTGCTCGGGCGGATGCAGCCATCGGCGTCGACGATGTCGCCCGAGGCGAGCCGCACCGGCACGATCTCGCCGGCCAGCCGGCCTTCGGCACGCGCGGCGGCCGCCTTGCGGTGCGATTCCACGGCAAAGGCTTCCTGGTCGGCGCGGCTCACGTTCCAGCGTCGAGCCACGTTCTCGGCCGTCTCGCCCATCGAGATGTAGGCGTCGGTGTTGGCCAGCAGCTCGGGGCTGGGCGAGAAGTTGAAGCCGCCCTGCGGCACCGCTGTCATCGATTCGACGCCCACGCACAGGAAAGCGTCGCCCATGCCCGCCTCGATCTGCGCGGCGGCAATGTGCACCGCCTGCATCGACGAGCCGCAGAAGCGGTTCACCGTCATGCCGCCCACCTCGTGCGGCAGGCCGGCCAGCAGCCCGACGATGCGCGCGAGATTGTTGCCCTGCGAGGCCTCGGGGTAGGCACAGCCCAGGATGATGTCTTCGAGCAGCGCGGGATCGAGGTCGGTGCGCTGCAGCAGGCCCTTCACCACGCCGGCAGTCAGCGTGTCGGGGCGCACGTCGGCCAGTGCGCCTTTCTTCGCGAAGTGGAAGGGAGAACGGGCATAGGCGGAAATTACTGCTTTCATGAGTGGCTCCAGCAAATACCTACCATCCAATCGGTAGGCTACGAGGTCAAAAAAATAGACACGCCAAGGCGTGCCTGCGTCAGGCCAGGCGGTCAGCCGGGCAATGAACTCCTGAGTTGCGCGATGGCTTCGTCGAACTCGTCCACGCGCCCGGTCATGCGCGCCGACAGCAGCGCGCCCTGGCAGGCCGAGAACACATAGGCGGCCAGCGAAGCGACCGACGCCCCCTTCTTGCGCGCCGGCATCAGCGCGCCCAGCACGCCCGTGAGCCACGTCACCTGGGTGCTGCGCAGTTCGCGCACCGCCTCGCGCAGTTCGTCGTTGATGACGTCCCAGCCCGGCGCCAGCGCACCCGCCGGGCAAATGCCGGAGCCGGCTTTCAGCGTGTTGCGGTACATGCGGAAATACGATTCGAGCGCGTCTTTCGGCTCGCGCTCGCGGGCGGCGTCCCAGTCCTTGAAGCTCTGGGTCGCGGCGCGAATCACCGCGATGCCCAATGCTTCCTTGCTCGGAAAGTGGTGATAGAGGCTGGCCTTGCGCACGCCGACCGCGTCCGCCACGTCCTGGAAGCTGAAGCCCAGGTAGGAGCGGGTTTCGATGAAGCCGCGCGCCACCGCGAGGATCTGCTCGCGGGTGCTGCCGGTGGCGAGGGCGGAGGCGGCTGCTGTGGCGCTGGTCATCTACCTACTATAAGGTAGGGAAAATCGAACCACAAGCGCTGGTGTCTTCCAGGCGTCAGGCGGTTCCGGGAAGGCTCAGTCGGCCTTGATGTTCGCCGCCTTGACGATGCGCCCGTTGCTCTCGAACTCGCTGGCGATTTCCTTCGCGAAGGCTGCCGAGGTGCCGCCGGTCGGCACGTTGTCGGTGGCCGTGAGCTTGGCGCGCAGCTCGGGGCTGGCCAGCGCCTTGTTGATCTCGGCGTTGTACCGTGCGACCAGCGCAGCCGGCGTGGCGGCCGGCGCGAACACGCCGAAGAGCGAGTTGATGTTGGCCGCCTTGTAGCCCAGCTCGCCCAGCGTGGGCACCTGCGGCAGGCTGTCGAGCCGGGCCGGCGCACCCACCGCCAGCGGACGCAGCTTGCCCGACTGGATGTGCGACGACAGGGTCGGGCTCGCGTTGGTCGACAGCACCTCGAACTGTCCGCCGATCGCGTCATTGAGCTGCTGGCCGCCGCCCTTGTACGGCACGTGCGTGATGTCCACGCCCGCCGCCGCATGCAGCTGCTCCAGCACGATGTGGCCCAGCGACGCCGGGCCGGAAGTGGCCCAGCGCACCGCGCCCGGATGCGCCTTGGCATCGTCGATCAGCGCCTTGAAGTCCTTGGCCTTGCTCGCCGGCGTGGCGATCAGCAGCACCGGCGAATACATCACGCTGGCCACGGGCGCCACGTCCTTCAGCGGATCGAAGGGCAGCTTGCCCAGGTGCGGGCTCAGCACCAGCGGGCTGATGGCCGAGAAGCCCAGCGTCGCGCCGTCGGGCGCGGCCTTGGCCACCGCGTCCATGCCGATGGCGCCGCTCGCGCCGGCCCGGTTGTCCACGATCACCGTGATGCCCATCTGCGCCGCGAGGCGGTCGCCCAGCGCCCGCGCGACCACGTCGCTGACGCCGCCCGCCGGATAGGCGACGATGAGCCGCACGGTCTTGGGCACGGCCTGCGCGTAGGCGCCGGAAGCGGCGCAGAGCGCGGCGGCGGCGAGGAGTCGGGTCGCCGTGCGGCGCGATGGCTTCGAGGAAGCGAGGAAATTCATGGTGTCTGTGGATCGGGTCGTCTGCGTGATTGCGTCAGTCCAGCTGCAGCTTGCGCTCCTTGATCAGCCTGGACCACTTCTCATTGTCCGCCTTCACGAAGGCCGCGAACTCGACCGGGCCGAGCGAATGCACCTCGGCGCCCGCCGCGGCGAACTTGGCCTTGATGTCCGGTTGCGCCAGCGCCCGGGCCAGCTCGCCCGACAGCCGGTCGACCACGTCCTTGGGCATGTTCGCTGGCCCCACCAGACCCTGGAAGCCGACCGACTCCATGCCCGCCAGCCCCAGCTCCTTCACCGTCGGCACGTCGGGCAACTGCGGGTCGCGCGCCGGGCCGGTCACGGCCAGCGCCTTGAGCTTGCCGCCCTTGACCTGCGGCAGCAGCACGCTGCCCGCGTCGATGAGGATCTGCGTCTGCCCGCCGATCAGGTCCTGCACCGCCGGCGCGCTGCCCTTGTACGGCACGTGCGTCATGTCGAGCCCCGTCACCTGGTTCATCAGCTCGCCGTTCAGGTGCGTCGAGGTGCCGTTGCCGCCCGAGGCAAAGTTGACCTTGCCCGGCTGCCCCTTGGCCCACGAGACGAACTCCTTGAGGTTCTTCGCCGGATGGTCGGGCCGGGTCACCGCGATATAGCTGCCCTGGCTGATCTGCCCGATGTAGGTGAACTGCCTGATCGGGTCATACGGCGGCTTGCTCTGCAGATAGGGCGCGATGGCGAACGGCCCGGTGTTGGCCAGCAGCAGCGTGTAGCCGTCGGCAGGCTGGCGCGTGAGTTCGGTGGCCGCGATCATGCCGCTCGCGCCGGGCTTGTAGTCGACCACCAGCTGCTGCTTGAGCGCCTCCTGCAGCGGCACCTGCACCGTGCGTGCGGCAAAGTCGATGCCGCCGCCGGGCGGGTAGCCGACGATCAGGCGAATGGGTTTGGCCGTCGGAAAGCCCTGCGCGAATGCGGCGGTGCCAACGGCCAGCAGCGCGGCCGCGACCAGGGTGGTCGTCGTCTTCTTCATGGATCTCGTCTCCTCGTTTTTCTGGAAAAAACCGCGCGCCCTCAGCCGCGCGGGTGGTGCTTCGCGTGAAGCTGCTTCAGGCGCTCGCGCGCCACGTGCGTGTAGATGGTGGTGGTGGAGATGTCCGCATGCCCCAGCAGCAACTGCACCGCGCGCAGATCGACCCCGTGGTTCAGCAGGTGCGTGGCGAAGGCATGGCGCAGCGTGTGCGGCGACAGCGGCACGTGGATGCCCGCCGCGGTCGCGTGCTTCTTCACGATGATCCAGAACATCACGCGTGTCATGCCCGCGCCGCGCGCGGTCACGAACAGGTCGGGCGTCTGCTGGCCGTCAAGAATCGCGGGGCGCGATTCCTCCAGGTAGCGCTCGATCCAGCGCCGCGCCTCGCCGCCGAAGGGCACCAGCCGCTCCTTGCTGCCCTTGCCCAGCACGCGCAGCACGCCGTCGTTCAGGCTCATGTCGATGGCCTTGAGCGCCACCAGCTCGCTCACGCGCAGGCCGCTCGCGTACATCAGTTCCAGCATCGCGCGGTCGCGCAGGCCCAGCGGCGATTCGACATCGGGCGCGGCCAGCAGGTCGTCCACCTGCTTCTCCGACAGCGTCTTGATGGCGCGCGGCATCTGGCGCGCGGGCATGAGCCGGATGCTCGGGTCGGCCGCGATGCGCCGCTCGCGCAGCGCCCAGCGGTAGTAGCGCTTGAACACCGTGAGCCGGCGGTTGGCCGACGTCGCCTTGCCCCTGTTGCTGAGCCGCGCGCCCATGTAGGCCTGCAGGTCGGTCTCTTTCGCGGTGCCGAGCGTGGCGCCGCCGCTGTGCTCGCCCAGCCACTGGGCGAACAGCGCGAGATCGCGGCGGTAGGCGGCCAGCGTGTTCTTCGACAACCCGTCCTCGAGCCAGAGGGCGTCGATGAAGTCGTCGATGTCGGGTGTGGGTGCGGCGGCGGCCTCGGTCATGCGATGCAAGATAGCAAAAAAGAAAAAGCCGCCCGGGGCGCGGGCGGCTTTCGTCGAAAGAAAGAAAACCCGGCTCAGTCGAGCTTGAGGTTCTGCTTCTTCACCACTTCCTTGTAGACCTCGTACTCGGCCTTGATCTGCGCGGCGAACTGCTCGGGTGTGTTGGCCACGATCAGCGAGCCCGTGTCCTCGATGCGCTTGCGCACCGCCGGCTCTTCCACCGACTTCTTCACGCCGGCGCTGATCTTCTCGACCACTTCCTTCGGCAGGCCCTTGGGGCCGAGGATGCCGTAATAGGCCATGCGGTTCACCGGCTCCAGGCCCACTTCCTTGAAGGTCGGCACGTTGGGCAGCGCGGCCAGGCGCTGGGGCGCCGACACCACGATCGGGATCAGCCGACCGCTGGTGATGAAGGGCATGGCCGAGGGAATGTTGTCGAACATGATCGGCACCTGGCCGGCCACCACGTCGTTCAGCGCCGGGCCCGCGCCGCGGTACGGGATGTGCGTGACGAAGGTGTTGGTCAGGCTCTTGTACAGCTCCATCAGCAGGTGGCCGATGCCGCCCGTGCCCGACGAGGCGTACGAATACTTGCCCGGGTTCTTCTTCAGCTCGGCCACGAACTCGGCGTAGTTCTTGGCCGGGAAGCTCGGGTTCACCGCGATGATGTTCGGCGTGGCCGCGATGTTGATGATCGGCGTGAAGTCGTTGATCGGGTCGTACGGCGTCTTCGGGTTGATGGCCGGGTTGGCCGCCGTGCTCGACACCGTGGCGATGCCGAGCTTGTAGCCGTCGGGCGTGGCGCGAGCCGTTTCGGCCGCGCCCACGATGCCGCCGCCACCCGCACGGTTGACCACCACCACCGGCTGGCCCAGCACCTTGCCCAGCGGGTCGGAGATCACGCGCGCCACGATGTCGGTCGTGCCGCCCGGTGCGAAGGGCACGCTCAGCTCGACGGGCTTGCTGGGGTATCCCTGCGCAAAGCTCGGGCCCGCTACCGCGACCAGCGCGGCGGCGCCCACCAGAGCGCTCCATTGACGACGTTGCATCGAAAACTCCTTGACTTGACTTTGATGTCGAAAAAACGAAAGCCCGGATGCTAGCGGCTCACGGGCCGCATCCGTGCTGTGGATTACCCATGGTCCGTCCGGTTTATCCTCGACGCGGTGAACTATGCGCAGCTGCTCTTCCCCGACTTTTCCCTCATCGCCATCGGCTGGCTCCTGTGCCGCTACACCGCCCTCGACCGCCGCGTGTGGGACCAGGTCGAGAGCCTGGTTTACTACTTTCTTTTTCCAGTGCTGCTGTTCCACTCGATCGTGCGCAGCCCGCTGGACTTCGGTGCCACGTCGAACCTGCTGATCGCGGGCCTGTGCATCGGCGCGGTCGGCATCGCGCTGGCCTACGCCCTGCCCTTCGTGCCCGGCATCGGCTCGCACATCGACCGCCGCGACCACGCGGCCAGCGCCCAGGTCGCGTTCCGCTTCAACTCCTTCATCTGCCTCGCATTGGCCGAGCGGCTCGCGGGCTCCGAAGGCCTGCTGCTCATTGCCGTGCTGATCGGCGTGTGCGTGCCGATCTTCAACATCGCGGCCGTGTGGCCGATGACGCGGCATGCGCAGACCGGCTTCGTGCAGCAACTGGTGCGCAACCCGCTGATCGTCGCGACGGTGGCCGGGCTGCTGGCCAATGTGCTGGGACTCACCGTGCCGAACTGGGCCACGCCGACGCTCACGCGCATCGGCGCCGCATCGCTTGCGCTGGGCCTGCTGGCCGCGGGCGCGGGCATGAAGTTCTCCACGCTGGGCACCGGCAAGATGCTGGCGGTGTCGATACTGGCCATACGGCACTTGATCCTGCCGCTGGTCGCCTGGGGCCTCGCGCTGGCGTTGCGGCTCGATGCGATGCAGGCTTCGGTGCTGATGGCTTTTTCTGCCGTGCCCACCGCGTCCAGCGCGTATGTGCTGGCTGCGCGGATGGGCTACAACGGACCTTATGTGGCGGGGCTGGTGACGCTGTCGACCTTGCTCGGGGTGCTGAGCCTGCCGTTCGCGCTTGCGCTGCCGCGATAGCGTCCCTTCGAGGTCAGGCGTTGGGACGCCAGTTGCCGTGAAAGCCGAACGGCACGCGGTGCGGCAGCCGCGCGACGGCGACAGGCGCGGCGCCCAGATCGCAGGCATCGAGCACAAGCAGGTCGCTGCGTTTCTCGCGCTCGCGCCAGGCCACGGCCAGCAGCCAGCCGTCGCCTTCGGCGGCATCCGCCGAGCGCGGCACGAACACCGGTTCCGACATCACGTCGCCGGCCGGCAGCGTGTGGATGCTGCGCTCGCCCGTGTCGAAGTCGAAGCGCGCCAGACTGTCGAACAGAACGCTTTCGGCATCGCCGCGTGCGCGTGCCGTCGCGTGGCATGTGTAGAAGCCATACCTGTTGCGGCGGCCCGCATGGCGCTCGTCGATGCGCGGGAACTCGGCCACGAGGTCGTCGAGATACTCGCGCCGGAACCCGGTGCCCGGGCTGGCCAGATCGAAAGTCCACCGGCACAGGCGCGCCGCCATCGCATGCGGGTCGCCCGGCCGGCCCTCCGAATCGGGCAGGCCCGGCGCGGTGTCCGACTGCATCACGAAGGCGACGATGGAGTCGCCGTCGTCCCAGGCGTTCATGACGTGGAACACATGGCAGGCGTCGGCCTCGAACCAGCGCATCGAGCCGGCGTCGGCGCCCCGGCGCATCACGCCGACATGCGTGCGCTTGTCCGCGTCCCATGCGAGCAGCGGCTTGCCGCGCATCGCGCGCTCGACGCTGGTCGTGAGCGGCATGACGGGGAAAAGCACGTGCCCGCGCGTCACCATGAAGTCGTGCGCCATGCTGGCGTAAGGCGCGGTGAACGACTGGAGCTCAGTGATTTCGCACGCGCTGTCCATCACGCCGTAGAGCATGCCGGGCGTGCCCGGGCCTTCGGGCGAATAGGCGAAGAAGTGCAGCTCGCCGGTTTCGGGGTCGATCTTGGGGTGCGCGGTGCAGCGTGCCGTCAGGCGCTCGCCGAAGCTCTGGTGCCCCTTCGAGGCCAGCGTGAGCGCATCCAGCTCGAAGGGCTGGTGCGACTCCTCGAGCGCGAACAGCCGGCCGCCGTGCCACAGCATGCTGGTGTTGGCCGTGCCGCTGTTTCGGCCCAGGGCGGCGGGGTCGCTGGTCGCGGGGTTGCCGAAAGATCCGAACAGCGCACGCCCGGCCTCGTTCTCGAGCTGCCACTTCGGCGTGCGGGCCCAACGGTTGCTGTACGAGACCTTGCCGCCATCGACATGGAACGCATGCACCATGCCGTCGCCGGAAAACCAGTGGTAGTTGTCGTCGCGCGGCGCGTACTGCGGGCTCGGGCCGACGCGGTAGAGCGTGCCCGACAGTTCGGGCGGGATCGCGCCGACGACGTCGAGCGCCGCGATGTCGTGCTCCTGCGTCAGCGCCGCGTAGTTGCCGCTGAAGAAATAGGCGTTGCCGGCCTGCGTTGCTGCGGCCGATGTTGTTGTCGTTGCTGCGGTCACTGTGTCCTTGGGGTCGTTCGTTCAATGGGAAAGGGGTGTGGCGAGCTGCGCGATGGCGCGCTCGACATAGGCCGCGAGCGGCGCGTCGATGCCCGAGCCGGTGCGCAATGCGGGGTCGGTGCTGAACGCGTGTTGCAGCTTCGACTGCAGCGCGGCGTCGCCGCCGGCCTTCGCGAGCGACAGCGCCCGCCAGCGCGTCGCCAAAGCGCGCATCGCCGGCGCTTCGGGCGCGGCGCGCTGCAGCATCTGCTCGCGCACTTCGGCGATGAGCGGGGGCCATGCGTCGGTCTGCTCGACGTAATGCCTTGCGAGCAACGCCATCTCTTCTGCGCTGCAATAAGGCGCGTAGAGCTGCAGCCGCGCCCAGGCCATCGCATGCGAGATGAACTTCATGCCCGCCCGGTCGACGCCGGTCAGTGAATGCAACGCCGGCTCGTTCCAGTGCATGGTGTAGAGCTTGATGAGCAGGGCTTCGTCGCCGCCGGCCTCTTCGAGCAGCAGTTCGATCCAGCGCCGCGCCAGGATTTGCGCCTCGGTGCTTTCAGGCGACGCGCCGGAAGCGACCAGTGCGTGGAGGGTGGACGTCAGCGCCGCCCGCTCGGGCGCGACCGCTTCGGCCAACCCGTCGCGCCCGGCATTGAGCCTGCCGAGTTCGTCGTCGCTGAAATACTTGCCGCCCGCGACCATGCTTTCGAGCGCCACGAGCCAGTCGTCGATGGCGGGTTCCTGGCTGGCCTGCAGTTGCCCCTGCAAGGCCAGCAAGTGCGAGCGCAGCGCCGAGGCTCGTGCGATCTCGCGCTCGAGCTGCGACACCTGTTGCGCAACGATTTCCGACAGCCCGCCGCTCGCGTTGTCGCCCAGCAGTCCATGGACTTCCGCCAGCGACAGATCGAGCCGCCGCAGCGCCTGGATGCGGTAGAGCCGCGCGACGTCCTTGCGGTCGTAGAGGCGGTAGCCGCCGCTCGATCTTTCGGACGGCACCAGCAGGCCGATATCGTCATAGTGACGCAGTGCGCGCACGGTCAGCCCGGTGCGCCGGGCGAGTTCGCCGATCTTCAGAAACATGCCTTCCCTCTCCAAGTTGAAGGCATCGTAGACCGTGCCGCAACGAGAGGGTCAAGCGCAAATTCGAAGAAAAACGGGGTGCCTTTTCACACCCCTCGCGGCGTCAGGAACGCTGCAATATCGCCGGCACGGCCGACGCCAGCATCGCCACGCCCGAAGCGGTCAGCAGGCTCAGCACCAGCTTGCGGAACGCCGCCTCGCTGATGCCCACATAGAGCCGAGCCCCCAGCAACACCGGCACCGCGACGGCCAGCGCCACCACCCCCAGCAGTGGAACGGTGGAGCGCTCGATGCTGCCGCTCGCCAGGTGGATGGCGAACGCCACCGCCAGCATCGACAGGTTGAAGTTCTGGATCACCGCGCGTTGCGTGTCGCGCTGGAATCCGCGTAAGGTGCACCAGAGCGTGGGAATGGTCCCCGAGAAGCCGCCGATGCCGGCCATCACGCCACCGATGGTGCCGGCCACCCCGTCGGCCACGCGCCCTCCGAACGACACCTTCGGCAGGTGCTGCGACATCAGCATGGCCGGGCACCACAGCACCAGCAGCACGCCCAGGCAGAGCTTGAAGACGACAAGATCGAGATGAGGCAGCAGCCAGACGCCGAACGGCACCCCGACCAGCCCGCCGATCACGAAGGGCCAGAGCACGCGCTTGTCGAAGGCGCGGCGCACCGTGAGCGCCGCGATCACCTGCCCGGTGAGGGCGCCAAACAGCGCAAGCAGCGCGGCCAGCTGCGGCTCCAGGGTCCAGGCCCACACCGACATGGCCACCAGGCCGAACGCAAAGCCGGACAGGCCCTGCACGAAACCCGCCAGCACTGCGCCGGCGATCACTGACACATACAAGGCTTGCATGCGGCCGATGATATCGGCCGTCGTTCAAGCAGGCAGGGGCTCAGGCGGAAGCCGGCACCAGCGCCGTGCGGCGCACCCGGCGCACGTTGAACGCGCTGGCAATCAGCACGCCCTGCACCAGCGCCAGCCCGACGATGACGCTCGTGTACTGCCCATGGTCCATCAGCCGGCCGAACACCAGCGGCGCCACGGCCTGCCCGATGTCCAGGCCCGCGTACACCACACCGTAGACGCGGCCGGTGGCGTTGGGCGGGGTCGACTTCTTCACCAGCAAATCGCGCGAGGGACCGGCTACGCCGGAGACGAAACCCATCATGCCGAACAGCACCGGCACCACGATCGGCGGGAAGCTCGCGAAGGCCAGCACCAGCGCCAGCGCCGCGGCCACGCCGAAGCCCGCGCCCACGATGCGCTCGCAGCGCGACGGGTCCGAAGCCAGGAAGCCGCCCACCACCATGCCGGCCGCGCTGGCCACCATGTAGACCGTGAGGCACACCGCCACCAGCGCCACCGGCACCGCGTGCAGATGGCCCGCGGCCACCGGCGCGAAGGTCTGCACCACGCTGATCACGGCGGCATAGAAGAAGAAGAAACCGAAGCACATCCACACCGCGGGAATGCGCAGGAAGTCGAACTCGCCGCCGGCGGGCGCGGATTCGCCCTGCCCGGTGGCCTTGTGCACCGCCGCCGCGTCGAGCGACAGCACGCTGCGGTAGACCCACAGCACCAGCAGCACCACGATGGCCACGGCGCCAGCCGACGCCAGCGCCACGCGCCACGAATACGCCATGGCGATCGGCACCACGAAGGCCGGGGCCAGCGCCCAGCCCAGGCTGCCGGTGATGCCGTGCACGCTGTAGGCATGGCCCAGCCGCGTGGGCGCGACCTTGCGGTTGAACAGCGTGTAGTCGACCGGGTGGAACACGCCGTTGCCGATGCCGCCGATCACCGCGCACACCAGCAGCATCCAGTAGCTCTGCGCCGTCGCATAGCCGAAGGCCGCGAGCCCCAGTCCGCCCAGCCCGACGAACAGCACCGGGCGCGGGCCCAGCTTGTCGACGATGAAGCCCGAGGCCGCCTGCACGATGCACGAGACCACGAAGAACACCGTGAGCACCGCGCCCAGCTCGACGTAGCTCACGTTGAACGCGTCCTTCAGCCAGGGGAACAGCGGCGCCAGGATGAGCTGGCTGAAATGGCTGACCGCATGGGCCAGGCCGACCAGCCCGATCAGCTTGGCGTCGGTGCGCAAGGTGGTGGCGGGTGGAACGGCGGCGGAAGATGAAGAGGACATGGATTGCTACAAAAAACCGGGGCGGGCTCCGATCCTATGCGGCGGGGACGCGGCAGAATGGCGATACAGCGACAACATTTGTCGAAACCATGCCAAGCGCCGCCTCCCCCGCTGCCTCTTCTTCTTTCGCGACTGCTCCCGCCACAGCGCCGGCCAACAGCGTCGGTCCGCTCACGCCGCACCTCTACGCCCCCGACGCGGTGCGACCGCTGCGCGCCAAGGAACATTTCCTGAGCGCCGACACGCTGGTCGAGCTGCACGAGCATCCGTGGCCGCAGCTCACCTTCTCCACGCGCGGCGTGATCCGCCTGAGCACGCAGGACGGCAGCTACATCGTGCCGCCCTCGCGCGCGCTCTGGGTGCCGGCCAACATGCCGCACAGCATCACGCTGATCGAGGACGCGGAGCTGCGCACCGTGTACCTGCATGCCTGGATCGCTCCCACCTGGGAAAAGTGCGAAGTGCTGGAGATCAGCCCGCTGCTGCGCGCGCTGATGCTCGCGCTCGACACCACGCCCGACGGCCTGCCGCCGGCCGATCCGCACGCGCCGCAGCGCGAACGCATGATCGCGCCGCTGCTGGTCGACGAGGTCGAGCGTGCCACCCAGATCCGCATCGACGTGCCGCTGCCCGCGGACAAGCGCCTGCGCCAGCTCTGCGAGGTGCTGCTGCGCAACCCGGCCGACCGCGCCACGCTGGCCGAGCGCGCCGCCACCATCGGCGCCAGCGAGCGCACGGTGGCGCGCCTGTTCCGCGACCAGCTCGGCATGAGCTGGCAGCAATGGCGCCAGCAGGCCGTGATGGCCCATGCCCTGCCGCTGCTGGCGCGCGGCATGGCCGTGAGCCAAGTGGCGGCCGCCAGCGGCTATGCCACCGACAGCGCGTTCTGCGCCATGTTCAAGGCGGCGACCGGCCGCTCGCCGACCTCGTTCCAGCACCGCAAGCGCGCCGCGGCCACCTGAGCCGGCGGGGCATCGCGGGGCGGGTCACCCCGCTCTGGCAAGATCGGCGACCGACACCATGCACTCACCGATCCCCCTGCAGCTGGCGCCCGAAACCCGGACGCCGACCTGGACCGCCGACATCTGGCTGCGCGTGCGTCGCCATTTCCTGCTGAAGGCGGTCGGCACCACGGCCTTCACCTGGCTGTTCTTCATCGGCTACTTCCACCTGCTTCGCAACCCGTCGTTCCCGGTCACGGTGATGCCGCTGACGCCGCTGGACCACCTCATTCCATTCCAGCCCTATGCGCTGGGCGCCTACCTGTCGCTGTGGTTCTATGTCGGCATCGCGCCGGGGCTGCAGCTCACCTTCCGCGAGCTGGTGGTGTACGGGCTGTGGATCGGCGGGCTGTGCATCACAGGGCTGGGGCTCTTCTACTTCTGGCCGACGCAGATTCCGCCGCTGTCCATCGACGTGACCGGCTTCCCCGGGTTTGCGATGCTCCAGGGCGTGGACGCCGCGGGCAACGCCTGCCCTTCGATGCACGTGGCGGTGGCCATCTTCACCGCCATTCGCATCGAGCATGTGTTGCGCGAAACCCGCACACCGGCCCTGTGGCGCCTGCTGAACTGGGCCTGGTTCGCGGCCATTGCCTATTCGACGCTGGCCGTCAAGCAGCACGTGGTGCTCGACGTGGCGGCGGGCGCCCTGCTGGGCGTGGCGTTCGCCCTGCCTTCGCTGTACTGGCGGCCGGGGAAGCGTTTCCGAGGGGATTCCCCTCACGTGGGAGCGGATATCATTGGTCATCACTGACCACAACAGCCCGAATTGAGGAAGGGATCGATCCAATGGCATGCCCTCCACGGGTGGCAATCGATCAGCGGCAGCACATGACGACAGGCATCGCACGATGAGTTCGCTGAAGGAATTGCAGGACCTGATCCACGAGAAGTACGGCATCGAACCGTCGAAGCTCGACCCCCACGCCTCGATGCGGGAAACCGGCGGACTCGATTCGCTGGCGCTCGCCGAATTCCTGTTCGCCATCGAAGACCACTTCGGCATCACCATGCCCGACGAGGACGCGAACATCGACACCCTGGCCGACCTCGCGGTGCTGGTCGACAAGGTCCGGGCAGCGAAGGCAGCGTGAACCACGAGGTCGCCGTCACAGGTCTGGGCGTCGTGGCGCCGCACGGCGACTCGCCGGGCGCGCTGTTCGAGGCCCTGCTGCAGGGCCGCTCGGCCATCCAGCCCGTCTTTCCCGAACTGCCCAAGCCGGCCGCCGCGGCCACCGTTGCCTTCGACGAGACGCGCTGGTTCACCAAGCTGCAGCTCGCGGGCGTCGACCGCGTGAGCCAGCTGGCCGTGGCCGCCGCCGACCTAGCCATGCGCGACGCGGGCTTGGCCGCGGGCGATGCCGACCCCGAACGCATCGGCGTCTTCGCGGGTTGCGGCATGGGCGGCGCGGCGGCGCTCGAAGCTGCCTACCGCGGCAACGGCCGCGTGTCGCCGCTCACCATTCCGGCCTTCATGCCCAATGCGCCGGCCGCCCACGTGGCCATGCGCCAGGGGGTGCAGGGCCCGGTGCTCACCTACTCGGTCGCCTGCGCTTCGTCGGCTGCCGCCATTGCCGAGGCGGCCAAGGCGGTGCAGCGCGGCGAGGTCGACATCGCCATTGCCGGCGGCAGCGAAGCGCTGATCGTGCCGGGCGTGGTGCTGGCCTGGCAGGCGATGCAGACGCTGGCCACCTTCCAGCCCGGCGAAGCGGCCGGCGCGGTGCGACCTTTCGCCACCGACCGCAGCGGCTTCGTGCTGGGCGAAGGCGCGGCCTTTTTGATTCTCGAATCCGCCGAGCGCGCCCGCGCCCGGGGTGCCCGCAGCTACGCCACGCTGGCCGGCTGGGGCCTGAGCAGCGACGCCACCCACCTCACCAAGCCCGACGCTCCCGGTCAGGCCCGCGCGCTGCGCGCCGCGCTGCGGCAGGCCGGCCTGCAGCCGCGCGACGTGGGCTATTGCAATGCCCACGGCACGGCCACGCGCATCGGCGACGTGGTCGAGCGCAACGCACTGGCCGACGTGTGGGGCGGCGACCTCGACACCCTGCGCGTGAGTTCGACCAAGGCGCTGCACGGCCACATGCTGGGCGCGGCGGGCGCGCTCGAAGCGCTCATTACAGTGCTGGCATTGCACGAGCGGCAGTTGCCACCCAATGCGAACTGCGCGGAAATCGACCCGGCCTGCAGCCTGAACCTGGTGCAGCCGGAGGACACGGCGGCACCCTCGCTCGAGGCGGCCGTCAGCAATTCCTTCGCCTTCGGCGGCACCAATTCCGTGCTGCTGTTCCGCCGAGCCTAGGCCGCGGCCGCAAGAAGCCATTCGACGAAGGCGCCGACCAGCGCGTCGTCGGTACGGCTGGGCGCCACGAACACGCTGTAGCCCCGGCTCGACGGCACCCGCTCCGGGCAGGCCAGCACCAGTTCGCCCGAGCGCAGTTCGCGCTCGATGAAGTACTCCGGCACCAGCCCCACGCCCAGGTCGGCGCGCACCGCCGCGACCAGCGACGAGAACAGGTCGAAACGGTGCCCCGCCACCAGGTTTTCGGGCGCACGCGCATTCGCCGCATGCCCGAACCATTCTTCCCAGGCCCCCATGCGGGTGCGCAGGTGCAGCAGCGGCGCGGCGCGGAAATCGCCGCGCGCCATCGCCGCCCGGCCTTTCGCCTTTGGCGAGCACACCACCACGCACGGCTCGCCCATGAGCGGCAGCGCGTTGGCGCCTGGCCACACCGCGTCGTCGTACTGCACGCCGACGTCGAAGGGCAGGTCCTCCATGTAGAGATGCGTCGGAAACACCTGAAGGTGCAGGCTGCAGCCCGGATGCTGCGCGATGAACTCGGGCAGCCGCGGCGTGAGCCAGCCTTCGGCCAGCACCGGCACCGCGCCCACCAGCAGGCGCAGGCCGTCGGTGCGCTGCGCCATCGCCTCCAACGTGTGGTTCTGCAGCCGCAGCAGGTCGCCGGAAATCTGGCCGTGGTAGCGCCGCCCCGGCTCGGTCAGTTCGGTGCCGCGCGCGGTGCGCTGCACCAGCCGCACGCCGATCTGCGACTCCAGCAGCCGCAGCTGCTGGCTCACCGCGCTGTGGGTGAGGCACAGCTCCTCGGCGGCCTTGCCCACGCCGTGATGGCGGGCCACCGCATCGAAGATCAGCAGCGCGCGGGTGCTGGGAATGTGGCGGCGCATGGGGCTTTCGTTAGAAAAACTGACAACGTGGAAGATTAAACCAGAGCACGCGCCTAGCACAGCCGCAAGAATCGCTGACGACGCCGCGTCGGCGGCGCCGCTTCTTCCATCGGTTTTTCTTTCAAGGACAGTCCCGCACCATGCCTCGCCCTGTGTCTCTTCGCCTCGCCCCGCTCGTCCTCGCCCTGGCGTCCGCCGCCGCCGGCCTCGCGCATGCCCAGACCGGCTCGGTCGCGGCCACGCCCGCGCAGGTACGGCCCGAAGTCGACAAGGCCTACACGCAGCTGATGGCGTCGCCGCAGATCCAGAAGCTGCTCGACGCGGTGAAGGCCGACCATGCGCGCTCGGTGGAAGACCTGAAGATGCTCACCGAGATCGAAGCGCCTCCGTTCAAGGAGCAGAAGCGCGCCGAGGCTTTCCTCGCGCGCATGAAGGCAGTCGGCCTCACGGACGCGAAGATCGACGCCGAAGGCAACGTGGTCGGCCTGCGCAAGGGCACGGGCAACGGGCCGAAGCTGCTGATCTCGGCCCACCTCGACACCGTGTTCCCCGCCGGCACCGACGTGAAGGTGAAGGAGCGCGACGGCAAGCTCTACGCCCCCGGCATCTCCGACGACACGCGCGGCTTGTCGGTACTGCTGTCGTGGCTCAAGGTGCTGAACGACAACAAGATCCAGACCGTGGGCGACCTGCTCATCGTGGGCAACGTCGGCGAGGAAGAGCTGGGCAACCTGCGCGGCATGAAAGCCATCTTCCGAGACAACCTCGACATCGACGGCATGGTCGGCCTCGAGCCCGCGCCCGAGGGCACGGTGCTGATGCTCGGCACCGGCAGCCACCGCTACGAAGTGACCTTCAAGGGCCCGGGCGGCCACAGCTTCGGCGCGTTCGGGCAGGTGCCCAGCGCCATCCACGGCATGGGCCGCGCCATCGCCAAGATCGCCGACATCCGCACGCCGAGCTTCCCGAAGACGACGTTCACCGTGGGCACGGTGGGCGGCGGTACTTCGGTCAACACCATCGCGCCCGACGCGCGCATGGCGGTCGACATCCGCTCCGACGAAATGGCGCCGCTGCTGGAGACCGAGAAGAAGATCCTCACGGCCATCGACGAGGCCGTGGTCGAGGAGAACAAGCGCTGGAACGTGAACACGCTGAGCGTGAGCACCAAGCTCATCGGCGACCGCCCGGGCGGCCGCACGCAGTCGGACACGGTGATCGTCGAGGCGGCCACGCGCTCGAACGCGGCCTTCGGCCACAAGACGCTGCTGACCGGCGCGAGCACCGACGCGAACGTGCCGATGTCGCTGGGCATCCCGGCCATCATCATCGGCGGCGGCGGCAAGACGGGCGGCTTCCACGCGCTTTCCGAGTGGATCGACGTGACCGACGGCTGGAAGGGCGCGCAGAACTCGCTGGTGACGGTGCTGGGGCTGGTCGGCGTGCAGGGCACGAGCACCCCGCTGCTCGAAAAGCGCCCGCCCCGCGCGAAGTAAAACGGGCGCGTGCCAGGGGCCTCGCCCCTGGGAGTCTCCGGTATGCTGATGGCCGCTTTCCATCACGCTTACCGACAGGAGGACACCATGCACGCCCGTTCCACCCTCATCGCCCTGGCACTGCTCGCGGCAGGAGCCTCGGCGCAAGCCAACAACCTGCTCGACCAGTTGAAGGAAAAGGCCGGCGAGGCCGCCAGCGCCAACACGCAAGGCGGCACCGGCGGGTCGGCACTCGGCGACCTGGGCAGCAACCTGGGCTTCAAGATGCCCGCCATCGGCTCCAGCACCATCGGCAACGCGGCCGGGGTGCTGCAGTACTGCGTCAAGAACAACTACCTGGGCGGCGACGCGGCTTCGGTGAAAGACAAGCTGCTCGCCAAGATCACCGGCCAGAAGCCCCAGGAGACCGGCTTCGCCAACGGCGCGAAGGGCCTGCTCAAGGGCGGCGACGGCCAGACGCTGAACTTCAAGGTGCTGTCGTCCAAGCTCAAGACCAAGGCCTGCGACTACGTCTTGAAGAACGCGACTTCGCTGATCTAGGCGCGCCCCCATGCTTCACGCAGCAGCGTAAGCTTCTCCGCGCCCGCGCGGCATCCAGCTCCGTCGCGGGCGTCATCCGTCATTCATGAATCCGGCCACCACTTCCCCCTCCCTGCGCCAGCGCCTTTCGCGCTGGGTTCCCTGCCTTGCCTGGCCCCGTCCCTCCGCCGCGCTGCTGCGCAACGAGGCGATGGCCGGCATCACCGTCGCGCTGATGGTCATCCCGCAAGGCGTGGCGTATGCCGCGCTGGCCGGCATGCCGCTGGTGACGGGCGTGTACGCGGCGCTGTTCCCGGCGCTGATCGCGGTGATGTTCAGTTCGTCCCAGCGGCTGTCGGTCGGGCCCACGGCGCTCACCAGTTTGCTGGTGGGTGCCTCGCTCGCACCGCTGGCGGTGGCGGGCAGCGCCGAGTGGGTAGCGATGGCGGTGTGGCTCACGCTGATGTCGGGCACGATCCAGATCGTGCTGGGCGCGGGGCGCTTCGGCTGGCTGCTGCGGCTGGTCAATTCGCCGGTGCTGATCGGCTTCACGCAGGGCGCGGCGGTGCTGATCGCCATCTCGCAGCTGCCGGCGCTGCTGGGCTTCACCGGCCGCACCATTCCGCAGGTGCTGCACGGCGGCCCGCTGCCCGACCTGGTGGCCATCGCCTTCGGGCTCGGCAGCATCGCGGTGCTGTGGCTGGGCAAGCGCATGCTGCCGCGCTTTCCGACCACGATGGCGCTGGTGGCCGGCGCGGCCGCCATCAGCTGGGCGATCGACTACGCGCTGCGCGGCGGCGCGGTGGTCGGCAGCCTGCCTTCGGGCCTGCCCTCTTTCTACTGGCCCGGCCTGCTGCCGATGAGCACGCTCGGCGCGCTGGTGCTGCCGGCGCTGATGATCACGCTGGTGAGCTTTCTGGAAACCGCATCGAGCGCCAAGGTCGACAACGCGCGCGCCGGCACGCTCTGGAACGAAAACCAGGATCTGATCGGCCAGGGCCTGGCCAAGCTGGCTTCGGGCTTCTCGGGCGCGTTCCCGACCAGCTCGTCGTTCTCGCGCTCGGCCATCACGCTCTATGCGGGCGCGCAGACCGGCTGGGCCACGCTGTTCAGCGTCGTGGTGGTGGCGGGCGCGCTGCTGTGGCTGATGCCGCTGCTGTACCACGTGCCGCAGGCGGTGCTGGCGGCGGTGGTGGTCACGGCCATCCTGGGGCTGGTGAAGCCGGCGAGCTTCACCGCGCTGTGGCGCATCTCGCGCATCGAGGCGGGCATTGCCTTCGGCACCTTCGTGCTGACCATCGCGACCGCGCCCAGCATCTACTGGGGCGTGCTCGGCGGGCTGCTGGCGGCCCTGGCGCACTACATGTACCGGCATCTGCATCCGCGCATCATCGAAGTGGGCCTGCACCCCGACGGCAGCCTGCGCGACCGCAACCTCTGGAAGCTGCCGCCGTTGGCGCCCCAGCTCTATGCGCTGCGCATGGATGCCGAGCTCGACTTCGCCTCGGCCTCCACGCTCGAGCGCGCGCTCACCGTGGCGCTGGCCGAACGGCCCGGGCTCACCGACGTGTGCCTGTTCGCGCAGCCGATCAACCGCATCGACATCACCGGCGCCGAAGTCTTCGGCTCGATCCGCCGGATGATGGAAGCCAAGGGCATCCGCCTGCACCTGAGCGGGATGAAGCTGCCGGCGATGCAGGTGCTGGAAAGCGCCGGCTTGCTCGCACCCGGGCCGATGCTGTTCAGCTACCGCACCGACGGCGAGGCGCTCGCGGCGCTGATGCCGCGCGTGGACGTGCCGGTGACTTCAGCCGAGACCGAGTCCGCCGCCTGAAACATCCCTCCCCGATGAAAACCACCATCGAAGAACTGGTCGCGTTCCGCACGGTGGTGGACACGGGCTCGATCACCGCCGCGTCGGAGCAGCTCGCGCAAACGGTCTCCGGCATCAGCCGCGCATTGAGCCGGCTCGAGCAGAAGCTCGACACCACGCTGCTTCGCCGCACCACGCGGCGGCTGGAACTCACCGAGGAAGGGGCGGCCTTCCTGCAGCGCACCCGCGCCATCCTCGATGCGATCGACGAAGCCGAAGAGCAGATGGCCGCGCGCCGCCAGCAGCCGGCCGGGCGCCTGCGCGTGAACGCGGCCTCGCCATTCATGCTGCATGCCGTCGTGCCGCTGGTGCCGGAGTTCCGAAGGCTCTATCCGCAGATCAGCCTGGAGCTGGACACCGACGACCTGCCCATCGACCTGCTGGAGCGCCGCACCGACATCGCGATACGCATCGGGCCGCTGCGCGACTCCACGCTGCATGCGCGCCCGCTGGGCACGCACCGGCTGCGCGTGCTCGCGAGCCCGGCGTATCTCGAAGCCAACGGCAAGCCGCGCAAAGTGGATGAGCTGGCCGGCCACGCGCTGCTCGGTTTCACCCAACCGGAGTCGCTCAACCGCTGGCCGCTGCGCGGTCCGCACGGCGACGAATGGACCATCGCGCCCACGGTGATGGCATCGAGCGGCGAAACTTTGCGCCAACTGGCGCTGGCCGGCGTGGGCATCGTCTGCCTGTCGGACTTCATGACGGGCGCCGACCGGGCCAGCGGCGCGCTGGTGCAGGTGCTGGCCAAGGACACGGTGGACGTACGCCAGCCGGTGAACGCGGTGTACTACCGCAACACGCAGCTGTCGGCGCGCATCACCTCGTTCCTCGATTTCCTGTCGCAGCGCATGGCCTGAGGGCCCGCGTCACTGCGGCTGCCTGGGCACGAAAGGATCGACCGTCGCCGAGGCGATCTCGTAGCCGCTCACGCCCATGTCGGCCGATGCATAGCGCGCCGCCTTCAGCGTGCCGCTGACGTATACCGTGTCCATCGCATGCAGGCCCTTCACTGGGCCGGGCGCGATCACGTGCACGATCTGGTTGGCGGGCGGTGGTGGCGTGTGGATGCAGGCGCCGAAGTAAGGCACCAGCAGGAATTCGCGAATGCCCTCCTGCCCCGCCTCCAGCGGCACGACGAAGCCCGCGAGCTTGGCCGCCTTGCCGTCGAGTTCGACGTTGACCGGTGCGTTGTCCCACACGGCGCGCATCTCGTCGAGCATCTGGATGGCCTGGGGGTCGTTGTCGCGCAGCGACTCGAGGCTGATGTTGCGGTAGCGCCTGGTCGGGTCCCAGCTCTTGGGGATCAGTTCTTCCCACTTGAGTTCGGGGGCGGCCGCGCTGCTGGCAACCTGTTCCGATGCCGCATCCGGCGCACAGCCACCCAGCAGCACGGCGAGCGGTGTCAGCAGAAGCGCCGACAACAGGACGCGTGCGATATGGCTTCTCATTCCTTCGATTGTGCGGCGACGATGTTGCAGACACATTGAACGGGCGCTTTGCCCCTCACCCCGTCTCGGCGTCCACGAAGACGCCGGCGCGCTCAGTCCCGCACCGGTCCGCGCAGATTCTTGATCTGCGAACGCTGGCTCTTGCCTTCGAGCCGCCGCTGCTTCGAGCCGTAGGTCGGCTTGGTGGCACGCCGCACGCGCGGGGGCGCGGCCACGCTGTCGATCACCGTCTGCAGGCGCGCGAAGGCGTCGGCGCGATTCATTTCCTGCGTGCGGTGCTGCTGTGCCTTGAGCACCAGCACGCCTTCCTGCGTGATGCGGCTGTCGCGCAGCGCGAGCAGCCGCTCCTTCACGTCGGCCGGCAGCGAACTCGCGGGGATGTCGTAGCGCAGATGTACCGCGCTCGAGACCTTGTTGACGTTCTGCCCGCCCGCGCCCTGCGCCCGGATGGCGCTGATCTCGACCTCGTCGGGGTCGATCAGGACGGGCGGACGCAGCATGCCGCTCAGACCCGTTCGAAGACGGCGGCAATGCCCTGCCCACCGCCGATGCACATCGTGACCAGCGCATAGCGCCCGCCGATGCGGTGCAGTTCGGCGATCGCCTTCGTCGTGATGATCGCGCCGGTCGCGCCCACCGGATGGCCCAGCGAAATGCCCGAGCCGTTCGGGTTCACCTTGGCGGGGTCGAAGCCCAGTTCCTTGATGACCGCGCAGGCCTGCGCCGCGAAGGCTTCGTTCGATTCGATCACGTCGAAATCGCTCACCTTCAGGCCGGTGCGTTCCAGCACCTTGCGCGTGGCCGGCACCGGGCCGATGCCCATGTACGCGGGCTCGACGCCTGCATGCGCATAGCCCACGAGGCGCGCGAGCGGCTTCAGGCCGCGTGCCTTGACGCTCTCTCCGGCAGCGAGCACCACGGCGGCGGCACCGTCGTTGATGCCCGATGCATTGCCGGCGGTGACGAGGCCGTCCTTCTTGAACGCGGGCTTCATCTTCGAGAGCGTCTCGACCGTGGTGTCGGCGCGCACATGCTCGTCGGTGTCGAAGAGCACGACGCCCTTGCGCGTCTTCACTTCGACCGGAACGATCTGCTCCTTGAAGCGGCCCGCAGCAATGGCGGCCGCCGCGCGCTGCTGGCTGCTCACCGCCAGCTCGTCCATCTGATCGCGCGTGATGCCATAGCGCGCGGCCACGTTTTCTGCCGTGATGCCCATGTGGATCTTCTCCCACGGGTCGTGGAGGATGCCGAGCATGTAGTCGACCAGCACCGAATCGCCCATGCGCGCGCCGTAGCGTGCCGACGTGTCGAAGTAAGGGCCCCGGCTCATCGATTCCGAGCCGCCGCCGATGGCGATGTCGCAGTCGCCCAGCGCAATGGCCTGCGCAGCCGACACGATGGCCTGCAGGCCGGAGCCGCAGAGCCGGTTCACGTTGAAGGCCGGCGTCTCGATGGGGCAGCCCGCGTCGATGGCGGCCACGCGGCTCAGGTAGGCGTCCTTCACGTCGGTGGGAATCACGTTGCCCATGACCACATGGCCGATGGCATTGGCCGTGACGCCGCTGCGCTCGATGGCGGCCTTGACGGCGGTGGTGGCCAGTTGGGTGTTGGGCACGTCCTTCAGCGAGCCGCCGAAGGTGCCGATGGCGGTGCGGGCGGTACCGACCACGAAGATGTCGCGCGAAGTCATTGAATGTCTCTCCTGGATGAAAGCAAAAAGCCGCGGCTGGCGAGCCGCGGCTCCAGGAGGACGATTCTGACGGCGAACGGCGCGACCGGCTGTCGCGCCCGAAATACCTGCGGCGTTCAGCCGCGCGGGGAAACAGATTTCGGCGACACGTCGGTCACGTCGCTGGCACTGCCGCGGATGCGCACGGGACGCTCCACCGATTCGCCACGTGCCCGGGCGTTGGCCACGTCGGCGGCGGTCGGCTCAGCCGGTTGTGCCGCATTGCGAAATCGATCGAAGCCCGAGCGGGGGTTGAAGCGCATGACCCATGGGGTCACAGGCTTGCCCGTGAGTCGCCCCCAGGCGTAGCGCACACCCCACACCGCCGCCAGCAACATGACCGCGACGGCCAGGCTGGCCGCGAAAACCAGCCCCAGGAGCAGAAGAATGACGCGAAAAATGAAGTTCATCATCCGACTTTAGGCCGAGGCAGCCGCGGTTGGTTCCCCGGCCTTGGTGAACGAGAACTGGCCGGGCGTCTGGATCGGGTCGGTCGTGACCTCGATCGTGTCCTTCGGCCCGAAGCTTCCGTCCAGCAGCAGCTTCGACAGCGGGTTCTCGATGCGCTGCTGAATCGCGCGCTTGAGCGGACGCGCACCGAACACCGGGTCGAAGCCGACCTTGGCGATCTCTGCCAGCGCAGCCGGCGAAACCTCCAGCCCCAGGTCCATCTTCGCGAGACGCGCCTGCAGCACCTTGAGCTGGATCGCGGCGATCGACTCGATGTTCTTAGCGTCGAGCGCATGGAACACCACGGTCTCGTCGATGCGGTTCAGGAACTCGGGGCGGAAGTAGTTCTTCAGCTCGTCCCACACCGCTTCCTTGATCTCCTCGGAAGGCTTGCCCACCATGGCCTGGATGATGGGCGAGCCGATGTTGCTCGTCATCACGATCACGGTGTTCTTGAAGTCCACGGTGCGGCCCTGGCCGTCGGTCAGACGTCCATCGTCCAGCACCTGCAGCAGCACGTTGAACACGTCGGGGTGGGCCTTCTCGACCTCGTCGAGCAGCACCACGCTGTAGGGCTTGCGGCGCACGGCTTCCGTGAGGTAGCCGCCCTCCTCGTAGCCCACGTAGCCCGGCGGCGCGCCGATCAGGCGGGCGACCGAATGCTTCTCCATGAACTCGCTCATGTCGATGCGGATCAGGTGGTCTTCGCTGTCGAACAGGAAGCCAGCGAGCGCCTTGCACAGCTCGGTCTTGCCCACGCCCGTGGGGCCGAGGAACAGGAACGAGCCAGTGGGACGGTTCGGATCGGAAAGCCCCGAGCGCGAGCGGCGGATCGCGTTGGCGACCGCACCGATGGCCTCGTCCTGGCCGACCACGCGCTCGTGCAGCTTGTCTTCCATCACGAGCAGCTTGTCGCGCTCGCCCTGCATCAGCTTGGCGACCGGAATGCCGGTGGCGCGCGCCACGACCTCGGCGATTTCTTCGGAGCCGACCTGCGTGCGCAGCAGCGTGGGCGCGCTGGACTTGCCCTTGCTCGCCTCGCTGGCCTCGGCTTCCTTCAGGCGCTTTTCGAGCGCCGGCAGTTGGCCGTATTGCAGCTCGGCGACCTTGTTGAAGTCGCCCTTGCGCTTCCATTCCTCGATCTGGAACTTGATCTTGTCGACGTCTTCGCGCACCTGAGCGCTGCCCTGGGCCTGCGCTTTTTCCGCCTGCCAGATTTCGTCGTAGTCGGCGATTTCCTTTTGCAGCTTGACGATCTCGTCCTCGATCAGGCCGAGGCGCTTCTGCGAGGCTTCGTCCTTTTCGCGGCGCACGGCTTCGCGCTCGATCTGCAGCTGGATGAGGCGGCGGTCGAGGCGGTCCATGACCTCGGGCTTGGAGTCCATCTCGATCTTGATCTTGGCCGCGGCCTCGTCGATCAGGTCGATGGCCTTGTCGGGCAGGAAGCGATCGGTGATGTAGCGGTCACTCAGCTCGGCCGCGGCCACGATGGCCGGGTCGGTGATCTGCACGCCGTGGTGCACTTCGTACTTCTCCTGCAGCCCGCGCAGGATGGCGATGGTGGCCTCCACGCTGGGCTCGCCCACGATGATCTTCTGGAAGCGGCGCTCCAGCGCGGCATCCTTCTCGATGTACTTGCGGTATTCGTCGAGCGTGGTGGCGCCCACGCAATGCAGTTCGCCGCGCGCGAGCGCCGGCTTGAGCATGTTGCCCGCGTCCATGGCGCCTTCGGCCTTGCCGGCGCCGACCATGGTGTGAAGCTCGTCGATGAAGACGATGGTCTGGCCTTCGTCCTTCGCGAGTTCGTTGAGCACGGTCTTCAGGCGCTCTTCGAATTCACCGCGGAACTTGGCACCGGCCAGCAGCGCGGCCATGTCGAGCGACAGCACGCGCTTGCCCTTGAGCGAATCGGGCACTTCTCCCGCGACGATGCGCTGCGCTAGGCCTTCCACGATAGCGGTCTTGCCCACGCCGGGTTCGCCGATGAGCACGGGGTTGTTCTTGGTGCGGCGTTGCAGCACCTGGATGGCGCGGCGGATTTCCTCGTCGCGGCCGATGACCGGGTCGAGCTTGCCCAGGCGGGCGCGCTCGGTCAGGTCCATGCAGTATTTCTTGAGGGCTTCGCGCTGGCCTTCGGCGTCGGCGCTGTTCACGCCCTGCCCGCCGCGCACGGCGTCGATGGCGGCTTCGAGCGACTTGCGGCTCAGGCCGTTCTCCTTGGCGGTCTTGCCGATGTCGGCCTTGCTGTCGGCCAGGGCCAGCAGGAAGAGTTCGCCGGCAATGAACTGGTCATTGCGCTTGATGGCTTCCTTCTCGGTGGCCTGCAGCAGCTTGCCGAGCTCGGGGCCGACCTGCACGATGTCGTGGCCCTGCACCTGCGGAAGTTTCTTGATGGCGGCTTCGGCCGCCTGCGTCAGGCCGGGCACGTTGACGCCGGCACGCTCCAGCAGGGCGCGGGGACCGTCGTCCTGCCGCAGCATCGCGGCCAGCAAGTGAGCCGGCTCGATGTAGGCGTTGTCGTTGCCCAGTGCGAGCGACTGTGCGTCGCCCAGTGCTTCCTGAAATTTGGTGGTGAGTTTGTCTTGTCGCATGGCTTGATTCCTGCATTCAAAATAGGGCCGTTCGCCGTCCCTTCAAGTGCAAAGACGCTCGAGGGGGTTTTTCTGTTTCTTTCCACTCTTGCTGTTTTTGGAGTCCATCATGTCCTTTTCAAGGCGCAATGTCGTGTCGCGCGGTGCGCAATTGCTGCTGGCGCTGGGTCTTTCGGCTGCCGTCCTGGCACCCGCGCAAGCCCAGAGCGGCACGCCCATCCGCCTGCTGGTCGGCTTCCCCGCCGGTGCCGGCACCGACGCCATTGCACGCACGCTGGGCGAGAAACTCAAGGACGTGCTGGGCGTGCCCGTGGTGGTCGAAAACCGCGCCGGCGCGGGCGGCCAGATCGCCGCGACGGTGCTGAAGTCTTCCCCTGCCGACGGCCACACGCTGCTGCTGTCGCATGACCACACCATATCGATCCTGCCGCAGGTCGTGAAGAACCCCGGCTTCAACCCGGCCACCGACTTCGTGCCCGTGGCCGGCTTCGCGACCTTCGCCAACGTGCTGGCGGTGTCGGGCGGCACGCCGGCCAAGACCATGGACGAGTACGTCAAATGGGTACGCACCCAGAAGGGCGGCAAGGAGACCATCGGCATTCCCGCGCCGGCCTCCATTCCCGAGTTCCTGGTGAAGATGATCTCGGACAAGTACAAGATCGACGTGCAGCCCGCGCCCTACCGCGGCAGCGCCCCCATGACGGCCGACATGCTGGGCAACCAGATCACCGCGGGCATCGCCTCGGTGCCGGACTTCATCGAGAACCACAAGGCCGGCAAGGTGCGCATCGTGGCCTCCATCGGCGCCAAGCGCCAGGCCGTGATCCCCAACGTGCCCACGTTCACCGAACTGGGCTTCGCGAACCTGGACGACCTGCCCTACTACGGCATCTTCGCGCCGGTGGGCACGCCCCAGCCGATCATCGACAAGTACGGCGACGCGCTGCAGAAGGTGCTGGCCATGCCCGACGTGAAGCAGAAGCTCACGACGATGGGCCTGACGGTTGGTTACGAGCCGCAGGGCCAGTTCGCGGGCCGCGTGCGCACCTACACGCAGACCTGGGAAAAGATCATCCAGTCCAGCGGCTTCAAGCCTCTTTAAGCATTCGGGGCGCTGATGCCCCAGCGCGCCAGGGCCGCGTCGTCGGCCACGCGCGCATCGACCCAGCGGGCGCCTTCGGGCGTCTGCTCTTTCTTCCAGAACGGCGCCTGGGTCTTGAGGTAGTCCATCAGGAACTCGCAGGCCTCGAAGCTCTGGCCGCGGTGGGCCGACACCACCGCCACCATCATGATCTGGTCCAGCGGCTGCAGCGGCCCGACGCGATGGATCACGCGCGCACCCAGGATGTCGAAGCGCCTGTGCGCCTCGTCGATCATGGCCTCGATGGCCTTCTCGGTCATGCCGGGGTAGTGCTCCAGCTCCATCGACGAGACGCTGCTGCCGTCATTGCGATCGCGCACCGTGCCCACGAAGCTGCACACCGCGCCCACGCGTTTGTCGCCGTCGCGCAACGCGGCAACCTCCCGCGAGAGGTCGAAATCGTTCGTCTGGATCGAAACACGGGCAACGCTCATGTCCGAATTGTGGCATCGCGATAGACTGTGCCGATGCCCCGCCTTGCCACGCCCACGCTCTTCCCGGTGCCTTCGCACCCCGAAGCCAGCCGTGCGCGCCAGGGCGGCAGCAACAAAGCAAAAAAACCAAAGCTCGTCTGACCGGAGCCGAGGTTCCGTCGTCGGATGAGCGACGGAACCTGCCAAGGCTTTGGCCCCTCCTGGGTTGCGCGCGCATCGGACGATGGTTCTTTCCATCGGTCGATTCCTGAAAGGAAGCCCGCGTGCCTCAACAACAGAACCCCACTACCCACACCGACTTTTCCGGTCTCTGGGTGGCCCTTGTCACCCCTTTCCGCGACGGCGCGGTGGACCACTCGGCCCTTGCCGCGCTGGTCCGAAGGCTCGCCAGTGACGGCGTGACGGGCTTCGTGCCCTGTGGCTCCACCGGCGAAGCCGCCGCGCTCGACGAGGCCGAACAACTGGCCGTGCTCGACACCGTGCTGGAAGCCGCGGGCGGCCTGCCGGTCGTGATGGGCGTTTCCGGCTACCACCTGGGCAAGGCCACGGCCTGGGCCCGCAAGCTCTCCGAGCGCCCGCTGGCGGGCCTGCTGGTATCGGCGCCGCACTACGTGCGCCCCTCGCAAGCCGGCCTGCTCGAATGGTTCCGTGCCATCGCCGACGCCAGCTCGGTGCCCGTGCTGGTCTACGACATTCCCTACCGCACCGGCGTCACCATCGCCCGCGACACGCTGCTGGCGCTGGCAGCGCACCCGCGCATCCGCGGCATCAAGGACTGCGGCGGCGACATGGCCAAGACGCGCGCCGTGATCGCCGACGGCCGCCTGCAGGTACTGACGGGTGAAGACCACCAGATCTTCGCCACCATGGCCGAAGGCGGCGTGGGCGCCATCGCGGCCAGCGGCAACGTGCAGACACGACGCTTCGTCCGCTTGGTGCGGCTGATGGCGGAAAACCGCCTGGCCGAGGCACGCGCCGAATGGCAGGCGCTGCAGCCGCTGGTGGAAATGCTCTTTGCCGAGCCGAACCCCGGCCCGGTGAAGGCCCTGCTCGCGCACGCGGGCGAAATGCAGAACGAATTGCGCTCGCCGATGACGCGCGCGTCGGACAGCCTGCGCGAGCGCCTCGTGGCGCTCGACGCCTCGCTCAGCCGCCCGTGACCGGCGGAAAGAAAGCGACCTCGCAGCTTTCGCGAAGGGCTGCGGCTTCGTCGCTCATCGTCTGATCGAGCGCCATGCGCACCGCCTTGCCCCGAGCGAGCGCGGTGGCGTAGGCACCGCCCCTTGCAATGAGTTCGTCGCGCAGGGCCGCGAGGGTTTCGGCCTGCGTATCGACGGCTTCGCCGCTGCTGGAAAGCGCCTCGCGCACCGAAGCGAAATACCGGACCTGGACCTTCATGACCGCGTTCAGCCCAGCAGCGAAGCGAAGGGAATGAAGTCGACGATGTCGCCCGACTTGATCGTCTGCCCCGCCGGGTTGTCGACCACGCCGTCGCCCCAGACCATCGAGGTGAGCACGCCCGAGCTCTGGTTGCCGAACAGCTCGAGTCCGCCCGCCGCGTTGCGCCGCGCGCGCAGGAACTCGCGGCGCTTGTCGGCGCGCGGCCAGTCGAAATCGGCGCGCATCTTCACCGGCTCCGGTGCGACACGCGTAGCGCCCTGCAAAGTCAGCAGGAAAGGCCGCACCAGCATCAGGAAGGTGAGGAAGCTCGACACCGGGTTGCCCGGCAGCCCCGTCACGTGGCAGGCGCCCTGCCCGTTGCCGCGCGCGATGGAGCCGTAGGCGAAGGGCTTGCCGGGCTTCATCGACAGCGACCACAACTGCAGCTCGCCCAGCGACTGCAGGGCAGCGCGGATGTGGTCTTCCTCGCCGACGGACACGCCGCCGGTCGTGATGATCAGGTCGCTGGTTTCGGCCGCATCGCGCAGCGCCGCGATGGTGGCTTCGCGGTTGTCGGGCACGATGCCCAGATCGTTCACCTCGCAGCCCAGGCGATGCAGCAACGCACGCATGAAGAAGCGGTTGGAGTTGTAGATGGCGCCGGGCTTCATCGCATCGGGCGCGACCTCGCCGGGCATCACCAGCTCGTCGCCGGTGGAGAGCATGGCCACGCGCGGCCTGCGCGCAACCTGCAGCTTGTGAAACCCGATGCTGGCCGCAAGGCCCAGCGCGGCAGGCGTCAGGCGCTCGCCCTTCTTGAGCACGACGTCGCCGGAGGCCACGTCTTCGCCCGCGCGGCGAATCCACTGGCCGGCGGCCGGCACGATGGCGATGCGCACCGAACCCAGGCCGCCCTCCTGCGGCGTGGCCGTCGTATCCTCCTGCATCACGACCGCGTCGGCGCCTTCAGGGATCTGCGCGCCGGTGAAGATACGCGCCGCCGTGCCCGCCGCTAGCGGCGTGCCGACGGTACCAGCGGGAATGCGCTGCGCCACCTTCAGCTCCGCGCCCGGCGCGGCGCAGTCGGCCACGCGCACGGCGTAGCCATCCATCGCGCTGTTGTCGCGCGGCGGCACCGTGAGGCCGGAGACGAGGTCCTGCGCCAGCACGCGGCCGTCGGCGTCGAAGGTGCCGACGCTTTCGTTCGGCAGTGCCGTGGGCTGTGCCTTTGCGAGCAGGACGGCGATCGCCTCGTCCAGCGGCATCAGCGGCGGACGCGACGAAGAGGCGGAGAAAGGAACGGGTGAATCAGCCATGGTGTTCGGGGTTGTATTCGAAGCGGTCGCCGCTGTCGATCAACCACTTCGCAATGGCCTCGGCGTCGTTGAGGTCGAACAGCGGGCGCCCGGTGGGCGACGGCAGGCTGCCGGGCGCATCGGTGGCGACGGCGGTGACGAAGGGGTCGTCGGTGTAGAGCACCGGGCGCGCCGGCTCGCCCTCTTCGGGCTGGCGCCAGATCTCGATCTTGAGCACGTCGCTGTGCCGGAAGCCCTCGACCAGCACCCAGTCGGCCGCCGGATGCACCTCGGCCAGCAGCTGGTGCACGCTGAGTTCCACAGGCACCTCGAATTCGCGCATCACCGCCAGCCGCTGGTCGGACGCCACCACCACCTCGAAGGCGCCGGCCTCGCGGTGGCGATACGTGTCCTTGCCGGGATGGTCGATGTCGAACTTGTGGTGCGCGTGCTTGACCACCGACACGCGCTGCCCGTGCCGCTTGAGCGCCGGAATGAGGCGCTCCAGCAGCGTGGTCTTGCCCGCGCCCGAATAGCCGGCAAAGCCGACGACCTTCATGCGCGGGCCCGGCCTTGCTGGTCAGTCACAGTTCTGCGCGATGTAGGCCTTGACGGCTTCCGCATCGGCCGGCAGCTTGACGACGCGCTTGGGCAGCGCCTCGATGCCTTCGAACTTCTTCGGACGCGCGGGCTCTTCGCCCAGCGCCTCGACCAGCGTTTCAGCGAACTTGATGGGCAACGCGGTTTCGAGCACCACCATCGGCACGCCCGGCGCGAGGTGTTCGCGCGCGGCCTTCAGGCCGTCGGCGGTGTGCGGGTCGACCAGCGTGGCAAAGCGCTTGTCGGTGTCGCGGATGACGGCCAGGCGGTCGGCGTGCGTGCTGCGGCTGCTCTTGAAGCCGAAGCGTTCCGCGGCCTGTTTGAACACCGGGTCGCCGCTCAGGTCGAAGCTGCCCTGCAGGCCCAGGTCTTCCACGAACAGCTTGCGCAGCTTGGCTGCATCGCGGCCCACCAGGTCGAACACGAAGCGCTCGAAGTTGCTGGCCTTGCTGATGTCCATCGACGGACTGGAGGTTTCATGCGTGTCGGCGGCGCCGCGCACGCGGTACACGCCGGTGCGGAAGAACTCGTCGAGCACGTCGTTCTCGTTGGTGGCGACCACCAGCGTCTGGATCGGCAGGCCCATCATGCGCGCCACGTGGCCCGCGCAGACGTTGCCGAAGTTGCCCGAAGGCACGGTGAAGCTCACCGGCTTGTCGTTGCTCGCCGTGGCCTGGAAGTAGCCTGCGAAGTAGTAGACGACCTGCGCCAGCAGGCGCGCCCAGTTGATCGAGTTGACCGTGCCGATGCGGTACTTGCGCTTGAAGCCCAGGTCGTTAGACACCGCCTTGACGATGTCCTGGCAGTCGTCGAACACGCCGGTGATGGCGATGTTGTGGATGTTCTCGTCCTGCAGGCTGAACATCTGCGCCTGCTGGAACGGGCTCATGCGGCCGTCCGGCGAGGTCATGAAGACGCGCACGCCCTTCTTGCCGCGCATGGCGTACTCGGCCGCGCTGCCGGTGTCGCCGCTGGTGGCGCCCAGGATGTTGAGTTCCGCGCCGCGGCGGCCCAGTTCGTACTCGAACAGGTTGCCCAGCAGCTGCATCGCCATGTCCTTGAAGGCCAGTGTGGGGCCGTTCGACAGGGCTTCGAGGTACACGCCGTCCTCGAGCTCGCGCAGCGGCACGATCTCGTCGGAGCCGAACACTTCGGCGGTGTAGGTCTTCGCGCAGAGAGCCTTGAGGTCGGCCGCCGGAATGTCGTCGATGTAGAGCGACAGGATCTCGAAGGCCAGCTCGGCATACGGCAGGTCGCGCCATTTGGCGAGCGTGGCGGTGTCGACCTTGGGGTACTGCTCGGGCAGGTAGAGGCCGCCATCGGGCGCCAGGCCTTCGAGGAGGATGTCGCAAAAGCGCTTGCGGTCGGGGTGGCCGCGGGTGCTCAGGTAGTTCACTTTGGATGCTCGGTTGTTTGGCGTTGGCGAACCGTCGCTCAGGACAGCTCTTCCTTGCGGATGCGCACGATGGGTTGCAGCACGGTCGGCAGCGCCTGCAGCTCGGCCAGCACGTCGTTGACGGTGCCTTCGCGGGCGTCGTGCGTGAGGATGATCAGGTCGGTCTGGGTGGAGCCCTCGCCGCCCACTTCGTCGGCTTCGCGCTGCAGCACGGCGTCGATGCTGATGCCGGCGGTGGCGAGCAGGCCCGTCACCTTGGCGAGCACGCCGGCCTGGTCGGCCACGCGCAGGCGCAGGTAGTAGCTGGTGACGACCTCGGTCATCGGCAGCACCTTCAGGTCGCTCATGGCGTCGGGGTGGAAGGCCAGGTGCGGCACGCGGTGCGCCGCATCCGCCGTGTGCAGGCGCGTGATGTCGACCAGGTCGGCGATCACCGCGCTGGCCGTGGGTTCGCTGCCCGCGCCCTTGCCGTAGTACAGCGTGGTGCCGACGGCGTCGCCGTGCACGACCACCGCGTTCATCGCGCCCTCGACGTTGGCCAGCAGGCGCTTGGACGGCACCAGCGACGGATGCACGCGCAACTCGATGCCCTTGGCGGTGCGCTTGGTCACGCCCAGCAGCTTGATGCGGTAGCCGAGCTGTTCGGCGTACTTGATGTCTTGCGCGGCGAGCTTGGTGATGCCCTCGATGTGGGCCTTGTCGAACTGCACCGGAATGCCGAAGGCGATCGCGCTCATCAGCGTGACCTTGTGGCCGGCATCGACGCCTTCGATGTCGAAGGTCGGGTCGGCTTCGGCGTAGCCCAGGCGCTGCGCTTCCTTGAGCACGGTCGCGAAGTCCAGACCCTTGTCGCGCATCTCGGACAGGATGAAGTTGGTGGTGCCGTTGATGATGCCGGCCAGCCACTGGATGCTGTTGGCCGTGAGGCCTTCGCGCAACGCCTTGATGATCGGAATGCCGCCGGCCACCGCGGCCTCGAAGGCCACCATCACGCCCTTGGCGTGCGCCGCCGCGAAGATCTCGGTGCCGTGCACCGCCAGCAGCGCCTTGTTGGCCGTGACCACGTGCTTGCCGGCCGCGATGGCTTCGAGCACCAGTTGCTTGGCGATGCCGTAGCCGCCGATCAGCTCGATGACGATGTCGATGTCGGGGTTGGCGATGACTTCGCGCGCATCGCTGACCACCTTGACGCCTTCGCCGGCCACTTCGCGGGCACGGGCGGTGTCCAGGTCGGCCACCATGGTGATCTCGATGCCGCGGCCGGCGCGGCGCTTGATTTCTTCCTGGTTGCGCTGGAGCACCTTGAAGGTGCCGCTGCCGACCGTGCCTGCGCCAAGCAGGCCTACTTGGATGGATTTCATTGGGAGAGTCGCGTTCATGGCGTTCATGGTTTGGATGGGGTGGCGGTCGGCCCGGTCACGACGACGCGGCTGACGTAGCGGGGCAAGGTCCAGGCGCCGCCTGCGAAGCCACGGCACATGCCGTCGCCCGTCGCGCCGGTGCGCACGAAGTCCTTGCCGTTGAAATTCCAGGTTTCGGCCGACCAGCAGTCGCCGATGCCGCGCCCCTTCATGGCAGAGGTGACGCTGGCGTCCTTCTCGTCGAACTCGCCGCTGGCCTCGAGGGACACGGGCGCATAGGGCGGCTTGTCGTTGGCGAGCCAGAGCAGCGTGGTGTAGTTGTACGCCCCGACGCCGCAGCCCAGGGCCAGCAACACCTTGCGGTCGTTCAGTCGGTGGACTTCCATCGACTTGGCGTTGACCTGGTCCTGGTTGTTGCACTGCTCGCGCGCATCCTTCAGGTCGAGCGAGGGGAAGATGCGCGCGGCCAGCGCGTCGTCGCCGGCACGCGCCTTCGGCGGCCTGGGCACGTCGACGACGGGCATGGGCACCGGCGGCAACACGGAGGACTCGGGCTTGGTGCCCTTGCGCACCAGCGCGCCCGGCGTGCCGACGCGGCCCTGCGCTTCGTCCATCTTCAGCAGCACGGCGTTGAGGCCGGAAAGCGAAAGAACCCACTTCTTGCCGCCGCCCGCCGTGACCTGGGCTTCGTCGCCCTTGAGAAGTTCGGGCAGGACGGCGCGGACCTGGCTGTCGTCGAAGCTGGCGGTTCCCGCTTCGAGGCCGGAGACCGTGGCCTTGCCGACCTTGAAGCGCAGCGTGCCCTTGACGCCGTCGGTGTCGCCGATCTGCAGCTGCACGTCGATCGGCGTACCGGGGCCGGCCTTGCGGGTGACGAGCATAGACACCGGCTCGCTGCCGCCGCTGTCCGCTTGGTAGCCGGCGGCGCGGCAGGTCAGCGTGTTGTCGCAGGCCAGTTCCCAGTCGTTGTGCGAGAACGCGACCGGCTCCTTGCCGGCGGCGCCAACGGACAGCGCGACCAGGGACGACAGCGCCACGGCGACACGGGCGAGGTTCATGAGCCCGTCTTGCGGCGCAGGCGGTACTGCTCCAGGAACTTGGCGATGCGGTTGATGGCTTCGCGCAGGTCGTCCTCGTGGGGCAGGAACACGATGCGAAAATGGTCGGGCGTGGCCCAGTTGAAGCCGGTGCCCTGCACCAGCATCACGCGGGTTTCCTTCAGCAGCTCGAGGAAGAACTGGCGGTCGTCCTCGATCGGATAGACCTCCGGGTCGAGCTTGGGGAACATGTAGAGCGCGGCGCTCGGCTTGACGCAGCTCACGCCGGGAATGGCGGTGATCAGCTCGTAGGCCAGGTCGCGCTGGCGGCGCAGGCGTCCGCCCTCGCACACGAGGTCGTTGATGCTCTGGTAGCCGCCCAGCGCCGTCTGGATGGCCCACTGGCCCGGCACGTTGGCGCACAGGCGCATGTTCGAGAGCATGTTCAGGCCCTCGATGTAGTCCTGCGCGGCGCGCTTGTTGCCCGACACCGCGAGCCAGCCGGCACGGTAGCCGCACGAACGGTAGCTCTTGGAGAGCGAATTGAAGGTCAGCGTGAGCACGTCGGTCGACAGGCTCGCGATGGCCGTGTGCTTGACGCCGTCGTAGAGCACCTTGTCGTAGACCTCATCGGCGAAGATCACGAGGCTGTGCTCGCGCGCAATGGCCACGATGCTCTTGAGCAGGTCGTCGGAATACAGCGCGCCGGTCGGGTTGTTCGGGTTGATGACCACGATGCCCTTGGTGCGCGGCGTGATCTTGGCGCGGATGTCGTCCAGGTTGGGCATCCAGCCGTTGGCCTCGTCGCACAGGTAGTGCACCGGGGTGCCGCCGGACAGGCTCGTGGAGGCGGTCCACAGCGGGTAGTCGGGGGCCGGCAGCAGCAGCTCGTCGCCGTCGTTGAGCAGCGCGTTCGTGGACATGGCGATCAGTTCGCTGGCGCCGTTGCCGAGGTAGATGTCGTCGAGCGTGACGCCCACCACGCCCTGCTTCTGCGTCTCGTGCATCACGGCCTTGCGCGCGGCGAAGACACCCTTGCTGTCCGAATAGCCCGCCGAGGTCGGCAGGTTGCGGATCATGTCCTGCTGGATTTCCTCGGGTGCGTCGAAGCCGAACACGGCCAGGTTGCCGATGTTGAGCTTGATGATCTTCTGGCCGTCCTCTTCCATCTGCTTGGCGGCGTCCATGATGGGGCCGCGGATGTCATAGAGAACGTTGGCCAGCTTGGCCGATTTCTTGAGCTGCTTCAAAGGGCCCTCCCGGGCGCGGATTAACGGGTTGAGACGGGTTTGTTACTCGGAGATACAGGCCGGCGAGGCTCCTGCAAGGCTCGCGAGGCTCGTTCGGGGGTTCGTTGGAGAAAGCCCTTGCAAGCCCTCTGGCACCAGGGAAAACCTATAATTTGACCACAGTTCCCAGTGTCCAGATGAAGCTCCAGCCCGACAAATCAGACGCCCAATCACTCACCGCGCACGGCCCCGGCTGGGTTGCAATCAACAACGAAAAAGTCGAAGGCAGCGTGGTCGTCGGCTCGCGCGGCGAGCGCTTCGAATGGAACTGCGCCAGCTTCGACCAGCTCGGTCCCGAGCATTTCGCGCAGCTGGCCTCGCTGGGCGCGGAATTGATCATTTTCGGCAGCGGAAACCGCATCCGCTTTCCCCAGCCCGCCTGGCTGAAGCCCCTCATGTCGCAGCGCACCGGCGTCGAGACCATGGACACCGCGGCAGCCTGCCGGACCTACAACATCCTGGCCGGAGAAGGCCGGCATGTGATTGCCGCCCTGCTCGTGGAGAGCCCGGCGGGTGGCTGATACAGGTGTTTTCGGGGTAAAATACTAGGTTGCGAACAGGCCAGCTACCCCAAAGTTAGCAACGACCAATCCTCCATTCATCGAGCAAGCCCGAAAACGGCTGAGAGGGCTCGAGGAATGGAATCTAACGGAGAAAACAAGTTTCATGGCGATCGTTGTCAACAAACCCATTCCTGAATTCGACGCCAACGCCACGGGCGGCCTCAAGGTCTCGAATACCTCGCATCTCGGCCACGTGCTGGTCATGTATTTTTACCCGAAAGATAACACTCCGGGTTGCACAACCGAAGCCATGCAGTTTCGCGACCGCTACAAAGACTTCGAAAAAGCCGGCGCCACGGTCTTCGGCGTGTCCCGCGACAACATGAAGTCGCATGACGAATTCAAGGCCAAGCTCGAACTCCCCTTCGAACTCATCGCCGACACCGAAGAAAAAATGTGCCACATGTTCGGCGTGGTCAAGAACAAGATCATGTACGGCAAGAAGGTCAAGGGCATCGAGCGCAGCACCTTCCTGATCGGCGCCGACGGCATCCTGAAGGCCGAATGGCGCGGGCTCAAGGTTCCGGGGCACGTCGACGACGTGCTCAAGGCGGTCAAGGCGCTCAAGAAGGCGGCCTGATCACCGCAAGCGCGGGAGGCGCGCTTTCGCGGCGTTGCGTGGGAAATGCCCAACGCAGCACGCAAAAGAGCCCCCGGCGCGTCATTTGCGGTGTGCATAATGGCCTCATGCCGTTGAGCTCCACGACCGCATCCCCCGAACAAAGCCGCCTTGGTCTTCAGGCGGCTTTTTCGTTTTCTGGTTCCCACTTCCTGCGAGCGATCTGACACATGCCATTGCCTCCCGCCCCAACGAAACGCGCTGCATTGCTTTCGCCGGACGCACTCGACGCGCCCGCCCGGTCCTCGCACAGGGGCTCGCGCCGCGCAACCGAACAGCGCGCCGATGAAGCGCCCGCGCGCACGCCGCAACCGCTGGAACTGTTCGACAGCATCGGCACAGAAGGCGCCGGCGGCGCACCCGCCACCACACGCCCGACGCGTCGTACCAAGGCGAAGGCCGTGCCCGCGGCCACCCCGGTGACCGCACCAGCACCCGTGAGCGCGCCCCAGCCGCAAGCCCTGATTCAGGTCGAAACGAAAGCCCCTGTCGCTCTGGCAGCGGCGCCCGTCGCCCCCGCGCCTCAGGCTCCGGCCCGCCCCAAGCGCAGCAAGTCCACCGGCCCCGCCAAGCTGTTCGTGCTCGACACCAACGTGTTGCTGCACGACCCGATGTGCCTGTTCCGCTTCGAGGAACACGACATCTTCCTGCCGATGATCGTGCTGGAAGAGCTCGACGGCCACAAGAAAGGCACCACCGAAGTCGCCCGCAACGGCCGCCAGACAAGCCGCACGCTCGACGCGCTGGCCGCCGCACAAGACGCCGACATCGACAAGGGCCTGAAGCTCGACACCACCGGCCATCGCGAAGCCGGCGGCCGGCTGTTCTTCCAGACCGCTCCGCTCGACTACTCGCTGCCGGTCAGCCTGCCCCAGGGCAAGGCGGACAACCAGATCCTGGGCGTGGTGCAGGCGCTGCGCGACGAGTACGCCACCGACAAACCCGGCAAGCCGAAGCAGGAAGTGGTGCTGGTGTCGAAGGACATCAACATGCGCGTCAAGGCACGCGCGCTGGGCCTGGCCGCCGAGGATTACCAGAACGACAAGACGCTGGACGACGGCGACCTGCTGTACGCCGGCTCGCTCGCCCTGCCGCCCGACTTCTGGACCCGCCAGAGCAAGACGGTGGAAAGCTGGCAGAGCGGCAGCAACACCTTCTACCGGATCAGCGGTCCGCTGGTGCCCAACCTGTACATCAACCAGTTCGTCTTCTTCGAAGCGCCTGGCGAGCCGAGCATGTACGCGCGCGTCACCGAAATCCGCGACAAGACCGCGGTGCTCAAGACGCTCAAGGACTACAGCTCCGGCAAGAACGCCGTGTGGGGCGTGAACACCCGCAACCGCGAGCAGAACTTCGCGATGAACCTGCTGATGGACCCGGAGATCGACTTCGTCACGCTGACCGGCACCGCCGGCACCGGCAAGACCCTGATGGCGCTGGCCTCCGGCCTCACGCAGGTGCTCGACGACCGCCGCTACACCGAGATCATCATGACCCGCGCCACCGTGAGCGTGGGCGAGGACATCGGCTTCCTGCCCGGCACCGAAGAAGAAAAGATGGGCCCCTGGATGGGCGCGCTCGACGACAACCTCGAGTTCCTCGCCAAGGGCGACGGCGGCGGCGCCGGCGAGTGGGGCCGCGCGGCCACCAACGAGCTGATCCGCAGCCGCATCAAGGTCAAGAGCATGAACTTCATGCGCGGACGTACCTTCCTGAACAAGTACGTGATCATCGACGAGGCGCAGAACCTCACGCCCAAGCAGATGAAGACGCTGATCACGCGTGCCGGCCCCGGCACCAAGATCATCTGCATGGGCAACCTCGCGCAGATCGACACGCCGTACCTCACGGAAGGCTCTTCTGGACTGACCTTCGCGGTCGACAAGTTCAAGGGCTGGCCGCACGGCGGGCACATCACGCTGGCGCGCGGCGAGCGCTCGCGGCTGGCCGATTTCGCCAGCGACGTGCTCTAAGCCTTCGCAGCAGCGTCCCGTACCGGGCCCGCGCATGCTCTTGCGAGCATCGCGGGCTTTTTTTCGCCTTGCCGACAGCCTACTGACAAGACGCTGTCAGTAGCCCGCCAGCACCATCAGGGCTCCTTCCCAACACACGAAAGAGAGCCCTCCAAATGCAAAACGCCATCAGCTGGTTCGAGATCCCGGTCGCCGACCTGGACCGCGCCCAAGCCTTCTACGAAACCGTGCTGGGCCGCAAGCTGCGCCGCGAGAACTTCGGCAACGACACGCTGGCAGTTTTCCCCCACGACAAGCCCGCCACGGGCGGCGCCCTGCAGGCCGGCGCGAGCGGCGCCGCGCGCGCCGGCACGGGTGTTCGCATCTATCTCGACTGCTCGCCCGGCATCGACGCCGTGCTGGCACGCGTCGAAGCGGCCGGCGGACAGATCGTCGGACCCAAGTCCGCGCTGCCGCCGGGCATGGGCTTCATCGCCTACCTGCGCGACACCGAAGGCAACGAAATCGGCTTGCACGCGCTGGACTGAACCGCCATGACGCAGCGAAACTGGATCGCCGTGGCCAGCGCCGAGCATGCCCGGCGCGGTCGCGACCACCAGCCCCTGGGTTTCATGCAGGTGGGGCACGGCAAGCACGCGCCGCTCAAGCGGCTCTCGCCCGGGGACCGCGTGGCCTACTATTCGCCGGCCACGGTGTTCGGCGGCACCGACAGGCTGCAGAGCTTCGTCTCGATCGGCATCGTGCAGTCCGGCGAGCCCTACGAGTTCGACATGGGCAACGGCTTCGTGCCGTGGCGCCGAGACGTGGCTTACGCGGCCTCGCACGAGGCCCCCATCGCACCGCTGATCGAACGCCTCGCCTTCATCGAGAACCCCAAGCAATGGGGCTACAAGTTCCGCTTCGGCATGTTCGACGTCAGCGACGCCGACATGCAGCTGATCGCCAAAGCCATGAAGGCCGAGTCGAAGACACTATTGTTTTGAGGAGAAGAAATACATGGAACCCATCCGCCAGCACGTCGACGCCTTCCGCGTCTCGGGCCTCACCGTCCGCACCACCAATCGCGAAGAGAGCGACCCAGCCACCGCTCGCCTCGGCGCGCTGTGGGGGCGCTTCTTCGGTGAGGAGACCTACGCGTCGACACCCAATCGCACGGCCGACACGCGCATCTTCGGCGTCTACTCGGCCTACGAATCGGATGCCAACGGCGCCTTCGATGTGACGGCGGGCGTTGTCGTCACGGATGGGGAAGGCAGCATTCCCATCGAGGCCGGCAACTATCTGGTCTTCAACGGCCAGGGTGAGATGCCGCAGATGGTGATCTCCACCTGGCAGCGCATCTGGCAATATTTCGAGGCGCACCCGAACGTCGCGCGCAGCTACCGCAGCGACTTCGAGGCCTATGAAGGACCGGACAAGGTAGCGATCCACATCGGAGTTGCATGAGCCTGAAAAAGAGCTGGCGCGAGAGACTGGCCAGCTACCCTCACCTGCCGAACGTGAAGGAGATTCCCGCCGCCATGCGCCCCCGGCGCGGCGAAGGGACCATCGCCACGCCATCGCCGCAGGAAGTCGAAGCCGCGATGCGCGGCGTGCCCGAAGGCCGCCTCGCAACCGTCATGGGCATCGGCGAGGACATTGCGGCGCGTCATCACGCCACCATCGGCTGCACCGTGACCACGGCGATCTTCGCGCACATGGTCGCGCACGCGACCGAAGAAGCGCCGCCTACGCATCCAGTGGAGCGCACGCCCTGGTGGCGCACGCTCAAGATCGGCGGCGAACTCAATCCGAAGTACCCCGGCGGCATCGAGGCGCAGATGTCGAAGCTCGAGGCCGAGGGCCACACGGTCGTGCAGCGCGGCAAGCGCTACTTCGTCGAAGGCTTCGCGAAGAAGCTCACCGGAACACGCTGATGCGCCGCGCCGACCGCCTCTTCCAGATCGTGCAGCTCATTCGCGGGCGGCGCCTGACCACGGCCGCGTTCCTGGCGCAGCGCCTGGAGGTGTCGGAACGCACCGTGTACCGCGACGTGGCCGACCTGCAGCACCAGGGCGTGCCCATCGAGGGCGAAGCCGGCATGGGCTACCGACTGGGCGCGGGCTTCGAGCTGCCGCCGCTGATGTTCACGCAGGACGAGGCCTCGGCGCTGGTGGCCGCGGCGCGGCTGGCGCAGAGCTGGGTCGATCCGGCGCTGGCGCGCGACATCGAGACCGGCCTCGGCAAGATCCTGTCGGTGCTGCCCCCTGCGGCGAGGGTGTCCGCGGAGGCGCTGGCGCTCTATGCCCCAGCGCTGGGCCTGGAGCCCGCCCTGCGCGCGCGGCTGCAGACGCTGCGAGAAGCCGTGCAGTCGCACAACAAGCTGCGGCTGGCCTACCGCGACGTGTCGGGCGACGCCAGCGAGCGCACGGTGCGGCCGCTGGGCTGCTTCTACTGGGGCAAGGTCTGGACGCTGTCGGCATGGTGCGAGCTTCGCAACGATTTCCGCGGCTTCCGGCTGGACCGCATGGAGGCCATCGAGCTGCTGTCCGATCGATTTCGCGACGAGTCCGGCAAGACGCTGGCCGACATGCTGCGGGCCTTGAATGTCGAGAAGGTGCAGGGGCAGATCCTGCCGATCAAGTAGGCAGGCCCGCTCCGCTCAGTACTGCTCGTTGTGGCTGTAGCTTGCGAGATTCTCGAACTTGGTGATCGGCTTCAGGAAGGCCAGCTTGACGGTGCCCGTGGGACCGTTCCGGTGCTTGCTGATGATCACCTCGGCAACGCCCGGCTCCTTGCTGTTCTTGTCGTAGTAGTCGTCGCGGTAGATGAACATGATGATGTCCGCGTCCTGCTCGATGGCGCCGGATTCGCGCAAGTCGCTCATCATGGGGCGCTTGTCGGTGCGGCTTTCCACGCCGCGGCTGAGCTGCGACAGCGCGATCACCGGGCACTTGAGTTCCTTGGCCAGCATCTTCAGGCCCCGCGAGATTTCGCCCACGGCCGTGGCACGGTTCTCGTCGCCTGAACTGCTGGTCGACATCAGCTGCAGGTAGTCGACCACGATCAGGCCGAGGCGCCCGTACTGGCGTGCCAGCCGGCGTGCATTCGCACGCAGTTCGCTGGTCGAGAGGCCCGGCGTTTCATCGATGTGCAGCGACACGGTACGCAGCTTCTCGATGGCCTCGGTCAGGCGCGGCCACTCCTCGTCGCTGAGCTTGCCGGTGCGCAGGTGGCCTTGGTCGATGCGGCCGATCGAGCCCACGATACGCACCGCCAGCTGCGAGGCGCCCATTTCCATCGAGAACACCGCGACCGGCAGTCCCTCTTCGAGCGCGACGTGCTCGGCGATGTTGATCGCGAGCGAGGTCTTCCCCATCGACGGACGCGCGGCCAGCACGATCATGTCGCCGGGCTGCAGGCCCGAGGTCATCTTGTCGAAGTCGTGAAAGCCGGTGCGGATACCCGTGATGTCGTTCGGGTTCTCGGCCATCTCGGTCACGCGGTCGAGCAGTTCGACCACCAGGGCGTCCATGCTCTGGAAGCCCTGCTTCATCCGCGTGCCTTCTTCGCCGATGTTGAAGATCTTCTGCTCGGCTTCGTCCAGGATCTTGTCGACCTGCTTGCCCTGGGGATTGAAGGCCTGCGTCGCGATCTCGTCGGCCGCGGACACCAGCTTTCGCAGGATCGAGCGCTCGCGCACGATCTCGGCATAGCGCCGGATGTTGCTGGCGCTGGGCACGTACTGCGCGAGCGAGTTCAGGTAGACCAGCCCGCCGATCTCGTCGGCCTTGCCGAGGTTCTGCAGCTGCTCGTAGACCGTGATCACGTCAGCCGGCTTGCTGGCATTGATCAGCCCGCCGATGGCGGCGTAGATCAGCTTGTGTTCGTGCCGGTAGAAGTCGCCGTCGACCAGCAGGTCGCCCATGCGGTCCCAGGCCCCGTTGTCGAGCAGCAGACCGCCGAGCACGCTCGATTCGGCCTCGATGGAATGAGGCGGAATGCGCAGTTGGGCGATCTGGCGGTCGGCCGACGGGTCATTGTCGGCATAGGAGAAAACGGCGGACATGGACTTCCCTTGCAACCCTGCATGCTAAGCCGCGCACGCCGATGCGTGTGTGGACAAGGTTGTGAATAAACGGTGATCTTCCGGTGCAGCGCACTGGACAACCCGCGCGCGGAAAAAGAAAAGCCGCCCGAAGGCGGCTTCTGCTGCAGCGCACAAGGCGCTGTGAGCGATCAGGCGGTTTCGCCGTAGACCGTCACGGTGATGTCGACCACCACGTCGGTGTGCAGGGCAACGCTCACGGTGCTGTCGCCGACGACCTTGATCGGGCCGTTGGGCAGGCGAACCTGCGACTTGACAACCTTGTAGCCTTGCTTGCCCAGCTCTTCGGCGATGTCGCCGTTGGTGACCGAGCCGAACAGACGGCCGTCGACGCCAGCCTTTTGCGTCAGCTTGATGGTCGTGCCACCGAGCTTTTCGCCTTGAGCTTGCGATTCGGCCAGCTTGGCGGCCGCAGCCTTTTCGAGTTCGGCGCGCTTGGCTTCGAATTCGGCCTTGTTGGCGGCGGTGGCGCGGCGGGCCAGGCCCGTCGGGATCAGGAAGTTGCGAGCGTAGCCGTCCTTGACCTTGACGATATCGCCCAGGGCACCGACGTTGACAACCTTGTCCAGAAGAATGATTTGCATGGTCAGGGCTCCTTAGACGCGGTGCTGGTCGCTGTACGGCACCATGGCCAGGAAGCGTGCGCGCTTGATGGCGGTGTTCAGCTGGCGTTGGTAGATCGCGCGCGTGCCGGTCAGGCGGGCGGGGATGATCTTGCCGTTTTCGCTGATGAAGTCACGCAGCGTGTCGATGTCCTTGTAGTCGATTTCTTCGACGCCAGCGACGGTGAAGCGGCAGAAACGCTTGCGCTTGAACAGCAGCGACTGAGTGTTGCGCTTCGGGCGCTTGTCTTTGTTGAATTTCTTGAACGTGGCCATTTGAGGACCTCTTTTCGAAAATTAATCTTGCTGAAAATCCTGGATATGCAGGACCGGATGCTTGCCGTTGCCCGGTGTCGCGAGAAAGCCCTGAAAACGCCAGAGACTTCCCATCGACTGCTTTGCGAGCCGTTCGGCGATTGCGCCGAAGGCCACGGCCTTGAGGGCCGTTCTGACCTGCCGGGGCTTACCTTCTTCCTGGAGCGTCGACTCGTGTTCGAGCTTCAGGTCGATGGCGGGCAAGCCGGCCGGCGTGAATCGCAAGGCTCCGAGTTCGGCAACGGCGGCGGTCAGCAGAAGCTGGTTGACCCCGGTTGCCGCAGCGGCAGCAGTCACACCATCAGTTGTTGTTGGCGGCGTATTCGGCCTGCTGGGCCTTGCGAGCCTCTTCGCGCTCGACCGTCTTCATCATCGACGAAGGACCGGTGTCGGCCTTCTTCTTCTGAACGGTCAGGTGGCGCAGCACGGCGTCGTTGAACTTGAACGCGTGTTCGAGTTCGCCCATCACGGCTTGTTCGGCTTCAATGTTGACGCACAGGTAGTGGGCCTTGTTGAGCTTGTTGATCTGATAAGCCAGCTGACGGCGGCCCCAGTCTTCAACGCGGTGGATCTTGCCGCCGCCGGCCGTGATCAGGCCCTTGTAGCGCTCCAGCATGGCCGGAACTTGTTCGCTCTGATCCGGGTGGATCAGCAAAATGATTTCGTAGTGACGCATGGCACTCCTTGTGGATTCTTCCGAAGAAGAGGAAAAGCCACCTGCAGCGTCTGGCGCAGTGTGGCAAGGCAAAGCCGGCGATTATAGCCCTGTATTCCGCACTCCGGCAAGGAGGTTCAGTCGTCGAGGGCCTTGTCCAGGGCGGCGGCCTTCTCCGGACCGACCGCTGCGCGGATCTTCGGCGCCAGCGCCGCCAGGTCGTCATAGCTGGTCGTGCCCTCGACCTGGAGGTTGAGCCGAAAGCCCATCAGCCCCAGGCTGCCGGTGAGCTGGGTGGCGATGGGATAGGCGTCCTTGTAGCGCTGCTGCTTGCTGCGGCCGGAGCCTCCGGCGGCCGGCTTGGGCTCCTCAACTGCGGGCGCGCCCGCGGCAACCGGCTCCACAGCCTTGCCACCGACAGGCGCCAGCACGCCGAGCGAGATCATCTGGTCGATGTCTTCCCGCGCAATGCCCATGCCCGCGGCAAGCACATCGTCGACCGAGCGCTTGCCGTCGAACAGGATGAACGCCGAGCGCTGGCGCGGCGACAGCGGGACCGAGCGGTCTTTAAGGGCTTGGTGGCCCGCTTCGGTCTTGAGAAGAATCATGGTGGTCCCCGTTCCGGGATTCGCCCGTGAGTTCTCTCAAGTCTGGCATCAATTACGCAATTTGTTGCAGAAACGCGCCTGCGGCGCGGGAATCCCCCATGGGGGATTTCCGCAATCCGCCGGGCTTCAGCGCTTGGCGAGCTGCTGCCAGGTGTCGATCACGCTGTCGGGGTTCAGCGAGATCGACTCGATGCCCTGCTCCGCCAGCCACAGCGCGAAGTCCGGGTGGTCGCTGGGGCCCTGGCCGCAAATGCCGACGTACTTGCCCTGCGACTTGCAGGCCTTGATGGCGCGGCTCAGCATGGCCTTGACGGCCGGGTCGCGCTCGTCGAAGTCGGCAGCCAGCAGCTCGAGACCCGAATCGCGGTCCAGGCCCAGCGTGAGCTGGGTCAGGTCGTTCGAACCGATCGAGAAGCCGTCGAAGAACTGCAGGAACTCGTCGGCCAGGATGGCGTTGCTCGGCACTTCGCACATCATGATCAGCTTGAGCTCGTTCTCGCCGCGCTTGAGGCCATGTTCGCCGAGCAGGCCGGTCACGCGCTCTGCCTGGCCCAGCGTGCGCACGAAAGGCACCATGATCTGCACGTTCGTCAGGCCCATGTCGTTGCGCACGCGCTTGAGCGCCTCGCATTCCATGGCGAAGGCTTCGCCGAAATCGGCGCTCAGGTAGCGCGCGGCGCCGCGGAAGCCCAGCATCGGGTTCTCTTCTTCCGGCTCGTAGCGGCTGCCGCCGATGAGCTTGCGGTACTCGTTCGACTTGAAGTCGGACAGGCGCACGATGACAGGCTTGGGCCAGAACGCGGCGGCGATGGTCGCGATGCCCTCGGCCACCTTGTCCACGTAGAACGCGCGCGGCGAGGCGTGGCCGCGAGCAACCGACTCGACGGCCTTCTTCAGGTCGTTGTCGACGTTCGGGTAGTCGAGGATCGCCTTCGGGTGCACGCCGATGTTGTTGTTGATGATGAACTCGAGGCGGGCCAGGCCCACGCCGTGGTTCGGCAGCTGAGCGAAGTCGAAGGCGAGCTGCGGGTTGCCCACGTTCATCATGACCTTGAGGTCGATCTCGGGCATCACGCCGCGCTGCACCTCGGTCACTTCGGTCTCGAGCAGGCCGTCGTAGATGAAGCCGGTGTCGCCTTCGGCGCAGCTCACGGTGACCAGCGTGCCGTCCTTCAGCAGGTCGGTGGCGTCACCGCAGCCGACCACGGCCGGAATGCCGAGTTCACGCGCGATGATGGCCGCATGGCAGGTCCGCCCGCCGCGGTTGGTGACGATGGCGGCGGCACGCTTCATGACCGGCTCCCAGTTGGGATCGGTCATGTCGGTGACGAGCACGTCGCCGGCCTGCACCTTGTCCATTTCGCTGATGCTGTGCACCAGACGCACGGGGCCGGTGCCGATCTTCTGGCCGATGGCACGGCCTTCGGCCAGCACCGCGCCCTTGCCCAGCAGCTTGTAGCGCTGCTCGGCCTTGCCCTGCTGCTGGCTCTTCACCGTCTCGGGACGTGCCTGCAGGATGTAAAGGTGGCCGTCGGTGCCGTCCTTGCCCCACTCGATGTCCATCGGGCGGCCATAGTGCTCCTCGATGACCAGCGCGTACTTGGCCAGTTGCTCGACATCGGCATCGCTCAGCGAGTAGCGGTTGCGGTGCTCGGCCTTGACGTCGGTGGTCTTGACGAGCTTGCCGCTCGCCTTTTTCTCTTCGGGCGTCGCGAACTCCATCTGGATCAGCTTGGAACCGAGGTTGCGGCGGATCACGGCCTTCTTGCCGGCCCTCAGGGTCGGCTTGTGCACGTAGAACTCGTCGGGGTTGACGGCGCCCTGCACCACCGTCTCGCCCAGGCCGTAGCTGGAGGTAATGAAGACCACGTCCTCGAAGCCCGATTCGGTGTCGATGGTGAACATGACGCCGGCGGCGCCGAGGTCGGAGCGCACCATGCGCTGCACGCCGGCCGACAGCGCGACCACGTCGTGCTCGAAGCCCTTGTGAACGCGGTAGCTGATGGCGCGGTCGTTGTAGAGGGAGGCGAACACCTCCTTCATCTTGTGCAGCACGTCCTCGATGCCGACCACGTTCAGGAAAGTCTCTTGCTGGCCGGCGAACGATGCGTCGGGCAGGTCTTCGGCGGTGGCCGAGGAACGCACGGCGAACGAGGCCGCCGGGTTGCCGGCGCTCAGCGCGGCGAAGGCTTCGCCGATGGCTTTTTGCAGGTCGGCCGGGAAAGGCTGGGCCTCGACCATGGCGCGAATCTCGGCGCCGGCGGCGGCCAGGGCGCGCACGTCTTCGGTGTCCAGCGCGGCCAGGCGCTTGCTGATCTTGTCGGCCAGGCCGTCGTGGGCCAGGAACTGGCGGAATGCGTGCGCCGTGGTCGCGAAACCGGTCGGCACACGCACGCCTTGCGGCAGCTGCGAGATCATTTCGCCGAGGCTGGCGTTCTTGCCGCCAACCGCCTCGACGTCGGTCATTCTCAGATTTTCAAACGGTACGACCAGGGCGGTCGCGTCGAAAAGTGCAGACATGGGGAAGCTCCAGAAGTTGAAACCGGTGCTGCATGCAGACGGCGCGGCACGATCGTTGTCGTTGCTTTGGGTGCGGGCGCGGTGTGCATGGAAAGAATTGGGGGTGGGAAGCGGATTCCCGATAATGGCCCGGATTGTAGGCGTGGCGAGGTTGCCCGCGCCGCAGGACAAGGCCGCATGACCACGCATTCACGCACAGTTTTCTTCATTTCCGACGGCACCGGCATCACCGCCGAGACCTTCGGCAACGCCGTCCTGGCCCAGTTCGAGATGAAACCGCGCCACGTCCGGCTGCCTTTCACCGACACGGTCGACAAGGCCCACCAGGCGGTGCGGCAGATCAACCACACCGCCGAACTCGAGGGCGTGCGCCCCATCGTCTTCACGACGCTGGCCAACATGGACGTGCTGGAAGTCATCGAAACCGGCTGCAAGGGCATGCTGCTGGACATGTTCGGCACCTTCGTGCGGCCGCTGGAAATCGAGCTGGGCGTGAAGTCCAACCACCGCATCGGCCGCTTCAGCGACGTCAGCAAGAGCAAGGAATACAACGACCGCATCGCCGCGATCGACTTCAGCCTGCAGCACGACGACGGCCAGAGCAACCGCGACCTCGAGGGCGCAGACGTGATCCTGGTGGGCGTGAGCCGCAGCGGCAAGACGCCGACTTCGCTCTACCTGGCGATGCAGCACGGCCTGAAGGCGGCCAACTACCCGCTGATTCCGGAAGATTTCGACCGCCGCCAGCTGCCGCCGGCCCTGACGCCGCACCGCAAGAAGATCTTCGGCCTGACCATCCAGCCCGACCGTCTCAGCGAAATCCGCAACGAGCGCCGGCCGAATTCGCGCTACGCCAGCATCGAGAACTGCCGCCACGAAGTGAGCGAGGCCGAGGCGATGATGCGGCGCGCCGGCATCCGCTGGCTGTCGACCACCACCAAGTCGATCGAGGAAATCGCGACGACGATCCTCCAGGAGCTGCGGCCCGAGCGGCTGACGTACTGAATCCGCTATCTTTTGGATAGCAGAAAGCGCCCGGCGCCCGGGCGTTTCTTCAGCCGAACAGGTACTGGACCGTGCCGTCGGCGCTCGTCACCGGCTGGCAGGGCGTGCCCCACACCGCCTCGATCAGCGCCGGCTCCAGCACCTCGGCCGTGGCGCCCTGCAGCAGCCCGCCTGAAGCGCCGCCCAGCACCACTACCTCGTCGGCATAGCGGCGGGCAAGGTTCAGGTCGTGCAGCACGGCCACCACGCCCACGCCCCGCCCGGCCCAGGCGCGCAGCAGGCGCATGGCCGAATGCTGGTGCGCCAGGTCGAGCGCCGCGGTGGGCTCGTCGAGCAGCAGCCAGCGGCTTGCACCGTCGGGCCGCGGGTGCCACAGCTGGGCGAGCGCCCGCGCCATATGGGCCCGGGCTTTTTCGCCGCCCGACAGCGTGTTGAGAATGCGCGGCGCCAGCGCCAACACGTCGGTGAGCGCCATCGCCTCGGCAATGATCGCGTCCTCGTCGTGCCCCGGCGCGCGGCGGTGCGGATAGCGCCCCAGCGCGACGATTTCCTGCGCCGTGAAGTCGAAGGCCACCGCGCTTTCCTGCGGCATCAGTGCCCGGCGCAAGGCCAGCGCCGGCATGCCGTGGGCGTCGAGCGGCCGGCCGTCGAGCATGACCCGGCCCTGCGTCGGCACGCGCTGCCCGGCCAGCACCGAGAGCAAGGTCGATTTGCCCGCGCCGTTCGGGCCGAGGATGGCCGTCACCCGCCCCGGCGCCAGCGTGACCGAGGCGTTGGCCAGCAGCGTCTTCGTACCGATGCGGACTTCGACGTCCTGGCAGCTCAGCGGCATCGGATCCCGTTCCGCGCCGCTCATATGCGCCCCTTGAAGTGCCGCAGCATCCACAGGAACATCGGCACGCCGATGAACGCGGTGAGCACGCCCAGCGGCAGTTCCGCAGGCGCCATCACCGTGCGAGCCACAGTATCGGCGGCCAGCACCAGCGCGGCGCCCAGCAGCGCGGACGCGGGCAGCACCACGCGGTGGTCGGGCCCCGCCACCATCCGCACCCAGTGCGGCGCGATCAGCCCGATGAAGCCGATGATCCCGGTCGTCGCCGTGACCGCCCCCACGGCAACGGCCGTGACCACGATGGCGCGCCGCTTGGTGCGCTCCACGTCCACGCCCAGCAGCGCCGCCTGCGCCTCGCCCAGCGCGATGGCGTTCAGCGGCGCGGCCAGCGACCGCGCCGCCACGCAGGCCAGCGCCACGGCGGCGGCCACCAGCAGCACCGCGCTCCAGCGCGCGCCACCCAGGCTGCCGAGCAGCCAGAACTGCAGGCTGCGCAGCTGCTCGTCGGTCGCCATCACGCTCAGGAAGCCGAGCCCCGCGCCGGCCAGTGCATTGACCGCGATGCCCGCGAGCAGCATCAGCGCCATGCGCGTGCCGCCCTCGCTGCGCGACAGGCCGTAGATCAGCAGAGTCACCGACAGCCCGCCGCCGAAGGCCATGAGCACCAGCGTCCAGCTGCCGAGCGTGCGCGGCAGCACCGGCCAGAACCAGGCGCCCAGCACGATCGTGACGCCCGCCGCCAGCGCGGCGCCGCTGCTGATGCCCACCAGCCCCGGGTCGGCCAGCGGATTGCGGAAAAGCCCCTGCATCAGCGTGCCCGCCATGCCGAGCCCGGCACCGGCGGCCACGCCGAGCACGAGACGCGGCAAGCGGATGTTGAGGAACACCAGGTGCTCGGGCGACTTGTCGGCGCCCTGCCCCAGCGTCATCAGCACGTTCCAGAGTTGGGAAAGGCTGATGGCATACGCGCCCGACACCGCGCCCGCCACGAAGGCGGCGACGAGCAACAGCGCGCTGCCGCCCAGCACGGCCCGGGCCGAGAAGCGCTGCGTCATGCCACGGAGGCCAGGAATTTCTCGTGCAATTCAGCGACGGCCGCCGGCGTGCGCGGGCCGAAGCCCAGCAGCAGCAAGGCGTCCTGCATGATCAGGCTGCGCTTCTTGAAGGCCGGCGTGAGCGCGAGTTCGGGGCGCTGCCAGAACTTGTCGACGCCGCCGTGGGCCTCGATGCTCTGGGTGCTGGTGAGGATGATGTCGGGCGCGGCGCTGGCCATGGCTTCGGCCGTCATCGGCCGATAGCCGGAGAAACCGCCGAGCGCGTTGACACCGCCCGCGTAGCCGATCATCGAATGCGCGGCGGTCTTCTCGCCCGAGACCTGCGGGCTGGCACTGTGCGACAGCACGAACAGCACGCGCGGCTTGCGCCCCTTGGCGCCGGCAACGCGCTGCTGCACCTGGCTCCACTCGGCGTCGAGCTTCGCCTGCAGTTCGCGCGCCTGCGCTTCGCGCGCGGCGGCGCGGCCCACGGCCTGCACCTTGCGCTGCACTTCGCCCCAGCTGTGGTCGGCTTCGATGATCTCCACCTTGACGCCGGCGCTGCGGATCTGGTCGAGCACCACCGTCGGGCCCGATTCGTTGGTGGCGATGATCGCGTCGGGCTTCAGCGAGAGCAGCCCTTCCGCCGACAGCTGGCGCATGTAGCCGACCTTGGGCGTGGCTTGCGCGGCGGCCGGGTAGAGGCTGGTGGTGTCGGTGCCGACAAGCTGCGCCTCGGCGCCCAGCAGGTAGACCACCTCGGTGATCGCTCCGCTGACGGTCACGAGCCTGGGCAGCTTGGCCGCGCCCTGTGCGAACGCCGGCAGCGCGGCGGCGCCGAGGGCCGTGGCCGAGAGCAGGCGCAGTACGTCGCGGCGCTGCGGAAAGCGGGCGTTCATGTGCTGGAACCCGGTCATGGCTGCTGGGCGGCAGGTTGCAGGCGCGGCAGTTCGCTCACGATGCGGCGCCACTCTTCGCGCTCCGGCACGCCGGGCTTGCGCGCGCCGAAGAACATCGCCATCAGTTCGCCACTGCCATCAAAGGCTTCGACGGAAGTCACGATGCCGTCGCTGGTCGGCTTCTCGACGATCCAGACGCTGGCGATGCGGTCTTCACGCAGATGCAGGTTGAAGCCGGGATCGAGCACGTTGAGCCAGCGGATGGGCGGTGCGTTTTCGTCGGCGCCGCGCATTTCGAGCGGCTCGATGCGCACCACCGGCCCGGAGTGGATCTGGATGCAGCCCGGGCTGCCGACGAACACCATGATGGGCGTGCCGTCGAACGAGGCTTCCTGCAGCAGCTCGCGCACCGCGCTCGGTTCGGCGCGTTGCGTGAACTCGCCTTCGGTCAGGCGAAAGCTCTGCTGGCGCTCGACCTTGAACTTGTTCAGCAGGCCGAAGAACTCGTGCGTGTCCTGCATTGCACGCCACGCGTCAGACAGGCCGCCGACGTCGATGGCGCTGTCTTCGAGCGGCGCGGCCTTGGCCTCGGCGGGCACGAAGGCCACCGGCTCGTCTGGCGCGGTGAAGCTGGCGACCACGGACTGGAAAGCATCGCGGTCGGTCGCATCGCGCGCGAAGATCTTGTGCACGGCCACGCCCTGCGCATCGAAGAACTGCAGGCTCAGCGAAGGCGGCACGCCCGCATTGGCGGCCGCCTCGCTCACCGCGAAGCCCGCGTGCCAACGACTGAAGAAAAGCCGCAGGTCGATGGCCTCGCCCAGCGCGAGCCCCATCGCCTCGCTGCCAGAGACTTTCTCGTAGACACCGGTCTTCTCGTGCACCGTGGTCTCGTTGCGCGTGAGCGCGAGCACGGGACCGCACAGCTCCAGGGCCTGCAGCAGTTCGACCCAAGGGCCGCGCAGGCGCGTGGCGCTCAAGGCCTTGTCGTGCGCGCCCGTGTGGGCGGCCACGGCCGCGCCCTCGGGCAGGCCCATGGCCGCGGCGGCGTCCTTGTGGCGCATGCCCTTGGCGCGCAGGCTGGCGAAACGTTCTCGGATGTCTTGTGCGTTCATCGGGTTTTCCTGTTGTCGAAAGGCTGATGCGGTGTGCTCAGAAGTCCGCCACGAGCGACACGTTGAAGCTGCGGCCGGGCTGGGTGTAGGCGTCGCGGATGGTCGAGGTGGAGGTCAGGCCGCGCACGTCGCTCCACATCCAGTAGCGCTTGTTCGTGAGGTTCGTGACCGACGCGTTCAGGCGCAGGTCCTTGCGGATGCGCCACTGCGCGCTCACGTCGAAGGTGGTGGCCGCCGGCGTCTGGAACTGGGTGCCGGTCGTGACCTCGGTGGGGTCGATGTCGGACCACTTCTTGCGCGAATGATTCACCGCGTCGAGGCGCACCATCCACACCGGCGCCTGGTACTTGATGCCGATGGCGGCCTTGCTCGGGTCGATGGAATTCAGCGGCCGGTTGTTGGTGCGGTCGCGGCCACGGGTCTGGCCGTAGGCGAAGGGCACGGAGAAGCCGTTGCCGTTGTCGGTGAAGTCGAGCTCGCCCTTGATCTCGAAACCGCTGATGCGCGCGCGGCCGATGTTCACCGACTGGAAGGTCGCCGGGTTGGTACGCGAGCCGAACACGCCGCCGACCTGGCGGTCGTTCTCGATCAGGTCCTTGTAGTCGCCGGTGAACGCGGCCACGTCATAGCTCAGCACGCCGGTGCGCCCGCGCATGCCGAGTTCGATGTTCTGGCTCTTCTCGGGCTTGAGATTCGGGTTGGGAATCGTCTTGTAGCCGGAGATCACGTTCTCGAAGAAGTTGTTGACCTGGAAGGCGTTGGGCGCCTTGAAGCCCGAGGCGTAGTTGCCGTAGATGCTCCACTGCGGCGTGGCGCGGAACAGCACACCCAGCTTGGGCGACACGGCCGAGCCCGACAGCGACACGGCCTGCGCACCGAAGCCGGCCTGCTTCGCGTCGAGCGAGAAGCGGTCGAAGCGGATGCCGGGCGTGATGCTCCAGCGGTCGTGGATGAACTCGTCCTGCACGTAGAACGCGGACGAGGTCTCGCGCGTGTCGGGGAAGCGCTTGAGCGGATAGGTCTCGCCGGCCGGCGGCACCAGGCCGGTCTGCAGGTTCTCGACGTTGGTGCGGGTGTAGTCGAAGCCGTAGGTGATCTTCTGCGCCCAGTCCCCCATGCGCACCGTCTTGTCGGCCTGCAGGCCGAACTGCCAGGTGGCCTCGTCGTAGGTGACGTCGCGCGTGCGGTCGGCGGCCGTGTAGCGGTCTTCATAGATGAACTCGCGCGACTTCGCCTTCTGGTAGCTCACCACCGCGAGCAGGCTGTCGGCCACGGCGGAATCGATGCGCAGGCGGCCGTCGTAGGTGAAGCGGTCGCGCTGCAGGTCGCTCTTGGCGTTCAGGCCGATGACCGATGTCGAGGCGTATGGCGGCTTCGAGAGGCCCGAGAGCAGGTCGTAGCGGCTGGTCTTGTCGATGTGCTCGAAGGTGAAGCCGTGGCGCTGGTCGGCGTTGGGCGTGAGGATGACCTTGGCCAACAGGGCCTTGTTCCGGTCGCGCTGCGGATTGGGCGTGGTGCGGTCGGCATTGGCGGCGTTGTTGGTGCCCATGTTTTCCAGCGCGCTGGCACGGCCCATGTTGGCCGAGATGAGCCACTGCATGGTGTCGTTGGCCTTGCCCGCCAGCGTGACGCCGCCATGCGTGCCGTTGTCGTCGCCGCTGTAGCCGATGTTGGCGCTGCCGCCGAAGGTCTTGCCGTCGCGCAGGTAGGACGACGGGTCGCGCGTGATGAAGTTCACCAGGCCCGCAAGGCCGTCGGAACCGTACAGCGCGGAGGCCGGGCCCTTGATGATCTCGATGCGCTCGACCAGGCTGATGTCGAAGTAGTCGCGGCCGAAGGCGTTGGCGCTGAAGACGTAGCTGCGCGGTGTGCGGATGCCGTCGGTCAGCAGCAGCACCCGGTTGCCGTCGAGGCCCCGGATGTTGAAGCCGGCGTTGCCGTCGCGGCCGGTGTTGCCCTGCGCCAGGCCGAAGCGCGCGGGCGCCCGCTTGACCGACACGTTGGGCAGGTCGCGCACCGCGTCGCGGATGTCGGTGATCTGCTTGGACTCGATGTCGTCGCGGCTGATGACCTCGGTGCTGACAGGCAGGTCGTCACGCGACTGCTCGGAGCGCGAGCCGCTCACCACCACTTCGTTGAGCGCCGCCACGCGCTGGGCCCACGAAGGCGCGGCAAGGCCGAGGCCCGAGGCGATCAGGCAGGGCAGGAGAGCGAGGCGATGGGAACGGCGGAGGTTGGTTTTTGCGGCCACGAAAAAGGTCCAGAAACAGTTGAAAAACTGCTTGCTGGACCTCGGGACGCAGGCAACCCTGCACGGACGATCTGGCTGGCAATGAGGGGCCCCAGCGCTGTAGGACCCAAGCCCGTTATTTTATGAGAATAATTCTCAACTAAACAACCAAATGCTTACTTATGCTGGGGCCGAAGTGCGGATCAGGTGGTCAAAAGCACCCAGCGCCGCCTTCGCGCCGTCGCCCGCCGCGATGATGATCTGCTTGAACGGCACCGTGGTGGCGTCGCCTGCCGCGAACACGCCGGGCACCGACGTCTGGCCGCGTGCGTCGACAATGATTTCTCCGTGCTTCGACAGCTCGACCGTGCCCTTGAGCCAGTCGGTGTTGGGCACGAGGCCGATCTGGATGAACACGCCTTCGAGCTCCACCGTCTTCAGTTCGCCCGTCGCGCGGTCCTTGAAGACCAAGCCGTTGACCTTCTGGTCGCCGGTGATCTCGGTGGTCTGCGCATTGGTGAAGATGTCGACGTTCTTCAGGCTCTTGAGCTTGCGCTGCAGCACGGCGTCGGCGCGCAGTTGCGTGTCGAACTCGATCAGCGTGACATGGCCCACGATGCCGGCCAGGTCGATGGCCGCCTCGACGCCCGAGTTGCCGCCGCCGATCACCGCGACGCGCTTGCCCTTGAACAGCGGGCCGTCGCAGTGCGGGCAGTAGGCCACGCCCTTGTTCTTGAACTCGTGCTCGCCGGGCACGTTGATGTTGCGCCAGCGAGCGCCAGTCGAAATGATCACCGTCTTACTCTTGAGCGAGGCGCCGCTTTCGAGCTGCACTTCGATCAGGTCCTGGCCCGGCACCAGCGCCTTGGCGCGCTGCAGGTTCATGATGTCGACGTCGTAGTCGCGCACATGCTCTTCTAGGGCGTGGGCGAACTTCGGCCCTTCGGTTTCCTTGATCGAGATGAAGTTCTCGATGCCCATGGTGTCGAGCACCTGGCCGCCGAAGCGCTCCGAGGCCACGCCGGTGCGGATGCCCTTGCGCGCGGCGTACACGGCTGCCGCGGCGCCAGCGGGGCCGCCGCCGACGATCAGCACGTCGAATGCATCCTTGCCGGCGATCTTCTTGGCTTCGCGCTCGACGCCGCTGTTGTCGATCTTGGCGAGGATTTCTTCCAGGCTCATGCGGCCCTGGCCGAATTCGGTGCCGTTCAGGAACACGGTCGGCACGGCCATGATCTGGCGTTCCTTGACTTCGTCCTGGAAGGTGCCGCCTTCGATCATGGTGGCGCGGATGCGCGGGTTCTGCACCGCCATCAGGTTCAGCGCCTGGACCACGTCGGGGCAGTTGTGGCAGGTGAGCGAGACGTAGATTTCGAACTCGAAATCGCCGTCGAGCGCCTTGATCTGGTCGAGCACGGCCTGCTCGACCTTCGGGGGATAGCCGCCGATCTGCAGCAGCGCGAGGATCAGCGACGTGAATTCATGGCCCATGGGCAGGCCGGCAAAGCGCGGGCCGTGGTTTTCGCTCGGGCGATTGACCGAGAACGAGGGCTTGCGATGGTTGTCGTCGCGGCTTTCGGTCAGCTTGACCAGCGGGGACGATTCGGCCACGTCCTTCAGCAGCGACAACACTTCGCCCGAGGCCTTGCTGTCGTCGAGCGAGGCGACGATCTCGATCGGCTGCGTGGCGCGTTCGAGGTAACTCTTCAATTGGGCTTTGGTGTTTGCGTCGAGCATGAGGGACTCTCTTTCGATAACTGGAAACTATCAACTGGGGACAAAAAAGCCCGGGGCCTCGTGAGCGCCCGGGCTTTCGCGCGGGGCGCTTAGATCTTGCCGACGAGGTCGAACGACGGGGCGATCGTCTTGTCGCCTTCATTCCACTTGGCCGGGCAGACTTCGTTCGGGTGCGCGGCGGTGTAGACGGCTGCCTTCAGCTTGCGCAGGGTTTCCTTGACGTCGCGGGCGATTTCGTTGGAGTGCACTTCGGCGGTCTTGATGATGCCTTCGGGGTTGATCACGAAGGTGCCGCGCAGAGCCAGGCCTTCTTCGGGGATGTGCACGCCGAAAGCGTTGGTCAGCGTGTGGGTCGGGTCGCCCACCAGCGGGAACTTGGCCTTGCCGACGGCCGGCGAGGTGTCGTGCCAGACCTTGTGCGAGAAGTGCGTGTCGGTGGTCACGATGTAGACCTCGGCACCCAGCTTCTGGAATTCGGGGTAGTTGTCGGCCGCGTCTTCGACTTCGGTCGGGCAGTTGAAGGTGAATGCCGCGGGCATGAAGATCAGCACGGACCATTTGCCCTTCAGCGTCTCGTCGGACACATCGATGAACTTGCCGTTGAGGTAGGCCTGGGTCTTGAAGGGCTGGACTTGAGTGTTGATCAGGGACATGGTGATTCCTTGGATGCTACGGGTGGACAAAAATAAGTGCGAGCCATGAGTATAACTACCAATTCAACTCATTTAATAGTCAACATCTATTAAAAGTATTGGAGCTTGCTATGTTCCCGATGGCCCGCGACACACCTCTGACACGATTCAATACGAACGTGTATCACGATCAAACGCATGCAGACCGGCGCAGCATGGGATTGCTTGCAAGTGCATGTTCACCACTCTGACAATCACCGCTTTCAGAACAAGGAAAAAACCATGAAGGGCGACCCCAAGGTCATCGAACATCTGCAGGCGCAGCTCAAGAACGAGCTGACCGCGATCAACCAGTACTTCCTGCACTACCGCATGCTCAAGCACTGGGGTCTGGACAAGCTGGCGAAGAAGGAATACGAGGAATCGATCGGCGAAATGAAGCACGCCGACAAGCTGATGGACCGCATCTTCATGCTCGACGGCCTGCCGAACCTGCAGGACCTGGGCAAGCTGAACATCGGCGAAGACGTGCCCGAGCTGCTGCGTTGCGACCTCGGCGCCGAGACCGGCGCTCAAGCCACCATCAAGGACGGCATCGCGCATTGCGAATCCGTGCGCGACTATGTCTCGCGCGATCTGCTGCAAGAGATCCTGGACGACACCGAAGAGCACATCGACTTCCTCGAGACGCAGATCGACTTGATCGACCGCGTCGGCCTGCAGAACTACCTGCAGTCGCAGATGGGCGAACTCGAATAAGCAAAGCCTTTACGCTTTCCAGCCAACGGGACCTCGGTCCCGTTTTTTATTGCTTTACGTAACTTAACCACCCTCAATTAGCAGTCATTCTCATCTGCGCAGATAGAATCCGCGCCTTCGATGACTGCCGCCCACGCTGACAACCGACGCCGCGCCTATTGGCTCAAGACCCTGCATGAATGGCACTGGGTCAGCTCGGCGATCTGCCTGATCGGCATGATCCTTTTCAGCATCACAGGCTTCACGCTGAACCATGCCGGCCAGATCGAGGCCAAGCCGGCCGTCACCAAGCGCAGCGGCACAGTTGACGAAGCCTTGCGCGCGCAGCTCGAAAAGCAACTGCCCGCCGCCAAGGCCGAGAAGGGCAAGGCCCCCCTGCCCGCCGAACTGCAAGCCTGGGTCCAGCAGCACTGGGACATCGCCACAGCCGGCCGCGACGCCGAGTGGTCGGACGACGAAATCTATCTTTCGCTCCCCCGCCCTGGCGGCGACGCCTGGCTGCGCCTGAGCCTGACCGACGGCGAGATCGAATACGAGCGCACCGACCGCGGCTGGCTCTCCTACTTCAACGACCTCCACAAGGGCCGCAACACCGGCGCTGCGTGGAGCTGGTTCATCGACATCTTCGCGGGCGCCGCGCTGGTCTTCTCGATCACCGGCCTGTTCATTCTCAAGATGCACGCCGGCAACCGCCCGTTCACCTGGCCCATGGTCGGCATGGGGCTGGTGGTGCCGGTGCTGCTCGCGCTGCTGTTCATTCACTGATCCATTCATCGTTTCCAGAAAAAGAGGTTTCCGTGCACGTTCGCTACTCACTCGCGCCGCTTGCCATGTCGGCACTGTTCGCGGCCCCGGCCTTCGCCGCGGGGCTGGCGGTCAATATCGAGATTCCGCGGCTGAACGTCTCCGAGTACCACCGCCCCTACGTGGCGACCTGGATCGAGCGCGCCGACAACACCGTGGCCGGCACGCTGGCCGTCTGGTACGACGTGCGCACCAAGACGAACAACCCCGAGGGCGAAGGCACGAAATGGCTGAAGGACCTGCGCCAGTGGTGGCGCCGCGGTGGCCGTGAACTCGCAGTGCCGGTCGACGGCGTGACGGGCGCAACCAAGCCCGCCGGCAAGCACCAGCTGAGCTTCACCGAAGGCACCGCACAGATGCCGAAGCTCGCCCCCGGCGCCTACAAGCTGGTGGTGGAAGCCGCACGCGAAGTGGGCGGCCGCGAGGTCGTGAGCATTCCGTTCCAGTGGCCGCCGACCGCCGCCGCGCTGCCGACCGTTTCCGGCAAGGAAGAGCTCGGCGAGATCAAGCTCGAACTCAAGCCCTGACCAAGCCGCCCGACCGCCCTTCACCGCCAGCCCGTCACTTCCAGGATCCAACAACATGACCCATCTCAACCTGCGCGCCGCCGGCCTCGCCATCGCCCTCACCGCCATCGCTTCGCTGGCCCAGGCGCACAACGCCTGGCTGCTGCCCTCGTCCACCGTGTTCTCCAAGGCGGACACCGTTTCGGTCGACGCCGCCGTGTCGAACGACCTGTTCGTCGCCAACCACGCGCCGCTGCGCCTGGACGGCCTGCAGATCACCGCGCCCGACGGCAGCACCGTCAAGCCCGAGGCCGAAGCCAAGCTCAAGCTGCGCAACGTATTCGATGTGAACGTGGCGCAGACCGGCACTTACCGCATCGCGGTGATCAACGCCGGCGCGTTCGCAAGCTGGAAAGACAAGGCCACGGGCCAGACCAAGCGCGCACGCGGCACGGCCGAGAGCATCGCCAAGGAAGTGCCCGCCGATGCGACGGACGTGACCATCACGCAGTCGTCCGGCCGCATCGAGACCTTCGTGACCGTCGGCAAGCCCTCGGCGCTCAAGCCGGTCGGCCAGGGTCTGGAACTGATCGCCGCGGGCAGCCCGACCGATCTGGCCAAGGGCGAGAAAGCCACGTTCACGCTCAACCTGGACGGCCAGCCCGCGAAGGGCCTCGAAGTGACGGTGACGGCAGGCAACACGCAATACCGCGACAAGCTCGAGGAACTCAAGCTGAAGACCGACGACAAGGGCCAGTTCAGCGTGACCTGGCCGGCCGCCGGCATGTACTGGCTCGACGCCAGCACCAAGGACAGCAAGACCACGGTGCCGCAAGCCAAGGAGCGCCGCCTGAGCTACGCGGCCACCCTCGAAGTGATGCCCTGACGCGGCAAGCGACCTTGGGCCTTTCGTTCAGCACCTGGCGCGCCGGTGGCTACGCCAACGCGGCCGTCCCTCGCCCCGCCGATCCCGCCAGCCTTCAGCAGTTGGCCGGCCAGACGATGGGCACCACCTGGTCGCTGCGTTTCGACAACCCTCGGATGCTGCCGCTGACGCTGGTGCGCGAGGCTGTCGAGGGGGCGCTGGGTACGGTGGTCGCGCAGATGAGCCATTGGGAGCAGGACTCGGACATCAGCCGGATCAACAGCGCCCCCGCCGGGTCGCGCCATGTGCTGCCGAAAGAATTCGGCGAGGTGATGCGCTGCGCCGCGTCATGGGCAGCCGCCAGTGGCGGTGCGATCGATCCGACGGTGGGCTCTCTGGTCGCTTGCTGGGGCTTCGGCCCCGAGGCCAATGAAGCCGGCTTGCCTGCGGCTCAGGCGCTCGCCGAAGCCCGTTCGCAGGTCGGCTGGCATCGGCTGGCTTTCGATGCGGCCGATGTTTCGCTGACGCAGCCAGGCAGTGTTGCGCTCGATCTTTCCGGCATCGCCAAGGGCTTCGCGGTCGACCATGGTACGGAGACGCTGCAGGCGCTGGGGCTGGCCGACTTCCTGTTCGAAATCGGCGGTGAGCTGCGGGGCGTCGGACGGCGTCCGGGCGGACAGCCGTGGCAGGTGCAGGTCGACAGCGGCCTGGCCGCCGCGCAACGCATCGCGCTGGCGGACATGGCCGTCGCGACCTCCGGCGACCGCTGGCACCAACGGGCGCATGAAGGCAAGCGCTGGTCGCACACCATCGACCCGCGCACCGGCGAGCCCGTCGCCCATGCGTTGGCGAGCGTGACCGTGGTGCACCCGCGATGCATGCAAGCCGACGCGCTGGCCACCGTGCTGACGGTGCTGGGCCCCGACGAGGGCCAGGATTTTGCCGAACGGCACGGTGTCGCTGCGTTGTTCGTGAGTCATGGCGATCCGTCACCTGCCGTGCGAGCCACGAGCAACTGGCCTGCGCAAGTCCGGGCATGAACGAGGCCGCATGGCGCGCGCTTGGCGCGAGCTCTTCCGTGATCGCCTATGGCGCACTCTGCACTGCCATCTATGTGCGTGAGCGCCGAAGAAAGGCTGCTGCAGTGCGCGCCGCGGCCGCGCTGTCGGCCGACAGCCACGACGAACCACCTACGCTCGTTGTGTTCGCCAGCCAGACAGGCCAGGCGGAGGCCATCGCCTGGCAGACGGCAAAGCAGTTGCGAGCCGCCGGCACGCCCGTGCGGGTTATGGAATTGAACGCGCTTGATGCCGCGACCCTCGGCACCGCGGGTCGCGCTCTCTTCATCGCGAGCACCTACGGCGAAGGCGATGCGCCCGATGGCGCCAGCGTCTTCTGCGAGCAGGTGATGGGTTCGCCGCCAGCGCTGGGCTCGCTACGGTACGCGGTGCTCGCGCTGGGCGACCGGCAGTACGCCAACTTCTGCGGCTTCGGCCGCGCGCTCGACGAGTGGCTGCATGCGGCAGGCGCCGCGCGCGAGTTCGAACGCATCGAGGTCGACAACAGCGATCCCGGCGCCTTGGCCGAATGGCAGGCCCGATGGGGCTCTTCGGACGCCGTAGCAACCGCCGAAGAGCCGGATAACGCATTCGCGCAGTGGCGGCTGGCCAGCCGGGAGCTGCTCAACCCCGGCAGCGCCGGTGCCCCGGTCTTTCACCTGGGGTTTGTGCCCCAGGCGGGGCCAATGCCGCATTGGAGCTCCGGCGATCTGGCCCAGGTCGCCATCGCGAGCGATCCCACGCATCCGCGTGACTACTCGATTTCGTCGCTGCATTCCGACGGCGAGCTGCAACTGCTGGTGCGCCAGGAGCAGCACCCGGACGGCACGTTGGGCGCCGCGTCGGGCCTGCTGACCTCGACCCTCACGGTCGGCGACACCGTGGCGATGCGCCTGCGGCCGCACCGGGGTTTTCGTCTTGACGGAAACGAAGCCCGACCGCTGATCCTGATCGGAAACGGCACGGGCTTGGCCGGACTGCGCGCCCACCTGCGCGCACGGGCGGCCGCCGGTCGGCACGACAACTGGCTGATATTTGGCGAGCGCCAGCAAGCCCACGACTTTCTCTGCCGACAGGAAATCGAAGCCTGGCAGGCCCAGGGCATGCTGCGGCGGCTCGATATGGTGTTCTCGCGCGACCAGCCTGAGCGCTTTTACGTGCAGCATCGGCTGCTGCAATCGGCCGATACCTTGCTCCAATGGCTGCGGGACGGCGCGGCGATCTATGTCTGCGGCAGCCTGAAGGGCATGGCTTCGGGGGTGGACGCCGCCTTGCGCCAGATTGCCGGCGAGGATCTGGTGCGCGAACTGTCGGCCAGCGGGCGCTATCGCCGCGACGTCTATTGAAAACCGGCCATCGGTCGAGGCGGTGCGACACTTGAAACCCGGCCCATGTCGGGGCTTTTCTGACTGCGGAATTCTTTACAAATGATGCTGCATGTGCCCGGGGTGCTGAGCCCCGATCAGGTTCGCCAGATGCGTACCGCGCTCGACGCCGCGGCCTGGACCGATGGCCGCGAGACCGTCGGCGACCAAGGCGCCCAGGTCAAGCACAACCGGCAGTTGCCGGAGCAGTCGCCTGTCGGCCGCGAACTCGGCAGGACGGTGCTGGCGGCGTTGGCCCGGAATCCTCTCTTCTTCTCTGCCGCGCTGCCGCTTCGCTTCGTGCCGCCGCTTTTCAACCGCTACGAAGGCGGCGAAAACTACGGGGTTCATGTCGACGGCGCCGTCAGGGCCGTACCGGGCAGCGGAGAGCAGTTGCGGACGGACCTGTCCTGCACGCTTTTTCTCTGCGAACCGGAAGACTACGAAGGCGGCGAGCTGGAGGTGATCGACACCTACGGCTCGCACGAGGTGAAGCTGCCGGCCGGGGATCTCATTCTTTACCCAGCCAGCAGCCTGCACCGGGTCCACCCGGTGACCCGGGGCGCGCGCGTGTGCTCGTTCTTCTGGCTGCAGAGCATGGTCCGGAGCGACCAGCAGCGCGGCATGCTTTTCGAGCTCGACCAGAGCATCCAGAAGCTGCGCGCTCGCCTGGGCGAATGCGAGGAAACGGTGTCGCTGACAGGCCACTATCACAATCTGCTGCGGCTCTGGTCGGACATCTGACTCATGCTCGCAGAGGCTGCATGAATCGGTAACACCATAGTTATTGCAAATGCGATGAATTCTTATTTATAATCAGCCACATCCAACAGCCAGCCAACTGCCGCTTTCACCGCCATGATCGTTTGCGTCTGCCGCCGAGTCTCCGACCGCGAAATCGCACGTCACGTGCGTGCCGGCATGACTTTCGACGAAGTCCAGTTCGAACTCGGCGTGGCCACCCAGTGTGGCCAGTGTGAAGGTTGTGCGCGCGATATCGTCGCGCAGTGCAGCGCTTCGCATCCGGTCGCCGCCTTGAATTGCGAGCCGGGTCCGAGAGCGATCCAGCTTGCCAACTCCATCAAGGAAAGCAAGGCATGGAACTCGTCTCGGCACTCGGCGGCAGCCTGATCCTGGTCGCAGGTTCGGTCTGGTGGATTTTCCGAAAGTAACGCCGGTAGCGTCTTCGTAGCGGTTTTGCTGCAATCGTGGCACCTTTCCAGGTGTCCGTATTCGAATGGTTGATCGTGTCTGACCGCTTTGCCCCTCCCCCCTCCGTCCTCGGCCTCTCGCGCAATGTCGTCATTGCCGGAAGCGTCATCGTTTTTCATGCGGCCGCGCTCTGGGCACTGCAAAGCGGACTGCTCCGGCGCGCCGCGGAAGTGGTGATTCCGGTCGAGATCCTGAGCCAATTCGTCGAACCGCCGAAGCCGAAGGTCGATCCCCCGCCTCCGCCCCCACCGCCGCCTCAACCTAAGGTGACGAAGGCTCCGCCCCCGCCGCGGCCCCAGGCCATTCGCGAGCCGAAGCCCACGCCGGCGCCCCAGGCACCCGTTGGCGTCACGGAGCCGCCGCCGCCGGCCGCTCCCCCGGCACCGCCCGCTCCGCCGGCGCCACCCGCACCGCCGCCGGCTCCGCCAGCACCTCCCGCGGTGCAGCTGCCCTCGAGCAACGCCGACTACCTGCAGAATCCCAAGGCGACCTACCCGGCCATGAGCAAGCGGCTCGGCGAGCAGGGCAAGGTCATCGTGCGGGTGCTCGTCGGCGTGGACGGGCTGCCCAAGAGCGCCGAAGTCAAGAAATCCAGCGGCTTCGATCGCCTCGACGAAGCCGCCGTGGAATACATCCTGAAATGCCGGTTCGTGCCCGGCAAGGTCAATGGGGTGGTGCAGGCCATGTCCTATGACGCCCCCGTCAACTACGTTCTGAACTAATTTTTCTCTGGAGCAACTTCGTATGGATTCCCAATTTGGCTTGATGAACGTCTGGAACCAAGGCGACTTCGTCACCAAGGCCGTGGCTGTGCTGCTGATCGGCATGTCGCTCGCGTCGTGGATCGTGATCATCGTCAAGGCACTCGACGTCATCCGCTACAAGCGCCTGGCCAAGCATTCGCAAGACTTCTGGCACAGCGAAGATTTCGCGACCGCCCTGAACAAGCTTGGCAAGGACGACAGCAACCCCTTCCGCGCGCTGGCCCTCGAAGGCCGCGAAGCCGCGGCGCACCACCGCAACACCAAGGCCCATCTGCATGACGCGCTGGACGTGAGCGACTGGATCACGCGCGCCCTGCGCAACGGCATCGACGCGTTCACCGCACGCCTGCAGACCGGCTTGGCCATCCTGGCGTCGGTCGGCTCGACCGCTCCCTTCATCGGCCTGTTCGGCACGGTCTGGGGCATCTACCACGCACTGATGAGCATCGGCTCGGCCGGCCAGGCGACCATCGACAAGGTGGCCGGCCCCATCGGTGAAGCACTGATCATGACGGCGCTGGGCCTGGCCGTGGCCATTCCCGCGGTGCTCGGCTACAACGCACTGGTGCGCGGCAACAAGTTCGTGCTGACCAAGCTGAATGCTTTCGCGCACGACCTGCACGCCTACTTCGTGACCGGCGCCCGCGTTCAGAGCGGTAGCGAAGCCATCGTGGTTCCGCTCAAGAAGGGCTGAGCATCATGGCTTTCGGAACCCAAGACGAACCCGACGAGGTGATGAACGAGATCAACATGACGCCGCTGGTCGACGTCATGCTGGTGCTCCTGATCATCTTCATCATCACCGTGCCGGTGATGAAACACGCGGTCAACATCGACCTGCCGCGCGCCACGAGCGAGCCGGAGCAGCCCAAGCCGCAGAACATCCTGTTCAGCGTCACGGCCGATGGCGAGTACTACTGGAACGAGCAGAAGATCGCCGACAGCGAACTCCCCGGCCGCCTGGCCGCCGAAGCCGCCAAGGAACCGCAGCCCGAGCTGCACATCCGCGGCGACAAGGCCGTGCGCTACGAGCGCGTGGCCAAGGCCATGTCCGAGGCTCGTGAAGCCGGCGTGCGCAAGATCGGCTTCATCACGGAACCCGATACGAAGTGACCTGAATCGCGATCGAAAAAAAGTTGATCGCCGCGATTGACTTTTTATTGCGAATCATTATCATTTAGTCATCGCTTCGATAAGGGAACTCCAGATGCCAGCCACCCCCAACGCTTTTTCTGTTCTGAACCATCCTTCGCTTGATCAATCGGGTGGCGGCCATGTGTCGATCCAGGCATCGCGTCCGGTCCCGATGGTTGAAAGCACGGAGCTTCTGAAAGGAAGCAAGACCGTGGGCATCATGCACAACGGCTCCCTCTATCGGCTTCAAGCCACCAAACTCGGCAAGCTGATCCTGACCAAATAGGTCGTCAGCCCGCCCCTCGCGCAAGTTTCATCGTGGGGCGACTCAAGGAGATTCATCTCCGAAGGGTCGTTTTTTGCTAGCCAACGGTTCGCCGACTAGCCAAGCTTTTTTTCACGCTGAGGCCTCCAAAAGAAAACGCCGACCTCGAAGTCGGCGTTTTGCTTTGTGCGATCTTGAAAAGAATCAGAGGCCGAGTGCGGCAATGCCAGCCTTGGCGATCTGCGCGTCTTCATTCGACTTCACGCCGCTCACTCCGACCGCGCCGATCACGTGGCCGTCCTTCACGATCGGCACGCCACCTTCGAGCAGGCCCTGCACTTCCGGCGCCGTCAGGAACGCGGTACGGCCACCGTTGATGATGTCTTCGTAGACCTTGCTTTCGCGGCGGCCCATGGCGGCCGTGTGGGCCTTGGCAGGGGCGATGTGCGAAGACAGCGCGGCGGCGCCGTCCAGGCGTTGCAGCCAAAGCAGGTTGCCGGCATCGTCCGAAATGGCGATGGTAACGGCCCAGTTGTTCTTGAGGGCCTCGGCTTCTGCCGCCGCGGCGATGGTCTTGACGTCGGCGAGTTCGAGGAATGACTTGGTCTTCATGGTTTGGCTCAGGTTGCGTAAAAACCCCACAGCATAACGGCCACGCCACCAGCAATGCTTTCGGGCCGGTGCCAAGCTAGGGAACATCCTGCATACGGTCTTTCCTGCATACGGTCTTTATCGAAACCTGCTCTTGCAGCCCCCTAGAATGCGCCCCAACTGCGTCTTAGCAGCAACCACAGGAGCTCCGGCCATGAACGACCGCGTTACCACCCTAGACACCTCCACAGGCTACGGCCAGCCGCTGGCCCAGGCAGAACGCCAGCGCGTGCTGCGCAACACCTACTGGCTGCTGGCGCTGAGCCTGCTGCCCACCGTGCTCGGCGCGTGGGTCGGCGTCAGCACCGGCATCACCCGTTCGCTCACGGGCGGCCTCGGCCTCATCGTGTTCCTCGGCGGCGCGTTCGGCTTCATGTTCGCCATCGAGAAGACCAAGAACTCCGCCGCCGGCGTGCCGGTGCTGCTGGGCTTCACCTTCTTCATGGGCCTGATGCTGTCGCGCCTGATCGCCATGGTGCTTGGCTTCAAGAACGGCTCCGAACTCATCATGACGGCCTTCGGCGGCACCGCCGGCGTGTTCTTCGTCATGGCCTCGCTGGCCACGATCATCAAGCGCGACCTGTCGGGCATGGGCAAGTTCCTGTTCGTCGGCGCGATGGTGCTGATGTTCGGCGCCATCATCAACGTGTTCGTGGGCTCGAGCACGGGCATGCTGGTGATCTCGGTGGCCGCCATCGGAATCTTCTCTGCCTACATGCTCTATGACCTGAAGCAGATCATGGACGGCGGCGAAACCAACTACATCACCGCCACCCTCGCCCTCTACCTGGACCTGTTCAACGTGTTCCAGAGCCTGCTGGCCCTGCTGGGCATCTTCGGCGGCGAACGCGACTGACCGTGTCCGGCCCCGAGGGGCCACGCACAAGAACTAAGGGCCCCGCGAGGGGCCCTTTTTCATTCCAGCTCGAACACCGCAATCGACTCGACGTGCGCAGTGTGCGGGAACATGTTGACCACCCCCGCAAAGGTGCAGCGGTAGCCCGCCTGATGCACCAGCAGCCCGGCATCGCGCGCCAGCGTCGACGGATTGCAGCTCACGTACACGATGCGTTTCGGCGGCGTCCAGCCATCGGTGCACAGTTCGGGCTGCTGATGCAGGTCGGCCATGGCCTTCGCAAGCGCGAACGCGCCTTCGCGCGGCGGGTCGACCAGCCATTTGTCCGCGCTGCCGTCCTCCACCAGCATGGCCGGCGTCATCTCGAACAGGTTGCGCGCGACAAACTTCGCAGGCGACAACTCGCGGCGCGCGGAGGTCGCGGGCTGGTTCGTCCCGTAGTTGGCCGTGGCGCGTGCCACCAGCGTGTCGCTGCCCTCGATGCCCAGCACCTCGCGCGCCTGGCTCGCCAGCGGCAGCGTGAAGTTGCCGAGGCCGCAGAACCAGTCGATCACGCGCTCATCGGGCTGCACGTCGAGCAGGCGCAACGCCTTGCCCACGAGCGCGCGGTTGATGTGCGGATTGACCTGCGTGAAGTCGGTCGGCTTGAAGGGCATCGTGACGCCGAATTCCGGCAGCCGGTAGGACAACGGCGAGCCGCCTTCTTCGAGCAGCTTGACCGTGTCAGGCCCCTTGGCCTGCAGCCACCATTGCACGCCCTCGTTTTCCGCCGCAAAGGCCTTCAGGCGGTCGATGTCGGCGCGCGACAGCGGCTCCAGGTGCCGCAGCACCAGTGCGATCGTGCCGAGCTTCGTGGAGTCCGGTGCATCGCCGCAAGCCAGTTCGATCTGAGGGCAGGTGTCGCGCGCGTCCAGCGAGCCGATCAGCGCGCGCAGCGGCATCAGCATTTCGCTGACCTGCTTCGGCAGCACCGGGCACACCTGCATGTCGGCCAGGTAGCGGCTCTTGCGCTCGTGAAAGCCGATCAGCACCGTGCCCTTCTTGACCACGTGCCGCACCGACAGCCGCGCGCGATAGCGGTAGTGCCACGCCGGGCCTTCGAGCGGCCGCAGCAGGTTCTCGGGCTTGACCTTGCCGAGGTGCCACAGGTTGTCTTCCAGCGCACGCTGCTTCACGGCCACCTGGGCCGCCGCGTCCAGGTGCTGCATCTTGCAGCCACCGCAGGCACCCGTGTGCAGGCCGAAATGCGGGCAGCCCGGGCGCACGCGCTGTGATGATTCGCGGCGAATGGCCGTGACCGTGCCCTGCTCCCAGTTGTTCTTCCGGCGGTGGACGTTGAACTGCACTTCCTCGAAAGGCAATGCGCCCTCGATGAACACGACCATGCCGTCAGCCTTGTGCGATACGCCCTGTGCGTCGAGGTCGAGGGACTCGACCTGCAGCCATTCTTCGCCGGGATTCGTGGGGACTTTCTTTTCTTCGATGGATTCCGTCATCCCCCGATTGTCTCAGCGCGGCCGAGTCAACCTGAAAGCACCTAGAACAGCGCGTCCCTCCCGACGCCGGAACGCGCCAGCTGACGCCGCATCTTGGCCAGCGCTTCGTTCTGGATCTGCCTGACCCGCTCCCGCGTGAGACCGAGCCGGACGCTCAGCACCTCGAGGGTTTCGGGTTCGCGGTCGTGCAGCCCGTAGCGGCCTTCAAGCACCTCGCGCTCGCGTGCGTCGAGCGCATGCACCCACTGGTCGAGCAGGCGTTCCACCTCGTGCGCGTGCGTGGCGCCGCTGGGGCTGCTTTGCTCGTCATCGGAGGCCACGGTGTCTGCCAGCGTGAAGCCGTCGTCGCCGCGCGCATCGCCCGCATCGAGCGAGCGCGGCGCCTCGGCCAATGCCAGCAGATCGGCCACCGCCTGAACGTCACGCCCCAGCAACGCAGCAATGTCCTCCACGCGCACGCCGTCGGGCCGGTGGGCAAGGAATTCGGCATCGCCTTCGAGCGTGCGCCGGGCACGCAGCACTTGCTGAAGCTCCCGCACCACATGCACCGGCAGACGAATCGCCCGCGCCTGTGTCATGACCGCGCGCTCGACCGACTGGCGGATCCACCAGGTCGCGTAGGTCGAGAAGCGAAAGCCGCGCTCGGGTTCGAACTTGGTGATGGCATGCATCAGCCCCAGGTTGCCCTCTTCGATCAGGTCGGACATCGGCACGCCGCGCCCAAGGTAGCCCTTGGCGATGCTCACGACGAGCCGCAGGTTGTGCTCGATCATCGACTGCCTTGCGGCAAAGTCGCCAGCCCGCGCGGCGCATGCGGCCTGGTATTCCTCTGCGGGGGTGAAAAGCTCCGTGCGCCGCACCTGGCGCAGGTAGATGGTGAGGGCATCGGCGCCCTCCCCGCCGATCAACTCGGCCATCGCGCCATTGGGCAGCGCGGCGTTCGCAGCAAGAGCGTCTGCCGCGGCTTCTAGCGAAGGAAAGTTTTGTTCGGGGTTCTCGTCGGCATCGCCCGAAGAAGGCGGAAGCACGCTGCCCTTGCCCACCGACCCGCGCACGGTCGGCGTGCGGCGGGGGCGGGAGGCAGCCATGGCATCACCGGCTGGGCAGGTAGCGCGAGGGATCGACGGGCTTGCCCTGGCGGCGGATCTCGAAGTGCAGCTTGACGCGATCGGCATCGCTGCTGCCCATTTCGGCGATCTTCTGGCCCTTCTGAACCGACTGGTCTTCCTTCACGAGCAGCGTCTGGTTGTGCGCATACGCGGTCAGGTAGGTGTTGTTGTGCTTCAGGATGATCAGGTTGCCGTAGCCGCGCAGGCCGGCACCGGCATAGACCACACGGCCGTCGGCCGCGGCCAGCACTGGATCGCCCGCCTTGCCGCTGATGTCGTAGCCCTTATTCTTGGCTTCGTCGAAACCGGCGATCAGCGAACCGCTCGCGGGCCAGATCCAGCCGAGGTCTTCGTCACCCGATGCGCCGCTGCCAGGGCTCGCCGGAGATGCGGTGACAGGAGCCGGCGGCTTGGTGGCTCCGGTCGATGGCGTTACCGGTGCGATGACGGGAGGCGGTGTCACCGGCTTCGTGACCGCGCCTTCGGAACCGCTCGAAGGCGGAGGCGCAACAGCGACGGAAGTACCCGAACCGGTCGGGGGAATTACCCGGAGCACCTGGCCGACTTCGATCAGGTCGGGGTTGTCGATGTTGTTCCAGCGGACGATGTCCTGCCAGCGCTGTCCTGTCTCGATGCCGATGCGGCGGATGGTGTCGCCCGGACGAACCGCGTAGTAGCCGGGCTTGCCGTAGTTTTCAATGCCGGCGAGCGGCTTGCCGTTGGCATCGGTGGTGATGGGTGGGCCGCCAGGAACCGTGCTGGGGGCCGGGGCGCGCGTCATGGTGCCGCGATCTTCAACCGGCGCGGGCCCGCGCGGCGTGGAACAGCCCGCGATCACGAGCACAAAAGCCAACGTGATGCCAGCGAACCAACTCCGATTGCCAATACCCTGCATTTGTTATTCCTTCAAGCAATCCCCGATTTTAGGGGGACAAAGTGGACCGCCTCAAGAATGAGCCGCTCCAACCCCCGCGGGGTCTTGTCAATGACGACAAGTGCTTGACCGCCGCTCGCGGAATGGGTTGGCGCCACGATGCGCCCCCCCACCGCGAGCTGCGTGATCCAGGCTTCGGGCACCGCCTCGCCGCCTGCCGCTGCAATGATGCCTGCGTAAGGCGCGCCCTTGGCATAGCCGATCATTCCGTCGCCCAGCATCAGGTGCACGGTGGCCAGCCGGAAGTGCCGCAGATTGGCGCGCGCGCGCTCATGCAGCCCGCGCAGGCGCTCGATGCTGTAGACCTCGGTGACCACATGATTCAGCACCGCGGCCTGATAACCGCAGCCGGTGCCGATCTCCAGCACGCGTCCCAGCTTGTCTTGCGGCTTGCCGACCAGCGCCGGCGCACCGAGCAGCAGTTCGATCATGCGAGCCACCACGCTGGGCTTGGAAATGGTCTGACCCAATCCGATCGGCAGGCTCGTGTCTTCGTAGGCCTGGTTGACCAGCGCGCTGTCGACGAAGCGGTGCCGGTCCACGGCGCCCATCGCGCGCAGCACGCGCGGGTCGGAAATGCCCTGCGCCGCGAGCTTTTGCACCATGCGCGCGCGCACGGCGTCCGAAGCCATCGAGGGCGTGGACGACACCAAGGGCTTGACCGGCGCGGCGGGAATGCGCCCGCGCGTGGCGGCCGAAGCGGTGGGTGTCAGTCGAACGGGAAAACTGGGCCGCTGCGTCGCCATGTCAGTTGCCGAGACGGGCCACCGTCTCGCGCCATTGGCCGAGGTTGGCGTGGTCCGTCAGGTCGATCTGTAATGGCGTCAGGGCAATGTGGCCTGCCGCGGTGGCGTGGAAGTCGGTGCCCTCGCCACTGTCCTTGGCACCACCAGCACCGGCGATCCAGTACATGGTTTCACCGCGCGGACTGTCTTGCGTGATCACTTTTTCAGCCGCATGGCGACGGCCGAGGCGACAGACCTTGACCGGCTTGAGCTGGTCGAACGGCAGGTTCGGCACGTTGACGTTGAGCAGGAAAGGCGCGCCGCCGAGCATGCGCTCGCGCTCGATCTGCTGCACCAGCCGGCGCGCCACCTGGCCGGCCGCATCCACATGCGCCCAGCCCTTTTCGATCTGCGAGAAAGCAATGGCCGGGATGCCGAAGAGATAGGCCTCCATTGCCGCGCCGACCGTCCCTGAATAGATGGTGTCGTCGCCCATGTTGGCGCCGTTGTTGATGCCGGACACCACCAGGTCCGGCCGGTAGTCGAGCAGGCCCTTGAGCGCGATGTGCACGCAATCGGCAGGCGTGCCGGTCACGTAGCGAAAGCCGTTGTGCGCCTCGCGCACGTAGAGCGGTGCGGCCAGCGTGAGCGCGTTCGACTTGGCGCTGTTGTTGTGTTCGGGGGCCACCACCTCGACGTCGGCGATGTCCTTCAGCGCGTCGTGCAAAGCGACGATGCCCGGCGCCTGAAAGCCATCGTCGTTGGAAATTAGTATCTTCATGGTGTCCTGGATGCGCCAGATTGTAGGCGTCGGGTGCGTCGCAGCAGGGACAAGCCCGCCCTGCCGCGCCCCCTATCATCGCCCGCATTCATTGCCCCCACCCGACTCACACGAAGGAGACCCGAGCATGCACGCATGGCTTTGCGAAAACCCCACCGGCGTCGATGCGCTGACCTGGAAGGAACTGCCGACACCGACCCCGGGCCCCGGCCAGGTGCTGATCGAGATCAAGGCGGCCAGCCTGAATTTCCCCGATCTGCTGATCGTGCAGAACAAATACCAGATGAAGCCGCCCCTGCCCTTCGTGCCGGGCTCCGAATATGCGGGCGTCGTGCAGGCGATCGGCGAAGGCGTCACGCACCTCAAGGTCGGCCAGAACGTGGCCTGCCTGTCGGGCACCGGCGGTTTCGGCACCCATACGCTGGCTCCCGCCGCGCTGTGCATGCCGCTGCCCGAAGGCTTCGGCCATGTCGACGCGGCCGCTTTCATCATGATCTATGCCACCTCGTGGCATGCACTGATGGATCGCGCCCAACTCAAGGCTGGCGAAACCGTGCTCGTGCTCGGCGCCGCCGGCGGCGTGGGCACCGCGGCCATCCAGATCGCCAAGGCCGCGGGCGCCAAGGTCATTGCAGCTGCATCGACCGACGAGAAATGTGAACTCTGCCGCTCCATTGGTGCCGACGCGACGATCAACTACACCACGCACGCGCTGCCCAACGGTTTTCGCGATGCCATCAAGGCCGCGACCGACGGCAAAGGCCCGGATGTCATTTACGACCCTGTCGGCGGTGATTTCGCGGAGCCGGCGTTTCGCTCGATCGGATGGCGCGGCCGCTATTTGGTGGTGGGTTTTGCATCCGGCCCCATTCCATCGCTGCCATTGAATCTGACGCTGTTGAAAGGCGCATCGTTGGTCGGCGTGTTCTGGGGCGATTTCGCCAAGCGCGAACCCAAGGCCAATGCGCAGATGATGGCCGAATTGGCACAGTGGTACGGACAGGGAAAGATCAAGCCGGTGATCGACAGCACGATGCCGATGGCGGAATTGAAGGCCGCCTACGCCCACATGGGCTCGCGCGGCGTCAAAGGAAAACTCGTGATGGTGAACTGAACGCCCTGCGTTTCAACACCCAATAAAAAAGCCCGCAGATGCGGGCTTTTTTATTGGGCAGTTGCCTGCCACCGAATGCGCAGGCACTTACTTGATCTCGTAATCGGAAAGCGACTTGCCAGCAGCCAATGCTTCCGTCACCCAACGCGGCTTGCGGCCACGACCACCGGACCAGGTTTCACCCGTCGGGCCGCGGTATTTGGCGGCAGCCTTGGCCGGAGCGGCACTGGCGCTGCGCTTCGCAGTCGCGGCGCGGCCGGTCAGTTTCAGGTCAGAAGCCGTCAACCCATATTCGGCGATCTTCTTGCGCAACTCTTCGATCACGCCCGCGCGTTCCTGGTTACGCAGGTCTTCGGCCTGCTTGCGCAATTGCGCAATCTGCTCGTCGTGCTTCTTGATCTGGGAATTGATATCTGCGAGGGTCGAAGCCATTGTTGGACTCCTGAAATTGAAAACGAGCGGATTTTAATTCAATTTACATTTGTCACGCACGCGTCTCTTGAGCAAAAAACCGGCCGTTCATTGCTTTAATGCAACAACTCGCAACGTAAAGCTGCACCACCCCGGGACGGGATATGCGAATCAGAAGAGGGAAAAGGGAGTTGGCTGCCGCCTGAAACGGAGCCGGAAATGACAACGCCGGAACAAGTCCGGCGGTGTAATCCTTTGATTGCTATTGAGCAATAGCGCAAAGGAGATATTTTTGGGGTGGCTGATGGGACTCGAACCCACGACGACCAGAATCACAATCTGGGACTCTACCAGCTGAGCTACAGCCACCGCAGAGCCTCAGATTGTAGCGTTAAAAATCGTCGTTTTGACAGTTGGGACCAACTCGAATGCGAGAAAGTCGCTTTCGGACATCTCAACCTGCAGCCAACGGCCCCACGGAAGGGATGCCTTCCTCGATCTTGATGGTGCCGTCGGGCCTTTCGCAGGTGCCGATCAACAGGCCGCTGGCGATGGCGTGCGCGCGCAAGGCCTCGAACACCTCCTCCCGGCCGGGCGTGTCGGAAAACTCCGGCACCTGGCTCAACGCGAACACCTGGAATGCATAGCGGTGCTTCCCGTGCCCCGGCGGCGGATCGGGCGGCAGCCACATCGCCTGCAATGCCGAATTGCGCCCGACATGCAGGCCGACACCGCCGCCGTCCTGCCTCGGTATCGCATCTTCCGCAAGTGAGCCGCTTTCCGGTGGCAGACCCACGACGATGGCATGCACCAGCGGGTTGGGCGTTGGCGAGTCGGCATCCTCCACGATCAGCAACAAGGCCGCTGCGCCCGACGGCAGATTCGTCCATTGCAAGGGCGGCGACAAGCCTTCCCCATCCGCGGTGTAGCGCGCCGGTATCGGCGCGTGATCAGCGAAGGCAATGCTCGTCACCGCTATGGAGGCCATGCCCTCCCGCATTCCGAGCGCATTGAAGACGATGTTGTCCAGCCCCGCGCGAACACCCTGCAGCGCGTGGCCGATGACATCAGGCAATTTTTCCAGCATGAAACGGGTATACCGCCGCGCGGCATAGCCCGCTGTAGGACGCCATGCGCCCTCGGTGTCACGGCGATCCATATGGCTCCGCTATCATGAAGCGAGCCGCGCAGCCGGCCTGACTTTCGCCACTTCCACTTCACCGCCAAAGGAATTTTTTCATGAGCATCGTCTGGACTATTCTGATCGGGTTCGTCGTGGGTCTGGTGGCACGCGCCGTCAAGCCGGGGGACGATTCCGCGGGCTTCATCGTCACCACGATCATCGGCATTGCCGGCTCCCTGATCGCAACCTACATCGGCCAATCGATGGGCTGGTACATCGCCGGCCAAGGCGCAGGCTTCATCGCTTCCGTGCTGGGCGCGATCGTGCTGCTGATCCTTTACGGCCTGATCAAGCGCAAGAGCTGATGCCGCCGCGGGCGCCCCGCAAACCACGCGCAAAGCACCACGTCTATGTGGTCGAACTCGACGACCGCGTCTGGAACAACGCCCGCTTCCGTCGCGCCAACCCTGATTACCAACTCGGCAAGCCCTTCGTCTACGTCGGCATGACGGGGCTGGACCCCGACATCCGCTTCGACAAGCACAAGGCCGGCATCCAGGCCAACAGCTTCGTCCAGGAGTTCGGCCTGCGCCTGCTGCCCGCGCTCTACGAGCGCTACAACCCGATGCCCTACGAAGACGCGCGCTCGATGGAAGTCGAGCTAGGCATCATGCTGCGCAAGGCCGGCTACGGCGTGTGGCAGGCCTGAGCCAACGAGTGCCCCAGGCACTCAGGCGTAGGTCACCCAGTCTTCATATGCCGGACCGTCCAGGTGCGGCAGCGTGTTGTAGGTCACGAGCATGTGCCGCTTCGGCGTGAACGCGAATTCCGTGACCGAGGTATTGCGGATGCGCAGGTTCAGCTCGATGGTCGTTTCGGCGCTCGTGCCGAGCACGTGACCGACGGCGGTGCTGATCGGGCCGCCGCTCGACACCACCAACACCTTCGCGCCGTGATGCTTGTCGCGCACATGATCGAGCGCCGTCGTCACGCCCGCCAGAAAGTCGACATAGCTCGGCATGCCGACAGGCTTGGTCTTCTCCTGCATCCACGCGCCCAATCCTTCGCGCAACAGGCGGAAGTGATGGCGGTACATCTCGGGGGAATCGGGTTTCTCCAGCTTGCCTTCGTGGATGGCGGCGATGACGGCCTCGCTGTCGTACTCGTTGAGCCCGGGCCACGGCAGCACGTCGTCGCGCGAAAGCCCCAGGCCCTTGGCGATGCCTTCCCAGGTCTGGCGATGGCGCTTCAGCGTGCCGGTGATCACCGCATCGAAGCTCATGCCGCGCTCGCGCCAGTATTCGCCGAGCCGAACGGACTGCCGGTGTCCGAGTTCGCTCAGGTTGTCATAGTCGGCGGCGCCGAAACTGGCTTGCCCGTGACGCACAAGATAGAGGGTTCCCATGTGCGGGATTCTGGCAAGAAGCCCGGTCGCCGCTTGTCCCTCGTGCGACCAAAACGAAAAAGCCCGAGCCATCGGCTCGGGCTGTACTTTGCGAAGGCTCTTGCGGGTCAGCGACCGGCAGCGGCTGCGCCAGGCAGTGGGTCCGCCGGCTTCGGCACCAGGATCTGCGCCTTGTAGCGGTCCTTCAGCATGTTGTAGTAGGCCGCGTCTTCAGCGGCAGCCACCGATTGGCCGACCTGCGTCTGCTCCTGCTTCGCGAGTTCGGCCGGCGGCGGCGTGCGCGGAACCACCTTGGTCACGCGAACCACCGCATAGCCTTGCGCGCCCAGATCCACGCCCACCAGCGTCGGCAGCTTGGCGGCGTCGGCACGCAGTGCGGCGTCGATCACCGGCAGCGGCTGCGAAGCCGCATCGCGGCGCGACACGGTCATGGGCGCGCCGAAGGTCGCGCCATCGGCCTTGGTCGTCCATGCGGCGAGCTTGGCTTCACCCTCGGTCTTGGCCAGCACCGCGGCGCGCTCATTGATGAGCTGCGCGCGGATCTTGTCCTTGACCTCGGCCAGCGGCACCGGATGCGCCGGCGCATACGTCGTCACGCGGCCCGACGCGAGCTGGTTCGCACCGACCTCGATCGCCTCGGTGTTCTGCTTGCGCTGGAGCGAATCCGGGGCAAACAGCGCATTCAGGAAGTTGCGGCTGGCCAGCGGGCCGGTAGCGCCCGGCACAGGCGTGCGCGCCACGTTGTTGGCCGTCTGGATCGTGAGCTTCAGCTTGTCGGCGGCGGGCTTCAGGCTGTCGGGCGTCTGGTACACCGCGTCGGTGAAGGCCTCGGCAGCCTTGGCGAATTCCTGCGTGGCCTGCTGCGAACGCACGTCGCTTTCGATGGTCGCGCGCACCTGTTCGAACGGCGGCACCACGGCCGGCTTGATGTCGGTCAGGTGAATGATGTGATAGCCGAACTCGGTTTCGATCACATTGCTGATCTCGCCCTTCTTGAGCGCGAACATCGCATCTTCGAACGGCTTGACCATCGCGCCTCGGGTGACGAAGTCGAGGTCGCCGCCCTTCTCCGCCGAGCCCGGGTCCTGCGAATTCTTGCGCGCCACGTCGGCGAACGTGTTCGGTGCCTTCTTGACTTCAGCCAGCAGCGCTTCTGCCTTGGCCTTGGCTTTTTCGCGATCGGCGGCGGGCATGCTCGACGGCGCGGTGATCAGGATGTGGCTCGCACGGCGCTCTTCCTTCGTACCGAAGCGCGCGGCGTTTTCCTTGTAGTAGGTCTTGAGGTCGTCCTCGTTCACGCTGATGTTCTTCTTGGCGGCGTCGAGGTCGAGCACGAGGTACTCGATGTTGGCTTGCTCGGGCGCCTGGAACTGCGATGCGTGGTCCTTGTAGTAGGCCTCGATGTCGGCGTCGCTCACCGTCACCTTCGATGCGAAGGTCTCGGGGTTGAAGCGAGCCACCTGGATCTCGCGGCTGTCGTAGAAGGCGTTGATCGTGGTGGCGGCCAGCGCCGGCGACGTGAAGGCCGTGCCCGAAATGCCCAGCATCACCTGCTGCGTTGCCATGTCCGCGCGCACCGAGGCTTCGTATTGCTCGGGGGTGCGGCCGGTCACGCGCTGGAAGGTCTCGCGGTCGAACTTGCCGTCGGGCGTGCGGAACGAAGCCAGGCCGGGGTCTTGCGCGAAGATGCGCGAGAGGCGGTCTTCCGACACCGTCATGTTGGCCTTGGCAGCCGCAGCGGCCAGCACGCGGTCGCGCACCATACGCTCCAGCGTGGCATAGCGCAACGCGTCGGACTCGAGCAGCGTCGGGTCGACGTTGGGCGACTGCTGGCGAATGCGGTCCGTCTCGACACGGTGCTGCTGATCCCACTCGGGACGCGTGATGTCGTGTCCTTCGATGCGCGCAACCTTCTCGTCCCCGCCGAACCCCTGATACCGTTCGACCCCGAAGAACACGAACGAGGGAATGATCAGCAAGAACAAGAAAATCATCACGATCTTGGTGTGCTTGCGGAAGGCTTCAAACATGCTTGAACACTCTTTTTCGACGGCTGTCGGACGGCAATAAAAAAGGCGAACTTGCGGTTCGCCTTTGCATCGGGTGGGTGGTGGGTGCTGAGGGGCTCGAACCCCCGACCTACGCCTTGTAAGGGCGCCGCTCTACCAACTGAGCTAAGCACCCCACCGGAATTTATTCTCCGAGTCTAACGCCTTAGTTCAGCGCGTCTTTCAGCGCCTTGCCTGGACGGAACTTCGGAATCTTGGCGGCCTTGATTTTAATCGCGTCGCCGGTGCGGGGATTTCTGCCCGTGCGGGCAGCCCGCTTGCCTACTGCGAAAGTGCCGAAACCGACGAGCGAAACGGAGCCGCCCTTCTTGAGCGTGGTACGAATGGCGCCGATCGTGGATTCGAGCGCACGGGTCGCTGCGGCTTTGGAGATGTCGGCGTTCTTTGCGATGTGCTCAATCAGTTCGGTCTTGTTCACAAGGGCCCCTTGTAGAAAAAAAGTTGGTCGGCTTTCGTCAGCTGCGACCTGGCCGCGGTGTGTGCGACTCAAGAACCTGGCAGGCCTGACGCCTCGGCAGCGCACTGCCAGCGAGGATTACAACCACTGGTCTGCAGGGTGTCAATAAGACACGGCGCCTTGCCGATCAGCGGAGCGCGCGATTTTAGGGGCCTTTCGTGAACTCCTTTTCCACAGCGGCTCAAAGCGCCGCGGCGATGGCTTTGCCGAGGTCCGAGGTGCTCGCCTTCCCACCGATATCGGGGGTGCGCGGCGCTCCGCTTTGGGGCGCGAGCACCTTCTCGATGGTCGACAGGATCGCGTCGTGCGCCTGCTTGTGGCCGAGGAACTCCAGCATCATCGCGCCGCACCAGATCTGCCCGATGGGGTTGGCGATGCCCTTGCCGGCGATGTCCGGCGCCGAGCCATGCACCGGCTCGAACAGCGACGGCGTGGTGCGCTCTGGGTTGAGGTTGGCGCTGGGCGCGATGCCGATGGTGCCGGTGCAGGCCGGACCCAGGTCGGACAGGATGTCGCCGAACAGGTTGCTCGCCACCACCACGTCGAAGAAGTCGGGTCGCTGCACGAAGTGCGCGGTGAGGATGTCGATGTGGAACTTGTCGAGCGTGATGCCCGGGTAGCTCTTGCCCATCTCGGCCACGCGCTCGTCCCAGTAGGGCATGGTGATCGAGATGCCGTTCGACTTGGTGGCGCTGGTCAGGTGCTTCTTGGGCCGCGACTGCGCGAGCTCGAAGGCGAACTTCAGCACCCGGTCGACGCCCACGCGCGACATCACGGTTTCCTGCACCACGATCTCGCGCGGCGTGCCCTGGTACATGCGCCCGCCGATGCTCGAGTACTCGCCTTCGGTGTTCTCGCGCACGATGTACATGTCGATCTCGCCGGGCTCGCGCGGCGTGCCGTCGCGCCGCACCACGGGCGCGATGATGCCGGGCATCAGGCGCGCCGGGCGCAGGTTGATGTACTGGTCGAACTCGCGGCGGAACATCAGCAGCGAGCCCCACAGCGACACGTGGTCCGGGATCTTCTCGGGCCAGCCGACCGCGCCGAAGAAGATGGCGTCATGTCCGCCGATCTGGTCCTTCCAGTTGTCGGGCAGCATCTGGCCGTGCTTCTCGTAGTAGTCCCAGCTCGAGAAGTCGAAGTGGTCGAACTTCAGGTCGATGCCGAACCTGGTCGCGGCCGCCTCGAGCACGCGCAGCCCCTCGGGCATGGTCTCCTTGCCGATGCCGTCGCCGGCGATGACTGCGATTCTCTGGGTGCTCATGATGTGGCTCCTGCTTGTTGGGGAAGGGAAAAGAATTCGAGCGCCTCGGCCAGCAATGCGTCGGGCGCCTCTTCGGGAACATAGTGGCCGCAAGGCAGGGCATGGCCCGACACCTCGGCCGCGCGCTCGCGCCACAGCGCCAGCACGTCGAAGGCCTTGCCGACCGCGCCGTGCTCGCCCCACAGCACGCGCAGCGGTTGCCCGAGGCGCAGCCCGCCCGCGATGTCCGCGCGGTCGTGGACCAGGTCGATGGTGGCGGAGGCGCGGTAGTCCTCGCAGATGGATTCGGCCGTGCCCGCGATGCCGGCGCAGCGCTCGTACTCGGCCAGCACCTCGGGCGCGAACGGCGCCAGCCCCGCGTGCCGCCCGCCCATCACGCTGCGCACGTAACGCACCGGGTCGGAGGCGATCAGCGCCTCGGGCAGCGGCGGCGGCTGGATCAGGAAGAACCAGTGCCAGTACGCCTTGGCGAAAGCCTCTGAGGTCTGTTCGTACATGGCGAGCGTGGGCGCGATGTCGAGCAACAGCATGCGCTCGACCGCCGCCGGATGGTCCGCCGCGAGCCGGTGCGCCACGCGCGCGCCGCGGTCGTGCGCCAGCACGCCGAAGCGCTCGAAGCCGTGGTGCCGCATGGCGGCGAGCGCGTCGAGCGCCATCTCGCGCTTGCTGTAGACATGGTGCTCGGCGTCGGCGGCCGGCCGGCCCGAATCGCCGTAGCCGCGCAGGTCCACGGCGACCACGGTGAAGCGCTCGGCCAGCGCCGGCGCCACGCGGTGCCAGATCGCATGCGTCTGTGGATGACCGTGCAGCAGCAGCAAGGGCGCGCCCTGCCCGCCGATGCGGCCATGGATGCGAACGCCATCGCGCACGAGGTCGAAAGTGGGAAAGGAGAGGAACGGGTTCGTCACGTCGGCGATTGTGCGTTGCGCCCTCGCCGCCATCAAGCAACAATCGACCAATTCATACTTTCCAATCTGGCATGAATTCCCCCTTGATGGACCGCGGCGACCTGGCACTGGTGCTGGCCATTCGCGACCAGGGCAGCCTGGCGGGCGCCGCCGATTCGCTCGATGTCGTGCCCTCCGTCATCACCAAGCGCCTCGGCGCGCTCGAGACGCGGCTGGGCCAGCGCCTGTTCGACCGCACCACGCGGCGGCTCAGCGTCACGGCCGAGGGCGAGGCCGTCTGCCTGCATGCGAAGACGCTGCTCGAAGGCTTTGCCGCGCTCGAAAGCGAGCTGGGCGAGCGCCAGAACGAACTGGTCGGCACGATCCGCCTCGCCGCCACCTTCGGTTTCGGGCGGCGCTGGCTTGGGCCCGCGCTGGCCACTTTCCAGACCCGCCATCCGGCGCTGCAGATCGAGTTGCTGCTGACCGAGCAGTTGCCCGAACTGAGCGCCGAAGGCTATGACGGCGCCATCTGGCTCTGGGCCGTGCAGCAGCCGCGCGCGGCCGACTGGGTCACGCGGCGCATCGCGCGCAACCAGCGCGTGCTGGCGGCGTCGCCAGACTACCTGGCACGACGCGGCGTGCCGGCCACGGCCGAGGCACTGGCGTCGCACGACTGCCTGGTCGCGCGTGAGAACGGCGAGGTCAACCAACGACAGTTCACGCTGTGGAGCCTTCGCCATGCGCGCGACGGCAGCACGGCGCGCGTGCGGGTGCAGGGCCGGCTGGCCAGCAACTCGGGCGAGATGGTGCGCGACTGGTGCCTGGCCGGGCACGGCGTGATGCTGCGCAGCCTGTGGGACATCGCACCGCAGCTCGCCAGCGGCGAACTGGTGCGCGTGCTGCCGCAGTACGCGATGGCGGACGCCGATATCCACTGGGTCGCCCCGTGGCGGCCGAAGACGCCGCGCCGTGTTCGGCTGCTGGTCGACCATCTCGCGGAGCAGTTCCGTTCGGAGCCCTGGAAGCCGGGCAAGGCCGGCGCGCGCTGAATATATATAAGAGGGCTGGCCGGCTCAGCGCTCGCCGCGCACCACCAGGCTCACGCCGACGGCGGTGAGGGCAATGCCCAGCACCGTCACCAGCGTGATCGGCTCGCTGAACAGCAGCCAGGCCATTACCGCCGTGCAGGGCGGCACCAGGTACAGGAGGCTGGTGACGGCGGTGGCCGTGCCACGCTGTATCAACATATAGAGCAGCGAGCTGCCACCCAGCGACAGCGCCAGCACCGACCAGGCCATCGCGCCGCCCGACTGCAGGTTCCACTCGATGTGCTGCGGCTCCAGCGCCGCGAATGGCAGCGTGACGAGCAGCGCCGCCGCCATCTGCACCGCGCTCGCGCTGCGCACGTCGCAGGGCGCGACGAAGCGCTTCTGGTAAAGCGTGCCCGCGGTAATCGAAAGCAGCGCCATCAGCGCCAGCCCCATCGTCAGCGCGCTCACCTCTGCGCCCTGCCCGAGCTTGCGCGATACCACCAGCACCAGCCCCGCGAAACCCAGCGCGAGCCCGCCCCACTGCCGTTTGGAAATGCGCCCGCCGTTGAACGACAGCCAGACGGCCGTGAGCACCGGCTGGATGCCGACCAGCAGCGCCACCAGCCCGGCGCCCATGCCTTCATGCACCGCCGCCCACACGCCGCCGAGGTAACCGGCCTGCATCAGGACGCCGGTGACGGCAAGATGGCCCCATTGGGCGCGCTGCTTCGGCCACGCGACCCGCGCCAGCGCGACCCACGCGCCGAAGCACACGAGAGACAGCGCATAGCGCACAGCCAGGAATTTGAGGGGTGGCGCATACGGCATGCCGTAGCGCGCGACGATGAAGCCCGTGCTCCAGATCAGCACGAAGACCCCGGGCATCGCCCGCAGCCAGCCCGCGTTGCGGGCCGGGGCTGCCGAGGTCATTTGGTACGCGCCCGGATTTCGGGAATGGCCTTCTGCAGGTAGTACACCATCGACCAGATGGTGAGCACGGCCGAGATCCAGATCAGCCATTGCCCCCAGAGCCCGGTGTCGATCACCTTGAAGAGGCGTCCGTCATACAGCAGGAACGGAATGGCGATCATCTGCACCGTGGTTTTGACCTTGCCGATCATGTGCACCGCCACGCTCTTGCTGGCGCCGATCTGCGCCATCCATTCACGCAGCGCCGAGATCGCGATCTCGCGGCCGATGATGATCAGGGCCACGAACACGTCGGCGCGCTGCAGATGTACCAGCACCAGCAGCGACGCGCAGACCAGGAACTTGTCGGCCACCGGATCGAGGAACGCGCCGAAGGCCGAGGTCTGGTTGAGTTTGCGGGCCAGGAAGCCGTCGAGCCAGTCGGTGGCGGCGAAGACGATGAACATGACCGTGGCGATCAGGTTGCGCATCGGCTCGGCCATCGGCAGGTAGAACACGCCGACGATCAAAGGGATCGCGACGATGCGCGTCCAGGTCATGATGGTCGGTAAGGTCCAGAACATCGCTTGATTGTGTCATGGCGGCGTTACCCCTCGACCGGCATCCGGTTGAGGGCAGTTGCCTCAGTGCAGCGCCTTGTAGATCTCTTCCGCCAGGTCGGAGGCGATGCCCTCCACCGAGGCAATGTCTTCCACGCTCGCCGCGGCCACGCCGCGGATGCCGCCGAAGCGCTGCAGCAGCCGCGCCCGCCGCTTCGGCCCGATGCCCGGAATATCTTCGAGCTGGCTGCCGCCCACGCGCACCTTGGCGCGCTTGGCGCGCATGCCGGTGATGGCGAAGCGGTGCGCCTCGTCGCGGATCTGGGCGACCAGCATCAGCGCGGCCGAGTCCTTGCCCAGGTAGACCTTCTCGCGGCCGTCGGCGAACACCAGTTCCTCGAGCCCGACCTTGCGACCCTCGCCCTTCTCGACGCCGACGATCAACGACAGCGGCAGGCCCAGTTCGCCGAACACCTCGCGCGCCATCGACACCTGGCCCTTGCCGCCGTCGACCAGCACCAGGTCGGGCATGCGCGCGGTGCGGGGCTTCGGGGGTGCGTCGGCGCTCTCGCTCTCGGCGTCGCCGGGGGGCAGCGCGTCGGTCTCGGCGGCCATCGCCTCGGCCAGCTTGCCGTAGCGGCGGTGCAGCACCTGGCGCATGGCCGCATAGTCGTCGCCGGGCGTGATGCCCTCGATGTTGTAGCGGCGGTACTCCTTGTTCTGCATGGCGTGGTGTTCGAACACCACGCACGAAGCCTGCGTGGCCTCGCCCGCGGTGTGCGAGATGTCGAAGCATTCGACCCGGAAGGTGTCGAGGTCGTCCGAGGCCAGCTCGAGCGCGTCGGTCAGCGCGCGGGTGCGCGCCTGCTGCGAGCCCTCTTCGGCCAGCAGCCGGGCCAGCTGCAGGCCGGCATTGGTCTCGGCCATCTCGAGCCAGTGCCGGCGTTGCTCGCGCGGCTGGAACACGGCCGTCACGCGCGAGCCCGCCTGCTGCGAGATCGCCTCGATCAGCTCGCGGCTCACCTGCTGGCTCAGCACCAGCGTGGCCGGCACCGGCACGTCGATGTAGTGCTGGGCGATGAAGGCCTCGAGCACCTGCACCTCGATCGGGTCGGCCGCGGCGGGACCGGCATCGTCGCCCTCGTCGCCGTCCAGCTCGCCGTGATGGATCTGCACCGCGTCTTCCACGTGCACGGGAAAGTAGGGCCGGTCGCCCAGGTGGCGGCCGCCGCGCACCATGGCCAGGTTCACGCAGGCCTTGCCGCCCTGCACCTTCACGGCCAGGATGTCCACGTCCTTGTCTGAGGCGATCTCGATCGACTGCTGGTGCAGCACGCGCGAGATGGCCGACATCTGGTTGCGCAGCTCGGCCGCCTGCTCGAACTCGAGCTTCTCGGCGTGCGTCATCATGCGCTGCTCCAGCTTCGAGAGCACGAGTTGGGTGTCGCCCATCAGGAAGGCCTCGGCGCTGGCGACGTCCTGCGCATAGGCGTCGGGCGCGATGTGGCCGACGCACGGCCCGCTGCACCGCTTGATCTGGTAGAGCAGGCAGGGCCGCGTGCGGTTGGCGTACACCGTGTCTTCGCAGGTGCGCAGGCGGAACACCTTCTGCAGCAACTGGATCGACTCCTTCACCGCCCATGCGCTGGGGTACGGCCCGAAATAGCGGTGTTTCTTGTCGACCGCGCCGCGGTAGTAGGCCAGCCGCGGAAACTGGTGCGACGCGATCTTCAGATAGGGGTAGCTCTTGTCGTCGCGAAACAGGATGTTGTAGCGCGGCTTGAGCGTCTTGATCAGGTTGTTCTCGAGCAGCAGCGCCTCGGCCTCGGAGCGCACCACGGTGGTCTCCATGCGCACGATCTTCGAGATCATGTGACCGATGCGGGTGCCGCCGTGATTCTTCTGGAAGTAGTTGGCGACCCGCTTCCTGAGATTGCGCGCCTTGCCCACGTACAGCACTGCGCCCGCGGCGTCGAAATAGCGATAGACACCGGGCAGCTGCGGCAGGGCCGCGACTTCGCTGAGCAATTGATCGGAATGCACGTCTGACATGGCGGCTATTGTGGCGTGCGGCGCACAGCCCGGCCGAGCGCCCATCGCAAACCCGGCGGGGCCGGAAAAGGAACAAGGGCACACTCGCGACCTATGCAATCGAGGCAATGGGACATCTTCTGCAAGGTCATCGACAACCACGGCGACCTCGGCGTCTGCTGGCGGCTGGCCTGCCAACTGGCCGTGCGCGGCGAAGGCGTGCGGCTGTGGATCGACGACGCGGCCGCGCTGGGCTGGATGGCGCCGTCGGGGCACGATGGCGTTCAGGTGATCGACTGGCTCGACGATGCAGCGCTGCAGGCCGCCGTGGCACAGCCCGCGCCCAACGTGCTGGTCGAGGCCTTCGGCTGCGAGCCGGCACCGGAGCTGATCGCGCGTTTTGCCGAAACGCCGGGCAAGCCCTGGATCAACCTCGAATACCTGTCGGCCGAGCCGTATGTGGAACGGCTGCACGGGCTGCCCTCGCCGGTGTTCCGGGGCCCCGGCGCAGGGTTGACCAAGCGCTTTTTCTATCCAGGCTTCACGCCCGCGACCGGCGGCCTGCTTCGAGAAGCCGACCTCGCGGCGCGGCAGGCCGGCTTCGACCGCGCCCGGTGGCTTTCCGAACGGCAGATTCCATGGAGTGCCGACGAGCGCCTGGTTTCTCTGTTCTGCTACGAGCCCCCGGCGCTGGCCGCGCTTCTGGCTCGGTTGGCGCAAGGCCCCGAGCCAACGCGGCTGCTGGTCACGGCCGGCCGCGCCGCGCAGGCGGTCAAGGCACTGCTCGGCACGGAAGAAGCGCGCGGCGCGCTATCAATTTCATACCTGCCCTACCTGACGCAGCCGGATTTCGACCACCTGCTCTGGGCCTGCGACCTGAACTTCGTGCGCGGCGAAGATTCGCTGGTGCGCGCGCTCTGGGCCGGCGCGCCGCTGGTCTGGCAGATCTACCCGCAGGACGACGATGCGCATCACGTCAAGCTCGGCGCCTGGCTGGACTGGCTCGGCGCCCCGCCCTCGCTGCGGCTTTTTCACCACGCCTGGAACGGCTTCGGCGACGGCCCCCTGCCGCCGCTGGAAATGCAGGGCCCGTGGCGCGAAACCGCCCGCGGCGCCCGTGAGCGGCTGCTCGCGCAGGACGATCTGGTCACGCAACTGCAGGAAATGATCGCCCAAAAAAGCTAAAATAGTGGGCTTTGCGGATTTCGGCCCGGATTCCTTCGGTCCGAAATGCTCTCCGCTAAACCTGCCGCGGGACATGTACCGCGGGGCCAGCAACACCGGCACATACCGCCGATGGCCCCGTGCACCGAGCGGCCAACATCCAGAGACCCTGTTATGAAAATCGCTCAAGAAATCCGCGCCGGCAACGTCATCATGCACGGCAAGGACCCGATGGTCGTCCTCAAGACCGAATACAGCCGCGGCGGCCGCAACTCCGCCACCGTGCGCATGAAGATGAAGAGCCTGATCGCCAACTTCAACACCGAAGTGGTCTTCAAGGCCGACGACAAGATCGACCAGATCGTGCTGGACAAGAAGGAGTGCACCTACTCCTACTTCGCCGACCCGATGTACGTCTGCATGGACGCCGACTACAACCAGTACGAAGTCGAAGCCGAGAACATGGGCGACGCCCTGAACTACCTCGAAGACGGCATGGCCGTCGAAGTGGTGTTCTACGACGGCAAGGCCATCTCGGTCGAACTGCCGACCAGCGTCGAGCGCGAAATCACCTGGACCGAACCCGCCGTCAAGGGCGACACCTCGGGCAAGGTGCTCAAGCCCGCCAAGATCGCCACCGGCTTCGAAGTGCCCGTGCCGCTGTTCGTCTCGCAAGGCGACAAGATCGAAATCGACACGCGCACCGGCGAATACCGCAAGCGCGTCTGAGCCTCTCCGGCAAATTGACCACCACCCTCGAAAAAGGCTCCGCAAGGAGCCTTTTTCGTTTCCGGGCACACTGGTTGCAACGCTGCACAATCACCCAGGTCCCTTTGTCCTGTTTCTTCATGAACAACACGCACGATCTTCACGACAAACGCCTGGCCGACGCCTGGGCCACGCTCCAGTCCCACGCCGACCAGGGCCTCCCGCTCGATCCCGATCCCTCGCGCATCGCCTTCGCCGACCCCGAATTCCTGCTGCGCCGCGAAACCCGCGGCATCCGCATGCAGCTCGAGCTGATGAAGCCCGACGTCGAGCAGCGCGCCCATGGCATCGAGAACACCGTGGTGGTGTTCGGCAGCGCACGTTTCCGCAGCGAGGAAGACGCCGCCGCCATGATCGCCCAGGCCGATGCATCCGGCGATGCGGCGGCCTCCGAACGCTGGCGCCGGCTCGCGCGCAACTCGCACTACTACGAGAAGGCGCGCGCCTTCGGCAAGCTGGTCGCGCAGTACAGCAACGACAAGGAGCCGCAGGACAAGCTGTTCGTCTGCACCGGCGGCGGCCCCGGCATCATGCAGGCGGCCAACCGCGGCGCGCATGAAGGCGGCGGCATCTCGGTCGGCCTGGCCATCGCGCTGCCGATGGAAGAGGAAGCCAACCCGTACGTCACGCCGGCGCTGAGCTTCAAGTTCCACTACTTCGCGATCCGCAAGATGCATTTCATGATGCGTGCGAAGGCGCTGGTGGCGTTCCCGGGCGGCTTCGGCACGCTCGACGAACTGTTCGAGGTGATCACGCTGGTGCAGACCAAGAAGTCGAAGCCGGTGCCGATCGTGCTGTTCGGCTCGGACTACTGGAAGCGGCTGATCGACTTCGACTTTCTCGTCGACGAAGGCGTCATTTCGCCGGGCGACGTGAAGCTCTTCGAATACGTCGACGCGCCCGACGACGCGTGGAACGCGATCAAGCGCTTCTACAAGCTCTGAGCTGAATCAGGCGGCGCTATCGTCCTCGAACGGGCGCAGCGCCCGCTCGAAGAAGTCGACGAGCGCCCGCGCGCGGCGCTTGCGGTCGGCCTCGCCGGTCTGGCCCATGGCCACCGCATCGTCGGCCACGCCGTGCAGCGCGTTGAACAGAATCACGGCCGTCATGGTCGCGTCGGCCACCGCCCACACCTTGGCGTCGGCACCCCGCCTCAGCAAGGCGACCAGTTGCGTGATGACGGCGTTGTCGTTGCGCATGCGCCGGTCTTCGGGCCGGTACTCGTGGAAAACGACGTCGTGCAGCGCGACGTTGTCCAGGTAGGTCTGCAGCCCCGTCTCGGTCCAGGCCTTGAGGCGGGCGCGGTGGTTGTCGGGGCGGTGCCGGTCGACGGCCTCCTGCAGCCGCGCGCAGAAGTTGTCGACGAAGCGCTGCTGCAGCGCGCCGAGCAGCGCCTCCTTCGACGGAAAGTACAGATAGAAGGTGCCTTTGGCCACCTGCGCGCCGGCCGCGACGTCGTCGATGCTGGTGGCGGCGATGCCTTTCTCGATGAAAAGCCGCTCGGCGGCGTCCATCAGCGCGGGAGCGCGGGTCTCGGGTGCCTTGGTGCGGCGGCGCGGCGCGGCCTCGCCCTCCGGCGATGCAGGAGAAGGAGATGCCGGGATGGCGGCCGTGCCGCTCTTCGCCATCGACCGCCTCAGGGAACCACGGCCGCCGCCGAGCGGATGGCCGCGCGCACAGCCGCCAGGTCGAACGGCAGGCCGCGCGGCGCCATCACGCGTTCCGACAGCCACGCCAGCGCATCGTCGGTATCCGCAAAGGTGCTGGCGGGCACGCCGAAGAGTTTCTCTACATTCATCTTGCGGATTTTCTCGTACTGGTCGGCGGGCACCACGCTCGCCATGCCCATCATATGGCGGCGGATGTCGCCGCCGCGCTCCTGCAGCCATTGCTTGGCGCTCTGTGCGCTGCCCTCCGGATGCACCAGCGCATCGGCATCGGCGAACACGCGCAGCGACGCGAAGGGCTGGCCGCGGTCGAGCCAGCCGTTCCAGTCTTGCGTGAAGGCCTGCATGCTCTCGAGCGTCTGCAGCCCCGAGGAGACGCTGATGACGAGGGGCCATTGACTGAGTTCGTGACGAATCATGGAAAGCTCCTTGAAAAAAACCGAATGAAGGCGCGCGCTGACGCGCACCGGCACGTATGCGGCGGGCATGGAAGGGCGAAGCCTCAGGCGCGGGCGGCGACAGCGGCTGCGCGCGGCCTCACGCTCAGCAACAGCCCCGCGGCCAGCAGGCCGGCCACTCCGGCGCAGGCCATGGCCGCATGGAAGCCGCCGGCGAGCGCGGTGGCCAGCAGTTCGTGGGCGATGCCCGCGTCGAGCGAAGACAGCGCGTGCAGGTCATGCCGGCTCACGGCGTCGACGGCCGCCTGCCGCGCACCCGAGAGCCCCGCGTGTTCGAGCGAATCGGCCAGCAGCGAGGTGGCACGCGTGCTCATCAGCGTGCCGAGCAGTGCGATGCCGATCAGCATGCCCGCTTGGCGCAGCGCGTTCATCGTGGCCGAGGCCATGCCCGAACGCTGCGCCGGCACCGACGCCATGACGGCAGTGCTGGTGGCCGGCACCGCCAGCCCGGCGCCCGCGCCGAGGAACAGGAACAGCAAGGCCATCGGCGCATAGGGCGTGTCCGCCGAGAACAGCGTCAGCAGCAGCATCGAGCCGCCGATCAGCGTATAGCCGGCGACCATCAGCGTGTGCACGTCGAAGCGCCTGGCCAACCGGCCGAACTGCGAGGCCACGACGCCCGTTGCCACGAACTGCGGCACCAGCCGCCAGCCGGTGTCGCTGGGCGACCAGCCCTGCACCTGCTGAAGGAACAGCGAGAAGAAAAACAGGCTCGCGTACGACGAGAAACCGAGCACGAACGACGCGAAGTTGGTCACCGAAAAGCGCGCATCGCGAAACAACCCGAGCGGCAACAGCGGCCGCGCCACGCGCGCCTCCACCACCAGGAACAGCACGAGCCCGACAGCGGCCGCGACCAGCGCGGAAGCCGCCTGCACCGAGCCCCAGCCGTGCTCGCCCGCCACGATCAGCCCATAGGTCAGCGCGCCCAGCCACAGCACGCTAAGCACCTGCCCCACCGGGTCGAGCGCCGCGTGCTCAGGGTGCGCGGTCTCGCGGATGCCCCAGAGCCCCAGCCCGACGGTCAGCACGCCGATCGGCAGGTTGATGAGAAAGATGCTCTGCCAGCCCGCGTGATCCACCAGCAGCCCGCCGAGCATCGGCCCGAGGATCAGCGACAGCGCCGTGAACGACGACCAGCCGCCAATCACTCGCGCCCGGCTGGCCGGCTCGGGGAAGGCATGCGCCAGCAGCGACAGCGCGCCCGGAATCAGCAGCGCACCGGCCACGCCCTGCACCGCCCGCCCCGCCAGCAGCGTCGGCAGGTTGCCGGCCAGGGCGCACATCGCCGAGCCGAGGGTGAACACGATCACGCCGGCCAGCCAGGCGCGCTTGCGGCCGTAGCTGTCGCCGAGCGGGCCGGCCGACAGCATGAAGGCGGAAAGGCACAGCGCGTAGATGTCGATCACCCACTGCAAGCCGGCCAGGTCGGTGGAAAGCGCGCGCTGCAACGTGGGCAGCGCGACGTTGACGATGCTCACGTCGAGTGTGGCGATGAAGCTGCCGAGGTACACGGCAGCGACGAGCGCAAGACGGCGGCGCGGATCGGCCGCCGCCGGAATATGGGAGTCCATGGACGCCTTCAAGGTCGTTGAAGAAGGCGCCAATACTGACTTCAAGTCAGTTAACTGTCAATCAAATGAGAATTTATCGCATTTAAAGCACGGATTTCCCGCCCGACTCGTGTCAGACCTTCAAGCCCCATGTAGCACGCGCCCCCAGCGCCAGCACCCCGCCGACCACCCAGAACACGCCCGCGATGCCGATCAGCGCGCCGAGCGAGCCGAACAGCATCGGCATCGCCACGCTCGACGCATTGATGGTCATGAGGCGCAGCCCCAGCGCCTCGCCGTGCCGCGTGTGCGGTGTGATCTGGTGCAGCATGCTCATCACCATCGGCTGCACGGCGCCCAGCGCGAAGCCCAGGATCACCGAACACACGCCCATGGCCCAGGCCGCCTCGAGCAGCGGATACACCGCGAACACCAGCGCCGTGACGATGGTGGAACTCAGGATCACGCTGCGCTCCGAGGCACGCGATGCGATCACCGGCAGCACCACGCGAATGACGGCCGCCGCCACCGCGAAGGCGCCCAGGATCGAGCCGATCACCGAAGCGCTGATGCCCCTGTCGTGCCCCAGCACCGGCAGCACGAAGGCGTGCACGTCCCAGCTCGACGACTGCAGCCAGTTCACGAAAAGCAGGCGCCGGAACATCGGCTCGCGCAGCAGGTCCCAGGCGCGCGTGGGCGTGGCACCCGCCAGCGGCGGCGCAAGCGGCGGCTCGTCCGCGCCGCGCGCGAGCAGCCAGCACACGAGCGGCAGCGCCGCCATCACCGCGAAGCAGACGCGGAAAGCCAGCATGTCCGCCGGCGCGCGACCCGCGTGGTCGATCAGCATGCCGGCCAGGAAAGGCCCGACGAAGTTGGCCGCGGCCGGTGCGATGGCGAGCCAGCTGAAGACGCGCTTGAGCTGTGTCGGGTCGTGCGCGGACCGGCCCACGTGCCGCTGCAATGCGATGACGGTCGCGCCCGTGGCGCCGCCGGTCAGCAAGGCCGACAGGCACATCACCGGGAACACCGGAAACACCACCACCAGCCCCGCGCCGACCACCGCCGCGATCACCGACAGCCACAGCGGCCGCTTGAAGCCATGCCGATCGGCAAAGCGCCCCGCCGGCAACGCCAGGAACACCTGGGTCAGCGCGAACAGCGAGATCAGCACGCCGACTGCCGCGGCGCTGTAGCCCTGCTGCAGCGCCAGCAGCGGTGTGGCCAGACGCATGCCGGCCATGGTGGCATGCAGGCAGACCTGGGCGCCGATGACGCGCAGAAGCTCGGAGCCTTTCACGGGGTGTCGTCGCCCTCGCTGTCGGCTGTCGGCGGAAGCAGCGCCTGCGATTGCGCCTCGGGCAGCGCCTCGACCTTGCGCAATGCCAGGCGCATCTGCTTGGCGCGCGTGTCGGCCTTGTCGAGCGTGTCGGACGCCTTGGCCACCTGCTCCTTGATGCGCCCGACCCAGTCGCCGTAGCGCTCGAATTCGGTCTTGACCGCGCCCAACACCTTCCACACCTCGGAGGCCTGCTGCTCCAGCGCGAGCGTGCGAAAGCCCATGTGCAGGCTGTTGAGCATGGCCAGCAAGGTGGTCGGACCGGCCAGCGTCACGCGGTGCTGGCGCTGGATGGCGTCCATCAGGCCGGGGCGACGCAGAACCTCGGCGTAGAGGCTTTCGACCGGCAGGAAGAGGATGGCGAAATCGGTGGTGTGCGGCGCCGCGAGGTAGTTGTCGGCAATCGACTTGGCCTCGGTGCGAATGCGCGCCTCCAGCGCCTTGGCGGCCAGTTCCGCGCCGGCCGCATCGGCGCGCTCGTGCGCATCGATCAGGCGCTCGTAGTCGTCACGCGGGAACTTGGCGTCGATCGGCAGCCACACCGGCGCGCCCTCTTCTCCGCGCCCCGGAAAGCGGATGGCGAAGTCGACGCGCTGGCCGCTGCGCGGCTTGGTCTCGATCTGCTTGGCGTACTGGTCCGGCGTGAGCACCTGCTCGAGCAAGGCTTCGAGCTGCACCTCGCCGAACACGCCGCGCGTCTTCACGTTGGTCAGCACGCGCTGCAGGCTGCCGACGCCGACGGCCAGCGTCTGCATTTCGCCGAGCCCCTTGTGCACCTGCTCGAGCCGGTCGGCCACCTGCTTGAAGCTTTCGCCCAGGCGGGTTTCGAGCGTGCTCTGCAGCTTCTCGTCGACGGTCTTGCGCATCTCGTCGAGCTTGGCGGCATTGGTCTGCTGCAGCTGCACGAGCTGGGATTCCATGGTCGCGCGCACCTCCGACAGGCGCCGTGCATTCGATTCGCTCAGGCCCTGCAGCTGCGTGCTGAGCGTGTCGGCCAACGTCTTCTGCAGCGACGCGAGCTGCAGGGAAAAGGCATCGAGCTGCGCGTTCTGCGTGCGCGTGGCCTCGGCGCCCTGCTGCACCAGCGAGCGCTGGAAGGTGGCGAAGGCCTGCGTGGTTTCCTGCCGCGCGCCGCGGGAGCTGTCGGCGATTTCTCGGCGTAGTTCGCGCTCGGTGCGTTCGTTGGCCGAGCCGATGGTGGCAAGCGCCCGCATCAGTTCGCTGTTGTCGGCCGGTGGCTGCCGGCGGGCCAGCAGCCAGATCACCAGCACGAGCTGGATGACCGCGAGTACGGCCAGTCCAATCAGAATAAGGGCAGTGTCCAAGGTCGGGTTGTCGCCTCTTGCTTCTTACTTCGAGGCAGCGGGAACGGGCGTCACCGGCGTCAGCGGTCCCTTGCCGCCGAAGTAGGCGATGAGGTTGTCGGCCGCCAGGTCGGCCATCGCGCGGCGCGTGGGCACGGTGGCGCTGGCGATATGCGGCGTGAGCACCACGTTCGGCACGGTCAGCAGGTCGGGGTGGACCTTGGGCTCGCCCTCGAACACGTCGAGGCCGGCGGCGGCGATGCGCTTCTCGCGCAGCGCCACGGCCAGCGCCGCGTCGTCGACGATGCCGCCGCGCGCGATGTTGACGAGCGTTGCCGTGGGCTTCATCAGTGCGATCTCGGCCGCGCCGATGGTGTGGTGCGAAGCGGCCGAATAAGGCACCACCAGCACCACATGGTCGGCCGTCTTGAGCAGCTCTTCCTTGCCCACGTAGCTGGCCTTGCATTCGGCTTCGAGCGAGGCGTCGAGCTTCGAGCGGTTGTGATAGATCACCTTCATGCCGAAGCCGTGCGCGCCGCGCTTGGCAATGCCCTGCCCGATGCGGCCCATGCCAATGATGCCGAGCGTGGAGCCATGGATGTCGGAGCCCGCGAACATGTCGAAGCTCCACTTCTGCCACTTGCCCGCGCGCAGGAAGTGTTCGCTTTCGGTGATGCGGCGCGCCGTGGCCATGAGCAGCGCGAAGCCGAAGTCGGCCGTGGTCTCGGTCAGCACGTCGGGCGCGTTGGTGCCGAGCACGCCGTGCGCGGCCATCGCGTCGACGTCGAAGTTGTTGTAGCCCACCGCCATGTTGGCGCAGATCTTCAGGTCGGGGCAGGCGTCGAGCACGGCGGCGTCGATGCGCTCGCTGCCGGTGGTGAAGGCGCCCGCTTTGCCCTGCAGCTTCGCGATGAGCTGATCCTTGCTCCAGCTTTCGTCGGACTGGTTCGACTCGACCTCGAAATGCTGCGACAGGCGCTCGATGGTCTCGGGAAAGATCGCGCGCGCGACCAGGATCTTGGGCTTGCTCATGATGTTGTCTCTTGTCGAAGGGGGGAAGATCAGCGGAAGAAGATGAAGGTGCAAATGACGAACAGCGGCACCAGGATGGTCACCGACCACGCCATGTAGCCGAAGAAGCTCGGCATGCGCACGCCGCGGCTCTCGGCGATGGCCTTGACCATGAGGTTGGGCGCGTTGCCGATGTAGGTGTTGGCGCCCATGAACACGGCCCCCGCCGAGATGGCGGCCAGCGTGCTGGCGTAGGTGGTCATCAGCGCGGCCGGGTCGCCGCCCGCAGTGTTGAAGAACACCAGGTAGGTCGGCGCGTTGTCGAGGAACGAGCTCAGCACGCCGGTGGCCCAGAAATACATCGCCGGATCGGGCTGTCCGTCGGCGCGCGTCACGGCCGAGACGATGGCGCCGAACGGCCCCTGCGTGCCGGCCTTGAGCATGGCGATCACCGGGATGATGGTCAGGAAGATGCCCGCGAACAGCTTGGCCACTTCGGCCATCGGGCCCCATTCGAACTGGTTGTCGGCATGCACCTTGGGTGCCGTGAGCCTGTAAGAGACCACAGCGATCAGCAGCAGCCCCGCGTCGCGCAGCAGGCCCGGCAGGCCGACCTCGGTGCCGAACACGTCGAACACCACGGGCGACTTCCAGAAGCCGCTCATCAGCACCAGCGCGACGATGCCGCCCAGCAGCCAGAAGTTGGAGGCGCCGTCGAAGCCGATGCCCGGCGTGTCGGGCGTCGGGTCGACCGGCAGCACGCCTTCCTTGCGGTAGTAATGGCGGTCGATCAGGTAGAACAGCGCCAGCAGAACGCCCAGGATGAAGATCGTTTCGGGCAGGATGTTCTGCACGGTCCAGAAAAAGCCGACACCTTTCAGGAAGCCGAGGAACAGCGGCGGATCGCCCAGCGGCGTGAGCGAGCCACCTGCGTTCGACACGATGAAGATGAAGAACACGATCACATGCACTCTGTGCGCGCGGTTGTCGTTGGCGCGAATCAGCGGCCGTATCAGCAGCATCGACGCGCCCGTGGTGCCCATGAAGCTCGCAAGCACCGCGCCGATGGCGAGGATCGCCGTGTTCAGGCCAGGCGCCCCGCGCAGGTTGCCGCGAATGTGAATGCCGCCCGCCACGGTGAACAGCGCCGTGAGCAGGATGATGAAGGGGATGTACTCGGCCACCAGCGCATGCACCAGTTGCTCGCCGGCCAGCGCCGCGCCGTAGGTGGCGGCGAAGGGCAGCAGGAAGGCCAGCGCCCAGGCTGCCGAGATCTTGCCGTAGTGGTGGTGCCAGAACGCCGGCGCGAGCAGCGGGAACAACGCGATCGACAGCAGGATGCCCGCGAAGGGCACGCCCCACAGCGGCGACAGTTTTCCGCCGTCGAAGTCGGCGGCCGTGGCCAGGGCGGGAAGCAGGAGCAGCAATACCGCGGCTGCAGTCAGTCGGATCGTTTTTTGCATGGGGCCGTACCGTACCAGACCGTGCGGTGCGCAGCGCGGGTACAGCCGTCAGACGGGGGGTTGTTCGATCTCGAAGACCTGCCGCAGGTAGGCCAGGTATTTCTCGTCCTCGCACATGTTCTTGGACGGCGTGTCCGACAGCTTGGCCACCGGCTGATCGTTGCAGTGGATCATCTTGATGACGATCTGCAACGGCTCGTAGCCCAGGTCGTTGGTGAGGTTGGTGCCGATGCCGAAGGCAAGCTGGCAGCGGCCGCGGAACTGCTGGTAGAGCTCGATGGTGCGCGGCACCGTCAGGCCGTCGCTGAAGATCAGCGTCTTGGTGCGCGGGTCGACCCGGTTGGCGACGTAGTGCGCCAGCATGCGCTCGCCCCACTGGAACGGGTCGCCGCTGTCATGGCGGGCCCCATCGAAGAGCTTGCAGAAGTACAGGTCGAAGTCGCGCAGGAAGGCGCTCATGCCGTACACGTCGGACAGCGCGATGCCCAGGTCGCCGCGGTACTCGCGCGCCCAGCTCTCGAAGCCGAAGATCTGGCTGTCGCGCAGGCGCGGGCCGAGCGCCTGGCAGGCCTGCAGGTATTCGTGCGCCATGGTGCCCAGCGGAATCAGGCCGAGCTTCATGGCGTACAGCACGTTGCTGGTGCCCGCCAGCTGCGGCAGCCGCACGCCCGTGGGCGGCTGCACCGCCGGCGGGGTGACGGCGCCCAGCCGCGCGGTCAGCGTGCGCAGCACCTCTTCATGCCAGTCCTTGGAGAAGCGGCGGCGCGTGCCGTAGTCGGCGATCTTGAGGTCGCTCAGGCCCTCGTCCTGCAGCTGCGAGACCTTGGTCTCTAGCCGGCGCCGGCCCTCTTCGAAATCGGGCTTCTTCTGGGTGTTGCGGAAGTAGACCTCGTTGACGATGGCCAGCACCGGGATCTCGAACAGGATGGTGTGCAGCCACGGCCCCTTGATGCGGATCTCGAGTTCGCCCGAGGGCTGGGGAATGATGTTGATGTACTTCTCGTTGAGCCTGAACAGCCCGAGAAAGTCGACGAAGTCGCTCTTGATGAAGCGCATGGAGCGCAGGTAGGCGAGCTCGGCGTCGCGGAACTGCAGCGAACACAGGCTGCGCACCTCGTCACGGATCTGGCCCGCGAACTGGGCCAGGTTGACGCCGGGGTTGCGGCACTTGAAGCGGTACTCGACCCGGGCCCCGGGGAAGTGGTGCAGCACGACCTGCATCATCGTGAACTTGTAGAGGTCGGTGTCGAGCAGGCTGTGAATGATCATGGTGCTGTACGCGATGCTGTGCGGATGCGGTGTCTCAAACTTTCGGCGTCCGTTCGATTATCACGGGGCGCGTCGGCCTCTGCCTACGAGGCCCGAACAGCACGTCCTACCGATGGGGTGAATCCACCCGGCGACATTGTTTTCACGGCGGCAAGAACAGCCCGCCGAATCAACAGCTCAAAGGAGATTCGCATGAACAAGGACACCATCGAAGGCAACTGGAAACAGCTCAAGGGCAAGGTCAAGGAGCAATGGGGAAAGTTGACCGACGACGACTTCGACGTCATTGCGGGCAAGCGCGACCAGTTGCTCGGTCGCATCCAGGAACGCCACGGCATCAGCCGCGATGAAGCCGAAAAGCAGGTCAAGGACTGGGAAGTGCGCGATGGCCGCACGCCCGACGCCCTGTGGTTCGAGCGCTACTGAGCCGCCCACCTCCTTCAACCCATTTCAACAACTCCCTCAAGGAAAATTCCAATGAAAAAACACCTCCTCATGCTCGCTCTCGCGTCCACCTGCTTCGTCGCCACGCAAGCCAGCGCGATGACCAAGGACGAATACAAGGTCGCCAAGGAAAAGATCGAGGCCGACTACAAGGTCGCCAAGGCCCAGTGCGACACGATGAAGGACAACGCCAAGGACGTCTGCCAGAAGGACGCCAAGGGCAAGGAAAACGTGGCCAAGGCCGAGCTGGAACAGCAATACCAGCCGAGCGACAGCCACGCCCGCAAGGTGGCTGAAGAAAAGGTGAAGGCCACCTACGACGTCGCCAAGGAAAAGTGCGACGACCAGAAGGGTGACGCCAAGACCGCCTGCGTGAACCAGGCCAAGGCCGACGAAGCCCAGGGCAAGGCCGACATCAAGGCCATGAAGAAGACCATGTAAGGCTTAAGGCCCTACAAGAAAGAACGGCGCCCTCGGGCGCCGTTTTTCGTTGGGCAGCGGTCTTCGCTCAGGCCTTGAGGGAATCGACCACTCGCTGCAGCGCCTCGGGCAGCGGCACCGGGCGCTGGGTGGCACGGTCGACGTAGACGTGGATGAAATGGCCCTGCGCCGCAGCACTGTCCGAGCCCTCGGCGAACAGCGCGATCTCGTAGCGCACGCTGGAGCGGCCAGCCTGCGCGACGCGGATGCCCGCCTCCACCGTCTGCGGGAAAGCGATGGGCGCGAAGTAGTTGCACTGGGTCTCGACCACGAAGCCGATGGTCTGGCCGTCGTGGATGTCGAGCGCGCCGCGCTCGATGAGCAGTGCGTTCACCGCCGTGTCGAACCAGCTGTAGTAGACGACGTTATTGACGTGACCGTACATGTCGTTGTCGGCCCAGCGCGTAGGGATGCTGCGAAAAGCGCGATAGCCGTTGCGCGCGTGCGGAGTGGGTTTGGTGGTGGCGCTCATCGCGCGGCATTTTGCCAGCGGCGCCAGTATTCGAGCGCCACCTTGAAGGTGCCGACCTGCACCTGCACCGTCTCGGCGATGTCGCTGGCGTAGCCGCCGGCCATCGCGAACGCCATCGGCAGGCGGCGCTGCCAGGCCCAGTCGAACACCCGCCGGTCTCGCGCCTCCAGCCCGTCGAAGCTGAGCTTGAGGCGCCCGAGGCGGTCGCGCTCGAAGGGGTCGGCGCCGGCGAGGTAGATCACGAGGGCGGGAGCGAAGCGCCGGTCGAGTTCTTCAAGCGCATGCTCCAGCGCGGCGAGATAGTCGGCGTCGCCGCAGCCATCGGGCAACTCGACGTCGAGGTCGCTCGCCTCCTTGCGGAAGGGAAAGTTCTTCTGGCCATGCAGCGACAGCGTGAACACGCTCGGGTCGTCCTGGAAGATGCTCGCGGTGCCGTTGCCCTGGTGCACGTCGAGATCGATCACGGCCACCGGCAGCCGCCTCCCGTCGCGGGCGTGTTCCGCCTGCATGAGCCGGGCCGCCACGGCAGCGTCGTTGAAGACGCAGAAGCCGCTGCCCTTGCCGGCGTAGGCGTGGTGCGTGCCACCCGCCATGTTGGCCGACACGCCCTCCGCAAAGGCCACGCGGCAGGCGGCGATGGTGGCCCCGGCGGATCGGCGCGAGCGCTCGACCATCGCCTCGCTCCAGGGAAAGCCGATCTCGCGCATCGCCTGTGGGCTGACGCTGCCTTCGCTGACGGCGGCGATCCATTCGGGCGTGTGGGCGAGCGCCAGCTCGTCGTCGCCGGCACGCGGGGCCACGTCCATCCGCACGGCCGGAAGCTGCTCCAGCAGGCGGTCGCGCAGCATCGCGTAGCGCGACATGGGAAAGCGATGGCCCTCGGGCAGGGGCAGGACGAACTGGCCGGAATAGAAGGCGCGCATGGCCGCATTCTGGAGCGGCAGGCCGAATTTAGAAGACGGGTTCTAAATTGCTGCAGGGCAGCAAAAACCCCTTGCCCGCAAAAATCAGCTGCCTATACTTGAGGCCATGCTGCACCGCAACATAGACGGCGAGACAGCGCAACGTGAATCGACCACTCAATCATCCCTTCTGGAGATCTCAAATGGCCCTGACCGCTGACCAAATCCTCGCCGCCCAAAAAGCCAACCTCGAAACCCTGTTCGGCCTGACCACCAAGGCTTTCGAAGGCGTCGAAAAGCTGGTCGAACTGAACGTGACCGCTTCCAAGGCTGCCCTGGCCGAAGCCCAGAGCACCGCCCAAGCGGCCCTCAGCGTGAAGGACGCGCAAGAACTGCTGACGCTGCAAGCCAGCCTGTTCCAGCCCCTGGCCGAAAAGACCGCCGCCTACAGCCGTCACCTGTATGACATCGCCCAAGGCACCGGCGCTGAATTCGGCAAGGCTTTCGAAGCCAAGGCCACCGAAGCCCAGCAAGCCTTCGTCGGCCTCGTCGACAGCGCTTCCAAGAATGCCCCGGCCGGTTCGGAAACCGCCGTCGCCGTTCTGAAGAGCGCCGTGGCCGCCGCCAACAACGCTTTCGAATCGGTCCAGAAGGCCGTCAAGCAAGCGTCGGACGTCGCCGAAGCCAACTTCAACGCCGTGTCGACCCAAGCCGTCGCCGCCGCCAAGACCGCGACCGCTTCGCGCAAGCGCTAAGCCGTCGACCACCACCAGTTGTCTCCTTGGGTCCTCACGGATCCAATTCAGGGCCTCATCTTCGGATGAGGCCTTTTTTTGGCCCGGCGGGCGTCTTCGATAATGAAAGGCTCATCCCAGGAGACTTTTTATGCAGATCGACGGCAAGGTTTTTATCGTGACCGGTGGCGCTTCGGGCCTCGGCGAGGGCACGGCGCGCATGCTGGCCGCCAACGGCGGCAAGGTGGTCATCGCCGACATGCAGGCTGACAAGGGCGAAGCCGTTGCCAAGGAAATCGGCGGCGTGTTCGTCAAGTGCGACGTGAGCCAGGAAGCCGACGGCCAGGCCGTGGTGGCCGCCGCGCTCAAGCTCGGCAAGCTGGTCGGGCTGGTCAACTGCGCCGGCATCGCGCCGGCCGAGAAGACCGTGGGCAAGAACGGCCCGCACGCGCTGGCCGTGTTCAGCAAGACCGTCACGGTCAACCTGATCGGCAGCTTCAACATGATCCGCCTGGCGGCCGACGCCATGGGCAAGAACGAGCCCGAAGCCACCGGCGAGCGCGGCGTGCTGATTTCCACCGCCTCCGTCGCGGCCTACGACGGCCAGATCGGCCAGGCCGCTTACAGCGCCTCCAAGGGCGGCGTGGTCGGCATGACGCTGCCGATCGCCCGCGACCTGGCACGCAGCGGCATCCGCAACATGACCATCGCCCCCGGCATCTTCGGCACGCCCATGCTCTTCGGCATGCCCCAGGAAGTGCAGGACGCGCTGGCCGCCAGCGTGCCCTTCCCCTCCCGCCTGGGCACGCCCGAGGACTACGCCAAGCTGGCCAAGCACATCATCGAGAACGACATGCTCAACGGCGAGGTGATTCGTCTGGACGGAGCGATTCGATTGGCTCCCCGCTGACGGCGGGCTCCGGCGGCCTCAGGCTGCCGGTACGGTCCAGGCGCTCGTACTGCGCGATCACCTGTGCCCCCAGCAGCACCAGCGTGGCGGCAATTTCAAGGCTCAGCAGCACCACGATCGCCGTGGTGAGCGAGCCGTAGACCACGTTCACCTGCGACAGCGTGGAGAAATACCAGATCAGCACGCGCCGCGTGGCCTCCCACAGCAGCGCGGCGGTCACGCCGCCCAGCAACGCGTGCCGCAGCGACATGCGCCCGGCCGGCATCACGAGGTAGAGCGAGGTCAGCATGAAGATCTCGCCACCCAGCCCCAGCAGGTACAGCAGCAACCCCGAAATGCCCGACAGCGACCAGCTGCGCCCCAGCAGGTCGACGCTTTCCTGCCCCACCAGTTGCAGCGCGCCCGACACCAGCGTGACCAGCAGCAGCCCCACGCACAGGCACAGGATGTAGATGTACGGCATGGCCACCGACACCAGGAAATGGCGCTTGTGGTCGGCCTTGCGATGGTGGAAGAACACCGCCATCGCGCTTTCGAGCACGCTGAAGGCCAGCGAGCTGAAGAAGATCATCGTCACCAGCAAAACCGGCCCGAGAACGTCGCGATGATCCAGGAAGCCCGACAGCTCGGCCACGATGGCCTTCGACTGCCCCGGCAGCAGCCATTCGAGATACCGCCCGATGGTGCGCAGCAGCTCGGCCTGCTCGATGACGTGCGACAGCGCGATCACGCTCACAATCAGCAGCGGCACGATGGACAGCAGCGCGTAGTACGCCACCGCGCCCGCGAGCAGCAGGCCCTGGTTGGCGCGGAATTCCTTCAGCGCCTGCCATACGAATCGAAGGGGGTGGCGCAGCAGCGGCGCGGCGTGTTGCAAGGGGTTGGACGTCGTCATGCGTGGCTTCCGGTCGCGGCCAGTATGCCGTCCGGCCGCCGGCGTTCGGCGGCTTGCGTATGATTTGCCGCTCTTCGCCTACATGACCATCCCCGCTTCATTCATCCAGGAACTCATCGCGCGCGCCGATGTGGTCGAGATCGTCGGCCGCTACGTCCCGCTCAAGAAGGCAGGCGCCAATTTCATGGGCCTGTGTCCGTTCCACGGCGAGAAATCGCCCTCCTTCTCCGTCAGCCCGACGAAGCAGTTCTATCACTGCTTCGGCTGCGGGGTGCATGGCAACGCCATCGGCTTCCTGATGGAGCATGCTGGCATGGGCTTCGTCGAGGCGGTGCATGACCTGGCCGACCAGTACGGCCTGCAGGTGCCCGAAGACGACGCCTCCCCCGCCGAACGCGCCCGCGCTGCCAGCCAGCGCCAGAAGCAGGCCACGCTGACCGACGTGCTCGAAAAAGCCGGCGACGCCTACCGCAAGCACCTGCGCCAGGCGCCCGGTGCCATCGAATACCTGAAGGGCCGGGGCGTGTCGGGCGAAGTGGCCAAGCAGTTCGGCATCGGCTATGCGCCGGCCGGCTGGCGCGCGCTGGCCAGCGTGTTCCCCGACTACGACGACCCGCTGCTCACCGAGAGCGGGCTGGTGATCGTCAACAACGAGGAAGGCAAGCTCAGCGACGAGGAAGCCAAGCGCTACGACCGCTTCCGCGACCGCGTGATGTTCCCGATCCGCAACGTGAAGGGCGAATGCATCGGCTTCGGCGGACGGGTGCTCGGCGACGAAAAGCCCAAGTACCTGAACTCGCCCGAGACGCCCGTGTTCAGCAAGGGCCGCGAGCTCTACGGCCTGTACGAAGCCCGCGCCGCCTTTCGCGACCGGGGCTATGCGCTCGTCACCGAGGGCTACATGGACGTGGTGGCGCTGGCCCAGCTCGGCTTTCCGAACGCGGTGGCCACACTGGGCACGGCCTGCACCAGCGAGCATGTCCAAAAGCTCTTTCGCTTCACCGAATCGGTGGTGTTCAGCTTCGACGGCGACGCCGCCGGCCGACGCGCGGCGCGAAAGGCGCTCGACGGCGCGCTGCCCTACGCCACCGACGTGCGCAGCATCAAGTTTCTGTTCCTGCCGGCCGAGCACGACCCTGACAGCTTCATCCGCGAGCACGGCGCCGAGGCCTTCGCCCGCTTCGTGACCGAGGCCACGCCACTGTCGCGCTTCATGCTCGAGGCGGCACGCGAAGGCTGCGACCTGACCACCGCCGAAGGCCGCGCCCACATGACCAGCAACGTGCGCCCGCTCTGGAGCGCCATGCCCGACGGCGCGCTCAAGCGGCAGCTGTTGAGCGAGATCGCCACGCTGGTGCAACTCGACGCACCGGCGCTCTCGGAGCTGTGGGCCTCCACGCCCGGCCCTCGCAAGGCGGGCGGCGGCGCCTTGGCCGCGCAGCGCCACAACGAACCGCCCATGTACACCGGCGGCGACGGGGACGACTACTACCCCGACATGCCCCCGCCGCAGGACTACGAGCCGCCTCGCTATGAAAGCGATAGCAAGCCCAAATTCCAGCCGCAGCGCAAGTTCACCAAGGGCAAGCGCTGGGGCGGCAAGTTCGAGGAGCCCATCGAGCCGCTGCGCGGCCGCGGCGCACCGCCCAGCCGGCCCGACGTGGCGGTGCGGCTGCTGCTGTCGAACATGGCGCAGTGGGAGGCGCTTTCACACGAGCTGCACTTGATGCTCTGCGAGCTGCCCGGCTCGCACGGCGCCCTCTTCACCTGGCTCGACAGCCAGTTGCACGAGCACGGCGTCCAGCCCTGGGCGGCGCTGCGCGAAGGCCTGCGCGGGCTCGACTTCGAGCCGCTGGCCGAGCGGCTCATGGCGGTCTCCGAAGGCGGCCCGGTGCCCGAAGGCGAAGAAGAGCAGCATCTGGCCGACGCCGCCAAGGAGCTGACCAGCGTGCTCGACTTCATGCTCGACGACCGCTTGAAGGCCCAGCAGAGCGAGGCCATCGCGGCCGTAGGTAAAGACCCTAAGGCCCTGGAACGCTACAAGGCGCTGGAGGCGCGGCGCCTCGAATTACGCAATCGCCTGCGCCCGGCGGATGCCGAAGGTGCTTGAAATTTGCGCAACGCGCTATAATGTAGGGCTTTGCAACTGGCGAAATTAGGCAAGAGCGACAGCAGCACCTCCGGGCCGACCCCTAGCGCAACGCACTCCAACGGTAAATTCCGGCGGAAAGGGTCAATAACCGCAAGGACTGCACACCAAATGTTCGCCCGACATCTTGCCTGCTGAGGAATCACTTCCTCTTTCCCAATTGTTTTTGTCCGTGCCTGTGCACGGGCATGGTGGCGCTGTCCGCGTGACGGCGCGCCTGTGATTCCGCTTGTCTTTTCTTGCCGTAACGAGGTCGTATGCCCAGTTCAAAGAAGCCTGCTCCTTCACTTGCCAAAAGCGTCGCCACCAAGCCCGCAGCAGAAAAACCGTTGAAAGCCGGCCAGTCGCCGGCAACTAAGACGGGTGCCGCCGCATCCAAATCGGCAGCCGCAACGAAAGTGAAAACCGTGCCCACGAAATCGACCTCTCTCGACGATCCCAAAAAAGCCGCAGCCCCCGCCGCCAAGAAAGTCGGGCGCCCGCCCAAGGCCGCCGGCGCCGCCACCACCGGCGCCAAGCGCGGCCGCAAGCCCAAGGCTGACAAGGACGCGCCCGAGAGCGACATCGACCTGTCGGACATCGAGGACGACCTGGCCGGCGACGAACCCGCGGCAACCACGACCACCGAAGAGAAGGTCAAACCGCTGCGCATGAAGATCAGCAAGGCGAAGGAACGCGCCTTGATGAAGGAGTTCGGCCTCGACGAGACCGTGCTCTCCGAAGAAGACCTGGCCAAGCGCCGCTCGCGCCTGAAGACCCTGATCACGCTGGGCAAGACCCGCGGCTACCTCACGCACGGCGAAATCTCCGACCACTTGCCCGACAAGCTGGTCGACGCCGAGACCATGGAAGTCGTGGTCACCATGCTCAACGACATGGGCGTGGCGGTGTACGAGCAGACGCCCGACGCCGAAACCCTGCTGCTGAACAACACCGCGCCCACCGCCACCACGGTGGAAGAAGCCGAGGAAGAAGCCGAAGCGGCCCTGTCCACGGTGGACAGCGAATTCGGCCGCACCACCGACCCCGTGCGCATGTACATGCGCGAAATGGGCACGGTCGAGCTGCTGACCCGCGAAGGCGAAATCGAAATCGCCAAGCGCATCGAAGGCGGCCTGATGGCCATGATGGAAGCCATCTCGGCCTCCCCCGCCACCATCGCTGCGATCCTCGAGATGGCCGCCACCATCCGCGAAGGCAAGGTCGTCATCTCGACCATCGTCGACGGCTTCTCGAACCCCAACGAGGCCGACGACTACGTGGCCGAGGAAGACTTCGACGAATTCGACGAAGAAGACGACGACGACGGCAAGGGCGGCTCCAAGGCCCTGACCAAGAAGCTCGAAGAACTCAAGCGCGACGCGCTCGAGCGCTTCGACCGCATCGCCAGCCTGTTCGAGAAGGTCCACAAGATCTACGACAAGGAAGGCTACGGCACGCCGGCGTACGTCAAGGCGCAGGAGGCCATGTCGGAAGAGCTGATGACCATCCGCTTCACCGCCAAGACCATCGAGAAGCTGTGCGACCTGGTGCGCACGCAGGTCGACGACGTGCGCAAGAAGGAGCGCGAACTGCGCCGCATCATCGTGGACAAGTGCGGCTTCCCGCAGGAAGAGTTCATCCGCGACTTCAGCGGTTTCGACAAAAACGGCAACGTCGTCGCGTCCAACCTGCTGAACCTGAAGTGGGTCGAGAAGCAGGCCGCCGCCGGCAAGCCCTGGAGCGCCGTGCTCGCCCGCAACATTCCGCCGGTGCAGGAACTGCAGCAGCGCCTGACCGACATCCAGTCGCGCGTGGTGGTGCCGCTCACGCAGCTCAAGGACATCAACAAGCGCATGAACGAAGGCGAATCGTCTTCGCGCGACGCCAAGAAGGAAATGATCGAGGCCAACCTGCGCCTCGTGATCTCCATCGCCAAGAAGTACACCAACCGCGGCCTGCAGTTCCTGGACCTGATCCAGGAAGGCAACATCGGCCTGATGAAGGCGGTCGACAAGTTCGAATACCGTCGCGGCTACAAATTCTCGACCTACGCGACGTGGTGGATCCGCCAGGCCATCACCCGCTCGATCGCCGACCAGGCGCGCACCATCCGCATCCCGGTGCACATGATCGAGACGATCAACAAGATGAACCGCATTTCGCGCCAGCATTTGCAGGAGTTCGGCTTCGAGCCCGACGCCGGCATCCTGGCCGCGAAGATGGAGATTCCCGAAGACAAGATCCGCAAGATCATGAAGATCGCGAAGGAGCCGATCTCGATGGAAACCCCCATCGGCGACGACGACGATTCGCACCTGGGCGACTTCATCGAGGACAGCAGCAACACGGCACCCATCGAGGCCGCCATGCAGGCCGGCCTGCGCGACGTGGTCAAGGACATCCTCGACAGCCTCACGCCGCGCGAAGCCAAGGTGCTGCGCATGCGCTTCGGCATCGAGATGTCGACCGACCACACGCTGGAAGAAGTCGGCAAGCAGTTCGACGTGACCCGCGAGCGCATCCGCCAGATCGAAGCCAAGGCGCTGCGCAAGCTGAAGCACCCGAGCCGTTCGGACAAGCTGCGCAGCTTCATCGACACCCTGTAATCCGGGTTCGCTGAAGCCAAAGCGCCCGCCCTGCCCCTTACCCGGGCGGCGGGCGTTCTCTTTTTCACAGTCCACGCACAACAAGTACAACGGAGCTGCCTTCCCATGAATCCCGACGCAGACAAACTCTGGCAGGCGCCGCGCTGGGCGCTTGCCGTGCTGCTCGCCGTGCTGGGCATGCTCGGTCCCTTCTCGATCGACACCTACATCCCCGCGTTCTCCGGCATCGCGCAGTCGATCGGCGCCACGCCGGCCGAGATGCAGCAGACGCTCTCTGCCTACCTGTTCGGCTTCGCGTTCATGAACCTGTTCCACGGCGCGCTGTCGGACAGCTTCGGGCGCCGCCCCGTGGTGCTGTGGGGGCTGGCGGTGTTCACGCTGGCCTCGCTGGGCTGCGCGCTGTCGCAGAACATCACGCAGCTGGTGCTGTTCCGCGGGCTGCAGGGCCTGTCGACCGGCGCGGGCATCGTGGTGTCGCGCGCGGTGATCCGCGACATGTTCCCGCCCGCCGAGGCGCAGCGGGTCATGAGCCAGGTCACGATCTACTTCGGCGTGGCGCCGGCCATCGCGCCCATCGTGGGCGGCTTCCTGTTCGTGCACGCCGGCTGGCATGCGGTGTTCTGGTTCCTTGTGGCGGTGGGCGTGGTGCTGTTCACCGCCAACTACAAGCTGCTGCCCGAGACGCTGCACAAGGACCATCGCCAGCCCTTCCAGGTGCGCCACCTGATGCGCGGCTACTGGGACCTGTGCTCCGACCCGCGCTTCCTGCTGCTGGCCTTTGCCAGCGGCGTGCCCTTCAACGGCATGTTCCTCTACGTGCTGGCCGCGCCCGCCTTCCTGGGCGACCACCTGGCGCTGCAGCCGCAGCAGTTCTTCTGGTTCTTCCTGCTGACCATCGGCGGCATCATGCTCGGCGCGCGCGCCAGCGGACGCATGGCCGGCAAGGTCGCGCCCAAGCGGCAGATCCGCGACGGCTTTCTCATCATGCTGATCACCTCGGTGGTCAACGTGGTGGCCAACACCTTCTTCCAGGCGCACGTGGCGTGGGCGCTGTGGCCGCTGGCGGTGTTCGCCTTCGGCTGGGCGCTGATGGTGCCGGTGGTCACGCTGCTGGTGCTCGACCTTCATCCGGAGCGCCGCGGCATGGCCTCGTCGCTGCAGGCCGTGATCGGCTCCACCGCCAACGGCATCGTGGCCGGCGCGGTGGCGCCGCTGGTGATGCATTCCACGCTCGCACTGGCGCTGACCTCCATGGCCATGCTCGCCATCGGCCTCGTCGCCTGGGTGTGGCTGCACGGCCGCTGGCCGGAGATCGGGCGCATGGTCGCCCACGAAGGCTGACCAGGCAGAGCGCGCTCCGATGCGGTTCGACGCCCTGCTGACCCACGCGCGCGCCTGGCTGCCGGCGCGCACCACCGTCGATGCGCGCGAGCGCCTGCGCGCCGTCTGCGGTGCCGGCCTCGGCCTGCTGGTCGCGGCGCTGCTGTCGCACTGGCTCGCGACGCCGCTGCATGCGAGCGTGTGGCTGATCGCGCCGCTGGGCGCCAGCGCGGTGCTGGTGTTCGCCGTGCCCGCGAGCCCGCTGGCACAGCCCTGGTCGGTGATCGGCGGCAACACGCTGTCGGCGGTGGTGGGCATCGCCTGCGCCAACTGGATTCCCGAGCCGACCATCGCGGCCGCCGTCGCGGTGGCCCTGGCCATCGCACTGATGTTCAGCGCGCGCTGCCTGCACCCGCCGGGCGGCGCCGCGGCGCTGCTCGCGGTGCTGACGCACACCACGCATTTCTCTTCCGCGCTGTTCCCTTTCTTCACCAACTCGCTGCTGCTGGTGCTGGCCGGCGTGCTCTACAACACGCTCACCGGGCGGCGCTATCCGCATGTGCAGGTCGCGCGCCCGCCGGCGGCCGATGCGCGCTTCAGCCAGGCCGACATCGACGCCGTGCTGGCCCGCTACAACCAGGTGCTGGACATCAGCCGCGACGACCTCGAGTCGCTGATTCAGCAGACAGAGCTGGAGTCGTACAAGCGCCGGCTGGGCACGCTGCATTGCGCCGACATCATGTCGCGCGAGCCCATCTCGGTGGAGTTCGGCACGCCGCTGCAGGAAGCCTGGGCGCTGATGCACGAGCGCCGCATCAAGGCCCTGCCCATCACGGACCGCACGCGCCGGGTGGTCGGCATCGTCACGCAGGCCGACTTCTTCCGCCAGCTCGACCTGCAGCACCACGAAGGCATTGCGGGCAAGCTGCGCGACCTGATCCGCGCCACGCGCACCGTCATGTCGAACAAGCCCGAGGTGGTCGGCCAGATCATGACGCGCCAGGTGCGCGTGGCCAGCGCCGACCGGCCGGTGGTCGACCTGGTGCCGCTGTTTTCCGAGGGCGGGCATCACCACATTCCGATCATCGATGGCGAGAAGCGCCTGGCGGGGATGATCACGCAGTCGGATTTCGTGCGGGCGCTGTATCGCGCCGTCGGGCCGGCGTAAGCCCTGATGCATTTCTCCCTCCCCTCCCGGGGGAGGGTCGGGGTGGGGGCAAGCGGCGCTCATTGCGGGCGCTCTGCCTGCCCCCATCCCAGCCTTCCCCCGGAAGGGGAAGGAGCAAATCCTTCACTCCAGGACGACGTTCGCCTTCTTCACCAGCGCCGCATAGCGCGCGGCCTCGCTGCGGAAATACGCCGCGGCCTGTTCGGGCGTCGTGGGCTTGATGACGTTGCCCTGCTTGTCCATCGCCTCTTTCACCTCGGCGCTGGTGAAGGCCGCGGCCACCGCGTCGTGCACGCGCTGCACTTCGGCGGCCTGCATCTTCGCCGGCCCGATCACCGCGAACCAGCCTTCGACCGCGTAGTTGGGCAGGCCCTGCTCCGCGATGGTCGGAATGTCCGGCGCGGCCGGCGAGCGGGTCGCGCCGCACAGGCCGATGGCGCGCAGCGCGCCGCTCTTGATGTGCTGCTGCACCGCCGGCAGCGCAATGACGCCCATCTCGACCTGGCCGCCGATCATGTCGGTCATCATCGGCCCGGTGCCCTTGTACGGAATATGCCGCGCCTTCACGCCGGCCTCGTCCATGAACATCTCGTCGGCCAGGTGCAGGATGGTGCCGTTGCCCGAAGACGCGTAGTTGTAGCCGCCCGGCTTGGCGCGCAGCAGCGCGATCAGCTCCTGCACGTTCTTCGCGGGCAGCTTGGGGTTGGCCACCAGCACCAGCGGCGTGGCGCCCACCACGCTGATCGGCGTGATGTCGTTGAGCGCGTCGAAGGGCATCTTCTTGAACACCGCCGGGTTGATGACGTGGTTGTTCGACACCATGCCCAGCGTGAGCCCGTCGGGCGCGGCCTTGACGATGGCCGCCGCGCCGGTGATGCCGCCGGCGCCCGGCAGGTTCTCGATCACCACCGGCTGCCCGAAGGCCTTGCCGAGCGCCGGCGCCGCCGCGCGCACGATGGTGTCGACGCCCGAGCCCGCGCTGATCGGCAGGATGAAGCGGATCGGCTTGTCCGAGCCCTGCGCGAACGCCGGGCACGCGGCCACCGCAGCGGCGCAGGCGCCCAGGCCCAGCAGCGCGCGTCGATTCATCAGGGGAAATGTTTTGTCGGTCATGGCTTTGCTTGTCTCTCTTTATGGTTTTGGAAATTCGCGCCGGCGCCTGGCTCAGGCCACCGCCGAGCCGGCAAGCAGGGCATCGACCTGCTCGCTCGCGTAGCCCAGTTCGGCCAGCAGTTCGCGGGTGTGCTCGCCCAGCGTCGGCGGGTTCATGCGCACGCCCAGGCGCTCGCCGCCCAGCGTGATCGGGAACAGCGTGGTCTGCGCCGTTTCCCCGGCGCGTTCGCCGTCGGGCAGGCGGATGTCCGCGAGGCCGCCGGTGGCCTTGAGGTGCGGGTCGGCGTACAGGTCTTCGGGCCGGGTGATCGGCGCGAAAGGCAGGCCGTTGGCCTCGAAGATGGCCGAAAGCTCCTGCGCCGAACGCCCGGCCAGCCGCTCGCGCAGGTCGGCCAGCAGAGTGGGCCGCGCGCGCACGCGCTGGTTGTTGGTCTGCAAGGCGGCGTCGGACTTCAGGTCGTCGAAGCCCAGCGCGTCGCAAAAAGTCTTCCACTGCGCGTCGCTCACCGCGGCCAGGAAGATCTGCTCGCCGTCTTTTACGGTGAACACGTCGTACAGCGCCCAGGCCGAAATGCGGTCCGGCATCGGCGCCGCCGCCTCGCCGGTGATGGCGTACTGCATCATGTGCTGGCCGACCAGGAACACGTTGTTCTCGAACAGCGCGGACTGCACCTCCTGCCCCTTGCCGGTCTCGGCGCGCTGCATCAGCGCGGCGATGGCGCCGATGGCGCCGAACATGCCGCCCATGATGTCGTTCACGCTGGTGCCCGCGCGCAGCGGATCGCCGGGGCGGCCCGTCATGTAGGCCAGCCCGCCCATCATCTGCACCACCTCGTCGAGCGCGGTGCGGTGCTCGTAGGGGCCGGGCAGGAAGCCCGTGTGGTTCACGTACACCAGGCGCGGGTTGAGCTTGCCGAGCGCGGCATAGCCCAGGCCGTACTTGTCCATGGTGCCGGGCTTGAAGTTCTGCGCCACCACGTCGGCCGTGGCGCACAAGCGCAGCGCGGCCTCCAGCCCCTGGGGGTTGCGCAGGTCGAGCGCGATGCTTTTCTTGTTGCGGTTGAACATGGGAAAGAAGCCCGCGCCCGCGCCCAGCAGGTGCCGCGTGCGGTCGCCTTCGATGGGCTCGACCTTGATGACTTCCGCGCCCAGGTCCGCGAGCACCATGCCGCAGGTCGGCCCCATGACCATGTGGGTGAACTCGACCACGCGGATGCCGGCGAGCGGCAGGCGCTTGTTTTCGCCAGCGCTACTCATGCCGCGACTCCCTCGGCCGCCGCGAAGGTCTTGGGAAAGCCGGCGCGCCACACCGTGCCCTGCAGCGTCTCGCCCTCGAGCCAGCCCGCCACGCGGCGGCGCAGGTCGAGCAGCTTCGGCAGGTCGACGCCGGTCTCGACGCCCATGCTCTGGAGCATGAACACCAGGTCTTCCGTGTCGACGTTGCCGCTGGCACCCGGCGCATGCGGGCAGCCGCCGATGCCGGCCAGGCAGGCGTCGAAACGCGTGATGCCTACTTCCAGCGCGGCATACGCATTCGCGAGCCCCATGCCGCGCGTGTCGTGGAAATGGCCGCACCACAGCCGGTCGCCCGCGATGCGCAGCGCGCGCTCGAACAGGCTGCGCACCATCGCCGGATCGGCATAGCCGACGGTGTCGGCCAGGCTCACGCGGTCGGCGCCGGCGTCGAGCAGCGCCTGCATCAGCCGCAGCACCTCGTCGGGATCGACATGGCCCTGCAGCGTGCAGCCGAAGGCCGTGCCCACGCCGCCGTCGATCAGCGTCTTCGAGCCCGCCGCGTCGCGCGCCGCGCGGATGCGGCCGACTTCAGCGACCACTTCGTCCGGCGTCTTGCGCAGGTTGGCGAGGCTGTGCGCATGGCTGGCCGACAGCGGCACGATCATCAGGTCGGCCTCGCCCGCGATGGCGCGTTCGGCGCCCTTGAGGTTGGGCACCAGCACCGAGGCGAACATCCCCGGCAGCGTCTTCGCATAGGCCAGCAGTTCGGCGGTGTCGGCCAGTTGCGGCAGCAGGTGCGCGGGCACGAACGAACCGACCTCGATCTCGCGCTGGCCGGCCGCGTGCGCGTCGCGGATCCATTCGAGCTTGCGTTCTGTGGACAGCACGCGGGCGATGCTCTGCAGGCCGTCGCGCAGGCCCACTTCGCGGACGACCGCGCGTGGCGGCAGGAAGGCGTGAATCAAGACTTTGTCTCCGTCGTGAGGGGTACGGTGCGGATGTTAGAAGTTCCGATTCGATCCAGAAGGTATATTTTGGAAGCCATCTGATTCCAAAACGGAACACCATGAGAGACCTTGACCTGACCACCCTCCGCCTCTTCGTCTCCGTCTGCGAAACGCACAGCATCGCGCGCGCCGGCGAGCAGGCCAGCATCGTCGGCTCGGCCATCAGCAAGCGGCTGGCGCAACTCGAAGAGGCGGTGGGCACGCCGCTGCTCTTGCGCAAGCGGCGCGGGGTGGTGCCGACGCCGGCCGGCGAAACCCTGCTGGAGCACGCCCGCGCGATGCTCGGCAGCGTGCACCGCATCGAGCGCGACATGGCTGCCTATGCCGGCGGCGCGCGCGGGCACGTGCGCATCCTGGCCTCGGCCTCGGTCATGGCCGAATCGCTGGCCGAGGACGTGGCCGGCTTCCTGCAGAACCCGGCGCACCGCAATATCCGCGTCGACATGGAAGAGCGCGTGAGCCCGGAGATCGTGCGCGGCATCCGCGAAGGCAGCGCCTCCATCGGCCTGTGCTGGGACGCGGCCGACCTCGAGGGCCTGCAGCGGCGCAGCTATCGCGCCGACCACCTGGCCATCGTGGCCCACCCTTCGCACCCCGTGGCGCAGCACGAACACGTGCGCTTCGAGCAGGTGCTCGACCATGAATTCGTCGGCATGCCCGCGCTCAGCGCGGTGCAGCTGATGCTGGCGCGCGAGGCGGCGGTGGCGGGCAAGCCGCTGGTGCACCGGGTGCTGGTGTCGAACTTCGACGCCGCGCTGCGCGTGGTGCGGGCCGGGCTGGCGATCAGCGTGGTCCCGGCGGAAGTGGCACGGCCCTTCACCGACGCCTACGGCCTGCGGCTGATGCCGCTGACCGATGCCTGGGCGCGGCGGCGGTTCGCGATCTGCTTCAGGGACGAAGCCGCGCTTTCGCCCTCGGCGCAACTGCTGGTGGCGCATCTGCAGCGCTGCGCCACCGACTGACCCGGGTGCCAGTCCAGCGATTCGACCGGAATCGGAAACGATTCATTGCGATCCGTCGGGTTTTTGTTTCGGTTCACGCAACCTAACATTCGTGGCATCAGCGCTGTCACACCCTTCACCGCACGCAGAAAGAAAGATCGCACCATGTTCCGCAGAGCCCTCATCTCTTCCGCCGTCCTTGCCGCCACGCTGGGCCTCGCGCCGCTGGCCGCCACGGCAGCGCAGCCGCTCAAGCTCGAGGTCTACAACCCCGGCGCGAAGTCGATGTTCCCCGTCTCGTCCGAAATCGTCACCGGCCAGACCGACGCCGTGCTGATCGACGCGCAGTTCCAGCGCAACGACGCCGAGGCGCTGGTGCAAAAGATCAAGGCCACGGGCAAGAAGCTCACCACGGTCTACATCAGCCACAGCGACCCCGACTACTACTTCGGCCTCGACGTGATCCAGGCCGCCTTCCCCGACGCGAAGATCGTCGCCACGCCGCAGACGGTGGCCGCCATCCAGGCCTCGAAGGACGGCAAGCTCGCGCACTGGGGCCCGATCCTCAAGGACAACGCGCCCAAGGCGCTGGTGGTGCCCGAGGCGCTGGCCGGCGACAGCCTCACGCTGGAAGGCCGCAAGATCCAGGTCGTCGGCCTCGACGGTCCCACGCCGGAACGCAGCTTCGCCTGGATTCCCTCGCTGAAGGCGGTGGTCGGCGGCATTCCCGTCTCGGCCAACATCCATGTGTGGGTGGCCGACACGCAGACGCCCGAGTCGCGCCGCGACTGGCTCAAGACGCTGGACCGCATCCAGGCCCTGCACCCCAGGACCGTGGTGCCCGGCCACTACCTGCCGAACGCAAACGGCTCCGCGCCGTACACCGTCGCCTCGGTGAAGTTCACGCGCGGCTACCTCGAGGCCTTCGAGACCGAAGCCGCCAAGGCCAAGGACTCGGCCGCGCTCATCGCCGCGATGAAGAAGCGCTACCCCAAACTGGAAGACGCCTCGTCGCTGGAACTCGGCGCCAAGGTCATCAAGGGAGAAATGAAATGGCCGCAATGAGCGCAGCAACCGGCACCGCCACCACCCTGCACTACATCTTCGATCCGCTGTGCGGCTGGTGCTATGCCGCGGCGCCGCTGGTCGACGCCGCGCGCGAAGTGCCGGGCCTGAAGGTCGAATTCCACGGCGGCGGCATGATGACCGGCGCCAACCGCCGCCCGATCACGCCGCAGTGGCGCGACTACGTGATGCCGCACGACCACCGCATCGCCGAGATGACGGGCCAGCCCTTCGGCCAGGACTACTTCGAGGGCCTGCTGCGCGACACCGGCGCGGTGATGGACTCGGAACCGCCGACCACCGCCGTGCTGGCCGCCGAATCGCTGCGCGCGGGCGGCGGGCTGGACATGGCCCATCGCCTGCAGCAGGCGCATTACGTGGAAGGCAGGCGCATCGCCGATGTGGACGTGCTGAAGGCCGTGGCGGCGGACCTCGGCTTCGACGCCGATGCCTTCGCGGCGGCGTTCGCGCGCCTCTCGGGCGCACCGACCGCGCAGCACATAGCGGAGAGCCGCCAATTCCTGCAGCGCGCGGGCGGCCAGGGCTTTCCGACCTTCGTGCTGGCGCAACCCGACGGCCGCGCGGGCCGCATCGACATCGGCCCCTGGCTCGGCCGTGCGGAAGACTGGAAGGCGCAACTCGCCGCGCTGGTCGCGGCCTCTCAGCCCGCCCCGACCGACGCAGGCGCCGTGCCGCCGGTATGCGGCCCCGACGGCTGCGCGATCTGAAGAAGCTTCAGCGCGCGACGCCCAGCAGCCGGTCGAGCACCTGCGGCTGGGCGCGCAACGCCGCCGCCGAGTCGGTGTGCACGATGGTGCCGTGGTCGAGCACCACCGCCTCGTCGGAAATCGCGAGGATCGCCTGCGGATGCTGCTCCACGATGATCGCGGCCAGCCCCTCGTCCTGCGTGATGCGGCGGATGGCGCGCAGCAGCTCTTCCACGATGATGGGCGCGAGCCCCTCGAGCGGCTCGTCGAGCAGCAGCAATTTGGGGTTGAGCACCAGCGCGCGGCCCACGGCCAGCATCTGCTGCTCGCCGCCCGACAGCTGCGTGCCCAGGTTGGTCTTGCGTTCCGCCAGGCGCGGGAACATCTCGTAGACCCGCTGCGAATTCCACTTGCCGGGCCGCTCCACGGCCGTGAGGTTCTCGTGCACCGTGAGCGACTTGAAGATGTTGCGCTCCTGCGGCACCCAGCCGATGCCGGCCGCCGCGCGCTGGTGCGGCGCCAGCTTGTGCAGCGCCTGCCCGCCCAGCGCGATGCTGCCGCCGTGCTGGCGCGTCGCGCCCGCGAGCGTGTTGATCAGCGTGGTCTTGCCGGTGCCGTTGCGGCCCAGCAGCGCCAGCGTCTGGCCCTCGCCGAGCGTGAAGGCCACGTCGTGCAGCACCACGGCCTCGCCGTAGCCGGCGCTCAGGTTTTCTATTCGCAGCAGCTCAGACATGGGCGGCCTCTCCGTGGCCCAGATAGACCTCTTTCACCTTGGGATCGTTGGCGATGGTTTCGGGGTCGCCCTCGGTCAGCAGCGTGCCGTTGACCAGCACGGTCATGCGGTCTGCAAAGCTGAACACCAGGTCCATGTCGTGTTCGATCAGCAGCACCGACACGTCGGCCGGCAGCGCGGCCACGGTCTGCAGCAGCTCTTCGCGCTCGCCGGCGGGCACGCCCGCCACCGGCTCGTCGAGCAGCAGCACGCGCGGCTCGCAGGCCAGGGCGATCGCGATTTCCAGCAGCCTGCGCTTGCCGTAGGCCAGGTGCTTGACCTGCTGGCGGGCCACGTCGCTCAGGTGGAACTGCTCGAGCAGTTGCGCCGCGCGCTCGGTGATCGCCTTGCTGGCGCCGAGCGGGCGCCACCACTGCGCGCCCGCGCCCTGGTGCTGCGACACCACCAGCGCCAGCGTCTCCAGCGGCGTCATCGAGTCGAACAGCTGATTGATCTGGAAGGTGCGCACCAGGCCGCGCGCCACGCGCTTGTGCGGCGCGAGCTTCGTGATGTCTTCGCCCAGCAGCGTGATGCGGCCTTCGGTCGGCGTGAGCACGCCCGTCAGCTGGTTGATGAGCGTGGTCTTGCCCGCGCCGTTGGGGCCGATCAGCGCATGGCGGGCGCCGCGCTTGAGCTCCATCGTCACGTTGTTGGTGGCGGTGATGCCGCCGAAGCGCATCACCAGGCCGTGGGTGGAAAGCACGGTGTCGCTCATGCCGCACCGCCCTTCTTCTTGCCGGCGCCGAACCATGTCCACGGCTTGAGCAGGCGGTCGCGCCCCACCAGCACCAGCAGCACCAGGATCAGGCCGATCCAGAACATCCAGTACTGCGGCGTCACGGCCGACAGCCAGGTCTGCAGCAACTTGAAGACGATGGCACCGGCAACGCCGCCGTAGAGCCAGCCCACGCCGCCGATGACCAGCATCAGCAGCACGTCGGCCGAGCGGTCGAAGGCCAGCACGTCGAGCGAGGCGAAGCCGGTGGTCTGCGCCAGCAGCGCGCCCGCCGCGCCGGCAACGCCGGCCGCGATGGTGTAGACCGTGACGAGGCGCGGCACCACCGGGATGCCGATGGCCATCGCGCGCAGCCGGTTGTCGCGGATCGCCTTCAGCGTGGCGCCGAACGGCGAATGCACCAGCCGGCGCATCAGCAGGAACAGCACCAGCATCACTGCCAGCGAATACCAGGCGGCCGTGCGGCCGTACAGGTCGAAGTCGAACATGCCGAGCACCGGGCCCATCACCACGCCCTGCAGGCCGTCGGCGCCGCCGGTCAGCCAGTCGAGCTTGTTGGCGAGTTCGAGCAGCAGCAGCGCCGTGCCCAGGGTGACCATCAGCCGCGTGAGGTCGCTGCCGCGCAGGATGGTCACGCTGGCCACCAGACCCAGCAGCGCCGACAGCACGACGGCGACCGCCAGACCCACGGTCGGGTCGGGCATCACCAGCTTGGCGAACAGCGCCGCCGCATACGCGCCGAAGCCGAAGAAGGCCGCATGGCCCAGCGACACGATGCCGGTGTAGCCCAGGATCAGGTCGAGCGACATCGCGAACAGCGCGACGATGGCGATCTCGTTGACCAGCAGCGAGTGCGAAGGCATCACGAGCGGCAGCGCGAAAGCCGCGGCCCAGACGACGAACTCGAGCGGATGCCAGCGCGCCTTGCGCAGGAGGGCCGACTGGAAATCGGCCGCGGAAGAAGGAGCGCTCATTCAGCGGCCTCCCTTGCGGGTGAACAGGCCCTGGGGCCGCCACATCAGGATCAGGATCATCAGCAGGTAGACGGTGAACGCGCCCATCTTCGGAATGAAGTACTTGCCCGCCACGTCGGCGATGCCGAGCAGCAGCGCGGCCGCCAGCGGCCCGGTGATCGACGAGGTGCCGCCGACCGAGACCACGATCAGGAAATAGATCATGTACTTGAGCGGGAAGGTCGGGTCGAGCCCGAGGATCTCCGCGCCCAGCGCGCCGCCCAGCCCCGCGAGACCGGAGCCCACGGCAAAGGTCAGCAGGAACACGATGTTCACGTTGATGCCCAGGCCCGCTGCCACGCGCGGGTCGTCGACCGCCGCGCGCAGGCGGCTGCCGAAGCGGGTCTTCGAGAGAATGAGCTGCAGCACCACCGTCAGCACCGCGCACACGCCGATGATGAACAGGCGGTAGTGCCCCATGCCCAGCATGAATGCGCCGTCGCCGATCTCGGTGCGCCCGCGCAGCCATTCGGGCAACTGCACGTTCTGCTGCGACGAGCCCACGAAGTAGTCGATGGCGGCCACCGCCATGAAGGCCAGGCCGATGGAAAAGAGCACCTGGTCCAGGTGCGGCTTGCCGTACATCGGCCGGTAGAGCGTGCGCTCCAGCAAGGCCCCGGCCAGTGCGACGACGATGAACGCCAGCGGCAGGCAGGCCAGGAACGGCAAGCCCAGCTTCTGCATGGCGAACACCGTGAGATACCCGCCGGCCATGGCGAAAGCGCCGTGCGCGAGGTTGATGAAGTTCATCAGCCCGAGCGTCACGGCCAGGCCCACGGCCAGCACGAAGAGCAGCATGCCGTAGGCGATGCCGTCGAAAAGAATGGTCAACATGTCAGCTACTCAAACACTGGCCGCGCCTCGCGGTCTCTTCGGGAAACACCGAGGAACCGGCTTCGCCGGGCCTCAGGTGTTGCCCCCGGTAGGGGGAAGGCGAAGCGACACGAAGTGCGCGCAGCCTGGGGGCGAGCTCTTTTTATTTTGCCTTGCCCGGATCCTTGACGCTCTTGATGACGTCGAACTCGACGTTGTAGAGTTGGCCGTCCTTCTTCTCGACCTTGCGCAGGTACACGTCCTGCACGATGTCGCGCGTCTGCGCGTCGATCAGCACCTGGCCGCGCGGGCTCTCGAAGACCTGGCCCTTCATGGCCGCCAGCAGCGCTTCGCCGCCGCCCTGGCCCTTGGTGGTCTTGAGCGCTTCGTAGATCACGCGCATGCCGTCATAGCCGCCCACGGCCATGAAGTTGGGGCGCATCTTCGGGTTGGCCTTCTCGAAGGCCTCGACGAACTTCTTGTTCATTGCCGACGGGTGCGCGGCCGAGTAGTGGTGCGAGGTGACCACGCCCAGCGCGCCGTCGCCCATGTCGTTGAGTTGATCGTCGTCCGTCACGTCGCCGGTGGCGATCATCTTGATGCCGGCCTTGTCCATGCCGCGCTCCAGGAACTGCTTCATGACGGCCGCGCCCGCGCCCGAGGGCACGAAGACGAACAGCGCGTCGGGCTTGGCGTCGCGCACCTTCTGCAGGAACGGGGCGAAGTCGGGGTTGCGCAGCGGCACGCGCAGCTTCTCGATCACCTTGCCGCCGTTGAGGACGAAGCGCTCGCTGAAGAACTTCTCTGCGTCGTTGCCGGGGCCGTAGTCGGCCACCAGCGTGACGACCGTCTTCACGCCGTTCTTGGGCGCCCAGTCGCCCATGGCCACCGACACCTGCGGCAGCGTGAAGCTCGAACGGATGATGTAGGGCGATGCCTCGGTGATGCTCGACGTGGCGGCGGCCATCACGACTTCGGGCGTCTTCGACTGGGTGGCGATGGGCGCCACCGCGAGTGCCAGGGGCGTCAGGCCGAAGCCGGCCAGCACGTTGACCTTGTCGTTCACCACCAGTTCCTGCGCCAGGCGCTTGGTGACGTCGGGCAGGCCGGTGTCGTCCTTGACGATCAGCTCGACCTTCTTGCCGGCCACGGTGTCGCCGTTCTGGGCCATGTACAGGCGGGCGGCGGCTTCGATCTGGCGGCCGGTGGAGGCCGACTGGCCCGTCATCGGCAGGATCAGGCCGATCTTGAACTTGTTGTCCTGGGCACTGGCCAGCGACATTGAAAGCGCGAGCGCCGACAGGGCTGCGGTCTGGATGAGATGGCGTCTTTGCATGTTTTTTCCTTCAGGGACGGAACTCGAAACCGGGGCTATTTTCAACACTTTGCAACAAACGGCGGAGCAGGCAATCACCTACCCCGCCCCGTTCGCGTGCCTTTGTTGCGCGATCAACAAATGAACTGCGCGATCATCGCGCAAGGCGGCCGTCGTCTCGGACGATTCAGCTGTCGGCGCGATAGGCGGAGTCGAGCGTGAGCGTACCCACCGCGCGTGACACGCAGGCGCAGATGCGCGTGGCCGCTGCTTTTTCGTGCTCGCTGAGGAACACGTCGCGGTGGTCGACCTCGCCGTCGACGGCAATCACGTCCATGGCGCACAGGCCGCACTCGCCGCGCTTGCAGTCCCACAGCGTCTGCACGCCGGCGGCGTCCAGCGCCTCCAGCAGCGTGCAGTCGGCAGGCACCGTGATGGCGAGGTCGTGGCGCGGAATGCGCACCTGGAACGCCTGCGTGGCCAGCCGGCCGCTGCTGCCGAAGGTCTCGAAGCGCAGGTCCTCGATGGGACGGCCCGCCGCATGCCAGGCGCGCTTGAGCGCCTCGAGCATCGGCACCGGGCCGCAGGTGTAGAGCTGCCCGCCGGGCGGCAGCGCGGCGATGGCGGCGGCGAAGTCGATGGGCGCCGAGCCTTCATGCGCCTCCACGTGCTCGCCCAGCGCTTCGCGCAGATGCGCGAGGTAGCCGAATTCGTCGGCATTGCGCGCGCCGTAGAGCATCTTCACCGGCACGCTGGCGCGCCTGGCGTGCTCGCCCAGCCGCTGCGCCATCAGCACCAGCGGCGTGATGCCGGTGCCGCCCGCCACCAGCAGGTAGCCGGGCGCGGACATGTCGAGCGCAAAGTGGTTTTGCGGCGCGCTGACCTGCAGCCGGTCGCCCTCGACCAGCCGCCACATCGCGAGCGATCCGCCACGGCCGTCGTCCAGCCGCTTGACGGCGATGCGCCAGCAGCGGCCGTCGCCCTCGCCGACCAGCGAGTAGGAGCGGGTCTGCAGCTTGCCCTGCGCCGTCATCACCTGCACCTGCAGATGGGCGCCGGGTTCATAGGCGCCGGCGAAGCCGTCGTCGGGGCGCAGTTCGAACTCGCGCACGGTGGGCGTCACGTCGCGCAGCGCGACGACCTGCGCCTGCATCCATTGAAGATCGCTTTTCATCGGGGAACAACACCAACAGGAAAGAAGGGGAAGGAAAGGAATCAGCCGCGCCGGCGAATGAGCTGCACGCCCGGCAGCGGACGCTGCTCGGCGGTTGGCGTGCCGTGCAGCGCCTCGCGCAGGTTGCGACGCGCGATGCGGCTGTGCTCACGCATCAGCGCCTCGGCGCGCGAGCCTTCGCCGGACTCGATGGCGTCGAGCACCTGGACGTGCTGGTCCTGCGCGATCACCAGCATGTCGCGCGCGGCGGGCGAATTGGCCTGCACGATGACGAAGCCCGAGGGCGACGCGAACGGCAGGTTGACCACCCGCTCCAGCTGCTGCGCAATGACCGGGCTGCCCGCCATTTCGCACAGCAGCGCATGGAAGCGCTCGTTGTGCGTCACGTAGCGCGAGAAGGCGGCGTCGTCCAGCGCCGGCTCGCGCAGCAGTTCGTCGATGCGCTGCAGGCAGGCGCGCGCTTCGCGCAGCACCACGGGCGCCGCGCCGCGCTCGGCCGCGAGCCGGGCCACCAGGCCTTCGAGCGTGCCGCGCAGCTCGATGGCGTCGGCCACGTCGCGCTCGGAAAAAGTGCGCACCGCATAGCCGCCGTTGGGCAGCGCTTCGAGCAGGCCCTCCTGCTCGAGCCGCATCAGCGCCGTGCGCACCGGCGTGCGCGACACGCCGAGCTGCTCGGAGATGGCCACTTCGGCAATGCGCGCGCCGCCGGGCAGATCGCCCGCCAGGATCATCTCGCGCAGCCGCAACTGCGCCTTCACGGCCTGCGAGCTGCCGCTGTCGGCTGGCTGTTGTTCCGCGGCGGAAGAAACCACGGCGGCCCTCATGCGGCCTGCTTCTCGCCCGGCTGCTCGGCGGGACGGATCGAGATGGCCGCGCGCGCGGGCTTTTCCTTCTCGATCATGCGGTCGATGAGCTTGCGCGCCCACATCGAACCGGCGTCGATGTTGAGGTTGTAGAACTTGTGGTCGGGGTGCTCGTCCATGGCTTTCTGCTGCGCCTCGAGCACCAGCTCGTCTTCGCGGAAGATGCCCGAGACGCCCTCGCGCAGCTCGTGCGTGAGGCGCTGCTCGCCCAGGCAGTAGTTGCGCGAGAAGGCCCAGAAGTACAGGCAGGTCTTGTCGGTCTCGGGCGTGATGGTGTTGAGCACGTAGCCGTTGACGCCCTTGCTGCGGTCGCCGGGGTTGCCGTTCTTCGGCACCGCGCCGCTGCCGGCCTCGGCCACGCCGACGTCGATGTTCACCGTGCACGGGCCCTCGAAACGGATGATCTGCCAGCGGTCGACCTTGCCCGTGTAGCCGCGCGCATGGCGGATCTGGCCGCCCCAGAAGGGCGGCGGGTCGATGCTCTCCATCCAGCGCGTGACGGTGGCCGAGCGGTCGCCGTGCGTGGCGACGAAAGGCGCCTCGGCCACCTCGCGGTTGCCGATGGACGAGCCGTGCACGAAGGTCTCGTGCGTCAGGTCCATGAGGTTGTCGACCACCAGGCGGTAGTCGCAATTGACGCGGATCATCTTGCCGTCGCCGGCCCAGGCCGGGTCGTCGTTCCAGTGCATGTCGGGCACCAGCGCCGGGTCGGCCTTGGCCGGGTCGCCGGGCCAGATCCAGACGAAGCGGTGCTTCTCGACCACCGGAAAGCTGCGCACGCAGGCCGACGGGTTGAGCGTTTCCTGGCTCGGCATGTGGGTGCAGCGGCCCTGGCTGTTGTAGACGAGGCCGTGGTAGCCGCACACCAGTTCGTCGCCTTCGAGGCGGCCCAGCGACAGCGGCATCAGGCGGTGCCAGCAGGCGTCTTCGAGCACGGCCACCTGGCCGTCGGTGCGACGGTACAGCACCACTTTCTGGTTGCAGATGGTGCGCGGCAGCAGCGCATGACGCACTTCGACGTCGTAGGCGGCGGCATACCAAGCGTTGAGTGGAAAGGCGGTCGTGGGCGTTTTCATGAATACTCAATGTATACAGAAACACGGAAATTTCCAGCAATTTTGGGCATTTATAGGGAAAACACCGAGATATCTGTATACAGCAATCGGCATTTCGATAGCGATACGATGTCCGGCCAGTTCCCCTCATCACGACGGAGTCATCCATGTCACAGCACGCCGCCCTGCCCGCCCGCTTCGACCACGTGGGCAGTTTCCTGCGCCCCAAATACCTGCTCGAAGCGCGCGAGCAGAAGGCCAAGGGCGAGATCACGCCCGAACAGCTTCGCCTGGTCGAAGACAAGGCCATCGCCGAGATCGTCAAGTTCCAGGAAGACATCGGCCTGAAGAGCATCACCGACGGCGAATTCCGCCGCACCTATTTCCACATCGACTTCCTCGACCAGCTCGGTGGCGTGAAGACCGACATCCCGGTCACCATCCGCAAGCCCGACGGCACCGAGGAACTCGCGCCGCCCGCGATGCGCGTGATCGACAAGGTCCGCCACGTCAAGGACATCCAGCTTGCCGACTTCCAGTACCTCAGGAGCCAGGTGTCGGCGGGCAACACGCCCAAGGTGACGATCCCTTCGCCCACCATGCTGCACTTCCGCGGCGGCCGCGCCGGCATCAGCAAGGACGCCTACCCCGAGCTCGACCCGGCGTTCTACGACGACGTGGCCAAGGCCTATGGCGACGAACTGCGCTCGCTGGCCGCCGCCGGCTGCACCTACGTGCAGATGGACGACACCAACCTCGCCTACCTGTGCGACGAGCACATGCGCGAAGCCGCCCGCAAGCGCGGCGACGACCCGAACGAGCTGCCGCACCGCTACGCCGCCTTCATCAACAAGGTGGTCGCGCAGAAGCCGCCGGGCATGCTGCTGGCCATGCACCTGTGCCGCGGCAACTTCAAGAGCACGCACGCCGCCGCCGGCAACTACGAGCCCGTGGCCGAGGCGCTGCTCAAGGAGATGGACCTGGACGCCTACTTCATGGAGTACGACGACGCGCGCTCGGGCGACTTCAAGCCGCTGCGCTACCTGCCCAAGGGCAAGACGGTGGTGCTCGGCCTGGTGACCACCAAGTTCGGCGAGATGGAAGACAAGGACGAACTCAAGCGCCGCATCGAGGACGCCGCCAAGTACGCCTCGCTCGACCAGCTCGCGCTGTCGCCGCAGTGCGGCTTCTCCAGCACCGTGCACGGCAACAACATCGCGGTGGAAGCGCAGCGCAACAAGCTGCGCCTGGTGATCGAGACCGCGCAGGAAGTCTGGGGCTCGACCTGACGCACCGTTTCTGTTGAAGTCGGGGGCCATGACGACTCACATCTACTCCGGCCCCCTCAGCATGTTCGGCGCCAAGGTCGAGATCGCGGCGCGCGAAAAAGGCATCGCCTTCGAACTGGTCATGGTGCCGTTCATCGAAGGCGACGCCTACGAGCCCAAGCACCCCGAGGTGCTGCGCGTGAACCCGGTCAAGCAGCAGGTGCCGGTGCTGGTCGACGACATCGACGGCGGGGTCTCGCTCTTCGACTCGACCCAGATCTTCGAGTACCTCGAAGACCGCTACCCGGCTCCCGCGCTGTGGCCCGAAGGCATTGCCGACCGGGCCCGCGCGCGGCAGCTGGAGCAGAAGTCCGACGAGGTCTTCTTCCCCAACGTCATCAAACTCTTCGGCCTGCAGGATGCGATGCAGAGCGCGCCCGCCGTCGCGGCCTGCGCCGCATGCGCGCGCTACTACGACGAGATGGAAGGCCTGCTGGCCACGCGCGAATACCTCGCGGGGCCCTACGGCTTCGCCGACATCGCCTTCTACATGGCCTGCGTGTTCGCCGACCGCAAGGGCGCGGGCATGAGCGCCGCCACGCCGCGCCTGCTGGCATGGCGCACCCGCGTGGGCGAGCGGCCCGCGGTGCGCGCGGTGGTCGACCCGATGATGCAGTTCCTCGCCTCGCAAGGGCGCGGCGTACCGGCCTTCCTGCAACGCTGATTCCGCGCTGACGCATCATTGCGCCATGCCGCACAACACCCGCTTCGACTGGCTGCCCTCTCCTTCGCAGCATTTTCTCGTCGTGACGTTCGCGCTGCTGGTCTATGTGCTGACCACGCGCGCGCGCCGCGAGCAGCGCGCCCCCACCACGGCCATCGCCTGGGTCATGGGGCTGGTGCTGATGCCCTATTTCATCCTGCCGATGTACCTGCTGTTCGGCCAGCGCAAGCTGCGCCCGGCGGGCTCGCCCCGGCCGCCGCGCTCGGTGCCGCCGGGCCACTGGGCCGCCGACCTGATCGAGAGCTTCGGCCTGGCGCCGCCGGGCCGCTCGGCCATTCGCATGCATGCCGACGGCGAGGCCGCGCGCGAAGCGCTCTGGCAGGTGATCGACGGCGCGCAGGAGCGCATCGACGTGTGCACCTTCATCATCGGCGACGACGCGCTCGGCCACGCCGTGATCGAGCGGCTGGCCAGGCGCGCGCGCGACGGCGTCAAGGTGCGCGTGCTGCTCGACGGCTTCGGCGCGCTGTCGCTGCCGCGCCATCACTTCGACCGGCTGCGCGCGGCGGGCGGCGAGGTGGCGGTGTTCCGCCCCTTCTTCAGCCTGCGCCGCATCGGCCCGCGCAACCTGCGCAACCACCGCAAGTTCACCATCGCGGACGACGGCTGGCTCTGGTCGGGCGGGCGCAACCTCGCGGGCGAGTACTTCACCGGCAACGAAAAGCACCCCGAGGCCTGGCGCGACCTGTCCTTCGACCTGCGCGGCAGCGTGGCCGCGGCGGCGGCGCGCCAGTTCGACCACGACTGGAGTTCGGTGCGCCCGCGCAAGGCCCGCGCGATCACCGCCGACGACGTGCCCGAAGGCCCCGGCACCGCCATGGCCCAGTTCCTGCCGAGCGGCCCCGACCAGACCGAGGACACCGCGCATGCCCTGCTGATCGACGCCTGCTTCCGCGCCGAGCACCGCGTGCTGGCGATCACGCCCTACTTCGTGCCCGGTGACGGCCTGCGCGACGCGCTGCGTCTGGCCGCGCGGCGCGGCGTGCAGGTGACCATCGCGATGCCCGCGCAGTCGAACCACCGGCTGGCCGACTTCGTGCGCGCCCGCGCCATGCGCGACCTGGCCCGCGCGGGCGTGAGCTTTCGCATGCTGCCCTTCATGGCGCACGCCAAGGCGGTGGTGGTCGACGACGAACTGGCGATGTGCGGCTCCATCAACCTCGACCTGCGCAGCCTGCTGCTGAACCACGAGGCGGCGGTGGTGTTCTACGGCGCCGAAGAAATCGAATGGCTGGCCGAATGGATCGAGACCACCGCCTCGGCCGGCGAGCCCTACCGCGCGCGCAGGCCCGGGCTGATGCGCGACGTGGCCGAAGGGCTGCTGCTCACGGTAGCCTTTCAGCTGTAATCTTGGGTGCATAAATGCAACAAAATTGCAACAATCAGAACGTGAGCACTAAAATACCCACCGGTTTCGGTAGTTGACAGGCTTGCCTGGCCCCTGATTTCCCAGTCATCGGTCGGTCTCGAACGGATTCCCGCAACCCTCCGCCTTGCGGAGAAGCCCGCCCGGGACGCCGCCGCACGGCGACCCGAAGCGCCGTCCGTTCGAGTTCCGTGCCCCGGCCACCCGGGGAAATCCGATGCGAGCCTTCTTCTCGCCGCGCGCATTTGCGAATCTCGCGAAACTGGTTCTTTCGCTGCCAGTTCTCATCGCGCTTTTCGGAATGACGCCTGCTTTGGCCGCCATGGACGAAGTCGGCCGCGCCGCCCCCAGCACCCATCGCCTGAAGTTCTTCGTCGACCCCGAGCTGGCCGCCGACATCGGCGCCGCCGAGGCAGGGCGTCGGCTCGCCCAGTACGTGGCCGACGTCAACACCGTCTTCACCCGCGAGACGGTGCGCAGCTTCGTCTTCGACCCCGCCACCGACCTGCAGCTGGTGGCGCCCACGGCCGCGCCTGCGTGCAGCTACAACGGCCTCGTGAACGGCGAGGTGGTGGTCTGCGTCACCAAGTCGACCCGCGGCTACAGCCACGGCGGCCTGTCGACCAGCTGGACCTTTCCGCAGAAGGGCGTGACCTGGAACCTCAACTGGATCGCCATCCACGACCCGCTGCGCCTGTCGCGCGCCATCACGCCCGCGGCGCCTGAATCCACAGAGAAGGACTACCTCGGCCGCCAGCTCAAGACCCTGCTGCACGAGCTGGAGCATGTGTTCGGCGCCGGCGCGGGCGAGTACTACAACGGCATCGCCGTGGCCGACACCACCGGCATCGCGCCCATCACCGACCTCGCGCTGTCGAACGACACCGACCGCTACTGGTGGACCCGCCAGAGCTGGCGGCTCGACCCGCTGCTGGGCACCGTCTTCGAGCAGCGCCGCGACCCCGCCGCCAACCGCGTCGCGACGCTGGACATGATCCGCTTCACCGCCGGCACCAAGGCCAACATCGACACCGACTGGACCGACTGGCCCAAGCTCGGCAGTTCGAAGTTCATGGCCGCCACCACCGCCACCCAGGTGCGCGTGACCGACCGCGACAGCGGCGCGGCGCTGCCGGGCGCGCAGGTCACGGTGTGGCGCAACCCCGGCGGCCAGAAGCCGCTGGTGCTGCTGGTGACGGGCGTGGCCGATGCGTCGGGCCGCTTCCAGTTCGATTGGGAATGCGGCTTCAGCTGCTTCGCGGTCGGCAAGTCGACGCTGCTGGTCAAGGCCAATGCGCCGGGCCGCGCGCCGGGCGCGAGCTGGTTTACCATCTTCGACGCCTTCGAGCAGAAAGCGGTGCAGGGCCAGCCGATGTTCACCATCGACCTGGCGCTGGGCAACGCGGACACCACGCCGCCGACCGTCTCGGTGTCGGCGCCGGCCACCGCCACGGTGGGCCAGCCCACCACCATCGCGCCGGCTGTGGTCGACAACGTGGGCGTCTTCGGCGTGAAGGTGCTGGGCCGCGACAGCATTCCGATCTGCACCTTCACCGCCCCGCCCTACACCTGCATCTGGACACCGACGAGCCCCGGCGTGCAGACGATCCGCGTGGTCGGCGTGGACGCGGCGGGCAACTCGGCGAGCGCGTCGGCCAACGTGATCGTGAATCCGCCGGAAGGCAGCACGCCGCCCGCGGTGGCCATGTCGGTGCCGCCCACCGCCTCGGCGAAGGCGCCGGTGCCGCTGGCGGCCAACGCGTCGAGCAACGTGGCCGAAGTGCGCTTCGTGGTGGACGGCAAGACCGTGTGCAGGCTGCAGGCCGCGCCCTACGCCTGCAGCTGGATGCCGCCCGCGGCCGGCTACGCGAACATCGAGGCCCGCGCCACCGACGCCTGGGGCAACGTCGCCAGCGTGTCGGCGCTCACGCGCGTGACGCCTTAGCCTTTTTGGCCTTGGGCGCCAGCGCCTCCGGAATCGGCGTGTTGGTGAAGCTCACGTTGCCCAGCCCGGTGCCGATGGTCAGCACGCCCCAGTGCTTCACGTCGCGCATGAAGGGCAGCTCGCTCAGGCCCTGCACCACCGCGTCGTTGTGCATCAGCACCAGCATCGGGTCGGCGCCCAGCGTCAGCATGCGGCGCCATACCGCCGTCGGCAGGTGGAAGGCATGGCTTTCCCAGTCGCCCGGCAGATTCTGCGCGCCGCGCGCGATGGAGCCGTCGGGACGGATCAGCCCCGGACAGCCGATGCCCACGAAGGGCGCGAGCCGGATCTTCTTGCGCTCGCTGTAGCGCACCATGTCCATCAGCATGTCCGCGATGTGCTCGACCATGTTGCTGCGGTTGGGGCCTTCGTCGGCATGGCGCCATTTCTCGCGCCGCACCACCTCCGCGCGGGAGAAGTCGTGCGCCTTGCGGTAGCGCGTCTTCACGATGCCGCAGCGCACGTTGGTGCCGCCGATGTCGACCGCGAGGATCGCGTCGTACTTGCGCAGCAGCGCGGGCGGCGTGAGGTGCACCCAGCCGATCAGGCCGCCGTCGTCCACGTTGTGCGAGAGCCGCCCCATCTGCACGTGCAGGCCCAGCTCTTCCAGGATGGCGGCCGTCTGCAACACCGCGCGCTCGCCGACGTCGCTCTCGGGAAAGCCGCCGCCGATCACGATGCGCTCGACCTTCTGCCACGAGGGCTGGCGCAGGAAGCGCTGGATCACCGACGCCAGTTCTTCGGTGAACTCCTCGATCACGCCGTGCATCACGTCGCCGGCCTCGGAGGCCTTCTTCGCGCTCAGCACGCGGTCGAGTGTCTTCTTGCTCAGGTCGCGCGAGTGAAGCTCGCCGAGCGGGTCCTTGCCGTTCTTGCGGCGGCGCTTGCGCCAGCGCTCGAGCAGTTCCCTGAAAGCCGTCTGGCTCGCCTGGTCGCCGACGAAGCCGTCCTTGTCGCGCAACTGGAGGCTGTAGCCCTCGACATGCACGCCGGGGAGTTCGCGCAGGCCGTGCACGTCGGTGGCGGGCAATGGGTCGGGGTGGGGAGTGTCGGGCTTCGGGGGTTTGGACTTCATGGCATCGATGGTGCGCGCGCGGCGCCCCACGGCCCATCGGTTGCGCGCACGACGGCGTGTAGGAGATTGGCGGGTACGCCAGGCCGGGCGATGTCTATAAACTGGCCGCGATGCATCTGCCCCGTTGCCTCCACCGCCTTGCCCTGCTGCTCACGCTCGCCTGGCTGGCCATGGCGCCCGCCGCGCATGCCGCGGACGACACGCTGCGCGTGGGCTCCAAGCGCTTCACCGAGTCGTACATCCTGGCCGAGCTGCTGGCGCAGACCGCCGCGCCGCACACCGCGTCGCCGCCCGTCGTGCGGCAGGGCCTGGGCAACACGGCCATCGTGTACGAGGCGCTGCGCTCGGGCGCGATCGACCTGTATGCCGAATACACCGGCACCATCGCGCAGGAAATCCTCAAGGGCTCGCCGGCGGAGTCGCGCGAGGCCATGAACGCCGCGCTCGCACCCATGGGCCTGGGCGTGGCGATTCCGCTGGGCTTCAACGACGGCTATGCGCTCGCGGTGCGCGCGGCCGATGCCGACCGGCTGGGCCTGCGCACGCTGAGCGACCTGGCGAAGCACCCTGAACTCAAGCTCGGCCTGTCCAACGAGTTCATCGGCCGCGCCGACGGCTGGAAAGGGCTGGCCGAGCGCTACGGCTTCAAGCAGACACCCACGGGCCTGGACCACGGGCTGGCCTACGACGCCATAGCGGCAAAGCAGATCGACGCGATAGACATCTACACCACCGACGCAAAGATCGACCACCTGGGCCTGCGCGTGCTGGAGGACGACAGGAAGTACTTTCCGCGCTATGACGCGGTGGTGCTCTACAAGCTCGACCTGCCCCAGCGGCTGCCCGAAGCATGGGCCGCGCTGAAGACGCTGGAAGGCAAGGTCGACGAGCACGCGATGATCGCGATGAACGCCCGCGCCGAACTGCAGAGCGTGCCCTTCGATGCGATTGCGCGCGACTTCCTCGCGGGCGCCGGGAAGGAAGCGAAGGAAGCGCGGCGCGGCTTCACGGCCAAGCTGTTCGGCCCCGACTTGTGGAAGCTCGCGCGGCAGCATCTGTTTCTGGTGGCGCTGTCGGTGGGCATCGCGATACTCATCGGCGTGCCGATCGCGATCCTGGTGTTTCCGCATGTGCGGCTGCGCGCGGTGGTGCTTGGTTTTGCGAGCCTGCTGCAGACCGTACCGTCGCTGGCGTTGCTGGCGGTGCTGATCTCGATGCTCGGCGCCATCGGCGCCCTGCCCGCGCTGATTGCGCTCACGCTGTATTCGCTGTTGCCGATCATGCGCAACACGGTGACGGGGCTGGCCGAGGTACCCAATGGTCTGCGGCTTGCGGGCACTGCTCTGGGCATGACGCCGCCGCAGAGTCTGCGGCTGGTGTTGCTGCCGCTGGCATTGCCCACGCTGCTCGCGGGCGTGCGCACCGCCACCGCGATCGCGATCGGCACGGCCACCATTGCGGCCTTCATTGGCGCCGGCGGATTCGGCGAGCGCATCGTGACGGGGTTGGCGCTCAATGACCGAGAGCTGCTTCTGGCGGGTGCGTTGCCGGCTGCGGCGTTGGCGCTGGTCAGTGAAGGGGTGTTCGAGCTGATCGAGTTTCTGATGCGACGTGGTCGAAGGGTGTCTTTGGACTAGGCATTGTTGGTTGCGTTGTTCGGGGTGCGATCATGCCGACGAGGTGCCCGTCGCTCTTTTAGGAGTGACTGGGTGAGCGACATCGTCAAGAGCTTTGGACGAAGAGATGACCAGCGACACGACACAGATTCGCGTGATACAGCACGACGACAACGACGCGTTCGAGCCAACGCTCGACCCGGCTTTCGTCTTGCTCGGCATGGTCAACGAGTACTCGGGCCGTCAGGCCATCGAAGGTGGCGACATCGTCGAACGCTTCTACGCAGACGAACGACCCGTCGCCAAACTCTTCGCGAACTACCTGCTCCAGTACGCCACAAGGCTCGGCATCGAATCGCCCGGGATATCGACGAGCCACGCCGAGACCGGCCATTCGTCCGTCGAGTCGAGGCGAATGAACGATCAGCTCAACGCCCTTTACCGATTCGAATATCCGGACGACAGGGCCGCCACGATGCCCGATGGGCAACGGCTTCGCTTTGCGCACGTGTCACTCGGCATCGACGCCTTCCCGCAGAAGCGTTCGATGCTCTACGAGCCTGAAGCGATGAACGCGCGTTTTTCTTACCTGCATGGCGTTCTCCTGCGATACGGCCGTGACGATGGCGTGATCCGCATTGCCAATGCCAGCGAGAAGGTGACGTTGGTGCAGCAGGTGCTTGCAGACCTCGACGTTCACTGGATATCGCACCGCTATTCCGTGGGCGGCGCACCCTGCTGCAACGAGGTGTCGTTCGGGCCGCGTCCGCGCCTCGTCGGCTTTCTCGACCGAGCGCGAGCGGAGCGCGCCGAGGCGTTCGCGGCGGCTGTCAGGCATGGGACGTTGGGCGAGTCGTAGGCAGCCTGCGACGACGTGCGCCGGGGCCGTCTCGTCCCCGGGGTTCCAGTGCGCACTCACACGTTTCGGTGAGTGACTCCTCGTCGCGAGGAGACTACGCTTACATAAATTCACATCCTGTTGCGCCTGTTCTCCGGCGCGCCCCATCCCATGTTCAAGCTCTTCATGCCCCGCGCCGCTGGCGCGTTTTTTTCGTCTGGGCGTTCAAGACGCATGGGCTTGAGCCTCGCGGCCGCTGTGACGCTGACGCTCCTGGCTTGTGAGGGTGGGAGTGGCGGCGGTGGTGCCATGCCTTTCGCGCCGGCCTCTGGCAACGCAAGTGCGCCCTCCGAAAGTGCGCCCTCCGAGCCGCCTCCGGGCGACACGCCGACCTACAAGGTCACGGGTTCGCTCTCGGGTCTGGCCACGGGGGAGTCGGTCACCCTGCTGGCCAATGGCCAGCCGGTGGTGATGTCGCAGAACGGGACATTCCAGGTCGCATCCGGTCTGGCCGCCGGCGCAACCTATGCGGTGACGGTCGGCACCCGGCCCCGGACTCAGGCCTGTGTCGTGACAGATGGGACTGGCGTCATTGGCGCCAGCAATGTGAGCAACGTGAGCGTGGCCTGTGCCATCAGGCCGCAATTCGCCTATGTGGCGAATAAAAGTGACAACAACATCTCGGCCTACCGCATCGACGTCGCCACCGGCGCGCTCACCGCCATTCCGGGCAGCCCGTTCGCCACAGGGACCTCTCCCGCCTCCGTCGCGGTCAACGCAGCAGGCACCTTCGCCTATGTGGCGAACTGGCACAGCAGCTCCGTCTCGGGCTACCGCATCGATGCGGACACCGGCGCGCTCACCGCCATCCCGGGCAGCCCGTTCGCCGCGGGAATCGCTCCCTACTCCGTCACGGTCAATCCAGCAGGCACCTTCGCCTATGTGGTGCACCGAAACGGCCTCATCTCGGCCTACCGCATCGACGCCACCACCGGCGCGCTCACCGCTGTCACGGGCAGCCCTTTCGCCACGGGAGCCGTTCCCGTCTCCGTCACGGTCAACCCCGCAGGCACCTTCGCCTACGTGGCGAACTCTGGCAGCAACAACGTCTCGGCCTACCGCATCGATGCCGCCACCGGCGCTCTCACCGCCATCACGGGCAGCCCGTTCCTGGCGGGAAACCAGCCCCATTCCATCACGGTCAACCCCGCAGGCACCTTCGCTTATGTGGCGAACTGGTCTAACGCCATCTCGGTCTACCGCATCGATGCCGACACCGGCGCGCTCACCGCCATCGCGGACAGCCCGTTCTTCACGATAGGCCTCCCCAATTCCATCGCAGTCAACCCCGCAGGCACATTCGCATACTTGGCAAACCAGTTCGGCTACATCTTGGCCTACCGCATCGATGCCGCCACCGGCGCGCTCGCCGCCATCACGGGTAGCCCGCTCTTGGCAGGAAACCAGCCCAATGCCATCACGGTCAATCCCACAGGCAACTTCGCCTATGCGACGGACCAAGCCGACAACACCGTCCTGGCCTACCGCATCGATGCCGCAACCGGCGCGCTCACCCCCCTAACGGGTAGCCCGTTCTCGACGGGACGAGAACCCCTCTCGATCACGGTGGCTCAGCCTTGACTCGCGAGGGCGTGAGCGTCTCAGCCGTTGCGCGCCGCGCCTTCTCATTCGACTGGAACAACTCTCCGGCCTTGCGCGCGAGGTCGGTTGCAAGCCAAAGCAGGTTGTCCAATTGCTTCGGCCCGTCGCCTCTGCACCAGTCGATGTTTTCCCCGTGGCACACCCACAGCAGGGCTTCGAGTTGAGTGAGGATGTTTTCGAGAAGATCCGCCGGGTCCTGGGCTTGGGGGTGGTCTTCGGAAGCTACCGGCGTGCGCCGCCGGGCTATAGTCTTGCCAGCCATTTTTGTGCGGTCCTTTCTGGGGTGTTGCACGAACTTGGTCAGACGGTCGGGGTGTTAGTCGCACCTCGGCCGTCGCCTTTTGATACCTCGCATTTGCATCGCTACTTTCGCACCGACAACCTGCCGCGAGGCAAGCAGCCTTCAAACATCTACGTGGTGGGTGTTGCGCCTTCCGTGTCCCCTTGTTGGGGTATCGAGTGACAGGGGCAATCACTTTAAGGAAGAGCGCTGCGCAATGGCGGTTTCGTGCAACACGAAGTCCCGACGAGCGCCAACAAATACAGCTTCCGCCCTGCGGCGCGCACACCACAGCAACGTGCCCACGTGCGCAGGGCGTCGGGTGCTTCCCGCAGCGAAATAAAGGGGGAGCCCGAAGGGCGGAGGACATTCGCGGAGGGAAGTACCCGGCGTCCTGTGCACGCGCCCCGAACACGACAGAAACGAAAAAGCCCCCAACAGGGGGCTTCCAAAACCAGGCGAGAAATCAGGCCAGGGTATAGGCCGTCTTCACCGTAGTGAAGAACTCCTGCGCATAACGCCCCTGCTCGCGCGGACCGTAGCTCGACCCCTTGCGGCCACCGAAGGGCACGTGATAGTCCACGCCCGCCGTCGGCAGGTTGACCATCACCATGCCCGCCTGGCTGTGGCGCTTGAAATGCGTGGCGTACTTCAGCGACGTGGTGGCGATGCCGGCGGACAGGCCGAACTCGGTGTCGTTGGCCGTGGCCAATGCTTCCTCGTAATTCTTCACGCGGATCACGCTCGCCACCGGCCCGAAGATCTCTTCCTTGTTGATGCGCATCGAGGCGGCCGATTCACTGAAGAGCGCCGGCGACATGTAGTAGCCGTCGGTCTCCAGCTTCAGCAACTCGCCGCCGGCCGCCAGCGTGGCGCCCTCGCCCTTGCCGATGGCCACGTATTCCATGTCCTGGTCGAGCTGCGACTTCGACGAGACCGGCCCCACGTCGGTGCCCTGCGCGAGCGCGTCGCCCACCTTGATCTTCGCCATGCGTTCCTTCATGGCTGCGATGAACTTCGGATAGATGCCTTCGGTGACGATGAGCCGGCTCGACGCCGTGCAGCGCTGGCCGGTCGAGTAGAAGGCGCTCTGCACGCTCAGCTCCACGGCCTGCGCGAGGTCGGCGTCGTCGAGGACCACCTGCGGGTTCTTGCCGCCCATTTCGAGCTGCACCTTCTTGTGGTTGGTGACGCACTGGATCGCGATGTTGCGGCCCACCCCCACCGAGCCGGTGAAGCTGATCGCATGGATGCCCGGGTGGTTGACCAGCGCATTGCCGATCACGCTGCCGCGGCCCATCACCAGGTTGAACACGCCCGCCGGAATGCCCGAGCGGCTGATGATCTCGCTCAGCGCCCAGGCACTGCCCGGCACCAGGTCGGCGGGCTTGAGCACCACGCAGTTGCCGAAGGCCAGCGCAGGCGCGATCTTCCAGGCCGGAATGGCAATGGGGAAGTTCCACGGCGTGATGAGGCCGACCACGCCCACCGGCTCGCGCGTGATTTCCACGCCGATGTTGGGCCGCACCGAAGGCAGCACCTCGCCCGACAGGCGCAGGCATTCACCCGCGAAGAACTTGAAGATCTGGCCCGCGCGCGTGGCCTCGCCGATGCCTTCGGCCTTGGTCTTGCCTTCTTCGCGTGCGAGCAGCGTGCCCAGCTCTTCCTTGCGCGCGAGGATCTCGTTGCCGATCTTGTCGAGGGCGTCGGAGCGGGCCTGGATGCTGCCCGTGGCCCACGCCGGAAAGGCTGCCGTGGCCGCCGCGACAGCGGCGTCGACATGGGCGGCGTCGCCCTGCGTGTACTGGCCGAGCACGTCGGACAGGTTGCTCGGGTTGACGTTGGGGCTGTAGCTCGCGCCGGCACGCCATTCGCCGGCGATGAGGTTGTCGAAGTTCTGCATTGCGTCGTTTCCTTCAGCGGACCATGCAGGGCCGCTTGTTGTCGAAAGTCCAGTTGGGAATCAGATATTGCATCGCCTGCGCGTCGTTGCGCGCGCCAAGGCCGTGCTTCAGGTACAGCTGGTGCGCCTTCTCGACCTCGTCCATTTCGAGCTCCACGCCCAGGCCGCCGCGCGTCGGCACCTTCACGAAGCCGCCTTCGATCTGCAGCGGCGCCTTGGTCAGGCGCTGGCCGTCCTGCCAGATCCAGTGCGTGTCGATGGCCGTCACCTTGCCCGGCGCGGCGGCGGCCACGTGGGTGAACATCGCGAGCGACACGTCGAAGTGGTTGTTCGAATGCGAGCCCCAGGTCAGGCCCCAGGCCTGGCACAACTGCGCCACGCGCACCGAGCCCTGCATGGTCCAGAAGTGCGGGTCGGCCAGCGGAATATCGACCGACTGAAGCGAGAGGCTGTGCACCATCTCGCGCCAGTCGGTGGCCACCATGTTGGTGGCGGTGGGCAGGCCGGTGGCGCGGCGGAACTCGGCCATCACCTCGCGGCCGGAGAACACGCCCTCGGCGCCGCACGGGTCTTCGGCATAGGCCATCACGCCGTGCAGGTCGCGGCACAGGCGAATCGCGTCCTGCAGCAGCCAGCCGCCGTTCGGGTCGAGCGTGACGCGCGCTTTCGGAAAGCGCTCGTGCAGCGCGCGGATGGCCTCGACTTCTTCCTCGCCGCGCAGCACGCCGCCCTTGAGCTTGAAGTCTGTGAAGCCGTAGCGCGCATGCGTGGCCTCGGCCAGGCGCACGATGGCCTCGGGCGTCATGGCCTCCTCGTGGCGCAGGCGGAACCAGTCGTTGTCGGCGTTGGGGTCGCTCTCGTACGGCAGGTCGGTCTTGTTGCGGTCGCCCACGTAGAAGAGGTAGCCGAGCATCTGTACCGCGTCGCGCTGCTGGCCTTCGCCGAGCAGTGCCGCCACGGGCACTTCGAGGAACTGGCCGAGCAGGTCGAGCAGCGCGGCCTCCACCGCCGTCACCGCGTGGATGGTCACGCGCAGGTCGAAGGTCTGCAGGCCACGGCCGCCGCTGTCGCGTCCGGCGAAGGCACTGCGCAGGCTGTTGAGCACCGCGTTGTGATTGCCGATGCGCTGGCCGACGATGAGGCCGCGCGCGTCTTCCAGCGTCTGGCGGATCTTCTCGCCGCCGGGCACTTCGCCCACGCCGGTGCGCCCGGCGCTGTCGGTCAGGATCAGCAGGTTGCGCGTGAAGAACGGGCCATGCGCGCCGCTGAGGTTCATCAGCATGCTGTCGTGGCCCGCGACGGGCACCACGCGCATGCCGGTGACGACGGGGGCGCCCGGCACGGCTTTGGAAACGGGTTCGGGACTAGTCATCTTCAGTCTGCAGTGATGTGTCGGGTGTCGATGAGCGTCTTCCAACGCGTCCATTCGCGCAACTGGAAGGCTGTGAAATCTTCAGGCGTGCTGGCGACGATTTCAAGGCCCTGGTCGAGCATCCGCTTCTTGGTCTCGGGGTCTTGCATCGCGGCAATCACGGCATCGCTCAACTTCTTCTTGGTGGTGGGCGGCAGGCCCCTCGGCGCGGCCATGCCTTGCCACGAATAGACCTCCGCGCCCTTCACGCCGGCCTCGGCCAGCGTGGGCACGTCGGGCAGCACGGGCGAGCGCTTGTCGCCGGTGACCGCGATGGCGCGCAGCTTTCCGGCGCGGATGTGCGGCAGCACCGCATTCACGTTCTGGAACGAGAAGTCGACCTGGTTGCCCAGCAGGTCGTTCACGGCCGGGGCGCCGCCCTTGTAGGGCACATGCACGCCTTCGGTCTTGGTCTGCTGCCAGAAGAGTTCGGCCGACAGATGATCGGACGAGCCGTTGCCCGAGCTTGCGAACGAGACCTTGCCCGGCGTCTTGCGCAGCAGGGTCAGCACATCGGCCACGGTGTGCTCGGGCCGCGCGACGTTGGCGACGAGCACGTTGGGCGCCTGCACCGGCACGCTGATGTAGTCGAAGTCCTTGGTCGCGTCGTAGGGCACGCCCTTCTGCAGATGCGGCGTGACGACGAAGGCGCCCAGCGAGGACACGAGCAGCGTGTAGCCATCGGGCGCCGCGCGCTTGACGAAGCCGGTGCCGATGGTGCCCGTGGCGCCGGGGCGGTTGTCGACCACGAAGCTGCCGCCGAGCTTTGTCTGCAGCTGCAGCGCGATGGCGCGCGCGACCATGTCGGTGGAGCCGCCGGCCGGGAACGGCACGATGACGGTCACGGGCTTCTGCTGCGGCCATGCGTCGGCTTGCGCCGAGGCATGCAGGGGCAGCAGCGCCGTGGCGGCGAGCGCGACGCCGGCCGCAAGAAGCCCTCTTCTTTTCATCCGGATATTCGGCATGTTGTCTCCGTCGTTTTTCTTGTTGTTCCGGGCAGGCCTTACTGCGGGCCGAGCGCGTCGATCAACGCCTTGAGCTGTTCCATCTCGGCGGGCTTCAGGTCGGTGAGCGGGGCGCGCACCGGGCCTGCGCCGTGGCCGACGATCTTTGCGCCGGCCTTCACGATGCTCACGGCATAGCCGGGCACGCGGTTGCGCAGCTCCAAGTAGGGCATGAAAAAGTTCTTCAGCAGGCGGTGCTGCGTCGGCAGGTCGTCGTTGGCGACCGCGTGATAGAAGTCCATCGCCGTCTTCGGGATGAAGTTGAAGACGGCCGACGAATACACCGGCGTGCCCATGGCCTTGTAGGCCGCGGCATAGACCTCCGCCGTGGGCAGGCCGCCCAGGTAGGCGAAGCGGTCGCCCATCTTCTGGTAGATCGCGACCATCGCCTCGATGTCGCCCACGCCGTCCTTGAAGCCGACGAGGTTGGGGTTGCGCTCGGCCAGGCCGGCCAGCGTGTCGGGCTTGAGGCGGCTGGTGGCGCGGTTGTAGACGATCACGCCGAACTTCACGCTCTTGCACACGGCTTCGACGTGCGCGGCCAGGCCTTCCTGGCCGGCTTCGGTGAGGTAGTGCGGCAGCAGCAGGATGCCGTGCGCGCCGGCCTTCTCCGCCGCTTGCGCGCACTGGATGGCGAAGCGCGTCGGGCCGCCGGCGCCGGCAATGATCGGCACCACGCCGCGGCAGGTGTCGACGGCCGTCTGGATGATGCCGGGGTACTCGTCGCCGGTCAGCGAGAAGAACTCGCCCGTGCCGCCGGCAGCGAACAGCGCGCTGGCGCCGTAGGGTGCGAGCCATTCGAGGCGCTCGACATAGCCCTTCTTGTTGAAGTCGCCGTTGCTGTCGAAGTCGGTCAGCGGGAACGAGAGCAGGCCGGAGCCCATGATGGTCTTGAGTTCTTGGGGGTTCATGGGGAAGAGTCCAGTGAAGATTGAGAAAGAAAAAAGAGGAATGGCGGCCGGTCAGTCGAGCTTGACGTTGGCCTCTTGAATGACACGGGCCCAGCGCGCGCGCTCCTTGGCGAAGAACTGGTCCTGCTCGGGCGCGGTCATGGTCACGACCTCGGCGCCCTGCCCCGCGAGGCGGGCCCGGATGTCGGGGGTGCGGATGATGCGGGTCAGCTCGCGGTTGAGCCGCGCGATCACCGTGTCGGGCGTTCCGCGTGCCGCGACCACGCCCTGCCAGGTGCCTGACTCGTAGCCGGGCACGCCCTGCTCGGCGATGGTCTGCACATTGCCGATCAGCGGCATGCGCGTGGCCTTGGACACGGCAATCAGCTTGAGCTTGCCGGCCTGCACCTGCGGGTAGGTGGCGAGCATGCCGTTCATGAGCACCTGCGTCTGGCCCGAGACCGTATCGAGCACGGCCTGCACACCGCCCTTGTAGGGCACGTATTCCCATTTGGCGCCGACCTTGCGCTGCAACTCGATGCCCGCGAGATGCGCGGTGCTGCCACTGGCCGTGACGGCAAAGTTGAGATCGCTCTTCTTCGACAGCTCGACGAGTTCCTTGAGCGTGCCAGCCTGCACCGAGGGGTGCACCACCAGCAGGTGCGGCGAGTAGGCCAGCATGGCCACGCTGCGCAGGTCTTTCGAGGGATCGAACGGCAGCTTGGGGTACAGCGACGGGCTGATGGCCAGCGCGCCGAGATCGCACAGCATGACGGTGTAGCCGTCGGCCGGAGCCTTGGCCAGCAGGTCGGCGCCGAGGTTGCCGTTGGCGCCGGCGCGGTTGTCGATGATCACCGACTGGCCCAGCGCCTCCGACAAAGGCTGGCTGATGGACCGCGCGATGATGTCGGACGATCCGCCCGGCGGGTACGGAACGATGAGCCTGATCGGCTTGGACGGCCAGTTGCCGCCGCTGCCGGCACTGCCCTGTGCGAATGCGCGCACGGGCAAGGTCGCGGCCAGCGTCGTGGCCAGTGCGGCACCGAGTGCGCCGCGTCGGTTGATGGTCATGCTGTCTCCTGTTGTTCGATCTGCCTCGTGGCTTCGCCCGGCTCCCCGAGCAAGAGATCAGTCATCGTACAACTAGAGAAACGAGTTGTCCAGCTTGCCGGACAAGAAAAATCAGCTCGAAGAGGCGTTGTCGGACGAAGCAGCACCAGCCGAAGCACCCGCGCCCGCAGCCGCTTCGGCCTTCGCCTTTTGCTGCGCGGCCTCTTGCGCCATGCGCAGCCGCTCACGACTGTTGGTCAGGTGGATGCGCATGGCGGCGCGGGCCGATTCGGGGTCGCGGCGCGCGATGGCGGCGTAGATTTCTTCGTGCTCGCGGTTCACGCGGCTCAGGTACGGCGCACCGCCGCCCTCGTGGGTGCGGATGGCGCTGATGCGCGTGCGCGGAATGATCGTGGTGCCCAGGTGCCGCATGATGTCGGCGAAGTACGGGTTGCCGGTCGACTGCGCGATCTGCAGGTGAAAGCGGAAGTCGGGCGCCACCGTGTCCCCTGCCACCGCCACGTTGTGCTCGAAGTCGTCGAGCGCCTGGCGCATGGCGACCAGCTGCTCGTCGGTACGCCGGCTGGCGGCGAGGCCGGCCGATTCGGTCTCCAGGCTGATGCGCAGCTCGAGCACCGCAAGCACGTCGACCGATGCGGCAATCTCGCCGGGATCGAGGCGGAACACGCCGCCCGGCCGCGGCTGCAGCACGAAGGTGCCCACGCCGTGCAGTGTCTCGACCAGCCCGCCGGCCTGCAGCTTCGACAGCGCCTCGCGCACCACCGTGCGGCTCACGCCGTAGGCCTGCATGATGGCCGACTCGGTCGGCAGCTTGTCGCCGGGCCGCAGCGACTGGTTGCGGATTTTCTCGCCCAGGTCTTCCACCAGCCCGTGCGCGAGGCCGCGCGCGCGCTGGCGCGGACGCCCCACGAACGCCGCGCCCGCGGGCGACGCGGCAGGCGCCGTTTCTCCAGGCGCTTCTGATATCGAGGGATTACCCGCAGTCGACTGAACCATGGTCACGATGATAATCCCCAAACTAGTTGTACGACAACAGATAACTTATCACTCGAGTCTCCTTGGAAGCCGCGCTGGGCACCCTCGCACGGCACTCACATGAAGTATTCCCTCGACTTTGCTCCGTTGGCATCGTACTGGCCCGTTTTCATCAACGGCGCCTGGCTGACCCTCAAGATGACCGCGCTGGCCGTGGTCATCGGCGTGGCCGTCGGCACGCTGGTCGCGTTTGCCAAGCGCAGCAAGATCCGGCTGCTTTCGCGCGCCTGCACCATCTACATCGAGATCGTGCGCAACACGCCGTTCCTGGTGCAGATCTTCCTGCTGTACTTCGGCCTGGCCAGCTTCGGCGTGCGCATGCCGACCTTCGCGGCCGCCGTATTGGCGATGGTCATCAACATCGCGGCCTACGCCGCGGAGATCATCCGCGCCGGCCTGGAGTCGGTGCCGCGCGGGCAGATCGAGGCGGCCGAATGCCTGGGGCTTTCCAAGTGGCGCATCGGCTGGCACGTGATGCTGCAGCCGTCGATCGAGAAGGTCTACCCCGCCCTCACCAGCCAGTTCCTGCTGATGATGCAGGCCTCGGCCATGGCCTCGCAGATCTCGGCCGAGGAGCTCACCGCCATCGCCAACACGGTGCAGTCGGACACCTTCCGATCGCTGGAAACGTACATCGTGGTCGCGGCGCTGTACCTGGTGCTGTCGCTCTTCATCAAGCTCGTGACCTGGGCGCTGGGCGAGTACCTGTTCCGCCGCCGCCGCGTGGTGCGCCGCGCCGCAGCGCAGGCCGGCAAGATGCAACCCGCCGCCGCAACGGCCGCGGTAGCGGTGCACGGAGGCGCCGCATGAGCCTCGGCCACTTCACCTTCACGCACCTGATGTATCTGGTGCAGGCCATCGGCTGGACGCTGGTGCTCTCGGCCATCGCCTTCGTGCTCGGAGCCGTCGGCGGCTTCGGCCTGATGCTCGCGCGCATTTCGCCGCGGCCGTGGCTGCGCTGGTTCGCGGTGGTCTACATCGAATGCATCCAGGGCATTCCGCTGCTGATCCTGCTGTTCATCGTGTACTTCGGCCTGTCGGTGTACGGGCTCTCGCTGCCCTCGCTGGTGGCGGCCGGGCTCGCGATGATGATCTACGTGAGCGCCTACCTGGGCGACATCTGGCGCGGCTGCATCGAGGCCATGCCCAAGCCGCAGTGGGAGGCCTCCGAATGCCTGGCCCTCTCGCGCTGGCAGACGCTTCGCCTCGTGATCATTCCGCAGGCGGTGCGCCTGTCGCTGCCGCCCACGGTCGGCTTCCTGGTGCAGATCATCAAGATGACCTCGCTGGCCTCGGTGATCGGCTTCGTCGAGCTCACGCGGGCCGGCCAGATCATCAACAACACCATCTTCCAGCCCTTCCTGGTTTTCTTCCTGGTCGGCGCCTTCTATTTCGCCCTGTGCTATCCGCTGTCGCGCTGGAGCGAAGCGATGGAGAAGAAGCTCAATGTCGCCAATCGTTAAGCTGGACCACGTCTATAAAAGCTTCGGGGCCAACCAGGTCCTGAAGGGCGTGTCTTTCGAAGTCGCCAAGGGCGAGATGATCGCGATCATCGGCGCCAGCGGCTCGGGCAAGAGCACGGCGCTGCGCTGCATCGACCGGCTCGAAGTGATCGACAAGGGCACCATCGAAGTCTGCGGCATCCGCGTCGACAGCCCCAGTGTCGACCTCAAGCAGCTGCGGCTCGAAGTGGGCATCGTGTTCCAGAGCTACAACCTGTTCCCCCACCTCACGGTGCAGGAGAACATCATGCTGGCGCTGCGCCACGTCAAGAAGCAGTCGCGCGGCGAAGCGCACGACGTTGCCCTGCGCGTGCTCGACCAGGTGGGCCTGAAGGAAAAGGCCGGCGCCTACCCCGAACAGCTCTCCGGCGGCCAGCAGCAGCGCGTGGCCATCGCGCGTTCGCTCGCGATGTCGCCCAAGGTGATGCTGTTCGACGAGGTCACCTCCGCGCTCGACCCCCAGCTCACCGGCGAAGTGCTGCGCGTGATGGAAGACCTCGCGGCCGGCGGCATGACCATGCTGCTCGTCACGCACGAGATGGCCTTCGCCAAGCGCGTGGCCGACCGGATCATCTACATGCACCAGGGCACCGTCTGGGAGACCGGCCCCGGCGAAATGCTCGACGCGCCCAAGACGCAGGAGTTGCGCGCCTTCCTGAACAACGGGCTGTAAGCAGGCGGCCCGGGTCACTTCATTTACTCCCATACCAAACCATCCAGGAGACCTTCATGAAACTCGGCACCACCTTCACCCGCACATGCGTCGCGCTGGCCCTCGTGGCCGGCGTCGCGCAGGCCGCCATGGCCGACCAGCTCGACGACATCAAGAAGGCCGGCAAGGTGCGCGTGGCCATCGCCATGGGCACGCCGCTCTTCAGCTTTGCCGACGCCAACCTGCAGCCCACCGGCTCCGACGTGGACACCGCCACCGCGCTCGCAAAGGACCTGGGCGTGAAGCTGGAGATCGTGTCGATCACCAACGCAGCGCGCGTGCCCACGCTGCAGGCGCAGCGCGCCGACCTCGTGATCGCCGACCTGTCGATCACGCCCGAGCGCGAGAAGGTCGTCGATTTCTCCGTGCCCTACGCCGTCATCAGCATCATCGTGGGCGGCCCCAAGAGCATCAAGGTCACCGACTACGCCGACCTGAACGGCAAGCGCATCGGCCTGACGCGCGCCACCGTGAACGACACGCTCACCACGCAGCAGGCCAAGGGCGCGGAGATCGTGCGCTACGAAGACGACGCCACGCTCATCACCTCGATGGTCACCGGCCAGATCGACCTGTTCTCCAGCACGCCGTCGAACCTGAGCGAGATGGTCAAGCAGGCGCCGGCCAAGAACCTGGAGCTGAAGTTCGCGCAGAAGGACTTCGACCTGGGCATCGCGCTGAACAAGGAACAGCCCAAGCTCAAGGAATGGGTCAACAACTGGGTCGTGACCAACCAGAAGAACGGCAAGCTCAACGCCATCTACAAGAAGTACCACGGCCGCGACCTGCCCGAGCGCATCACGAAACTCTGAACGGACGAGCAACGATGGAAGCGTCGAACAAGAAACTCAACCGCCTGCTGCTGACCGGCGCCGCCGGCGGCCTGGGCAAGGTGCTGCGCGAGCGGCTCAAGCCGTATGCGAAGGTGCTGCGCCTGTCGGACATCGCGTCGCTGGCCCCGGCCGCCGACGCGAGCGAGGAAGTGGTGCCCTGCGACCTGTCGGACAAGGCCGCGGTGCACGCGCTGCTGGAAGGCTGCGACGCCATCGTCCACCTGGGCGGCGTGTCGGTCGAGCGGCCGTTCGAGGAGATCCTCGAGGCCAACATCAAGGGCATCTTCAACGTGTACGAAGCCGCGCGCCGCCACGGCGTGAAGCGCGTGGTGTTCGCCAGCTCGAACCACGTGATCGGCTTCTACAAGCAGAGCGAGCACATCGACGCGCACGCAGCGCGCCGGCCCGACGGCTACTACGGCCTGTCGAAGTCCTTCGGCGAGGACATGGCGCAGTTCTACTTCGACCGCTGGGGCATCGAGACGGTGAGCATCCGCATCGGCTCGTCGTTCCCCGAGCCGCTCAATCGCCGCATGATGAGCACCTGGCTCAGCTACCGCGACCTGACGACGCTGATCGAGAAGTCGCTGTTCACGCCCGATGTGAAGCACACGATCGTCTACGGCATGTCGAACAACCGCGACGTGTGGTGGGACAACAGCGCCGCCGCGCATCTGGGCTTCGTGCCGCAGGACAGCTCCGAAGTGTTCCGCGACAAGGTCGAGCAACAGCCGCCCGTGGCCCCCACCGACCCGAACGCCATCTACCAGGGCGGCGCGTTCACCGCACAAGGCCCGTTCGGCGATGAGCGCTGAACTCGTTCTCGACGCGCGCAACGGCACCGGCGAAAGCCCGGTGTGGCATGCGGGCGAGCAGGCGCTCTACTGGGTCGACATTCCGGCGCGCACGCTCAACCGCTGGCACGCAGGCGAAGGCCATGCGAAGTGGACGGCCGACGAAATGATCGCCTGCATCGCGCCGCGTGCCGATGCGCCGGGCGAATGGATCGCCGGCATGGAAAGCGGCCTCTTCTCGCTGAAGCCGCAGGCCGATGGCACGCTCGCTGCCACGTCCCTGGCACCCGTCGAACACGCGGCCCCGGCCATGCGCTTCAACGACGGCCGCTGCGATCGGCAAGGCCGCTTCTGGGCCGGCACCATGCTGCTGGACATGGCGGCAGGCGCGCGCGTCGGCCAGCTCTACAGCTATGGCAAGGGCGACAGCAAGGCGAGCCAGCGCCTCGACGACTTCATCGTGCCCAACGGCCTGGCCTTCAGCCCCGACGGCCGCACGATGTATCTCTCGGACTCGCACCCCACGGTGCAGGCCGTCTGGGCCTTCGACTACGACACGGCAACCGGCACACCCGCCAACCGCCGCCTCTTCATCGACATGAAGCCCCTGCCCGGCCGCCCCGACGGCGCGGCCATGGACACCGACGGCTGCTACTGGATCTGCGGCAACGACGCCGGCCTGGTGCACCGCTTCACGCCCGACGGCCGGCTCGACCGCTCGCTCGAAGTGCCGGTGAAGAAGCCCGCGATGTGCGCCTTCGGCGGCGCCGGGCTCGACACCCTCTTCGTCACCTCCATCCGACCCGGCGGCATCGACCTGTCGGACCAACCACTGGCCGGCGGCGTGTTCGCGCTGCGGCCCAGCGCACAGGGCATCGCGGAGCCCGCTTTCGGCATCTGACCCAGTCATCGACCCATCCGCTGCGTTTTCTTTTCATCCACCGAGGAGCATCAAAAATGAAATCACTACAAATGAAGAAGCTGTCGGGCCTGATCGCGATCGGCCTGATCGCCCTCACGGCAAGCAACGTCACCACGGCACGGACCTTCCGTTCCGCCGAGGTGCACGCCAAGGACTTCCCCACCAACCAGGCGGTGAAGTTCATGGGCGACGAGCTGTCGAAGGCCACGGGTGGCAAGGACAACATCAAGATCTTCGCGGACAGCTCGCTGGGCTCCGAGAAAGACACGGTCGAGCAGGTCAAGATCGGCGCGCTGGACATGGTGCGCGTGAGCAGCGCGTCCTTCCACGGCATCGTGCCGGAGTCGGTCATCCCGTCGCTGCCCTTCCTGTTCCGCGACATCGAGCACTTCCGCAAGGCCATGTACGGCCCGACCGGCGACAAGGTGCTGGCAGCCTTCGAGAAGGCCGGCTTCATCGGCCTGTGCATGTATGAAAGCGGCGCCCGCTCGGTGTATGCCAAGAAGCCGATCAAGTCGGTGGCCGACATGAAGGGCCTGAAGATCCGCGTGCAGCCCTCCGACCTGATGGTGAGCCTGGTGAGCGCCGCCGGCGCCTCGCCCACGCCGATGCCCATCGCCGAGGTCTACACGGGCCTGAAGACCGGCCTGGTGGATGCCGCCGAGAACAACTATCCCTCGTACGAGGAAGCCAAGCACTTCGAGGCCGCGCCGGTCTACTCCGAGACCATGCACGTCATGACGCCGGAAGTGCTGGTGTTCTCCAAGAAGATCTGGGACACCCTCACCAAGGAAGAACAGGCCGCGATCCGCAAGGCCGCGAAAGACTCCGTGCCCTACTACGTGAAGCTGTGGGAGCCGCGCGAGAAGGACGCCAAGGCGGCCGTCATCAAGGGCGGCGCCAAGATCGTCGCGGCCTCCGAGATCGACCGCAAGGGCTTCGTCGATGTCGAGAAGCCGGTGTGGGACAAGTTCGCGACCACGCCGGAGCAGAAGGCGCTGGTGCAGGAAATCGTCAACACCAAATGAGGCCCACCGTCTTGCTCCCTCCCCTTCCGGGGGAGGGCTGGGGTGGGGGCACGACGGCCTCGACCGCTGAATGGCGCTCGTTGGGCGCGGCCTCCATCCCAGCCTTCCCCCAGAGGGGGAAGGAGCAAGACAGGAAATCCCTATGCACTTGTTGACCCACTTGAACGCGCGGCTCTCACGCTGGGCGATGTACATCGCCTGCGTGTGCCTCGTCGGCCTGCTGGCGGTGGTCGTCTACGGCGTGGTGCTGCGCTATGTCTTCAATGACGCCCCGCCGTATGTCGAGCAGGTCGCGCTGTTGCTGGTGATCTCGGTCGCCATGTTCGGTGCTTCCGCGGGCGTGCGGGACGCCGGCCACATCGGCCTCGATTCGCTGGTGAAGGCGCTGCCACCCAAGGCGCAGTTCTGGTGCAAGGCGCTCACCTACGTGCTGACCATCGGCTTCGCCATCGCGCTGTTCGCGGGCGGGGCCGAGATGGCCGTGTCCACGCGCGAATCGACGATTCCCACGCTGGGCCTCTCGGAAGCCGTGCGCTACGTGCCGATTCTCTTTGCCGGGGTGCTGATCACCCTCTTTTCCATCGAGCACCTGGCTGCTCAGTTCACCGGCCAGAAGGTCGTTCCATCATGGCATTGACAGTGCTGTCGCTGAGCTTCGTGCTCTTCCTGCTGCTCGGCATGCCGGTGGCCTTTGCCATCGGGCTGAGCTGCCTGGCCACCTTCGCCTACGAAGGCCTGCCGTTCGAGACCGCCATCCAGATGATGGTCTCGGGCATGAACGTGTTCTCGTTCCTCGCCATTCCGTTCTTCATCTTCTCGGGCGAGCTGATGCTGCACGGCGGCATCGCCGACAAGATCGTCGCCTTCGCGCGCAGCCTGGTGGGCCACTGGAAGGGTGGCCTGGGGCTGGCCAACGTGGTGGCGTCGACGCTGTTCGGCGGCGTCTCCGGTTCGCCGGTGGCCGACACCTCGGCCATGGGCGGCGTGATGATCCCGATCATGAAGCGCGAGGGCTACAGCGCGGCTTACGCGGTGAACGTGACGACGCACGCCTCGCTCTCGGGCGCGCTGATGCCGACCTCGCACAACATGATCATCTACGCCTTCGCCGCGCAGGCGGCCGTGGGCACGATCGACGGGCACATCATCAAGGGCGTGTCCATCGGCGACCTGATGTTCGCGGGGCTGATCCCGGTGTTCTGGATCATGGTGTGCATGCTGGTGGCCGCCTACTGGCAGGCCGCCAAGCACGGCTACCCCAAGCGCACCGACGGCAGCACCATGCTCGAGCGCTTCCCCGGCTGGGGCATGGTGGGCAAGACCTTCCTGGCGGCCATTCCGGGGCTGATGGTGATCGTGATCATCCTGGTGTGCGTGATGCAGGGCGTGGCCACGGCCACCGAGGCGGCGGCCATCGCGGTGACGTATTCACTGCTGCTCACCGTGGTGGCCTACCGCACCATGACGCGCGAGAAGCTCTTCAAGTCGCTGGCCAAGGCCTCGAAGACCACGGGCGTGATCCTGCTGCTGATCGGCGTGTCGAACATGCTGCGCTACCAGATGGCCTACCTGGAGATTCCGGACGCCATCGAGACGGTGCTGCTGGCCGCCACCACCAGCCCCTGGCTGATGCTGCTGTACATCAACATCATCCAGATCTTCCTGGGCATCTTCCTGGACATGGCGGCGCACATCCTGATCACCACGCCGCTGTTCCTGCCGCTGGCCATCCAGATGGGCGTGGGTCCGGTGCAGTTCGGCATGATGCTGCTGCTGAACTGCGCGCTGGGCCTGGTGCATCCGCCGGTGGGCACGGTGCAGTTCATCGGCTGCGCCATAGGCAAGATATCCATCGGGGAAGCGACGAAAACCGCCTGGCCCTACTATCTGGCGATCTTCATCGCCATCACCCTGGTGACCTACGTGCCGGCCTTCTCCACTTGGCTGCCCACGATGCTGACCGGCCACAAGGTGCTGTAAGCAACAAAGGCCCTCACGATGAGCAATGCCGCAGCCGGAGCCTCGCCGCTCTACATCCGCATCCACGCCAACGACAACGTGGCCATCGTCGCGAACGACGGCGGCCTGAAGGCCGGCACCGAGTTCGCCGACGGCCTCCGGCTGGTGGACAACGTGCCGCAGGGCCACAAGGTGGCGCTGTCGGACCTGGCCGAGGGCGCGGCCATCGTGCGCTACAACGTGGTGATCGGTTATGCGCAGAAGGCGCTGCCGCGCGGCAGCTGGGTGCACGAGCGGGTCATGCGCATGCCCGTCGCGCCCGAACTCGACGGCCTGCCCATCGCGACCGTCAAGGCCCCTGCCCTGCCGCCGCTGGAGGGCTACACCTTCGAGGGCTACCGCAACGCCGACGGCTCGGTGGGTTCGCGCAACATCCTCGCCATTACCGAGACGGTGCAGTGCGTGGCCGGCGTGATCGACTTTGCCGTGCAGCGCATCAAGGCCGAGCTGCTGCCCAGGTACCCGAACGTCGACGACGTGGTGGCACTCGCGCACGGCTATGGCTGCGGCGTGGCCATCGACGCGCCCGACGCCATCGTGCCGATCCGCACGCTGCGCAACATCAGCCTGAACCCGAACTTCGGCGGCGAAGTGATGGTGGTGAGCCTGGGCTGCGAGAAGCTGCAGCCCGAGCGCCTGCTGCCGCCGGGCAGCATCCCCATCGCCGACAAGCGCGGCGAGGCCGAGGGCGACGCCGAACTCGACGTGGTCTGCCTGCAGGACGACGCGCACGTCGGCTTCATGTCGATGATCGATTCGGTGATGCGGCAGGCCGAGCAGCACCTCGTGCGCCTGAACGCCCGCAAGCGCGAAACCGTGCCCGCCAGCGAACTGGTGGTGGGCGTGCAGTGCGGCGGCAGCGATGCCTTCTCGGGTGTCACCGCCAACCCTGCCGTGGGCTTTTGCACCGACCTGCTGGTGCGCGCGGGCGCGACGGTGATGTTCTCTGAAGTGACCGAGGTGCGCGACGGCATCGACCAGCTCACCTCGCGCGCGTCCTCGCCCGAAGTGGCCGAGGCCATGATCCGCGAGATGGCCTGGTACGACGCCTATCTGCAGAAGGGCCGCGTCGACCGCAGCGCCAACACCACGCCGGGCAACAAGAAAGGCGGCCTGTCGAACATCGTCGAGAAGGCGATGGGCTCCATCGTGAAGTCGGGCTCGGCGCCGATCACCGGCGTGCTGGCACCGGGCGAGAAGGTCGCGCAGAAGGGCCTGATCTACGCGGCCACGCCGGCCAGCGACTTCATCTGCGGCACGCTGCAGCTGGCGGCCGGCATCAACCTGCATGTGTTCACCACCGGCCGCGGCACGCCTTACGGGCTGGCCGAGGTGCCGGTGATCAAGGTCGCCACGCGCAGCGATCTCGCGCGCCGCTGGCACGACCTGATGGACGTGAACGCGGGCCGCATCGCCGACGGCGAAGCCAGCATCGAGGACGTAGGCTGGGAGCTGTTCCGCCTGATGCTCGACGTGGCCAGCGGCCGCAAGAAGACCTGGGCCGAGCACTGGAAGCTGCACAACGCGCTGGTGCTGTTCAACCCGGCCCCTGTCACCTGAACAACCCATACGGAGCACAGACATGGAAGACCTCAAGGACAAGACCGCGCTCGTCACCGGCGCCAGCACGGGCATCGGCGCCGCGGTGGCCGTCGCGTTCGCGGCGCGCGGCATGCGCGTGGCGGTGCACTACAACAGCTCGGCCGCCGAGGCGCATCAGGTGGTCGAGACCATCCGCGCGGCCGGCGGCGCGGCGGTGGCCGTCAAGGCCGACGTGCGCGACACCGGCGCGATCCGCGACTGCGTGAAGCAGACGGTGGCCGAGTTCGGCCGCATCGACGTGCTGGTGAACAACGCGGGCAGTCTGGTCAAGCGCGTGCCCATCGCCGAGTTCGACGACGCGCTGTTCGACGAGGTGATGCACATCAACGCGCGCTCGGTGCTCGCCTTCTGCCGCGAGGTGGTGCCGCTGATGCGCACGCAGGGCGGCGGCAACATCATCAACGTGACCTCGGTCGCGGCGCGCACCGGCGGCGGGCCGGCCGCGTACCTGTACGCGGGCTCGAAGGGCTTCGTGAGCACGGCCACGCACGGCCTGGCAAAGGAGCTGGTGGGCGACCGCATCCGCGTGAATGCGGTGGCGCCGGGCGTCATTCAAACGCCCTTTCAAGACCGCTTCTCGACGCCCGCGATGCTCGAGAACTTCCGCGCCGGCATTCCCATGGGCCGCCTCGGCGAGCCCGAGGAATGCGTCGGCGCCTTTCTGTATCTGGCCTCCGAACAGCTCTCGGGCTATGTCACGGGGCAGGTGATCGAAGTGAACGGGGGGCAGTACATGCCCTGACCGCGAACGTTTTCTCAGCAACCACAAGACCCATAACGGAGACAAGACAGATGACGACGAAATTCCTGCGCAAGCTCGCGGCCCTCTCGGGCGCGGTCGGCCTCGCATTCGGCCTGGCGGCGCCCGCCGCGCAAGCGGCCGGCAACGACTACCCCAACCACACGGTCGAGCTGATCGTGCCCTACCAGCCCGGCGGCGGCACCGACGCGCTGGCCCGCGCCTTCGCCGACGCGAGCCGCAAGCACATGTCGGAAAGCATCGTGATCGTGAACCGGCCCGGCGCGGGCGGCGCCATCGGCTGGAACGAGGTGATCCATTCGCGGCCCGACGGCTACAAGCTGGCGGTGCTCACGGTCGAGCTGCTGACGCTGCCGCACCTGGGCCTGGCCAAGTTCAACTACGACGACTTCCAGCCGATCGCACAGCTCAACGCCGACCCGGCGGCCGTCACGGTGAAGGCCGACTCGCCCTACAACACCATCGAAGAGTTCCTGGCCGCGGCCAAGAAGAAGCCGGGCGAAATGGGCGTGGGCAACTCGGGTACCGGCTCGATCTGGCACCTGGCCGCCTCGGCGCTGGAAGACAAGACTGGCGCCAAGTTCAACCACATCCCGTTCCAGGGCGCGGGCCCGGCGGTGCTGGCGCTGCTCGGCGGCCACGTCGACGCGGTGGCCGTGAGCCCGGCCGAGGTGTCGACCTACGTGCAGGCCGGCAAGCTCAAGATGCTGATGGTGATGGCCGACAAGCGCCTGGCCGCCTTCGACAAGGTGCCGACCGCCAAGGAACGCGGCATCGACATTTCCATCGGCACCTGGCGCGGCCTCGGCGCGCCGAAGAACACGCCGCCCGAAGTGATGGCCAAGCTGCGCGACATCGCCGCCAAGACCGCGAAGGAACCGCTGCTGCGCGAGGTGATGGACAAGCAGAACCTGGGCTACGTCTACACCGACGGCGCCGCCTTCAAGGAAACGCTGGCCAAGGACAACGCCTACTTCAAGGCGCTGATCACCAAGCTGGACATCAAGCCCTGAGCGCGCACGGCAAGGAGACACCCTCATGCACCGCCGCACACTCATTCGCACCGCGCTCGCCTCTTCGCTGGCCGCGGGCCTGCCGGCCTTCGCGCAGAGCAGCAACAACTGGCCGACGGGCAAGGCCATCACCTACCTCGTGCCCTTCCCCGCGGGCGGCACGACCGACGTGCTGGGCCGGCTGATCGCACAGAAGCTCGGCCCGGTGCTGGGCACGAGCGTGATCATCGACAACAAGGGCGGCGCCGGCGGCAGCGTGGGCTCGGAGGTCGGCGCGCGCGCCGCGCCCGATGGCTTCACGCTGGTGGGCGGCACCATCAGCTCGCATGCCATCAACGTGAGCCTGTATCCCAAGATCGGCTACGACCCGATCAAGTCCTTCGCGCCGGTGACGCTGATCGGCACCAATCCGGTGGTGCTGGTGGTGAGCCAGAACAGCCCGTACAAGACGCTGAAGGACATCCTCGATGCGAGCAAGGCCAAGTCGGGCGGGCTGTCGTCGGCCTCGGCGGGCACGGGCACGTCGCAGCACCTGGCGCTGGAACTGCTGGCCTACAAGTCGGGCGTGAAGTTCACGCACATTCCGTACAAGGGCAGCGGCCCGGCGATCCAGGACGCGATCGGCGGACAGGTCGACATGATGTTCGACACCACGGTGGTGGCCGGTCCGCACATCCAGAGCGGCAAGCTGCGCGCCATTGCGGTGACGTCGGCCAAGCGGCTGGCCTCGCTGCCCGACGTGCCGACCATCGCCGAATCGGGCCTGCCGGGCCTGAAGGACTTCGAAGTGGTGTCGTGGCAGGCGATCTTCGTGCCGGCCGGCACGCCGGCGCCGGTGATCGACCGGCTGCACACCGAAATCCGCAAGATCCTGGCGACGCCCGAGATGCAGGACAAGCTCAAGGGCTTCGGCATGGAGCCGACCGACATGACGACGACGCAGATCGCGGCCTTCCAGAAGGCCGAGGTCGAAAAGTGGGCGCAGGTGATCAAGGCCGCGGGCATCAAGGCCGACTAGCACCCCGGCCGAACCGAGGGAAGCTTCCTACGCCCCGCGTGGGAAGCCCTTTATAGAATGCCCCTCCAATTCGCATTCCAGGCCCCCACCACGTGTCCGACCGCTCCGCCGTACTGCCCCAATACCTGTTCCCCAAGCAGGCCCTGACCAATTTCGCCGGCTGGGTCGCGGGCAAGGAGCGGGGGGCGGTCACGACGTGGATCATCCGGCGCTTCGTGGCCAAGTACAGCGTCAACATGGGCGAGGCGCTCGAGTCGGACATCACTTACTACAAGAGCTTCAACCAGTTCTTCACGCGCGAACTCAAGCCCGGCGTGCGCCCGCTCGCGCAGGCCGACCTGATCTGCCCGGTGGACGGCGCGATCAGCCAGTTCGGCCCGATCCGGGGCGACCAGATCTTCCAGGCCAAGGGCCATGACTACACGACCACCGCGCTGGTCGGCGGCGACGCCACGCTGGCCGCCAAGTTCGCGCACGGCAGCTTCGCCACGCTCTACCTGAGCCCGAAGGACTACCACCGCATCCACATGCCCTGCGACGGGCGGCTTGTGCGCATGATCCACGTGCCGGGCGACCTGTTCTCGGTGAACCCGACCACGGCGCGCGGCGTGCCCGGCCTCTTCGCGCGCAACGAGCGCGTGGTGTGCGTGTTCGAGTCGGCGCGCGGGCCTTTCGTGCTGGTGCTGGTGGGCGCCACCATCGTCGGCAGCATGGCCACGGTGTGGCACGGGGTGGTCAATCCGCCGCGCGTGGGCGAACTGCGCGAGTGGAGCTACAACGACCAGCAGATCGACATCCGCAAGGGCGACGAGATGGGCCGTTTCTTGCTCGGCTCGACGGTCGTCATGCTGTTCCCGGCGCCTGCGTTGGCGTTCAACCCGGACTGGTCGCCAGGGCGCGCGATCCGGCTGGGTGAAGCCATGGCCAACTATTCCAATTTGTGAGGCTTTGTCTCACAACCCGCATGCCGCATGCCTGCATAGCTATAAAACTAGTAGCATCACGATCCTTTGCGCTATAGTCGTCCGCCAACGAGACGGTTCATAACCACACACAAAAGAACGCGCGCCCTCGCCCCTGCCCACAGGTCGGCGGCCCGCCCAGCTTCGAGGAGATGATGTCGATGAGTACCAAGGAAAACGCAGCCGTCAGCCAGCTGCTCGCCCTGCTCGAAGCCCGCTATGCACTGCGCGTGCTCTGGGCGCTGCGCGACGGTCATGCCCAAACCTTCAGGCTGCTGCAGGACAGCGTGGGCGGCATCACTCCCAACACGCTCAACACCCGCATCAAGGAACTGCGCGAGGCCGGCATCGTCGGCCACGGCAGCGACGGCTACAGCCTCACGCTCAGCGGCCAGGACCTGCTCAAGCGGCTGTCCGACCTGCAGGCCTTTGCCGGCAAGTGGCAGCTGGGGCAGATCAAGAAGGCGGCGGCGCCGGTTGCCCCGGCCGCCTCGGCACCTGCACCGACACCCGCTACTGGCGCCCCAGTGCCCGCAGCGCAGACCCCGGCCGCGGCGCCCGTTCCCACACCCGCGCGGCCCGACGACGACACCAGCCACGGCTGACAGACGACAGGCCGGGGGCATCCGGCCTCGGTAAACTCCGCGCCTTCGATTCATTCTTCTCACATCGACGCAAGGAGCGTTTCCCATGCCAACCACCCCCTCCGGCCTGCAATACGAAGACACCGAAGTCGGCACCGGCGCCGAAGCCAAGGCAGGCCAGCACGTGCACGTGCACTACACCGGCTGGCTCTACAACGACGGCACGCAGGGCGCCAAGTTCGACTCGAGCCGCGACCGCAACGACCCGTTCGCGTTCTCGCTGGGCGCAGGCCAGGTCATCAAGGGCTGGGACGAAGGCGTGGCCGGCATGAAGATCGGCGGCAAGCGCACGCTGATCATCCCCGCATCGCTGGGCTATGGCGCCCGCGGCGCCGGCGGCGTGATCCCCCCGAACGCCACGCTCAAGTTCGACGTCGAGCTGCTGGACGCCCACTGAGCGTCGGCGCCGACGGCCCCAAGGCCCGTTTTCGGGCCTTTTTCATGCCCGCAAGGCGCTTTTTGCCTCATTTTTTCGCTTGAAATGCCTTTGCCCAGCCCCAAGTGGCTGGCTATCGTTTGTTTTCCGGCTCACGCCGGTTCTTTGAAAAATGTCTGACCCGCAACAATCCGCACAGAATTCTCAAATGCTGCAAGGCGAGCCAAGCCCCGAAGAACTGGAGGCCGCGCAAGCCGCCAACGAAGCCGACGCCCTCGCCGCACTGGCACAGGCCCAAGGCGAACTGGCTGCCCTGCAGACCAAGAACACCGAACTGGCCGACCAGTACCTGCGCGCCCAGGCCGATGTGCAGAACGCCCGCCGCCGCGCCGACGAAGAGATCACCAAGGCCCGCAAGTTCGCTGTCGAAGCCTTTGCCGAGAGCCTGCTGCCGGTGACCGACAGCCTCGAAGCCGGCCTGGCCATCAAGGACGCGACCCCCGAGCAGATTCGCGAAGGCGCCGAAGCCACGCTGCGCCAGCTCAAGAGCGCGCTCGAACGCAACAAGGTGATCGAAGTGGCTCCCGCCCCCGGCGCCAAGTTCGACCCGCACCAGCACCAGGCCATCTCGGTGGTGCCCGCCGACCAGGAGCCGAACACCGTGGTGAGCGTGCTGCAAAAGGGCTACACCATCAACGAGCGCGTGCTGCGCCCGGCGCTGGTCACGGTCAGCGCGCCGAAGTAAGCCGCCAGCGGCATCCATCGGCACACAAGATTCCCACAGGAAATCCACGCTTCATACCTTGAATCGCGACGGGTTATCCACAAGTTCATAACAACATATTTTTCAGGCTTTCAGGAGTAAAGAACATGGCAAAGATCATCGGCATCGACCTCGGCACCACCAACTCGTGCGTGTCGATCATGGAAGGCAACACCACGCGTGTGATCGAGAACTCGGAAGGTGCGCGCACCACGCCGTCGATCGTCGCGTACCAGGAAGACGGTGAAGTGCTCGTCGGTGCCTCGGCCAAGCGCCAGGCCGTCACGAACCCCAAGAACACGCTGTACGCGATCAAGCGCCTGATCGGCCGCAAGTTCGAGGAAAAGGAAGTCCAGAAGGACATCGACCTGATGCCCTACACCATTGCCAAGGCCGACAACGGCGACGCATGGGTGGAAGTGCGCGGCAAGAAGATGGCCCCGCAACAGGTCAGCGCCGACATCCTGCGCAAGATGAAGAAGACCGCCGAAGACTACCTCGGCGAAACCGTGACCGAAGCCGTGATCACGGTGCCGGCCTACTTCAACGACGCCCAGCGCCAGGCCACCAAGGACGCCGGCCGCATCGCGGGCCTGGACGTCAAGCGCATCATCAACGAACCCACCGCTGCTGCGCTGGCCTTCGGCCTGGACAAGCAGGACAAGGCCGACCGCAAGATCGCCGTGTATGACCTGGGTGGCGGTACCTTCGACGTGTCGATCATCGAGATCGCCGACGTGGACGGCGAAAAGCAGTTCGAAGTGCTGTCGACCAACGGCGACACCTTCCTGGGCGGCGAAGACTTCGACCAGCGCATCATCGACTACATCATTGCCGAGTTCAAGAAGGACCAGGGCGTCGACCTGAGCAAGGACGTGCTCGCGCTGCAGCGCCTGAAGGAAGCCGCTGAAAAGGCAAAGATCGAGCTGTCGAACAGCGCGCAGACCGACATCAACCTGCCCTACATCACGGCCGACGCATCGGGTCCGAAGCACCTGAACATCAAGCTCACCCGCGCCAAGCTCGAGAGCCTGGTCGACGAGCTGGTCGAGCGCACCATCGCGCCCTGCCGCCTGGCCATCAAGGACGCCGGCATCAGCGTGTCGGACATCAACGACGTGATCCTGGTCGGCGGCATGACCCGCATGCCCAAGGTGCAGGAAAAGGTGAAGGCCTTCTTCGGCAAGGAACCGCGCAAGGACGTGAACCCCGACGAAGCCGTGGCTGTCGGCGCCGCCATCCAGGGCCAGGTGCTCTCGGGCGACCGCAAGGACGTGCTGCTGCTCGACGTGACCCCGCTGTCGCTGGGCATCGAGACCATGGGCGGCGTGATGACCAAGATGATCACGAAGAACACCACGATCCCGACGAAGTTCGCGCAGACCTTCTCGACCGCCGAAGACAACCAGCCGGCCGTGACGATCAAGGTGTTCCAGGGTGAGCGCGACATCGCCTCGGGCAACAAGGCGCTGGGCGAGTTCAACCTCGAAGGCATTCCGCCGGCAGCGCGCGGCACGCCGCAGATCGAAGTGAGCTTCGACATCGACGCCAACGGCATCCTGCACGTCGGCGCGAAGGACAAGGGCACCGGCAAGGAAAACAAGATCACCATCAAGGCGAACTCCGGCCTCTCCGAGGACGAGATCCAGAAGATGGTGAAGGACGCCGAGCTCAACGCCGACGAAGACAAGAAGAAGCTCGAGATCGTGCAGGCCCGCAACCAGGGCGAAGCCATGGTTCACAGCGTGAAGAAGTCGCTGGGCGAACATGGTGCAAGCCTGGAAGCCGCCGAGAAGGATGCGATCGAAACCGCGATCAAGAACCTGGAAGAAGCCCTCAAGGGTGAAGACAAGGCCGCGATCGAGGAAAAGACCAACACGCTGATGACCGCGAGCCAGAAGCTCGGCGAGAAGATGTATGCCGAATCGCAGGCCGCGGCCGGCGCCTCGGCCGCTTCGGGTCCGGCGGGCGCGGAAGCCAGTGCGCACGCACAGGCCGACGACAACGTGGTCGACGCCGAAGTCAAGGAAGTCAAGAAGGGCTGATCTTCAGACCCTTGGGCAAGGCTGGAACACCTGCAGAGGTGCTCCAGCCTTTCTCGCTTCAAGTTACCCGAGTTCCCGCTGCTTCCCTGATCTGTTGATCGACCTGCCATGGCCACCAAACGCGACTACTACGAAACCCTCGGCGTCCCCAAGAACGCGAGCGAGGAAGAAATCAAGAAGGCTTATCGCAAGCTCGCGATGAAGCACCACCCCGACCGCAACCACGGCGACACCGCGAAGGACGCCGAGGCCAAGTTCAAGGAGGTGAAGGAAGCCTACGAAATGCTGTCCGACGGACAGAAGCGCGCGGCCTACGACCAGTACGGCCATGCCGGCGTCGACCCCAACATGCGCGGCGGCCCGGGCGCGGAAGGCTTCGGCGGTTTCGCGGAAGCCTTCGGCGACATCTTCGGCGACGTGTTCGGCGGTGGCGGCCGCGGCCGCACCAGCAGCGGACGCCAGGTGTTCCGCGGCAGCGACCTCAGCTATGCGATGGAGATCACGCTCGAGGAAGCCGCGGAAGGCAAGACGACCGAAATCCGCATCCCGACCTGGGACGAGTGCGACACCTGCCACGGTTCCGGCGCGAAGCCCGGCACCAAGCCCATCACCTGCACGACCTGCCACGGCGCGGGCGCGGTGCAGATGCGCCAGGGCTTCTTCAGCGTGCAGCAGACCTGCCCCACCTGCCACGGCAGCGGCAAGATCATTCCCGAGCCCTGCACCGCGTGCCACGGCCAGGGCAAGATCAAGCGCAACAAGACGCTCGAAGTGAAGATCCGCGCGGGCATCGACGACGGCCAGCGCATGCGCGTCACCGGCAGCGGCGAACCGGGCGTCAACGGCGGCCCGCCGGGTGACCTTTACATCGAGATCCGGCTCAAGAAGCACGACATCTTCGAGCGCGACGGCGACAACCTGCACTGCGTGGTGCCCGTGAGCATGACCACGGCGGCGCTGGGCGGCGAGATCAACGTGCCCACGCTCAAGGGCGCGGCGGCCATCGACATTCCCGAAGGCACGCAGAGCGGCAAGCAGTTCCGCCTGCGCGGCAAGGGCATCAAGGGCGTGAACTCGAGCTACCCCGGCGACCTGTACTGCCACGTGCGCGTCGAGACGCCGGTGAAGCTCACCGAGTTCCAGCGCAAGCTGCTGAAGGACCTCGACGACTCGCTCAAGAAGGGCGGCGAAAAGCACAGCCCGACCGACAAGGGCTGGTTCGACAAGGCGAAGGAATTCTTCAGCTGAGCGCACCAACGGTGTGCAGACCTGGTCCGCCGTGCAACGCGGCGGACTACTTCTTTAGGTGAAGGCTTCGCCTTCAGCATGGACTGGCTCGTGACCGCCCTGGCCACGGCAGTCATCGCATTGGTGCATAGAGGCGACCAGGCCCCCTGATCAGCACCAGAGCAGTGCCCATCGCACCGCTTCGGACCGCGCCGACCTCCGTCCGCGCTTCTTTCCCACGTTCATATGCGCTGGCCACTCATCGAGAAGTGGCGCGGGGATTGCTTTTATATTTTTTTTTTGATGTGCAATAAACCAAACGACAGGCCACGCGTTATTGAAGGGAGACGCCCGTTTTATTGAGCCCCGAGGCTCAATAGGCGATGCTTTCCCCGAAAAAACACGGCATAGCCGATGGCCATTCGGCATAGGCTTTTCACCCGGAGAGAATTGCAAAAGCGAGCCTTTGAATTTAACTGAAAATTGAATACTAGTTCCGTTTTTTCCAAGGAACTTTACTCGGCGATGGGGTTCTGAATTAATAAATGATTTGCCGGGTTCAATCTTTGCTTTATGCTGATTGTTAGCAGATTGTTGTAAGGGAGTTTTCCGCGGCATGCAGCCAAGGGCAGGCACACCTTCAAATGTTGCGCAAAGCCTTTGTTGCACGCCATCGGGCCTAAAGCCCACTGACTCTTGATGGAGGCGTGACCATGGATGTGATCAGCAACTTTGCCGCCCGCTACGAGCGCACCCGCGAGGAAGTCATCTCGCTGCAGGACTACCTGGACATCTGCAAGCGCGATCCCACCGCGTATGCCACCGCCTCCGAGCGAATGCTCAAGGCCATCGGCGAGCCGGAGTTGGTCGACACGCGCAACGACCCCCGTCTTTCGCGCATCTTCGCCAACAAGGTCATCAAGATCTACCCGGCGTTCAAGGAGTTCTACGGCATGGAAGACGCCATAGAACAGGTGGTGTCCTATTTCCGCCACGCCGCGCAGGGACTGGAAGAAAAGAAGCAAATCCTTTACCTGCTGGGGCCCGTGGGCGGTGGCAAGAGTTCCATCGCGGAGCGCCTGAAGCAGCTCATGGAGCACGTGCCCTTCTATGCGATCCAGGGCTCGCCGGTCAACGAATCCCCGCTCGGCCTCTTCGATACGCTCGAAGACGGCGAGATCCTTGAAAAGGAATACGGTATCCCGCGCCGTTACCTGAACCGAATTCTCTCGCCCTGGGCCGTCAAGCGGCTCGAGGAGTACGGCGGCGACATCCGCCAGTTCAAGGTCGTCAAGCGCTACCCGTCGGTGCTGCGGCAGATCGCCGTCGCCAAGACCGAGCCCGGCGACGAGAACAACCAGGACATCTCCTCGCTGGTCGGCAAGGTCGACATCCGCAAGCTCGAGACCTACGCCCAGGACGACCCGGACGCCTACGCCTACTCCGGCGGCCTGTGCCTGGCCAACCAGGGGCTGCTGGAGTTCGTGGAAATGTTCAAGGCGCCCATCAAGGTGCTGCATCCGCTGCTCACCGCCACGCAGGAAAGCAACTTCAAGGGCACCGAAGGCTTCGGCGCGATTCCCTTCGACGGCATCGTGCTCGCGCACAGCAACGAGAGCGAGTGGAAGGCGTTCCGCAACAACAAGAACAACGAGGCTTTCCTCGACCGGATCTACATCGTCAAGGTGCCCTACTGCCTGCGTGCCTCGGAAGAAATCAAGATCTACGAGAAGCTGGTGCGCAACTCGTCGCTCGCCAAGGCCCCCTGCGCCCCGGGAACGCTGCGCATGATGGCCCAGCTCTCGGTGCTCACGCGCCTGAAGGAGCCCGAGAACTCCAGCACCTTCAGCAAGATGCAGGTGTACGACGGCGAGAACCTCAAGGACACCGACCCCAAGGCCAAGTCGATCCAGGAGTACCGCGACTACGCGGGCGTCGACGAAGGCATGAGCGGCGTCTCCACGCGCTTCGCCTTCAAGATCATCTCGAAGGTCTTCAACTTCGACAGCTCCGAGGTGGCCGCGAACCCGGTGCACCTGATGTACGTGCTCGAACAGCAGATCGAGCGCGAGCAGTTCGCGCCCGAGGTCGAGCAGAAGTACATCAGCTACATCAAGGAGCTACTGGCGCCGCGCTACGCCGAGTTCATCGGCAAGGAAATCCAGACCGCCTACCTCGAGAGCTACAGCGAGTACGGCCAGAACATCTTCGACCGCTACGTGACCTACGCCGACTACTGGATCCAGGACCAGGAGTTCCGCGACGTCGACACCGGCGAAGTCTTCGACCGCGCTTCGCTCAACGCCGAACTCGAGAAGATCGAGCGGCCGGCCGGCATCGGCAACCCGAAGGACTTCCGCAACGAGATCGTCAACTTCGTGCTGCGCGCGCGGGCCGGCAACGCGGGGCGCAACCCTGCGTGGACCAGCTACGAGAAGCTGCGCGCGGTGATCGAGAAGAAGATGTTCTCCAACACCGAAGAACTGCTTCCGGTGATCAGTTTCAACACCAAGAGCAGCGCCGACGAGCAGAAGAAGCACGAGGACTTCGTGACGCGCATGGTCGAGAAGGGCTACACCGCCAAGCAGGTGCGTCTGCTCTGCGAGTGGTATCTGCGGGTGCGCAAGAGCTCTTGATATGGCACACCCCCAGGCTTCGCGCACTTCGTGTCGCTTCGCCAACCCCCTTGCAGGGGGCAACGCCAGCGGCCCGGCAAAGCCGGTTCCACGGCGTTTCACGAAGGAACGCGTGATCCGTCATTAAGGGAGCAGACATCGTGGCCATCCTGCAGCAGATCATCGACCGCCGGCTATCGGGCAAGAACAAGTCCATTGGCAACCGAGAGCGCTTCCTCAGGCGCTACAAGGGGCAGATCCAGGAAGCGGTGAGGCGCGCCGTCAGCGGCCGCAACATCCGCGAACTGGAGCAAGGCGAAGACGTGACCCTGCCGCGCCACGATGTGTCCGAGCCCGTGTTCGGGCACGCGCGCGGCGGCGACCGCGAGTACGTGCACCCAGGCAACCAGGAGTACCTGAAGGGCGACCGCATCAAGCGCCCCGAAGGCGGGGGCGGCGGCGGTTCCGGCAGCGGGGAAGCCAGCGACAGCGGCGAGGGCGAGGACGACTTCGTCTTCCGCCTCACGCGCGAAGAATTCATGCGCGTCTTCTTCGACGACCTGGCGCTGCCGCACCTCATTCGCACGCAGATCGCCGACGTGCCCGAATGGAAGAGCCACCGCGCCGGCTTCACCAGCGACGGCTCGCCCAACAACCTGCACGTGGTGCGCTCGATGCGCGGTGCCCTCGCCCGCCGCATCGCGCTGGGCGGCGAGCCGCGCAAGGAGCTCAAGCGCCTGGAAGCGCACCTCGAGCAGCTCAAGCAGCATCCGCAAGCCGCGCAGGCCCTCATACAGAACGAGATCCGCGAGACCGAGGAGCGCATAGAAGAACTGCGCCGCACCATGCGGCACGTGCCCTACATCGACCCGATCGACCTGCGCTACCGCAACCGCGTGAAGACGCCCGTGCCCAGCGCCAAGGCGGTGATGTTCTGCCTGATGGACGTGTCGGGCTCGATGGACGAGGCGCGCAAGGACATGGCCAAGCGCTTCTTCATGCTGCTGTACATGTTCCTCACGCGGCACTACGAGAAGATCGACCTCGTGTTCCTGCGCCACCACACGCAGGCGCAGGAAGTGACCGAGGAAGAGTTCTTCCACGCCACCGAGACCGGCGGCACCGTGGTGTCGAGCGCGCTGGTGCTCATGGACGAGATCATCAAGGCGCGCTACCCCAGCGGCGAGTGGAACGTGTACGGCGCGCAGGCCAGCGACGGCGACAACTGGCACCAGGACAGCGGCCGCTGCCGCGAGCTGCTGGTCGACAACATCCTTCCCGTGGTGCGCTACTACGCCTACGTGCAGGTGGCCGAGACCGAGCAGAACCTGTGGCAGGAGTACCAGCAGCTCGAAGGCGTGCAGCCCAACTTCGCGATGCGCAAGGTGTCCGACGCGCAGGACATCTATCCGGTTTTCCGCGACCTGTTCAAGAAGGAAGGGGTGACATCATGATCACCGACCGTGTTCTCGAACGCCTGCCCAGCCCCTCCGACTGGACCTTCGAACTCATCGAGACCTACCACGCCGAGATCGCCAAGACCGCCAAGGGCTACGGCCTCGATGTGTATCCGAACCAGCTCGAGGTCATCACGGCCGAGCAGATGATGGACGCCTACGCCAGCGTGGGCATGCCCATGATCTACCGCCACTGGTCGTACGGCAAACAGTTCATCTCGACCGAGAAGAACTACAAGCGCGGCCACATGGGCCTCGCCTACGAGATCGTCATCAACTCCGATCCGTGCATTGCCTACCTGATGGAAGAGAACACCATGGCCATGCAGGCCCTGGTCATCGCGCATGCGGCCTACGGCCACAACAGCTTCTTCAAGGGCAACTACCTGTTCCGCATGTGGACGGATGCCTCGTCCATCATCGACTACCTGGTCTACGCACGGCACTACATCGCCGAATGCGAGGAGCGCCACGGCCTCGATGCGGTCGAGCAACTGCTCGACTCATGCCATGCGCTGATGAACTACGGCGTCGACCGCTACCGCCGCCCGCAGAAGCGCTCGCTGGCGCAAGAAAGCGCGCAGCGCACCGAGCGCGAGCGCCACATGCAGCAGCAGGTGAACGACCTCTGGCGCACCCTGCCGCGCAAGAGCGAGCAGGCGGCCGAGGCCGATTCGTCGAAGCGCTTCCCCTCGGAGCCGCAGGAGAACCTGCTCTACTTCATCGAGAAGAACGCCGCCCTGCTCGAGCCGTGGCAACGCGAAGTGGTGCGCATCGTGCGCAAGATCGCGCAGTACTTCTACCCGCAGCGCCAGACCCAGGTCATGAACGAAGGCTGGGCTACCTTCTGGCACTACACGCTGCTCAACACCATGTACGACCGCGGGCAGCTGGCCGACGGCTTCATGATGGAATGGCTCAGCTCGCACACCGGCGTGATCTACCAGCCGCCGGTGGGGCACCGTGCCTACAGCGGCATCAACCCGTATGCGCTCGGCTTCAAGATGATGACCGACCTGCGCCGCGTGTGCGAGAAGCCTACCGACGAAGACCGCCGCTGGTTCCCCGACTTCGTGGGCACCGACTGGGTCAAGACGCTCGACTACGCCATGCGCAACTTCAAGGACGAGAGCTTCATCGGCCAGTTCCTGAGCCCGAAGACGATGCGCGACTTCCGCCTGTTCTCGATCCGCGATTTCCAGAGCGAAGCCGAGCTGGAGGTGTCCGCCATCCACGACGACAGCGGCTACCACGCGCTGCGCGAATCGCTGTCACGGCAGTACGACATCGGCAGCCGCGAGCCCGACATCCAGGTCTGGAACGTGGCCACGCGCGGCGACCGCTCTCTGACCCTGCGCCACACCCAGCGCAACCACCTGCCGCTGCACGACGGCGCCGAAGAGGTGCTCAAGCACGTCGCGCGGCTCTGGGGTTTCGACGTTCATCTGGAAAGCATCGACAACCAGGGCCGCGTGAGCCGCAGCTGGAAGGCTACGGCGCCCAAGCAGCAGTATTAGTCAGGGAACCAGCGCCGCGATGGCGAGCGTGTAGCCCTTCACGCCCAGCCCCACGATGATTCCCTTCGCCGCCGGCGAAATGTACGAGTGGTGGCGGAACTGCTCGCGCGCGTGCACGTTCGAGATGTGCAGCTCGATCAGCGGCACGCTCGCACCCTTGATCGCGTCGTGCAGGGCGATCGAGGTGTGCGTGTAGGCGCCGGGGTTCATCACCACGCCCAGCATGTTGCCCGCAGCCACTTCGCGGCCGGCTTCCTGGATCCAGTCGATCAGCACGCCTTCATGGTTCGACTGGCGGCATTCGATCTCGACGCCGTGCTTCGCGCCCGTTTCCTTGCACAGCCGCTCCACGTCGGCCAGCGTGTCGCGTCCGTACTGTTCGGGCTCGCGCGTGCCGAGCAGGTTGAGATTGGGGCCGTTGAGGACAAGGATTTTCTTCATGATGGCTGTATGAATGAGGGTCGGTCTGGCAGGCGCCGATTATGGTCTCGCGCCCGCCCTGCGGCGCCGCGCCGCCGATGACCCGACGTAGTAGTTGTAAGAGTCGATGTCGACCACGCAGCGCGCCATCAGGTCGACGAAGGCCCGCAGCTTCTGCCCCATGTAGCGCTGGCGCTGGTAGGCGCAGTAGATGCGGCGCGGCTCGGGCTGCCACTGCGGCAGCACCGGCGCGAGCACGCCCTGCTCCACCTCCGGCCGCACGAAGAAAGCTGGCAGCAGCGCGATGCCAAGGCCGTCGATGCAAAAGGTCTTCATGACCCAGTGGTCGTTGGTCTCGGAGGCGGGCTCCGGCTCGAAGGCAAAACTCTGCGCGCCCGACACCAGCAGCACCTGCGAGCGCCCCGAAGGCTCCTTCATCACGATGGACTGGTGCGCCGCCAGCTCCGCCGGCGAAGACGGGGTGCCGTGCCGCGCCAGGTACTGCGGGCTCGCAAAGAGCCCGTAGTTCAGCCGGCCGAGCAGCTTGGCCACGAGGTTCGGCGCGTCGGGCGGCTCGGAGCACACATAGCAGTCGACGTCGCCGATCCGCGGCGCGTGGAAGCCGTTGGCCACATCGAGCTGGCAGCGCACCTCGGGGTGCGACTCCAGGAACAGCTTGACCACATGGCAGACGAAGGAAGTGCTGAACTGCGTATCCGACAGCAGCGAGAGGCGGCCCGACACGCCCGTGGTCAGCTCGTGGATCTCGGTGCTGGCTGCCTCCAGCCGGCCCGTGACTTCGTCGAGCAGCCCCTCGCCGCGCAGCAGGAAGGCGCGCCCCGCCTCGGTGAGCGCGATGCGGCGCGGGCTGCGCAGCAGCAGTTGCGCGCCCAGCAGCTCTTCCAGCCGCGTGAGCTGCCGGCTCAGCGTGGCCTTGGACGTGCCCGAAAGGCTTTCGGCCTTGGTCAGGCTGCCGCTCCTGGCGACCAGCACGAAGGCCTCGACCAGGGCAAGGTCGATCCGGCTCATGCGGCCCGGCGTTGCAGGAATGAAAAGCAGCGTCTCTTCATGTGACTTTCATCGGTGCGTGGGAAGCGGTACGGTATCACCGGCGCAAGCCTTGTTGCACCTTCCCCACGATCCATGAACACACAGAACTCCGCCGCCTGGCACCCCGTCGCGCGCTCGGCCGACCTGCGCCCGGGCGACAACATCGTCGCCGGCTTCGCCGAAGGCCAGGAACTCGCGCTCTGGCGAGCCGCCGACGGCACCGCCCAAGCCTGGGAAAACCGCTGCCCGCACCGCAGCGTGCGCTTCACGCTGGGGCAGGTGGTCGACAACCATCTGGCCTGCGCGTATCACGGCTGGCAGTACGAAGCCGGCAGCGGCCAGTGCACCCGCATTCCCGCGCACCCGGCCATGCCGGCACCGCGCAACGTGTGCGCCAGGACCTTCGCCGCGGCGGAGGCGGCAGGGATGCTGTGGGTCCATTTGTCGCCACAAGCGCCCGCCGCGCCGCCGGCACTGGCCGATGCCGTGCCCGCCGGCTGGCACTTCTGCCGCACGCTGACCGTGAACGCGCCCGCCGACGCGGTGAGAGAAGCATTGGCGCAACGCGGCCTGGTCGCCGGCACGGCTTCGGGCGCCTGGCGTGGCCGGCTCGGCGAGGCGGCTGTCGCCGCGCTCGTCCTCGACGCCCAGCCCCGGCTCGCCTTCATCCACCTCTGGACGGACGCGCCCCAGGGCTCCGCCGCCATGCAGGCCCTGCACACCGCCGCGCGCAACCTGCGCGGCGACATCGAAGCCCTCGGCTGAAAGACACCATGCCCTTCGTCTCCGACGACCCCAACATGCTCGACGACTGGCTCGTCATCGGCCCCGCCGCGCCCGCGCCGCGCACCACCCGCCTGCTCGGCGAAACCGTGCAACTGTGGATCGACCCGGAAGGCACGCCCCAGTGCCGCCTCGCCGACCGGCCGCTGACCGTGCAGTCGCGCTACGGCTATCTCTGGGCCTGCCCCAGCGGCAACCCGGCGCGCCCGCTGTTCGACTTTCCCGAATACAGCGAGCCCGGCCGCCGCACCATCGACTGCGGCGGCATCGGCGTGGCGGTGTCTGGCCTGCGCGTGATCGAGAACTTCCTGGACATGGCGCACTTTCCCTTCGTGCATGCCGACTATCTCGGCAAGGTGCCGCACACCGAGGTGGCGCAATACCAAGTGCAGGTCGAACCCGCCACCGGCGAGATCTGGGCGACCGACTGCCGCTTCTGGCAGCCGCGGGCCTCGGCCGCGCACGATTCGTCGGGCAGCGAGGTGCTCTACAAGTACCGCGTGATGCAGCCCTTCTCGGCCATGCTCTACAAGTCGAGCTTCCGCGCGGGCGAACTCGACGCCATCGGCCTCTTCCTGCAGCCCGTCGACGACGAGCACGTCATCGCCCACACCATGCTCGCCTGCTTCGACGACGACTCCACCGACGCAGAACTCATTGCCTTCCAGCACACCATCTTCGGGCAGGACAAGCCCATCCTGGAGAACCATGCCTTCAAGCGCATGCCGCTCGAAGGCCGCGCCGAAACGCCGACGCGCGGCGACACGTCCTCCGTCACCTACCGGCGCTGGCTGCGCGAGCGCGGCATGCGCTTCGGCGTGAGGGCGGCGGCATGACGGTGAAGCTGTACGACTACCCGCTGTCGGGCAACTGCTTCAAGGTGCGGCAGATGCTGGCGTGGCTCGGCGTCGAATACCAGACTGTGCCGGTCGATTTCTTTCCCGGCCGCGAACACAAGTCGGCCGCGTTCCTGGCCCACGTGAACCCGCTCGGCCAGTTGCCGGTGCTCGACGACGACGGCTTCGTGCTGCGCGACGCGCAGGCCATCCTGGTCTACCTCGCGAGCCGCTACGACCCGCATGGCCGCTGGTATCCGCAAGACCCGAAGTTGCGCGGCCAGATCGCGATGTGGCTCGCGACCGCCGACGAGATCACCCGAACCGCGTCGGCCGCGCGGCTGCACGACGCCCTCGGCTACCACCACCTGGACATCGAGGCCTGCCGCGACGGCGCGCGTGCCGTGTTCCGCGTGCTCGACGACCACCTCGCCGAGCAGGCCGGCGCCGGCCTGCGCTGGCTCGCGTCGGCGCCCGAGCCGACCATTGCCGACATCGCCTGCTTTCCCTATGTGGCGCTGGCGGGCGAAGGCGGCGTTTCGCTCGACGAATTTCCCGCACTGCGAAACTGGGTCTGGAATGTCCGGCACGTGCACGGGTTCATCGGCATGTCGGGTATCTTCCCCGCTGGCCCCGCCTGAGTATCCTCACACCTTTCGCCTTCTGAAGAACCGAACACCATGAAAACCAAAGCCGCCGTCGCGTGGAAATCCGGAGCGCCGCTCACCATCGAAACCGTGGACCTCGACGGTCCCCGTTTCGGCGAAGTGCTGGTCGAGATCAAGGCCACCGGCATCTGCCACACCGACTACTACACGCTCTCGGGCGCGGACCCCGAAGGCATCTTCCCCGCCATCCTGGGCCATGAAGGCGCGGGCATCGTGGTCGATGTCGGCCCCGGCGTCACCACGCTCAAGAAGGGCGACCACGTCATTCCGCTGTACACGCCCGAATGCCGCCAGTGCAAGTTCTGCCTGAGCCGCAAGACCAACCTGTGCCAGCTCATCCGCGGCACGCAGGGCAAGGGCCAGATGCCCGACGGCACCAGCCGCTTCAGCCTGGACGGCAAGCCCATCGCCCACTACATGGGCACCAGCACCTTCAGCAACTACACGGTCGCTCCTGAAATCTCGCTGGCCAAGATCCGCGAGGACGCGCCTTTCGACAAGGTCTGCTACATCGGCTGCGGCGTGACCACCGGCATCGGCGCGGTGATCTTCACGGCCAAGGTGGAAGCCGGCGCCAACGTGGTGGTGTTCGGCCTGGGCGGCATCGGCCTGAACGTGATCCAGGGCGCGAAGATGGTGGGCGCCGACAAGATCATCGGCGTCGACCTGAATCCCGAGCGCGAGGCCATGGCCCGCAAGTTCGGCATGACGCACTTCATCAACCCCAAGGACACCGAGAACGTGGTCGATGCCATCGTGCAGCTGACCGACGGCGGCGCCGACTACAGCTTCGAGTGCATCGGCAACACCAAGGTGATGCGCCAGGCGCTGGAGTGCACGCACAAGGGCTGGGGCCGCAGCATCATCATCGGCGTGGCCGAAGCCGGCGCGGAAATCAGCACGCGGCCGTTCCAGCTGGTCACCGGCCGCAAGTGGGAAGGCTCGGCCTTCGGCGGCGCGCGCGGCCGCACCGACGTGCCGAAGATCGTGGACTGGTACATGGAAGGCAAGATCGACATCGACAGCCTGATCACGCACACCATGCCGCTGGAAGACATCAACAAGGGCTTCGACCTGATGAAGCGCGGCGAATCCATTCGCGGCGTGGTCCTCTACTAAAAAACCAGGAAGGCACCGGCCATGAACCGCATGGAGCCCTTGCGCAAGATCGCGGCCGGTGTCCTCGAAGTCGCGTACTTCGAGACCGGCCCCGCCGACGGCCCGCCGGTGCTGCTGATGCACGGATTTCCGTACGACATCCACACCTATGCGGAAGTCGCGCCCATGCTGGCCGATCAGGGCTGCCGCGTGATCGTGCCGTACCTGCGCGGCTACGGCGCCACGCGCTTCCTGAGCGACGCCACGCCGCGTTCTGGCGAGCAGGCCGCGCTCGGCGCCGACCTCCTCGCGCTGCTCGATGCGCTGAAGATCGAACGCGCGGTGCTGGCCGGCTACGACTGGGGCGGCCGCGCCGCCTGCGTGGTCGCGGCACTGTGGCCGGAGCGCGTGGCGGGGCTGGTGTCCTTCAACAGCTACAACATCCAGAACATCGCGAAGGCGATGGAGCCCGACACGCCGGCCAACGAGCACAGCCTCTGGTATCAGTACTACTTTCACAGCGAGCGCGGCCGCGCGGGCCTCGAGAAAGACCGCAAGGCTTTCACGAAGCTGCTGTGGAAGCTGTGGTCGCCCACCTGGCAATTCGACGATGCGACCTTCGAGCGCAGCGCCGCCGCTTTCGACCACCCCGACTTCGTGGACGTGGTGATCCAGTCGTACCGCCACCGCTTCGGCCTGGTGCCTGGCGATCCGGCCTACGCCGACATCGAGCGCCGCCTGGCGGCCCAGCCCACCATCACCGTGCCGACCATCACCTTCGACGGCATCGACGACGGCGTGCGTCCACCCGCGCAGGCGTCGGCCCATGCGCACCGCTTCGGCGGCCAGCGCTCGCACCGTCTCGTGCCCGGCGTGGGCCACAACATGCCGCAGGAAGCGCCGCGCACATTCGCCGACGCCGTGCTCGAGCTGGCCCCCGCGCTGCGCAAGAACCCGACATGACAGACAACACACCCAAGACCCTTTCCGAGCATCACGCCTTCGGCGGCGTGCAGAGCTTCCATGAGCACCGCTCGCATGAAATCGGCCTGCCGATGCGCTTCTCGGTCTACCTGCCGCCGCAGGCCGCGAACGGCCCCGTGCCCGCCCTGCTCTACCTCGCGGGCCTGACCTGCAACGAAGAGACCTTCGCGGTGAAAGCCGGCGCGCAGCGCATGGCCGCGAGCCTGGGGCTGGCGCTGATCGCGCCCGACACCAGCCCGCGCGGCGCCGAGGTCGAGACCCTTCCGGGCGCCAAGGACAACTGGGACTTCGGCATCGGCGCGGGCTTCTACCTCGACGCGCTCGCCGAGCCCTGGGCCGCGCACTGGCGCATGGAAAGCTGGATCGTGCACGAGCTGCTGCCGCTGGTGGCCAAGCACTTCGCCGTCGACGACCACCGCATCGGCATCTTCGGCCATTCGATGGGCGGGCACGGCGCGCTCACGCTGGCGCTGCGGCATCCGGGGCGCTTCAAGTCGCTCTCGGCCTTTGCGCCGATCTGCGCGCCCACGCAGTGCCCGTGGGGCGAGAAGGCCTTCGCCGGCTATCTGGGGGCGCCCGGCGACGACCGCGCCCAGTGGCTGGCGCACGACGCCAGCGCGCTCATGAAGTCGCAGGTGGCCGCGCCCTATCCGCAGGGCATCCTGATCGACCAGGGCCTGAGCGACAAATTCCTCGCGGAGCAACTGCACCCCGAGGTGTTCGAGGCCGCCTGCTTCGCCGCCGGCCAGCCGCTCGTTCTGCGTCGCCACGCGGGCTACGACCACGGCTACTACTTCATCCAGAGCTTCATGGCCGACCACATCGCGCACCACGCGCAAAGCCTGCACGCCTGAGCCGCGCCCAGGTCGACCGCGGCGGGCTCGCGCCGTATCATGAGCCGCATGTCCGCCGCCCAAATTCCCGCCTTCCAACTGCGGTCGCGCGAAGGCTCCGCCGAAGAGAACATGGTGCTGGCCGGCATCTGGCGCCGGGCCTGGACCGCGGCCAACCGCGGCGCCGCCGTCATCGAACCCATCGCCCATTGGCTGCACCGCGTGCACACGGAGTTCGGCCCGCCCGCCGACGTGGTGCTGGCGGAACGCGAAGGCCAGGTGCTGGCGTTCATGGTGCTGCTGGAGCGGCGCGAATACGTGGCCCAGCTCTTCGTCGAACCGCACCTGCGCAGCCAGGGCCTGGGCAAGGCACTGCTCGACGAGGCCTGCGTGCGCATTCCCACCGGCTGGCGGCTGCACGTGGCAATGACCAACACTTCGGCGCAGCGCTTCTACGAGCGCTACGGCCTGGAGCGCGGCACGGTCGACCGCCACCCGAGCAGCGGCCGCGAACGCATCGCCTACCATTGGTCGCCCTCTCGCCCGCCGTGGCGCGTGGGCTGATTCAGCCCTTCTTCCCGCATCCCATGCGCATCGACCACATCGCACTCTGGACCACCGATCTCGAACGCTGCAAGCGCTTCTATGTCGACTACTTCGGCGCCACCGCCGGCGCGGGGTACGTCAACCCGGCCAAGGGCTTCGCCTCGTGCTTCCTGAGCCTGGGCCACGGCGCGCGTATCGAGGCCATGACCACCAGCACCCTTTCCCCGGTGACCGCCGAGGCCGGCGCGCAGCGCATGGGCTGGACGCACCTGGCCATCAGCGTGGGCTCCGACGCGGCTGTCGATGCGCTCACCCAGCGGCTGAAGGCCGACGGCTATCCGCTGCTCGACGGCCCGCGCCGCACCGGCGACGGCTACTACGAGAGCGTGGTGCTGGACCCGGACGGCAACCGCATCGAGATCACCGCATGAGCGAGTTCGTCGACAGCCTGCACGAGGTGTTCGAGCGGCTTGGGCGCATTCGCACGCGCCGCATGTTCGGCGGCCACGGCATCTGGCACGAGGACCGCATGATCGCGCTCGTGGCCAACGACACGCTCTACCTCAAGGCCGACGCCGAGAGCGCGCCCTACTTCGACGCACTGGACCTTCCGCCCTTCACCTACGAGCGCCAGGGCCAGTCGATGCCGATGTCTTACCGGCTGGCCCCTGCCGACCTGTTCGAGGACCGGCACGAGGCAGCCCTCTGGGGCCGCCGCGCCTACGAAGCCGCGTTGCGCTCGGGCCAGCCGTCCAAGCCGAAGAAACCGCCCGCAAAGAAAATCGCAGCAAAGAAAGCCGCAGTGAAGAAAAAGACAACGAAAGCAGCCTCCCGGTGAGCGAACAGCAAAGACCGGCGCTCCCGCCCCTGCCCGAGCGCGAACAGATCGCGCTGCTCGAACCCTTCGAAGGCCTCGGCCTGAAAGAGATCGTGGTCGTCGCCACGCTGCAGGACGCCGAGCATGCCGCCGCCGCGCTGCTGGCCGCCGGCATTGCCGGCTTCGACACCGAATCGAAACCCACCTTCGCGAAGAACGAAGTGTCGGGCGGCCCGCACGTGGTGCAGTTCTCCACCCGCGACACGGCCTGGCTGTTCCAGCTGCACCGCACCGACTGCAACTCGGTGGTGGCCGCGCTCATCGCCTCGACCGAACTGCGCAAGGTCGGCTTCGGGCTTTCGGGCGACCTCACGCTGATACGCAACCGGCTGGGCATCGAGCCGAAGGCGGTGTTCGACATCGACAACGAATTCCGCAAGCGCGGCTACCGCAAGTCGGTCGGCGTGAAGGCGGCGGTGGCGCTGGTGTTCAACCGCCGCTTCATCAAGTCGCGCAAGGCGACCACCTCGAACTGGGCCAACAGGCAGCTCACCGAAGCGCAGATCCGCTACGCCGCGAACGACGCCTATGCGTCGATCCGCGTGTACGACGCACTCTTCGACGGCAGCTGACCCTGGGCGCTCAGTCGCGCCCCGCCTCGATGATGGCCTGCGCCAGCCGCGCGGGATTCGAGAAGAACATCTCGTGGCTGCCGGGGCACTCCACCAGCCTGAACAGCCCCAGCCGCTCCGACAGGCGCGGGTGCCACGGCAGGCCGTGCGGCATCGCCGTGTCCTGCAGGCAGTTGACGTACGACTTGCCCAGCGCCAGCGCCGCCAGCGGCTGCTTCAGCCGGATCTTGTCGGTGAAGGTGCGGTACGGATGCGGGTTGAGCTTGGCGTAGGCGGAGGTGGCCGTCGCGAAGTCGGCGTCGTTGATGAAGGCTTCGCGCCAGATCTCGAACGGCAGGGTCACTGCATTGCCGTTGGCCTCGGCGACGGCATCGAACAGCGTCACGTAGTGCGGCGGCACCATGTCGTTGAGCGACTCGCCGTCCAGCGGCACGAAGGCATTGATGTAGACCAGCCGCTTCAGGCGCGGCGCGATGCGGTCCGCCACGCCCGAGATCACCATCCCGCCGTAGCTGTGGCCCACCAGCCGCACCTGTGTGAGGTTCTTTTCCTCGATGTAGCGCACGGCAGATTCGATGGCGTCTTCCAGGCCGATCCTGCTGCGGTCGTCGCCGGGGTTGTTGCCCGCCAGCGTGGGGCAATGCACGGTGTGGCCGGCCGCGCGCAGGCCGTCGGCCACGGCTTCGATCTCGGCGCCGGTGTGCCATGCGCCGTGGACCAGGACATAGGTATCTGACATGGATGTCTCTTTCGTTGTTGCGACGGATGAGGACTTTAGGAACAGCGGCCGGCTTTGAATAGCCCATTCGTGCCAGCCGGCTGGCCGATTCGTGCCAGCGGCCTCGGCGATTGCATCCATTCAATATTTCAACGATACTTGAAATATGGAAGAAAACGACGTTGTCCGCTCCTTGGCCGCCCTGGCACAGCCCGTTCGCCTGCGCGTTTTCCGCGCGCTGGTGGTCGCGGGCCCCGCCGGCCTGACGCCCGGCGCACTGGCCGAATCGCTCGAAGTGTCAGGCACCGGCCTGTCGTTCCACCTCAAGGAACTGATGCATTCAGGGCTGGTGTCGCAGGAACGGCAGGGGCGCAACCTCGTCTACCGCGCCGCCTTCGAGCAGATGAACGCCCTGCTCGGCTACCTGACCGAGAACTGCTGCCAGGGCGAGCCCTGCGCCGCCGACGCGGCTTCGTCGGCATGCGGCTGCTGAGGCCGCGATGCCAATCGCGGTCCTGATCTTCGTCGTCACGCTGGTGCTGGTCATCTGGCAGCCGCGCGGCCTTGGCATCGGCTGGAGCGCATCGCTGGGCGCGGCGGTTGCGCTGCTGCTCGGCGTGGTCCAGCCGGCGGATATTCCGGTGGTCTGGGGCATCGTGTGGAACGCGACCGCCACCTTCGTCGCCGTGATCGTCATCAGCCTGCTGCTCGACGAAGCGGGCTTCTTCGAATGGGCCGCGCTGCACGTGGCGCGCTGGGGCGGCGGGCGCGGCAGGCGGCTGTTCGCGCTGGTCGTGCTGCTGGGCGCGGCGGTGTCGGCGCTGTTCGCCAACGACGGCGCGGCACTGATCCTCACCCCCATCGTGATGGCGATGCTGGCGGCCCTGGGCTTCACGCCCGCGGCCACGCTGGCCTTCGTCATGGCGGCGGGCTTCATCGCCGACACCGCGAGCCTGCCGCTGATCGTGTCCAACCTGGTGAACATCGTCTCGGCCGATTTCTTCAGGATCGGCTTCGGCGCGTACGCCTCGGTCATGGTGCCGGTGAACATCGCTGCGGTGCTCGCGAGCCTCGCGGTGCTGATGCTGTATTTCCGCCGCGGCATTCCGGCGCGCTACGACGCGGCCCGGCTCAAGGCACCGGCGGATGCGATCCGCGACCCGGCCACCTTCCGCGCCGGCTGGGTGGTGCTGGCGCTGCTGCTGCTCGGCTTCTTCGGACTCGAGCCGCTGGGCGTGCCGGTCAGCGCGGTGGCCGCCTTCGGCGCCGTGGTGCTGCTGGCGGTGGCGGGGCGCGGCCCGGTGATCGGCATCCGCGGCGTGCTGCGCGGCGCGCCCTGGCAGATCGTGGTCTTCTCGCTCGGCATGTACCTCGTGGTCTACGGGCTGCGCAACGCCGGGCTCACCGGGCAACTGGCCGCGCTGCTCGACGTGTTCGCGCAAGGCGGCATCTGGGGCGCGGCAATGGGCACGGGCTTTCTCGCGGCGGTGCTGTCGTCGGTCATGAACAACATGCCCACGGTGCTGGTCGGGGCGCTTTCCATCGACGCCTCGGCCGCTAGCGGCGCGGTGAAGGAAGCGATGGTCTACGCCAACGTGATCGGCTGCGACCTCGGCCCGAAGATCACGCCGATCGGCAGCCTCGCCACGCTGCTCTGGCTGCACGTGCTCGCGAAGAAGGGCACCGTGATCGGCTGGGGCGGCTATTTCCGGGTCGGCATCGTGCTGACCCTGCCGGTGCTGTTCGTCACCCTGGCGGCACTGGCGTTTCGACTGAGCATTCCACTGCCATGAACAACGACATCACGATCTATCACAACCCCGCCTGCGGCACGTCGCGCAACGTGCTCGGGCTGATCCGCAACACCGGCGACGAGCCCGTCGTCATCGAGTACCTGAAGAACCCGCCCGACCGCGACACGCTGCGGCGTCTCGTTGCACAGATGGGCATGCCGGTGCGCGACCTGCTGCGCCGCAAGGGCACGCCCTACGACGACCTGGGCCTGGACGATCCGAAGTGGAGCGACGAACAGCTGATCGACTTCATGCTGGCGAACCCGATCCTCATCAACCGGCCGGTGGTGGTGACGCCGCTGGGCACACGCCTTTGCCGGCCTTCGGAAGCGGTGCTCGACATCCTGCCGCGCCCGCAGCAAGGCGCGTTTTCCAAGGAGGATGGCGAGCCCGTCATCGATGCGAAAGGCCAGCGTGTCGCACGCCCCTGACCTTCCCAACCTCGACCCGGAGGCCTTCCGCCTGCCCGGCCTGCACTCGCTGTTGCCCGCGCAGCGCGCCACGCATGCGCCGCGCATCCTGCTGCTCTACGGCTCGCTGCGTGAACGGTCCTACAGCCGGCTGCTGACCGAGGAAGCCGCGCGCCTGCTGCGGGCCATGGGCGCCGAGCCCCGCATCTACGACCCGCACGGCCTGCCGCCGCCCGACGGCGCGCCCGAAGACCACCCCAAGGTCAGCGAACTGCGCGGCCTCGCGCAATGGGCCGAAGGCATGGTGTGGACCTCGCCCGAACGGCATGGCGCCATGACCGGCGTCATGAAATCGCAGATCGACTGGATCCCGCTGTCCACCGGCTCGGTGCGCCCCACGCAGGGCAAGACGCTGGCGGTGATGGAGGTGTCGGGCGGCTCGCAGTCGTTCAACGCGGTGAACCAGCTGCGCGTGCTCGGCCGCTGGATGCGCATGCTCACGATCCCCAACCAGTCTTCGGTGGCCAAGGCCTTCATGGAGTTCGACGAGGCGGGCCGCATGAAGCCGTCGCCGTACTACGAGCGCGTGGTCGACGTGATGGAGGAGCTGGTCAAGTTCACGCTGCTCACGCGCGACTGCGCCGGCTACCTGGTCGACCGCTACAGCGAGCGACGCGAAAGCGCGGAGGCCCTTTCAAAGCGAGTGAACCTGCGCGCCATCTGAGCGCGCGGGCGGTTGCCGGCTCAGCGCCGGCGCCGCAGTTCCCCCGGCGTGGCGCCCAGGTGCGCACGGCACTGGCGCACGAAGTGCGAGGCATCCGTCAGCCCCACCCGAAAGCCGATTTCCGCGATGCCCAGCCGGTCGAAGCGCGCATCGCCCAGCATGCGCCGCGCCACCGCCATCCGGAAGCCCGCGAGCGCGCTGGCGAAGGTGGTCGCACCCTCGCCGCCGCTTGCGCCGCCGGCCAGGCAGCGGTGCAGGCTGCGCTCCGAAATGCCCAGCCCGCGCGCCACGCTCGCGGCCGTGAGCCCGGGCTCGGCATGCCGCTCGCGCGTGGCGTCGAGCACGCGGCGGCGCAGTGCCGCGCGGCTGGTGCCGGGCTCGCTCGCCAGGCCCTGCCCGGTCGCCAGCGCCAGCAGGCCGCCGAGTTGGTCGCTCAACAAACCGGCGGACAGCGGCGGCTGAACCGCGACTTCCGGTGACAGCTGCCGCAGGAAGCCGCACAGCACGCCGCCCCAGCCGGACTGGCCGTCGATGCGCCGCGCCACCTGGTCGCCGGCATCGGGAATCCACTGCTCGACCCAGGCGGTCGGCAGCTCGAGAGAAAGGGTGTCGGCCGATTGCAGCAGATGAAATTCATAGCGCCGCCGCGAATCGACCAGCACCGCGTCGCCGGGCAGCAGCCGCGCCGAGCGCCCGTCCTGCACCGCCACCCAGGCAGAGTCGGTCTTGCACAGCAGGTAGAAGTAGTTGTGGCGGCTCTGGGCGATGGCGCGGCGGGTGCGAAAGACATCCTGCGCGCTGCCGCGCACCCGGTTCACGACGATGGGCCCGAGCGGCGCCGACTCCAGCGTGGCGCCGAAGCGCCCGGCCTCGGGGCTGGTCACGTCCATCTCGAGGAAGCCCTCGCACACAGCGCCCACCCAGTAGTCCAGCCGCTGGGCGGGCGGCACGGCGTCGGTCGACCAGCGGTGAATGGCAGTGCTCATGCGCGCCAACATACCCAAGCCGCGCCCGCTTGCCAAGCGGGTATAGACCGCCTCCGACGGCGGCCCTTTCCCGACCCCGGCAAAATGGTTCTCGAACCAAACCCGTGCGCCGAGCGTTCCACGCCCGCACATGAATGAAAGAAGGGCCATGAGCAACCCAAGCGATTTCGGATTGATCGGCCTGGCCGTGATGGGCCAGAACCTCGTGCTGAACGTGGAAAGCCGCGGCTTCCAGGTCAGCGTGTACAACCGCACCGAGGCCACCACCGAGGCCTTCATCGCCGCCAACCCCGGCAAGAAACTGGTCGGCGCCAAGACGCTCGAGGAATTCGTGCAGAGCCTGGCCAAACCCCGCAAGATCCAGATCATGGTCAAGGCCGGCGCGCCGGTCGACCAGGTGATCGAGCAGCTCATTCCGCTGCTGGACAAGGACGACATCGTCATCGACGGCGGCAACAGCCTCTACACCGACACCGAACGCCGCGACGCCTACCTGAGCAGCAAAGGCCTGCGCTTCATCGGCGCCGGCGTGTCGGGCGGCGAGGAAGGCGCGCGCAAGGGCCCGTCGATCATGCCGGGCGGCCCGCTTTCCACCTGGGAAGTGATGAAGCCGATCTTCGAGAGCATCGCGGCCAAGGTGGACGGCGATCCCTGCGTCATTCACATCGGCCCCGGCGGCGCGGGCCACTACGTGAAGATGGTGCACAACGGCATCGAGTACGGCGACATGCAGCTCATCTGCGAGGCCTACAGCCTGTTCAAGGCGGCCGGCTTCACCACCGACGAGATGGCCGCCATCTTCAACGAATGGAACGACGGCGAGCTGCAGAGCTACCTGATCCAGATCACCGCCAAGGCGCTCGAGCAGAAGGACCCGGAAACCGGCAAGCCGATCGTCGACGTGATCCTCGACAAGGCCGGCCAGAAGGGCACGGGCCAGTGGACGCTGATCAACGCGGCCGAGAACGCGGTGGTCATCAGCACCATCAACGCGGCCGTCGAGGCGCGCGTGCTGTCGTCGCAGAAGAAGGCGCGCGTGGCGGCCAGCAAGCTGCTGCAGGGGCCGAAGATCGAGCTGTCGCTCGAGAAGAAGGCGCTGGTGGCCAAGGTGCACGACGCGCTGTATGCGTCGAAGGTCATCAGCTACACCCAGGGCTTCGACCTCATCAAGACGATGGGCGACAAGAAGGACTGGAAGCTCGACCTGGGCGGCATCGCATCGATCTGGCGCGGCGGCTGCATCATCCGCGCGCGCTTCCTGAATCGCATCACCGACGCCTTCCGCACCGACCCGGCGCTGGGCAACCTGATGCTCGACCCGTTCTTCAAGGACCTGCTCAACCGCACCCAGCAAAGCTGGCGCGAAGTGGTGGCGCTGGCGGTGAGCAACGGCATTCCGGTGCCGGCCTTCAGCGCGTCGCTGGCCTACTACGACAGCTATCGCACCGAGCGACTGCCGGCCAACCTGCTGCAGGCGCAGCGCGACTTCTTCGGCGCCCACACCTATGAGCGCACCGACAAGCCCGAAGGCCAGTTCTTCCACACCGACTGGCCCGAAGTGATCGGCTGAACGCGCGCCACTTCGCGCGCCATTTGCCGCGGCGGAGTCGCTTCACGGCGACTTCACCCGGACTTCATGGGACGCCCCATGGACCTGCCAGAATCAAAGCCGTGCTGCCGTGAGCAGCGCTGCTTTCATGCCGGGAGGGACTCATGGACCGAAGAAGAAAATGGTTTGCAGCGGGCGCGGCGGCGATCGTGCTGCTGGCTGCTGGCGTGGTCGTCGTCAAGATGCGGCGGCCGCATTTCGACGGCGACATCAACGCCCTGGGCGTCGACCTTTCCAGGCCTTTCGCCTACGTCTCCACTCCCGCGCTCTCGCGCCTGCCGCGCGACATCGTGCAGGCGCCGGTGGTGCGCGACGTTCTCACCGAAGACTTCGCCTTCTACTACGAAGACCAGGAAGACCGGCTGAGCCTGCGCGGCGCGATCAAGCGCATTGCGTACGAGCGCGAGACCACCTGGACCGACCAGCTCCTGGCCACCGCCCTCGACGAACCCGCCGAAATGGCCTGGTGGCCCGATGCCAAGGGCGCGCCGCGCTACTGGGCCGTGACCATGACGCGCGGCGCGGTCGCCACCGCGCTGCAGGGCTTGGCGAGCATCGCCGCCAAAGACTCGCAACTGAGCATCCTCGGCACGCTGCGCGTCAACGGCGGCGACGTCAATGCCTATGCGCTGGTGCTGTCGCCGCGCCGCACGCTGGTGCTGCTGTCGCAGGGCAACCGCGTCGTGGTGCTGAGTGATCCTGGCCTGCTGTTCAACGGCGAGGGCCAGGCCAGCGCGCCGGCTCAGGAGGTGGTCGAGGGCCTGCTGTCGGGTGATGCCCGCGCGCAGTCGGCCTGGCGCCGCGGCTTCGGCCTGGCAGAGCAGGACGGTGCCGGCAACTCTTCGATCGTTGCCGATGCGCGGCTGCTGTCCTTCGGCTACCAGCACTTCTTTCCGGGCGTGCAGGCCGTGCGCTTCGACGTGGCGCAGAACGGCGCCACGCTGCGCACCGCCGTGCGTGTGAAAGCCGCCGGCACCCTGCCCGCCGCACCGGGCGACCGCGAACTGTGGTCCGCGTTGCCGGCCAACCCGGCGGCCTGCACGATGCTGCCGGTCGAATGGACGCAGATGGAGCAGCTGATGGCGGACGCCCCGCCGTCGCCATCGGCCGCCGACAGCGACAAGGCAGCCGCGCCGCCTGACGCCGCCGCGCTGAAGGCCCTGGTCGCGCAGTTCGAAGGCCCCGCCGCCGTCTGCTGGTATGCCCGCTCGCAATTGCACACGCCGCTCTTCGTCGCGCAGATGAAGGCCGGTGCCGACCCCAAGACCGACGAGGCCCTTGCCAGCCTCGCGCGCTGGGTGATCTCCAGCAATGCCGCCGACACCGACGATTCCGCGGCGAAGCCCGGCGTCGGCAAGTGGCAAAGCCAGGTGAAGGCGCCGTGGGGTCCGTATGCCGACGGCGACGCCAAGGCCTACAAGCCAACCCTTGCACGCCAAGGCCGCTGGATCGCCTTCTCGCCCGACGACAAGCTGGTGGACTTGGCGCTGAACACGCAGGCCAGGCGATACCCCGGCGTGGCCGACACGCTGCCCCCGGCGGGCGGCACGACGCTGGTGGTCGGCGCACCCGCGCAGATTGCCGACCTGCTGCAGCGCGAAGCCATGGCCGTGCTGCCCGCCGAGCAGGAAATCCTGCGCCAGGCTGCGCGCCAGCACCTGGTGCCGCGCCTCGATGCGCTGCGCAAGCTGCCGCCGGCGCGGGCCGTGACGCAAGGCGCGGGCGACGGCAACGGCTGGGTGCCCGTCGAGTGGCAGGCAATGTCGGCGTCGCCTGCGTCGTCAACGCAGCAACCCAAGTGAACCCCGCCTCCATCACGGCCGGCATCAGCCGCCGGACGGCGCTCGGCCGCGGCGCGGCGCTTGCCGCCGCCTGCGCCATGCCCGCGCTGCCGGCCATCGCGGCAGCCGCCACCGAGACGCCGACACTCGACCGCGAACAGTCCTCGCGCCTGCGCGACTGGATGACCCTGCTGATCCACGAGCAGATCGAGCGCGGCCCCACGCCGCGCTGGACCCACCGCGACTGCGCGGGGCTGGTGCGCTTCTCGGTGGCCGAGTCGCTGCGCGAGCACGACGTGGCCTGGCGCCGCGCCAATGGCCTGCTCGCGCGCCGCCTGCCGCCCGACATCGACCCCGCCGCTGCGGCCCCGCTGCGCAACACCTGGCGGCGCGTCGACGGCACGCGCGACGCCTATGTCGGCGCGCTCGAGCTGGTGCAGGAAAACACGCGCTTCGTCTCGCGCCAGCTGCAGCAGGCCTTGCTCGGCGACATGCTGTTCTACGACCAGGGCGACGAGCAGCACCTGATGGTGTGGATGGGCAACTACATCGCCTATCACACCGGCCGCGTGCTGCCGGGCGACAACGGCTTGCGCGCCGTGCGCGCCACACAACTGCTCGGCTGGAGCGACACGCGCTGGCGCCCCGCCGACGACAACCCCAATTTCGCCGGTGTGTACCGGCTGGCTTTTCTCGCACGATGACCATGCACACACCACTCCAGTCCCTGTGGCGGCGTCTTTTTCCGCTGGCGCTCGCGGTTGCCACCGCATGCGCGTCGATGCAGCCGCCTGCGGCGCTTGCGGCGCCCGAGCCGCAACCCCAGCCGCTCGAGAACAGCCGCACGCCCTACACCGGCGAGCCCTTCTTCCTGCTTTCCGACGCCACCTTCGCCAGCGACCAGACCGCCCTGGTGCGACTCGAAGTGAACCAGCCCTCGGCGCTGGAGCAGGTGGGCGGCGTCGATGTGCTGGTCTACCGCATTCCCGACGCCCTGCCCTTCCTGCAGAAACAGAAGAACCTGCACCGCGTGCAGGTGGGCGCGCGCGCCGCCGACGAGGGCCTGGCCAACACGCTGACCCACCTGTGGGACAGCTGGGTGGTCAAGTCGCGCCTGGCTTGGCAGCAGATGTTCTCGTCCAGCGCGCGCCGCGCCGTCACGCAGCAGGCGCCCGAGCTCAAGACGCCGGCCAAGCTCACGCAGCCCTCGGTCTTCGAGGAGCCCCGGCAGTTCCGTCCGATCCCCGGCCTGCCGGTGGTGGAGCGCTTTCGCTATCCGGTGCACAAGGCCAAGGCCATCGGCCTGCCCAAGGGCGTGAAGCTCGAAGGCTCCAGCAGCGAGTTCATCAATGCCTCCGAGGGCAACGTGTTCGTGCCGGTGGGCAAGCGCGCGCCCGGTCTCTATCTGGTGGAAGCCATCAGCGGCCAGTTCCGCGCGACCACGCTGCTGTTCGTGTCGGACACCGTGGCCATCACCAAGGTCTCTGGCGACCAGATGCTGGTGTGGGCGGCGCAGCGCGCGGCGGGCGCGCCGGTGCCCGGCACCAAGGTGGTGTGGACCGACGGCGTCGGCGTGCTCAAGAGCGGCGAGGCCGACGGCCAGGGCCTGGTGAAGCTGGACCGCAAGTCGCCCGAGCAGACCTACGTGTTCGGCCAGGACCCCGCGGGCGGCGTCTTCATTTCCGAAAATTTCTACTACGACAGCGAGATCTACAACGCCAAGGTCTACACCGTGACCGACCGCCCGCTGTACCGCCCGGGCGACTGGGTGAACGTGAAGGTGAGCGGGCGCGAGTTCCGCAGCGCGCGCGAGTCCGTGGCGCTGAAAGACGCCGACCTGGCGCTCGCGGTGCTCGACCCGGCCGGCCAGCTGGTGCATGCGCAGAAACTGGCCTTCTCCGGCGCCAAGGGTGCTGACGCGCGCTTTCCCCTGCCCGACAACGCCGTGGCCGGCGGCTACGAACTGCGCCTGGCCATGGGCGGCGACACCTACACCGCGGCCTTCCGCGTGGCCGACTACCAGAAGCCTCACTTCGACATCGTGCTGCTGCCCGAGAAAACCGACTTCAAGACCGGCGAGCCGGTCGGCGGCAAGCTGCAGCTGAACTACCCCGACGGCAAGCCGGTGACGCATGCGCGCGTCAGCCTCACGGCGCGCTCGCAGAAGCTCGCCATGGTGAACGGCGAACTCGACTACGCCGGCCAGTTTCCGGTCAAGCTGCAGCAGGCCGAGCTGGAGACCGACGGCGACGGCATCGCGAAGTTCTCGCTGCCCGCCGCCACCGAGCCCAGCCGCTACCTGCTGACCGCCTTGGCCACCGATGGCGCGGCCTACCGCGTGCGCACCTCCCGCGAAATCCTGGTGGAGCGCGGCGCGGCTTCGTTCCGCCTCGCGGCCGACCGGCAGTTCTCGCAGCCGGGCCAGGCCGTGGCTTTCAAGTTCGCGGCCAGCCAGCGCGCCGGTACCACGACGGCGGCAACGGCGCCCGACACGCCCGCCGCACAGGCGCGCCCCGCCACATGGCAATGGGTTCGGCTGGAAGACCGCTCCAAACAATCCGGCGCCATGCCTTCGGGCGACACGCTCTCGATCAACTTTCCGCAGCCCGGCAGCTACACCGTCTCCCTGCTGGACGACAAGGGCCGCATCGTCGGCGGGGCCAGCCATTGGGTCAGCGGCGACGGCGTGAAGGCACCGGCCGGCAGCGTCGGCATGGTGCTCGACCGCGCGAGCTACCGCGCCGGCGACACGGCGCAGGTGCTGGTGAGCTTTCCGGAGCCGGTGGACAACGCCCTGCTCACGCTGGAGCGCGACCGCGTCGAAGCCACCGCGCTGATGGGCCGGGGCGCCGACTGGATCAAGAGCGAGCGCGTGGCGCCCACGCAGTGGAAGTTCACGCTGCCCGTGCGCGACGTCATGAGCCCCAACATGACGCTGTCGGTGGCCTACGTGAAGAACGGCGACTACGTCTTCCAGAACCAGGGGATCATGGTCGAGCAGGAGCGCATCGTGCTGGCCTTCACGCCCGACAAGGCGGTGTACGAACCCGGCGACACGGTCACCATCGACGTCAGCGCCACGCTGGCCGGCAAGCCGGTGGCCACCGACCTCGCGGTCGGCGTGGTCGACGAAATGATCTACGTGCTGCAGCCCGAGATCGCCCCGGCCATCAGCGACTTCTTCTACCACCCGCGCCGCAACAACGTGCGCACCAGCGCGAGCCTGTCCTTCATCGGCTACGACCTCGCCACCAGCAAGCTGGGCACGCTGCCCGGCGCGCGCCAGGTGAATGACCGCGCGGTGAAGGTGCTGGAGCGGCCGCGCCGCGACAACATCGACACCGCCGCCTGGGAGCCGCGCCTGGCGACCGACGCCTCCGGCCACACCCGCTTCAGCTTCACCATGCCCGATTCGCTCACGCGCTGGCGCATCACCGGCCGCGCCATGAACGCGGCCGGCGCTGTGGGCCAGCAGGTGAGCTGGGTGCGCTCCGACAAGGCCTTCTACGCCAAGTGGACCAGCCCCGACTGGCAGCGCCAGGGCGACAAGGCACAGGCCTCGCTCGCCCTCTTCAACCAGACCGGGCGCGAAGCCAAGGTCGAGTGGACCGCCAGCGGCGCGGGCGTGGAGCGCAAGGACACGGTCACCGTGCGCCCGGGCGTGAACTTCATCGCGCTGCCAATCGCCGCCGGCGAGGCCGACAAGTCCGGCGCGGTCAGCGTCACGCTGCGCCAGGACGCCCGCGTGGTCGACAAGCTCGACGTGCCGGTGCGCCGCGTCCCGGTGGCCTGGCGCGCGCCGCGCGGCAAGTCGATCGACCTGGCCTCGGGCAGCGCGGCGCTGGCCCTGCCGGCCGATGCATCGCGCGTGCGCGTTTCGCTGGCGCAGGACGCCGCGGCCGGCGCCTTCAGCCAGCAACTGGATGCGCTGATCGCCAACCCCTACGGCGGCGTCGAGCAGACCGCCAGCCGCATGCTGCCGCTGTCGATCGCGCTGCAGTCGCTTTCGCCCGCGCAGCAGGCGCTGGCACCGGCGCTGACGCAGCGCCTGGCCACCGCGCGGCTGTCGCTGGCGCAGATGGCCGGCCCGCAGGCGCAGTTCGGCTGGTGGGGACGCATCATGCCGGCCGATGCCTTCCTCACCACCTATGCCTACTACGCCGACTGGCGCGCCACCCAGGCGCTGCGCGTGACGCTGCCGGCCTCCAACTGGCAGCGCCTGCTCGACGTCTACGCCAAGGACGGCCAGAAGCTGCCAGCGCTGCAACGTGCGCTGGCGCTCTCCTGGATGCAGGAGATGGGCCTGCCCGTGGGCTCGATGGCCGGCGGCCTGGCGGACCAGCTGGCCGCGCAGCCGGCCGGCGACGCGCAGCGCGCGCAACGCCGAGGCAGCCTCGTCATGGTGGACAGCGCCGTGCCCGACACCCGCGACATGGCGCTGGTGCTGGCGGTGCAGACCGCCGGTCCGGCGGTTGCCAGCGCCAAAGCCCGCGCCGCCGCCGACGAAGCCGCCGCGCGACTGGCCGGCGTCGACACGCCGCTGGTGCAGGCGCTGCTGATGGCCACGCAACGCGCCGGCGCCGACAAGGCGGCCGCCGTGCTTGCCGAAGTGCGCGCCGATGCGCCTTCCATCGACCGCGCGCAGACGCTGCTGTGGCTGCAGCGCGCCATGGGCGGCGGCAAGCTCGCGGCCAGCGACGACGTGCCCACCCTGGCCGCGCCCTGGGTCCGCGCCACCGATGGCGGCGGCACCAGTTGGCGCCTGCCGTCGGGCACCGCCGTGCCCTCGACGCTCGAGCTGCCTGCCGGACAGAAGGCGGCCTGGGCCTTCGTGAGCTACGAGAGCAGCGAAACGCAGGCACCCGCCCTCGATGCCAAGGTCGAACGCACGCTGTGGCGCGTGGTCACCGAACCGCGTCCCGCGCCGCAAGCACCGGCCGCACCCGCGCCGGGCCAGCCCGCCGCGGCGCCGAGCGCGTCCGTCTCCACGGTCGACGACGGCCGCATCACGGTGAAACTCGAAGCCGTGAAGCCCGGCACGCCGCTGGACACCAATGCGCTCTACCTCGACCAGCTCACGGTGACGGCACCGAAGGCCATGCGCTGGAGCCTCGTCGAAGCCGCGCTGCCGCCGGGCGCGGCCGTGGAAGAAAGCACCTGGGGCATCGACATGGCCGACAGCGCCGGCAAGCTGCAGCCGATGGAGCGCGCGCAGAGCCAGGGCACCGCGCAGGGCTACGCCGTGCCGGTGGACTCTCTGGTGGCCGGCACGCCGCTGACCGTGCGCCATCTGGTTCGCTTCTCGCAGCGCGGCACCTTCAAGCTGCCGCCCGCACGGCTGTTCCGCATGTACGAGCCCGAGGCCAAGGCCTTCGAGGACGGCGGCCGCTGGGCCAGCGTCGAGGTGCGCTGACATCATGAAAGCCGAAGCGGCCCGGGTGCTTGCGCGACTGAAGGCGTTCGGCGCCGGCGCGTTCGCGTGCGCGGCCGCGCTGGCGCTGCCGGCTTTCCCGTCATCGGCGGCTTCGCCTGCGACGGCGTCGCCGCGCCTGGCCTGGCTCACCGACGAAGGCATGGTCGCGGTCGAACGCACGCCGCGCGGCACCGCGCCCCTGCCGCAAGAGGGCGACGCGCTGCAGACGCCGCTGGGCAGCGTATGGAAGCTCTTCGTCTACAGCTACCTGAGCGTCAACGCCACGCAGGAGCCCGTCTACCGCTGCGCCAGCATGCAGCGCCGCACCGACGACGAATACTGCTGCGACCCGGGCGGCAGCATCGGGCGTGAACAGGCGCTGGCCCAGTCCTGCGGACCCTATTTCGACCCGTCGCGCGTCGGCGTCAACGCCGCCGACTGGACCCGCTTCTGGCGCGACAGCGACGCCCCCGCCTGGCTGCGGCGCCTGGACGCCATGAAGCCCGAGACGCGCGTGCCCGTGTCCGAGCTGCTGTCCGCGCTGCGCCAGATTCCCGCTCCCGCCCGCACCGCCGCGCGCCAGGCCCTGCAGCCCGTCACGGTGCGCGACGACGAGGTGCTTGCCGCCCTGGGTGGCGGCCCGCGCTTCAAGACCTGGTCATGGCGGGAAGGTACGCAACCGGTGGGCGGCGCCGCCGGCTGGCTGGCAGACGGCACGCCGTTCTGGTTCGGCGACACCGGCACCAGTCGCAGCGCGCTGCGCGCCCAGGCGAAATGGATGGCCGGGCAATGGGCCGCGCACGGCCTGGCGTCGCCGGCGCCGGATGCGGCGGCGCTCGGCGCGCAGCCCTGCATCGCCGTCGATTTCTTCCAGCGCTATCCCATCGCCACCGTGCAGCGCGCGCTGCCGGGCAACACCGCCGCCGCGCCGGCCGGCCCGTTGCGCGGGCGCTACCGCATCGCCTTCCAGAACGGCTCGCAGTTGGTGATGGAAGGCGTGCCCGCCCAGGTGCTGCGCTACGGCTCGGACGGCCCGCGCATCGCCGCGCGCCTGCCGCTGGAGGACTACGTGGCGCGCGTGGTCGACCGCGAAGGCGACGCGCGCGAAACCGAAGCCGCCCGCGCGCTCGCGGTGGCGGCGCGCAGCTACGTGCTGCAGAACGCGAGCGAAATCGAAGGCTGCCGCCAGATTGCCGACGACAGCCGCACGCAGCGCGTCGGCCCCAATCCGCCGACCGCAGCGGCGCGCGCCGCTGCGGCCTTCACCGAAGGCCTGGTGATCGACGGCCAGGCCGTCAACTACCACAGCGACCGGGCCTCGCCCGGCGTCATGTCGTGGCAAGGCGCGGTCGCCGCAAGCCGCGAGGGCCAGCCCTTCGGCGCCATCCTGCGCACCGCGTACCCGCGCGGCACGCTGGCACCGTTCCGGGCAGAAGCCGACTGCACGCCCCTGCCCGAAGCCCAGCGGTGGCTGGCCGACCGCCAGCGGCGCTGGCGCCAGGTGCTGCGCGCCCAGGCGGGCTTCCAGCCGGTCGACGACACGCTGCGCGTGTGCCTGCTCGCCATGGGCGTTCCGCATTCCGATCAACGCCGCCTGGTGATCCGGGTGCGCGAGTGGCACAGCCGCGAGGGCCGCGTGACGCTCATCCACGAATACCTGCACCTGGCGTTTCGCGACCATCCCCACGGGCAGGACGAAATCTTCATCGAACGGCTTGCGCAGCAACTGGCAGACTCATGAAAACATCTTCACTGGCGCGTCGCGCCGCCTCCGCCGCATTTACCGCTCTCGGCCTTATCTCGGCGCTCGCCGGCCTCTCGGCGCAGGCCCAGACCGTGCTCGACACGCCGCGCGGCGGCTGGCGCAACGCGCCCGCACAGCAGCAGGACTTCGTGCAGGAAGTGCACTACCCGGCCAGCAGCGTCAACGCCAACGGCCGCTCCGAGGCTTCGTTGATCCGCGGCCGCATCGCCGCCGCGCCCAAGACGAACGACCCGAAGGGCACGGCCCCGCGCACGCCCGCGCGCCTCATCGTGGACGGCATCGCCATTCCGCTGCTGACCGACGAGAAGGGCAACTTCGCGCGGCCCTGGTCCTTCGGCTCCGGCAGCCACGGCGTGGAAGTGCGCTCGCCCAACGGCGAAGTCGCGCGCTCGCAGTTCTACGAGACGCAGGCCAACCGCGTGCCGGTCAAGCTGCGCGTCGTGCTGAGCTGGGACAGCGACAACACCGACCTCGACCTGCACGTGGTGTCGCCCGACGGCCAGCATGTGTTCTACGGCGCGCGCGTGGCGCCCAACGGCGGCTCGCTGGACGTGGACGTGACCACCGGCTTCGGCCCCGAGATCTTCGCCACGCCCAGCCCGGTGCAGGGCGCATATCACGTGTTCGTGAACTACTTCGGCGCCGGCGAGCAGCGCGACGCGGTGATCACCGCGCAGGTGACCATCCTGCAGGACGAAGGCACGCCCAAGGAGAAGCAGCAGGTCTTCCGGGTGCCGATGCGCAAGCCGGGCGAACTGACGCTGGTGCATTCGTTCCTGGTGCCCTGAGGCGCGCCCAAGAGACAGGGGATCTCTCGTTGACCTGGCACCGGGCGCGTGGCAAAACCTGCCCATGGCAACGCAGGCGCCCCACGGCTACCCCGGCCACCTGGCCGAAGACTGGCAGCTCGCCGACGGCACGCCGGTGCGCATCCGCCCGATCCGCGCCGAAGACCTCGCCATGCATTCGGCCTTCGTGGCGGGCCTGTCGAACGAAACCGGCTACCGCCGCCTGCTGTCGCCGCGCAAGCCCCAGCCGGACGAGCTCTGGCGCATGACCCACATCGACTACGACCGCGAGCTGGCGCTCATCGCGACCACGGTGATCGAAGGCGCCGAGCAGCAGATGGGCGTGGTTCGCTATGTGCGCGGCGACACGCCCGGGACGGCGCAGGTCGCCGAATTCGCCGTGGTGATCGCCGACGCCTGGCAGCACCGCGGCGTGGCCCACAAGCTCATGCGCAAGCTGATCGAGGCCGCCGCCGGGGCCGGCGTGAGGCAGCTTTCGGACATCACGCTCTACGACAACACCGGCATGCTGGCGCTGGCGCGCAAGCTGGGCTTCAGACTGCAGCGCGATGCGGCCAACCCGAACGTCACGCGCCTGCGGCTGGCGCTCCCGACGCCGGCAACGTAGCCATTTGGTAAAGCGCGACAGCCGGCTCGAGCGGGCCAGCAAACTTAAATCTACTTCCTTATGATGCGAAACCTTTTTCCGTCGGAAGCAGAGAGCCCCCTCCATGGTCCAGCTTGCGTTGCGTCGTCCGTACACCTTCATCGTCATGGCGATGCTGATCGTGCTGGCCACGCCTTTTGTCCTGGCGCGCATGGCCACCGACATCTTCCCGGAAATCAACATTCCGGTCGTGAGCGTCATCTGGAACTACACCGGCCTGCCGGCGCAGGAAATGGGGCAGCGCATCTCGGGCCAGGTGGAGCGCGGGCTGACCACCACGGTGAGCGACATCGAGCACATCGAGTCGCAGTCGCTGGCGGGCGTGTCGATCATCAAGGTGTTCTTCCAGCCCACGGCCAACATCGAAATGGCCATCTCGCAGGTGGTGGCCTCCATGCAGGCGCAGGTGCGGCAGCTGCCGCCGGGCATCACGCCGCCGCTGGTCATCAAGTATTCGGCTTCCAGCGTGCCGGTGATCCAGCTGGCGCTTTCCAGCCCCACGCGCTCTGAAAACTCTCTCTTCGACGCCACCGTCAACCAGTTGCGCCCGCAGCTCATCACGGTGCCGGGCGCGGCCATTCCGTTTCCGTACGGCGGCAAGAACCGGCTGATCTCGGTCGACCTCGACACCCAGGCGCTGCAGGCGCGCGGCCTGTCGCCGGCCGACGTGGTGAACGCGGTGAACACGCAGAACCTGATCCTGCCCTCGGGCACGGCCAAGTTCGGCGCCACCGAATACAACGTGAAGATGAATGGCTCGCCCGACGCCATCGCGGGCCTGAACGACCTGCCGATCCGCACGGTGAACGGCGCCACCACCTATCTGCGCGACGTGGCCTATGTGCGCGACGGCTTCTCGCCGCAGACCAACGTGGTGCGCCAGGACGGCGTGCGCGGCGTGCTGCTGTCGGTGCTCAAGAACGGCGGCGCCTCCACGCTGGACATCGTCTCGAACATCCGCGCCATGCTGCCCATCGCCGCCCAGACGATGCCGGAAGACATCAAGATCACGCCGCTGTTCGACCAGTCGGTGTTCGTGAAGGCGGCCGTGAAGGGCGTGGTGTTTGAAGCCATCCTGGCGGCCGCGCTCACGGCCGCGATGGTGCTGCTGTTCCTGGGCAACTGGCGCAGCACGCTGATCATCGGGCTGACGATTCCGCTGTCCATCCTGGCGTCCATCCTGGTGCTGTATTCGCTGGGCGAAACGCTCAACCTCATGACGCTGGGCGGGCTGGCGCTCTCGGTGGGCATTCTGGTGGACCAGGCGATCGTGACCATCGAGAACATCGAGCGGCACCTGCACATGGGCACGCCGCTGAAGGATGCCATCGAGGTCGGCGCGGGCGAGATCGGCTCGGCCGCCTTCGTTTCCACGCTGTGCATCTGCATCGTGTTCGTCCCGATGTTCTTTCTCTCGGGCGTGGCGCGCTTCCTGTTCGTACCGCTGGCCGAGGCCGTGGTGTTCGCCATGATCGCGTCCTACCTGCTGTCGCGCACGCTGGTGCCGACGCTGGTGATGCTGCTGATGGGCGGCTCGCACGGCCCGCAGCAGCAACAGCCCGCGGAAGGCACCAGGCAGAGCGCGCTGCAGCGCCTGTACCGCGCCTTCGACCGCCGCTTCGAGCGCGTGCGCCGCGCCTACACGCTGGTGCTGTCGGCAGTGCTCTCCAGGCGGGCGGGCTTCATCGGCCTGTTCCTGGGCTTCTGCCTGCTGTCGTGCCTGCTTTATCCGGTGCTGGGCCGCGACTTCTTCCCCACGGTGGATGCCGGCCAGATCCGCCTGCACCTGCGCGCCCCCACCGGCACCCGCATCGAGGAAACCGCGCGCCTGACCGACCAGGTGGAAGCCGCCATCCGCGAGCTGGTGCCGCCCGACCAGCTCGAGACCATCCTGGACAACCTGGGCGTGCCCAACAGCGGCATCAACCTGTCGTACAGCAACGCCGGCACCATCGGCACCTTCGACGGCGAGCTGCTGCTGTCGCTGAAAGAGGGCCACAAGCCGACCGAGCAGCATGTGTCGCTCCTGCGCGCGGAGCTGCCCAAGCGCTTTCCGGGCATCGAGTTCTTCTTCCAGCCGGCGGACATCGTCACGCAGATCCTGAACTTCGGCCTGCCGGCGGCCATCGACGTGCAGTTCAGCGGCAACGACATGGCCGGCAACGCCGCGCGCGCGGCCGAACTCACCAAGGCGATCCGGCAGATTCCAGGCGCGGTCGACGCGCACGTGCACCAGCGCCTGGACGGCCCCGCGCTGAGCCTGCAGATGGACCGCACACGGCTGCAGCAGTACGGCCTCACGGCCTCCAACGTGGGGCAGAACGTGCTCATCGCGCTGTCGGGCAGCTCGCAGACGGCGCCCGCCTTCTGGCTGAATCCGGCCAACGGCGTGGTCTACAGCATCGCGGTGCAGACGCCGCAATACACGGTCGATTCGCTCGATTCGCTGCTCAACATTCCGGTGGGCGCCAGCGGGGGCCAGGGCGGCACCGGCGCGCAGCAGCTGCTGGGCAACCTGGTGAGCACCCAGGCCGACCGGCAGCCGGCCGTGATGTCGCGCTACAACATCGCGCCGGTGATCGACGTCTACGTGAGCGTGCAGGGCACCGACCTGGCCAGCGTGGCCTCGAAGGTGCAGAAGCTGGTCGACGAGATGCGGCCCAAGCTCTCGCGCGGCAGCCGGGTGGACATCCGCGGGCAGGTGCAGACCATGCAGTCGTCGTTCATCGGCCTGGGCGTGGGGCTGGCGATGGCCATCGTGCTGGTGTACCTGCTGATCGTGGTCACCTTCCAGTCGTGGCTGGACGCGGCCATCATCATCACCGCCCTGCCGGCCGCGCTGGCGGGCATCGCGTGGATGCTCTTCATCACCGGCACCACGCTGAGCGTGCCCGCGCTCACGGGCGCGATCATGACCATGGGCGTGGCCACGGCCAATTCCATTCTGCTGGTGTCGTTCGCGCGCGAGCGGCTGCAGGCGGGCATTCCGCCGCTGTCGGCCGCGCTGGAAGCCGGCGCCACCCGCATCCGCCCGGTGCTGATGACCGCGCTGGCGATGATCATCGGCATGATCCCGATGGCGCTGGGCCTGGGCGAAGGCGCCGAGCAGAACGCGCCGCTGGGCCGCGCCGTCATCGGCGGGCTGGTCTTTGCCACGGTGTCGACATTGTTTTTCGTACCCGCCGTGTTCGCGGGGGTGCACAGTCGGCTTGCCCGCCGCCGGGCGGCGCGCGAAGCCTCCCAGCAGCATCAACCGCCAGAGGGCGCAACGCCCCAGGAGAATTGATTTCATGACGGAGCAACGCCATTCGGCACTGGCCATCCACCCCATCGCCGTGGAAGAAGGCGACGGCGAGTTGCTGCGCCGCCGGCAGATCGTGCGGCGCACGCGCTGGCTGGTGCTGATCGTTCTCGTGCTGCTGGGGCTGGGCGCGGCGCGCACGGTGTTCGTGCGCATCGCCAACGCCCGCGCGCTCGAGGCGGGCACGACGGAGCGCGCGAAGCAGTACGTGCAGACCGCCCTGCCCCGCACGCCCACCGCCGGCCAGACGCTGTCGCTGCCGGGCACGCTGCAGGGCTTCGTGCAGTCGCCCATTTCGGCGCGCGCCAGCGGCTACCTCAAGCGCTGGACCAAGGACATCGGCAGCCGCGTCGAAAAGGGCGAACTGCTCGCCGAGATCGAGACGCCCGAGATCGACCAGCAGCTGTCGCAGGCCGTGGCCGCGCGTGCGCAGGCGGCCTCCGGCCTGGAGCTGGCACGCAGCACCGCCGACCGCTGGGAAGCGCTGCGCAAGAAGGACGTGGTCTCGCAGCAGGAGCTGGACGAACGCCGCAGCGCGGTGGCGCAAGCCACCTCCAACGTGGCGGCGGCCGACGCCAACGTGCAGCGGCTGAAACAGACCGAAGGCTTCAAGCGCGTGGTGGCGCCGTTCGCGGGCGTGATCACGCGGCGCAACGTCGACGTGGGCGACCTGATCGACGCGGGCAGCGGCGGCGGCGCCGGGCGCGCGTTGTTCCTGCTGGCGCAGACCGATCCGCTGCGCGTGTACATCAACGTGCCGCAGGCCTACGCCCAGCTCGTGAAGGCGGGGCAACCGGTAGTGGTGACCCAGGCCGAGCTGCGTGGCCAGACCTTCAAGGGCCAGGTGGCACGCACCGCCGGCTCCATCGACACGACCACGCGGATGATGCAGGTCGAGGTGTCGCTGCCCAACAGCGACGGCGCGCTGCTGCCGGGTGCCTATGTGCAGGTGTCGCTGCCGCTGGCCGCCAGCCGCACGCTGTCGGTGCCGTCGAACGCGCTGCTGTTCCGCGCCGAGGGCACGCGGATTGCCGTGGTCGACCCGCAGGGCCGCGTCAACCTGCGCGCGGTGACGCTGGGCCGCAACTACGGCGAGAACGTCGAAGTGATCGACGGCCTCGAGCACACCGACCGCATGGTGCTGAACCCGTCCGATTCGCTGGCCGAAGGCGACGTGGTGGCAGTGGCGCCCGAGACGCCGCCCGCCAAGGCCCCCACGCCGAAGGCCCCGGCGTGACGCCGCCGCGCCTGGCCGCTCCGCTCGCCCTGCTGGCCGCCATGCTGGTGGCGGGCTGCGCGGTCGGCCCCGACTACAAGACGCCGGACACGCCCCTGCCCGTCAGCTGGAAGCTCGAGGAGCCCTGGCGCGTGAGCGCACCCAACGACGCCGCCGACAAGGGCCCCTGGTGGCGCCGCTTCGGCGACCCGCAGCTCGACGCGCTGCAGCAGCAGGCGCTTGCCGGCAGCCCCACGCTGGCCATCGCCAATGCGCGGCTGGCGCAGGCGCGCGCCACGCTCGCGGCCAACGCGGCCGGCCAGTATCCGCAGGTCGGCCTCGGCACCCGCGCCTCGCGCCTGCGGATTTCGGCCAACCGCCCGCTCACCAACTACGCGACGCCCAATTCGACGACGGTGCAGAACGACTTCGCGCTGTCGCTCAACGCAAGCTACGAAGTCGACCTGGCCGGCCGCGTGCAGCGCACGGTCGAAGGCGCCAAGGCCTCGGCCGAACAATCGGCCGCCGACCTGCAGAACACCCGGCTGCTGCTGAGCGCCGACGTGGCCAGCAGCTACTTCAACCTGCGCTCCACCGACATCGAGCTCGACGTGGTCACGCGCTCCATCGCCCTGCAGCGCCGCGCGCTCGAACTGGTGACGGCGCGCCACGACCTGGGCGCCGTGTCGGGCCTCGACGTGGCGCAGCAGCAGTCGCTGCTCGAGACCACGCTGACGCAGGTCGACGTGCTGAGGAAGCAGCGCTCGCAGTACGAGCACGCGCTGGCCACGCTCACCGGCACGCCCGCGCCCAGCTTCTCGCTGCCGGTGGACCTGCGCGAGATCAGGCCGCCGGCCGTGCCGCTGGGCGTGCCCTCCGAGATACTGCAGCGCCGCCCCGACGTGGCCTCGGCCGAACGCGCGATGGCCGCCGCCAATGCGCAGATCGGCGTCGCCACCGCGGCCTTCTACCCGAGCATCTTCATCTCGCCCACCGTGGGCGTGGACAGCCGCACGATCGAGACGCTGTTCAACGGCCCGAGCCTGCTGTGGTCGGTGGGCGTGTCGGCCACGCAGGTGTTGTTCGACGGTGGGCGCATCCGCGCCAACGTCGACTTCGCGAAGGCCGGCTACGACGTCACCGTCGGCAACTACCGCCGCACCGTGCTGACCGCGATGCAGGAGGTGGAAGACGGCATCACCGGCCTTTCCGCGCTAGACAGCGCGACGGCGCAGGCACAGGCCGCCGTGACCGCCGCGCGCCGCGTGCTCGACATGGCCACCAGCCGCTACGAGGGCGGTGCGTCGACCTACCTGGACGTGATCACCGCGCAGCAGTCGCTGCTGACGGTGGAGCGCCAGGCCGCGCAACTGCGTGGGCAGCGGCTGCTGACGGCGGTGTTCCTGGTGAAGGCGCTGGGTGGGGATTGGTGCGGCGATGATGCCGCGGGCGGAGCAGGCTGCCCCACCGCGGCTGCGCGGCAAGTCGTCGGCACGCGCTGATGACGTCCGTCCCGCGGAGCGTCTACTCGGAGGCTGCAGCCACCACCGTCGGATCGCGCTGCGGCCCGGCTACGACGCCCTCGTCGTGCAGCCGCCCGATGGCCGCGCCGCTCAGGCCCAGCACCTCATGCAGCACCTCGTCGGTATGGGTGCCGAGCAGCGCGGCCGGCGACGTGGCTTCGCGTTCCATGCCCGGTGCACGCACCGCCGCGCCCGCCGCCAGGTGAGCGCCGATGCCAGGAGTGTCGATGCGCTCGAACACCGGATTGGCCAGGCTCGCGCGCGCGTCACCCGCCAACGCCTCCCCCACGGTGCTGTAGCGGCCCCAACAGACCTTGTACTGCTCCAGCGCCACCTGTGCCTCTTGCTGCGTGCGAGCAGAGAACCACGGCTCGACCAGCGCCGCAATGGCATCGCGCGCCTCGAAGCGCTGCGCCTCGTCGGCAAAGTCGAGGTCCAGCCGTTGCTGCAGCGCGCCGATGGGTTCCGCGATGCCGCAGCACGCCACCAGCGCCTTCCATTGGCCGGCGGAGATCGCCGCCACCATGAGACGGCCACCGTCGGCAGTTCCGAAGTCGCGCCCGAAGGCGCCGTAGAGATGGTTGCCGATGGAGGGGCGCTCCTGTCCCAGCAGTTCGGCTTCGGCCAGCACGCCCAGGTGCGACAGCATGCCGAAGGCCATGTCCGACAATGCCAGCTTGAGTTCCGCGCCCTGCCCGCCGCGGCGCCGATGATCGACCGCGGCAAGGATCGCAAGGGCCGCCTGGTACGCACACGCGATGTCCCAGGCGGGCAGCACATGATTGACTGGCTGCGCGCGCGAGCCGCCGCCCGTGACGGCCGGATAGCCGGTGGCGCAGTTCACGGTGTAGTCGACCGCCGTGCTGCCGTCGCCGTTGCCCTGGATGGTGCAGCTGATCAGGTCTTCGCGCCGCGCGGCCAGCACCTCGTGGGCCAGCCACGGCGTGCCGATGTTGGTGAGCAGCACGCCGGCATCCGGCCCCGGCGCGGTGGTCAGCGCCTGTATCAGCTCACGGCCTTCGGGGCGGCGCAGGTCGACAGCCACCGAGCGCTTGCCCTTGTTGAGCCCGGTCCAGTAGAGACTGCGGCCGTGGCCTTGCGGGTGCGGCATGCGGGGCATGCGCGCGTAATCGATACCGCCGCCGATCATATCGATACGGATCACATCGGCGCCGAACTGCGCGAGCGTCAGGCCCGCCAGCGGCGCCGCGATGAAGGCCGAACTTTCGATGACCCGAAGCCGGCCGAGAAAGGGATAGGTCATGCGCGCGGCTCCGGCTCAGGCACGCTCGAACACCGCGGCCAGGCCCTGGCCGCCGCCGATGCACATGGTCTCCAGGCCATAGCGCGCGCCGCGCCGTTGCATCTCGTGCAGCAGCGAGGTCATGATGCGCACGCCGGTCGCGCCCACCGGATGACCGAGCGAAATGCCCGAGCCGTTGACGTTGAAGCGCTCCGGGTCGTTCCAGTCCCAGCCCTTTGCGCAGGCCAGTGCCTGGCAGGCGAAGGCCTCGTTCAGCTCGACCAGGCCCATGTCGTCGAAACCCAGGCCGTTGCGGCCGAACAGCTTCTTCACGGCGGGCACCGGCCCGATGCCCATGTGCGAAGGCTCGCAGCCCGCGGCGGCCCAGCTGTGCAGGTAGCCGATCGGCGTGAGCCCGAGTTCTTCGAGCCGGTCCTCGGCCACGATCAGGCAGGCGGCGGCGGCGTCGTTCTGCTGGCAGGCGTTGCCGGCGGTGACGATGCCGTCCTCGACCAGCGGCTTGAGCCCGGCCAGTTGCTCCAGCGTCAGGTCGGCGCGGATGCCCTCGTCGCGATCGATCACCAGCGCCTCGCCCTTGCGCTGCGGCACGCTCACGGGCACCACCTCTTCGGCGAACTTCCCCGAGGCCCAGGCCGCCGCCGCGCGCCGATGGCTGCGCAGCGCAAAGGCATCGGCCTCCTCGCGCGTGATGGCGTAGTCGCGCGCCAGGTTCTCGGCGGTCTCGATCATTCCGGAGATGCGGCCGAAGCGCGACTCGGGCTGCGAGCGTTCGCGCCCGCGTTCGAGCCGGTCGTGGAACTTGACCGTGCCCGCGCGCTTGCCCCAGCGCATGTCGGTGGTGTAGTACTCGACGTTGCTCATGCTCTCGACGCCGCCAGCCATCACCACGTCGGCGGCGCCGGTCTGCACCATCATCGCGGCGGTGGCGATGGCCTGCAGGCCGCTGCCGCAGCGGCGGTCGAGCTGCATGCCGGCCACCTCGACGGGAAAGCCCGCCTGCAGCGCCACCCAGCGGCCGGTGCAGGGCACCTCGCCGTTGGCATAGGAATGGGCGAAGACCACGTCTTCGATGCGTGCGGGGTCGAGCCCGGTGCGGGCGATCACGGCGCGCGCGACGGTGGCGCCGAGTTCTTCCACGGGCACACCGCGCAGTGAACCGCCGAAGGCGCCGATGGGGGTGCGGAGGGGGGAGACGATGGCAGCGCGTTTCATGGTGTCAATCTTTCTCGGGATGCAATGCGTTGGGAAAATCCGGCGTCTCCCCGGCGAGGAAGGCACGCACGCCTTCCCGCGATTCGGCCGAGGTGAAGACACGTTCGGACAGCGGCAGCGCGGCGGCAATCGCGGCATCCCGCGGCATGTCGAAGCTGAAGCCGATGGCCTGCTTGCACAGCGCCAGTGCAAGCGGCGGCCGGCGGGCGAGCGTGGCGGCGAGCGCTAGCGCGGCCTCGAGCGCCGCGCCCTGCGGCACCACGCGATTGACGAGGCCCCAGGCCAGCGCCGTGGCGGCATCGATGGGCTCGCCAAGGAGCATCATTTCCCTGGCCCGACCCTGGCCCACTCGGCGCGTGACGCGCACCGGCCCGCCGCTACCGGGAAAAACGCCCAGCTTGATCTCGGGCAGCGCGAAGCGGGCGCTCTCGTCGCTCACGATGAGGTCGCAGCACACCGCGATCTCCAGCCCGCCGCCGAAGGCAAGGCCATTGACGGCCGCCACCGTGGGCTTGGGAAAGTCGTCGAACCGGGCGAACACCGCATGCTGCAACGCGAGCTTTTCCGGACCGATGCGCCCGGGTTGCATCAGCGGCTGGAACTCGGCAATGTCCGACCCGGCGCAGAAGGCGCGCGTGCCGGCACCGACCACGACCACGGCGCGCACGTCCGCGTCGCGCGCCAGCGCGTCGAGAGCACCGCCCAGTGCTTCGGTGAGGCCGCGGAACACGACGTTGAGCGGCGGGTTGTCCAGCGTGAGGACGGCAACGCCGCCCTGCGTGCGGCAGCGCACCGGCCCGGCGCCGATCTCAACCATAGCGCCCACCCGTCACGTGCAGCACCTCGCCGGTGATGAAACTGGCGCGCTCCGAGGCAAGAAAAGCCACCGCGTCCGCGATGTCGGCGGGCTTGCCCACGCGCTTGATCGGCTGCATGGCCACCGCGCGCTCCTTGATGGTTTCGTAGGTGGCCAGCGCCTGCACCATCTCGGTTTCCATGAAGCCCGGCGCCACGCAATTCACCGTGATGCCGTAGCGCCCTTCCTCGATGGCCAGCGCCTTGGCCATGCCGATCAGGCCGGCTTTCGCGGCCGAATAGTTGGCCTGCGTCGGATTGCCGAAATGCGCGCGCGAGCTGATGTTGATGACGCGGCCCCAGCCCTGCTCAATGAAGCGCGGCATGACGGCCTTGCTGGCGAGGAATGCGCCCTTGAGCATCACCTCCATCACCAGGTCCCAGTCGTCCTCGCTCATCTTCACCAGGTAGCGGTCGCGCGGGAAGCCGGCGTTGTTGACCAGGATATGCACGCCGCCGAAGTGCGCAACGGCCTCGTCCACCAGCCGCTGCACCTCGGCGCCCTTGGTGATGTCGGCGACGATGCAATGCGCCTGAAGCCCGTCGTCGCGCAGCGAGGCGGCGGTGGCTTCGGCCTGCTCGCGCAGGATGTCGGTAACGACGACCTTCGCGCCCTCCTCGGCCAAGCGGCGCGCGGTGGCGGCGCCCAGGCCCCGTGCCGAGCCGGTGACGATGGCGACTTTGTCCTTGATCTGCAGGTCCATGCTGCTTCTTTCCTTCGATGCTTGTGGGTGTTTGGTTCAGGCCAGGTCCACGCGGCCAGCGTTCAGCACCAGGGTGCCGCGCTCCAGCGCCGTGGTGCGCAGCGACACCACCGAGCCGTCGCGCCAGAGTTCGGTGCGCAGCGTCTCGCCCGGCAGCACCGGTGCGGTGAAGCGCACACGCATGCCGCGCACGCCCGAGGCGTCGTAGTCCAGCAGCGTGGCGAGCACCGCGTGCAGCGCGACGCCCATCGTGGCAAGGCCGTGCAGGATCGGCCTTGAAAAGCCGGCTGCGCGCGCCACGCCGGGGTCGGCATGCAGCGGGTTGAAGTCGCCGCTCAGGCGGTAGAGCAGCGCGGCCTGAGGCAGCGTCGGCAAATCGCAGACGGCATCGGGCGCGCGCGCGGGCATCGCGTGCGGCTGGGCCAACGGCGCGCCGTGCGCCGCGCCAAAGCCGCCGTCGGCGCGCAGCATGCTGGTCTGGGTGACGCAGGCCAGCAGCTCGCCGCTGGTCGCATCCGTGACGCGGCGCTCCTGCAGCATCAGCGCGCCCTTGCCGGCGCCCTTGTCGTGCAGAGCGACGACGCGGTTCGCACCGATCACACGGCCTTCGGCCGGCAGCGGACGCTGCAACACGAAGGCCTGCTCGGCATGCACGAGCTGACGCCAGTCGATGCCGGTGTCGGGCTGGTCGGCCCAGAAACCGCCGTAGCCGAGCACATTGACCAACGTGGGCAGCGCCTGCAACCCGCCTTCGGCACGCTCGTAGACATAGCGCAGTTGCCCGGCATCGAGCGGATCGGCGCCCAGGCCGACGCCGAGCGCATAGAGCTGCGTGTCGCGCGTGCCATAGGTGTGCTCGACCGGCGCGAATTCCCGCGCGAGCAGGCGCTGAACATCGATAGCCATGCGACGCCCTGTCAGCCCTGCGCCGAGTCGGGCACGGGCGCAAGCACGACCACGGCGTCGGCGGCGAAGGCGCCCTGCCCTTGCGGCAAGGCCAGCACGGGATTCAGGTCGATGGACTGCAGGCGCGGGCCGCACTGGTGCGCGAACACCGAAAGACGCGAGAGCATCGCGGCCAGCGCCTTCACGTCCGCCACCGGCTTGCCGCGCGCGCCCAGCAGCAGCGGCGCGCCCTGAATGCCGCGAATCATCTGTTCGGCCACGTCCTCGCCGAAGGGGCAGCGGCGCAGCACCACGTCTTTCATCACCTCGACGAAGATGCCGCCAAGGCCGAACATGGCCACCGGGCCGAACACCGGGTCGCGCTGGATGCCCAGGATGCATTCGACACCGCCGCTCAACTGCTTCGCAACCAGCACGCCTTCGATACGCGCATCGGGCGCGGCCAGGGCGGCGCGTTCCATCAGCATGGCAAAGCCCTCCCGCACGGCGCCTGCGTTCGCAACGTTCAGCAGCACGCCGCCGATCTCCGACTTGTGCACGATGTCGGGCGACAGGATCTTCAGTACGACCGGAAAGCCGAGCGCCTCGGCCGCGGCCACTGCGTCCCGTGCGTTCGCGCAGGCCCGCTCCGGCGCCACGGCAATGCCGGCTTCGGCCAGCACGCGCTTGGCCTCGGCTTCGCTGGGGTTGGCAGCCGGCAAGGCCACCGCCGGCACCCGAGGGGGCTCCTGCGCGGGCTGGCGCGCGAAGGCCCGGCCGAAACGGCCCATGGCCTCGATGGCGACCACGGCGCGCGCCGGGTCCTCGAACACGGTGAAGCCGTCGGCCTCGTATTGCTGCACCCGCTCCCTGGACGCCAGGATCGAGAGCACGAAAAGCCGGTCGGGGTGCTTGTCGCGCACGGCCTTGAGTTGCGCGCGCAGGCCGTCGGCGATGGACTCGGCACCCACCGTGTAGGTGAAGAAACCCAGCACCGACCGGTATCCGCCCTCGGCCACCACCGCCTCGGCAAAGCGCCCGGCAATGCTCAGGTCGTTCATGAACTGCGCGGTGCAGTCGACCGGGTTGCGCGGCGCGGCGAAGGGGATCAGCGCCTTCAGGTGCTGCTGCGCGGCAGCGGGCATCTCGGGCATCGGCAAGCCCGCAAGCTCGGCTGCGTCGGACACGATCACGCCCGCGCCGCCGCTCACGGTGATCACACCCAGCGAGTTGTCGGCCGGGTAGATGCGGCGCGTGGCCAGGCGAGCCACGTCGAGCATGTGCTCGGTGGAGCGCGCCCGCACCACGCCGAACTCGGCCAGCACGGCATCGGTCACAGCGTCGTTGCCCGCGATGGACGCGGTGTGCGACTGCGCCGCGGCGCTGCCCACGGCGCTGGTTCCGACCTTCATCATCACCACCGGCTTGCGGGCCCGCCGCGCCGCCTCGAGCGCATCCAGCAAACGCGCGCCGTCGCGAATGCCTTCCGAGTACACCGCGATCACGTCGGTGTCGCCGTCGTCCACGAAGGCCCGCACGAGATCGCCCAGGCTGATGTCGCATTCGTTGCCGCTCATGACGCAGGACGACACGCCGATGCCGAACTCCCGCGCAATGCCCAGGATGTGGCTGCCGTAGGCGCCCGACTGGCTGGCGATGCCCACGCGCCCCGGCTTCGGAAAACCCATTTCGACGACCGAGGTGAAGCTGCCGTAGAAGCCGATGCGCGGGTTGAGCACGCCCAGCGAATTGGGGCCGAGCAGCCGCACGCCGTGGGCACGCGCCGCCTCCACCATGCGCTGCTGCAGCCGCTCGCCGTCTTCGCCCATCTCGGCGAAGCCGGCCGAGAACACGATGGCTGCGGACGTGCCGCGCGCGCCCAGGTCGGCGACCACCTGCGGCGCGAGGTGGGCGGCCACGGCCACGATGGCCACGTCGGGCGTCTCGGGCAGTGCGGCCACGCTCGCGAAGGCAGGCAGGCCCTGAATCTGCGCGCGGTTCGGGTTCACCGGCATCAGCCGGCCCGAGAAGCCCTGCGAGCGCATGTAGGCGATGGGCCGCCCCCCGATGCGCAGCGCATCGTCGGAGGCGCCGATCACGGCCACGGAGCGCGGGTTCAGCAGGCGATCGAGCGTGTGGTTGGCGAGCATGTTCGGGAAAGCTCCGGGCATCGTGTCGGCTGTGCTCATTCGACCTTGGCGCCCGAGGTCTTGACCACCTTCGACCACCGCTCGATATCGGCCGCGATGAGCTTGCCGAACTGCTCTGGCGTGTTGCCCGCGGGTTCGTAGCCCTGCGCGGCCAGGCGCTCCTTGAAGTCGGCGCTGTCGAGCTCGTGGCGGATCTCGGTGTTAAGTTTGGCGATCACGTCCTTCGGCGTGCCGGCTGGTGCCATCAGGCCGTTCCACACGGTCACTTCGAAGCCCGGCAAGCCGGCCTCGGCCACCGTAGGCACATCCGGCAAGGCCGGCGAGCGCTTCGCGCCGGTCTGCGCGATCGCCTTGAGCTTGCCGCCCTTCACCTGGGACATGGCCGAATACATCATGTCCATCACAACCTGCGAATTGCCGGCGATCACGTCCATCATGGCCGGCGCGCTGCCGTTGAACGGGATGTGCGTCATCTTGATGCCGGCCTGCGAGTCGAAGTACTCGGTCGCAAGATGGGTCGAGGAGCCGTTGCCGGCCGACGTGAAGTTCAGCTCCCCAGGCTTGGCCTTGGCGCGCGCGATCAGGTCTTTCACGCTGTTGATGCCGAGGGCGGGATTCACCATCAGCAGCGCCGGGCCGCTGGTGAGTTCGGTGATGGGTACCAGGTCGGTGCGGATGTCGTAGCGCAGGTTCTTGTAGAGCGATGGGTGGATGGTGTGCCCCATGGTCACGAGGATCAGCGTGTAGCCGTCGGCCGGCGAGCGGGCCACCAGCTCGGCGCCCAGGTTGCCCGAGGCGCCGGGCTTGTTCTCGACGATGAAGGGCTGGCCCATGCGCTCGCCCAGGCGCTGCGCAAGCAGGCGCGCCACGCTGTCGTTGGTGCCGCCCGGCGGGTAGGGCACGACGATCTTGACGGACTTGTTGGGGTACGAGCCCTGCGCCATCACGGCGGGAGAAATGCCGGCGAGGGCCAGCCAGGCGATGCAGCAGCCCACGGCGGCGCGGCGTGTGGTGGTTTTCATTTGTCTTGTCTCCTGATGGCCGGTGTGCCGCTGACCACTCAGCGCCACCGTGATGGAGCCCGAATCGTAGGGACCACGCTATATTCAATCCAATACTTTTGGTGGACTCTCCTATATACGAGGTGTATGGATGGATCTGAGACAACTGCGCCAATTCCTGGCACTCGCGGAAACCGGCAGCTTCAGCGTTGCGGCCGAGCGGCTGCATATGGCGCAGCCGCCGCTGTCGGTGGCCATCCGCAAGCTGGAAGAAGAACTGGGCACGATGCTCTTCGTGCGCAGCTCGCGCGGCGTGCGGCTCACGGCCGCGGGCGATGCTGCCCTGAAGGCGGCACGCGAATGCCTGGACGCTGCCACGCACATCAAGGCCGCGGTGCAACTCGCGGTAGCAGGCGAGTCCGGCAAGCTGGCCATCGGGTTCAGCGGTTCGGTCACGCTGCGCCTGCTGCCGCGGCTGGTGCAGGCGTTCAGGCTGCGCCATCCCGCGGTTCACCTCGACCTGAAGGAAGGCACGAACCTGGAGCTGCTTTCGCGCGTGGAGGCGGGCACGCTCGACCTGGGCTTCGTGCGCTTTCCCACCAACCGGCCACCCGAGCTGCGCTTCCAGATGGTCGAGGAAGACCGCTTCTGCCTGGCGCTGCCGCGCGGCCATGCGCTCGCGCGCAAGCCGGCCGTGGCGCTGGCGGCGCTGGAGGGGCAACCCTTCATCGGCTACGCCCCCTCGCCCGTCGGCGGGCTTCACGCGGCGGTCAGCCTGGTGTTCCAGCGTGCGGGCGTGGCCCCGCGCATCACGCAGGAGGCCATCCAGGTGCAGACGGCGCTGGGCCTGGTCGCAAGCGGCCTGGGCATGGCACTGGTACCGGCAGCCAACACGCCCTATCAACGATCCCTGGGAGCGGTGTTCAGGCCGATCCTCGACCTGCCGGAAGACGCGCGCATCGGTATTGCGCTGGCCTACCGGGCCAACACGGAGAACCCGGCGCTGAAGCGCTTTCTGGAAATCACCATCGAAAAAACCGAGGGCGTGGCAGCGCCGGTGGACGACGCTAGAACAGGCTCCCTTGCCCCACCACGCCGGGCGGCCGGAAAGAAGTGATGTCCAGCGGAATCCGCTCGCGATTGAAGCCCAGGCGGTTCGTTGCCTTCTGAAAGCGCTGGTGGACCAGGTCGGCCCACAGGCCGCTGCCCTTCATGCGCGTGGCGAAGTCGGCGTCGTAGTCCTTGCCGCCGCGCATCTCGTGGATGCGCGCCATGATGCGGTCGGCGCGCTGCGGGTAGTGCAGCGCCAGCCATTCCTTGAAGAGCGGCGCCACCTCCCACGGCAGCCTCACCACCGTGTAGAAGGCGCTGCGCGCGCCGGCCTCCCAGGCGGCTTCGAGCACCTGTTCCATGTCTTCGGTGACGAAGGGAATCTGCGGCGCCACGCTCACGCCCACCGGCACGCCCGCCTCGGTCAGCGTGCGGATGGTGCGCAGCCGCCGGTGGGGCGCCGCGGCGCGCGGCTCCAGCTTGCGGGCCAGTTCCCCGTCGAGCGTGGTCACGGTGATGTACACGGCCACGAGGCGATCGGCCGCCATGGGCGCGATCAAATCCAGGTCGCGCTCGATGGCACTCGACTTGGTGACCAGCGCGAAGGGATGCCGCGTTTCGCGCAGCAGCTCGATCACCGAGCGCGTGATGCGCAGTTCGCGTTCGATGGGCTGGTAGCAGTCGGTGGCGGTGCCGATGGCGATGTAGCTCGGCTTGTAGCTCCTGCGGCCAAGCTCGGTGCGCAGCACCTCCACGAGATTGCGCTTGGCGATGAGCTTGGTCTCGAAATCGAGGCCGGGCGAGAGATTGAGGTAGCTGTGCGTGGGCCGCGCGAAGCAGTAGATGCAGCCGTGCTCGCAACCTCGGTAAGGGTTGAGTGAGCGGTCGAAGTAGATGTCGGGCGACTCGTTCTCGTTGAGCGCCGATTTCACGTCCTCGAAGCGCACCTCGGTGGCGATGGGCTGCAGCTCTTCGGCCTCGGCCACGCCTTCTTCGAGCGTGCCCCAGCCATCGTCGAAGGCGTTGCGCTCGTCCTTGGAGAAACGGTGCGCGAGCTGCGTGGCCGCGCCTCGGCCCTTGATGGCGTGAATGGGGATGCGGGCTGCTGGCATGGCGAATCCTCGGCTGCGGTTTACTGTGTATTTGTACAGTATTTCACTGTTTCTTCACGTCCGCCTGCTTTTTACATTTCTCTCTTGACAGAAATTTCGCAAATCCTAAACTCTGCGCCATGGAACTCACAGACATTCAACGCAAGTTCGTCCTGCACTGGGGCGAAATGGGGTCCATGTGGGGCGTCAACCGCACCGTTTCGCAGATCCACGCGCTGCTCTTCGCCCACGGCAAGCCGATGCATGCCGAGGAGCTGTCCGAAACGCTGGGCGTCGCGCGCTCCAATGTCAGCAACAGCCTGAAGGAGCTGCAGGCCTGGAACCTCGTGCGCATCACCCACACGCTGGGCGACCGGCGCGACTACTTCGAGACCAGCGTCGACGTGTGGGAGCTGTTCCGCACCGTGGTGCGCGAACGCAAGGAACGCGAGTTCGACCCGACCATCCGCGTGCTGCGCGAACTGGTCTCGAGCCCCGACTTCCAGAAGGAGCCGCCCGATGCGCAGGACCGCATCCGCTCCACCATGGACCTCATGAGCAAGCTGGCCACCTGGGCCGACGAGATGCTGCGGCTGTCGCCCGGCACGCTCGACAAGGTGCTGACGCTGGGCGCCAGCGTGCAGAAGTTCGTGCGCGGCGACAAGAGCGGCAAGGACGACGATCCCGACGCCCACCATGCCAGCCTGCCGATGATCTGAGCCGTCTCTTTTTTTGCCCTTTCATTTCTGTTTTGACAGAAATATCGAGAACCAAGGATGCCATGAGCCACGCCGCCCTTCCCGTCTATCCGCTGACCCTGTACTTCGACGCCAGCTGCGCGATCTGCTCGGCCGAGATGGGCAACCTGGGCGCGCGCGACACGGCCGGCAAGCTGCGCTTCGTCGACTGCTCGCCGGCCTCTTTCAGCGGCGGGCCGGCGCCGCGCGATGCACTGATGGCCGCGATCCACGCGGTCGATGCAACGGGCCAAGTGCTGGTCGGCGTGCCGGCCATCCGCGCGAGCCGCGCTGCAGTGGGCCTGCCCAGCGGCGAGGGCCTGCTCGACCTGCCGCTGATCGCGCCGATGGCCGACCGCGCCTACGCCCTGCTGGCGCGCAACCGCTACCGCATTCCGCGCTGGCTGGCGACACGGCTGGCCGGGCGCATCGCGGCTTCCTGCAACGACGGCAACTGCCGCCTCTGAAGAAAACCGACGCACAACCAAGCGAGGGAACTGCCATGCCTACCGTTTTCCAGCCCGACTTCCGCCTGCCGCTCGAAGCACCCGCCCAGGCATCGGCCGGCCATGCCGGCGCGCCCATCACCCCCGAGGACACCCAGGTCTACTTCACCGAAGTCGCGCTCGACTACAGCGCCTGGAGCCCCAGCTACAACATGCACTTCGGCTTCTGGCGCGCGGGCCTGAACCCACTGCGGCGCGAGGGCATGCTGGTGGAAATGAACCGCGTGATCGGCCGCGCGCTGCGGCTCGACGATGCGGAGCCCGGCGGCGCGCCGCGCCGCTGCGTGATCGACATGGGCTGCGGCGCAGGCGCCACCGCGCGCACGCTGGTGGGCGACGACCCGTCGCTCTACGCCGTCACCGTCACCAACGTGGCCGTGCAGAACCGCATCGCCGCCAGGCTCGACGCCGCGGCCGGCGTGGCCGACCGCATGGCCCACATCGAGGCCGACTACACCCGCACCGGCCTGCCGGCCGCGCAGGCCGACGGCGCCTGGGCCGTGGAAAGCGCCTGCTACGCCGAGGGCACCGCCAAGGCCGACTTCATCCGCGAAGCCGCGCGCCTGCTCAAGCCCGGCGCGCGGCTGGCGGTGGTCGACGGCTTCCTGCTGCGCCGCCAGCCCGGCCGGGCGGCCGGCTGGCTGCACCGCCTGTGGGCCGACAGCTGGGCCGTGCCCACGCTGGCGGTGCGCGAAGACTTCATCGCCGCCCTGCGCGACAACGGCTTCGAGGACATCGAGTGCAAGTCGCTGCGCTGGCGCGTCGCGCCCAGCGCGCTGCACATCCCGGTGCTGGCCACGCGCTTCACCCTGGCCGAGCTCTGGAAGGCGCGCGGCAAGCTCAGCCCGTGGCGGCGCAAGCACATCGTGGCCAGCTATTGCGCGCTGGCGCTGGGCATGTTCTGGCGCGACTTCGACTACTGCATGGTCACGGCCAGGCGCAGCGCCAGCTGAACGGACCCGACGAGAAACAACGAACAGGCAGAAAGCTCCGCATGCAAGACGACAACAACGAAAGCAGGCTCGCCGAACTCGCGCCGAACCAGCCCCCCGGCGAGCTGCCGCCCCAGTCCCGCGGCGGCATGCCCTTCGCATGGTTCTGGCCGATGCTGGCGGGCGCGGCCATCGCGCTGGTGCTGCGCATCGTCTTCAGCGGCGGCCCGGGGCAGCGCTTCTCGCCGATGCTCGCCTCCTTCGTCTACTTCGTGCCCGCGCTGTGCGGCGCGGTCACGGTGTACATGGCCGAGCGCATCGAGCGCCGCAGCTGGGGTTACTACCTCTGGGCGCCGTGGGTGGCGACGGCGCTGTTCGTCGGCGGCACGCTGGCGGTGTTCATCGAGGGGCTGATCTGCGCCATCGTCATCGTGCCGCTGTTCGCGGTGATGGGCAGCGTCGGCGGGCTGGCAATGGGCATCGTGTGCCGCATCACCAACTGGCCGAAGCAGGCCGTCTACAGCTTCGCGATGCTGCCGCTGGTGTTCGGCGCCATCGAGCCGCAGTTGCCCAACCCCGACCGTTTTTCCAGCACCTCGCGCACGCTCTTCATCGCGGCGCCGGCCGATCGCGTGTGGCACGAGCTGAACGCCGCGCGCGACATCCGCCCCGCCGAAGTCGGCAATGCCTGGGCCTACCGCATCGGCGTGCCGATGCCGGTGTCGGGCGTGACGGTCGACACGCCCGAAGGCCGCGTGCGCCAGGTGCAGTGGCAGAAGAACGTGCACTTTGAAGAGGTCATCACCGAATGGGAGCCCGACCGCCTGCTGAAGTGGCGCTTTCGCTTCTCGGCCGACTCCTTCCCGGCAGGGGCGCTCGACGACCACGTGATGATCGGCGGCCAGTACTTCGACCTGCGCGACGCCACCTACACGCTGACGCCGCGCGACGGCGGCACCGAGCTGCGCGTGGCAGTGTCGTGGCGCATGAGCACCAGCTTCAACTGGTATGCGGACCGCGTCATGCACCTGTTGCTGGCCGACGCATCCGAGAACATCCTGCGCTTCTACAAGGCACGCGCCGAAGCCACGGCCAGCGCGGCGGCCGCCGGATGACGGCGATGCCGACCACCACGCCGGTCTTCCGGCAGGCGCTCGGCCCCGCGTGGGAGCGGCTGGGCGAGGTCATCCGCCGCCACTACGCGATGGCGCCGTTCTCCGACGACCACGTGTGCGTGCGCGGCACCATGAGCGAGGTCTGGCACGCGCCCTGGGCCGCGCTGCTGATGCCTTTCGGCCGGCTGTTCGGCGCGCTCGTGCCGCACCAGGGCAAGGACGTGCCGATCGAAGTGCACTACCGATGCCGCCCCGACAACGCCACGCTCTACTGGAACCGCGTCTTCAGTTTCCCCGGCAGGCCGCCCTTTCATTTCCGCTCGCACATGGAACACGACGCGCGCCGGGGCAGCGAGGTGATCGAGTACGTGCGCTTCGGCATCGGCATGCGACTGGCGGTGAGCGCGGAAGACGGCGCGCTCGTGTTCCGCGACCGGGGCTACGTCTGGCGCGTGGCCGGGCTGCGCATTCCGCTGCCGCTGGGGCTCCTGCTGGGCACCGCCTACGTCGAGGAACGCCCCGACCCGCGGGATGCCGACCACTTCACCATGAAGATGCTGCTGCGCCACCGCTGGTTCGGCGACGTGTTCCGCTACAGCGGGCGCTTTCACCTGGAACCGCGCTTGGGTCCACAATGAACGCACCATGCCACGCCGCCCCGAAAACCTCTACGCCCAGTACCACGCCCACCTCTATTTCGGACCCGACACGCTCGCGCAGGCCCGCGCCCTCAGCGAGCGCGCGGGCCACGAGCTGATGGTGGTGGTCGGCCGGGTGCACGAGCGGCTGGTGGGGCCGCATCCGCATTGGAGCTGCCAGCTCGCCTTCGACGCCGCCGAATTCGACCAGGTCATCGCCTGGCTCGAGGCCAACCGCAACGGGCTCGACGTGTTCGTGCACGGCGTGACCGGCGACGACCTTGCCGACCACACGGCGCACGCGATGTGGCTGGGCGAGGAAAGCGCGCTCGACCTGCGGATGTTCCGGCGCTAGCTAGAACTCCGCGTCCAGCTCGTCGATCTCTTCCGGCTCCTGCTTCGCGGCGGCCACCCATTCCTTCATGGCCGGCAGCTCCATCACCCGCTTGCAATAGGCCGCGCACACGCTGTCCAGCGCCACGTCGTAGCTCAGGAAGCGCGTGACCACCGGCGCGTACATCGCGTCGGCCATGCCCGGCTGCTTGCCGAACAGGAAGGGCCCGCCATAGGCCTTCAGGCATTCGCGCCAGATGGCGACGATGCGGTCGATGTCGGCCTGCGCGCGCGACCACACCTTGAAGTTCTTGAAATGGGCCTTGATGTTCATCGGCAGCGCGCCGCGCATCGACGAGAAGCCCGAATGCATCTCGCCGCAGATGGCCCTGCAATGGGCACGGACGGCGATGTCGTCGGGCAGCAGGCCGGCCTTGGGCTTGATCTCGTTGAGGTATTCGCCGATGGCCAGCGTGTCCCACACCTTCACGCCGCCGTGCTGCAGCGAGGGCACCAGCATGGACGAAGACAGCAGCAGCATCTCGGCCTTCATGGCCGGGTCGTCGGGCGGAATGATCTTCTCGCTGAAGTCCAGCCCGGCCAGCCGACACATCAGCCAGCCGCGCAGCGCCCACGCGCCGTAGTTCTTGCTGCTGATGGTGAGAACGGGTTTGGCCATCTTGAAGCTCCTTGGGCGTTGCCGCATTGCGTGCAAGCGCCATGCCATCCGGCTGGCCCGCAACTTGCCTGCGCCAGGGCCATGCTGTACCGGGCCTACCAGAACCAAGCCGACCTGCTCTCCCCGGCACGGCTCGCGGCGCAGTACCTGGGCCAGGCCCTGTGGAAGGAAGGCACCGAACGCACCATGCTGAGGCGCATGGCCGCGCAGTTCGAGGTGTTCTCGCGCATGCGGCTCACGCACACGCGGCCGCCCTACGGCATTGCCAGCGTGCCGGTCGACGGCGCCGACGTGGCCGTGCACGAGGAAAAGACCCTGGTCTCGCCGTTCGGCACCCTGCTGCATTTCAGGAAGGACACCAAGGCGGTGCATCCGCCCGTGCTGCTGGTCGCACCACTGTCGGGCCATTTCGCGACGTTGCTGCGCGAAACCGCGCGCACGCTGCTGCGCGACCACGACGTGTACCTGACCGACTGGCACAACGCGCGCGACGTGCCGCTCTGGGAAGGCGCCTTCGGCCTGGACGACTACACGCTGCAACTCATGCGCTTCCTGGAGGCCGTGGGCCCGGGCGTGCACATGGTGGCCGTGTGCCAGCCCTGCGTGGCCGCGCTGGCCGCCACCGCGCTGATGGCCGAGGACGACAACCCCGCCACGCCGCGCAGCCTCACGCTGATGGCCGGCCCGGTCGATTGCCGCATCAATCCGACCGCGGTGAACAAGCTCGCGACCGACCGACCGATCGACTGGTTCCGGCGCAACCTCATCAGCCATGTGCCGTGGCCGCACGCGGGCGCCATGCGGCGCGTGTACCCGGGCTTCCTGCAGCTGTCGGCCTTCATGAGCATGAACCCCGAGCGCCACAAGAAGCAGTTCCAGGACATGTACACCCACCTGGTCGAAGGCGACATCGACAAGGCTCGCACCATCGGCACCTTCTACGACGAGTACCTGGCGGTGAACGACCTGCCGGCCGAGTTCTACCTGGAGACGGTGGAGCGCGTGTTCCAGACCTACGACCTGCCGCGCGGCAAGCTCACCGTGGGCGAGCGCACCGTGAACCCCGCCGCCATTCGCCGCACCGCGCTGCTGACGGTGGAAGGCGAGCGCGACGACATCTGCGCCGTGGGCCAGACGGTGGCGGCGCAAGACCTCTGCACCGGCATCCGCCCCTACCTCAAGGCGCACCACCTGCAGGCCGGCGTGGGCCACTACGGCGTGTTCAGCGGCAGCAAGTGGAATGCGCAGATCTACCCGCGCGTGCGCGAAACCATCCACGCGGCTGCCGAACTGAACGGCTGAAGGGCGGAAGGGCATCCAGCCAATCTGGCAAAGGCCGTGAGGCCATTGTTTGCCCTTGCACGCCGGGCTTCCTACACTCGGGCCCCATGCAACGCCAGGCTTTCATCCGCAGCACGCCGCGCGCAGTCTCCACTGCGTGCACGGCTGCAGGGTCGCACCCGACCCTCGCAGATCTCTGAGCCCGGCGGTCAGCCTCCCCCCCTCTTCAGCACCTTTCATCGACCGCCGGGCCCAAGCCCTGCGCGGTAGCGCGCCCGCACGGGCACGCCGCGCCTTCCCCAGCTGATTCCTTCGCTCGCCGCCAGCCGCTTCGCCGTGGCCGGCGGCCGGCTTTGTCATGCGGAAAGAACACTGACGATGAACATCCAATCGATCCTGGCGGTGACGGACCTCTCGGCGCACGGCCTGCGCACTGTGGTGCGTGCAGCCAACATCGCGGCGGCGCACGGCGCGCTGCTGAAGATCATGTACGCGCCGGCCGCCTTCGCCGGCCCGGCGGATGCCGATGCGGCCAGCAGCCTCGGCGCCGTGTGCCTGGAAGTGGCCGAGCGCTTCGGCATCCTCGTCAAGAAGATCGACGACACGCGCGGGCAGCTCGAAGGCGCCGCGCAGGAGGCGCGGTGGTGCGACCTCGTGGTGATCGGCGACGAGCCCGACCGTTCGGTCGCCGCCTTCTTCCACGGCCAGCCGGCCGAACGGCTGCTGCGGGCGGCGCAGCGGCCGGTGCTGGTGGCGCGGCTCGATGCGCGAAGCGGCGGCTACGGGCGCATCCTCGTGGCCGTCGATCTCATGGAGGAATCGCGCCCCCTGGTCGACCTGGCCTGCGCCTTCGACGGCCAGGCCGACATCGAGCTGTTCCACGCCTTCACGGCCATGCACGAAGGCAAACTGCGCTATGCGGACGTGTCTTCGCACGTGATCGACGCCTACCGCCACGCCTGCGCGCGCCATGCGCGCGAACGCATGCTGTGGCTGTCCGATGCGTCGAGCGCGCGCCGCAACCGCGTGGTGTCGTCGATCGGTCGCGGCGACCCGGCGCGGCAGGCGGCCGTGCAGCAGCAGTACACGAAGGCCGACCTGCTGGTGGTCGGCAAGCGCAGGCGCTCGGCGCTGATGGACTTTCTTTTCGGCAGCGTGGCGCTGCGCGTGCTGCGCTGGTCCACGGGCGACGTGCTGGTGGTGCCGCACGCCGCGCTTGCCGGCTGGCAGGCGCAGCGCACCGCGGCGCTGGCGCAACGGGGCGCGGCATGACGCCCGCGCTGACGCTTCTTCCCATGTTGCCGGTCTGGCGCTTCTTCAGGCCGGCAGAACTTCGCATCGACGTCGATCCGCGCAAGGCCAAGCCCACGGACACGCTCGTGCCTGTGCACGAACGCATGCGCGCGATGGGCGAGCGCCTGCGCGACATGCCGCAGCTCGCGCTCGACGACCCCGGCCTGCGCGCGCGCTTTCGCGAGGCGGACGGCGAGCTGTACGTCTACATCGAGGACACGCGCCGCAACAGCCTCGTCGGCTACACCGTGTTCAACCGGCTGATAGAACTGAATCGCCGGGCGGAGCGCCACATTCGCGCGCCGCATTCGCAGTACGACCCGGCCTACCAGCGGCGCGGGCTGGCGTCGGCGGTCTACCGCTGGGCGCTGGGCCGGGGCATCTGCCTCATGAGCGGCGCGCGGCAGTCGCCGGGCGCGCATGCGCTCTGGCAGAGCCTGTCGCGCCACTACGAAACAGGCTTTGCCGACCTGCGCGGCAAGCAGCTGAGCTACCTCGGCCGCGAGGTCGAAGCCTCCACGTTCGCCGAACTGCACACGCGCATGTTCCTGCTCGGCGAAGGCTGGACGCTGGAACGCTTCCGGCGCGAGACGCAAATGGCCTGAAGCCTGACGCGCATTCAGCGCCGCGCCCGCTGCGCCTTGCTCACGCGCCGCACCGTCGCCTCGCCGGCCTGCGGAAGCCTGTCGCGCAGGAACGCGATCAGCTCCTGCGCCACCACGTTGCGCATCGGCCCCGGCAGGTAGGCCAGCACCACGCGGCGCTCGACGCGCGGCTTCAACAGCGGCACCACGGCCAGTTCGGGGTCGCGCAGCGAAGAGGTGTACAGGCGCGGCATCAGCCCCAGCGCCTGCCCGCTGCGCACCAGCGCATAGAGCGTTTCCGAGTAGCTCACGCGGTAGGGCTCCGCGCCTTGCGCGAACTGTGCGCGCGCCGGGTTGCCCAGGGCGGGCATGCTGCCGCTTTCGAACAGCACCAGCCGCTCCTTGCCGATGGCCTCCCAATTGGCGTCGCCGGCGGCCGCCAGCGCATGGTCGCGCCGCACCACCAGCACCAGCGGGTCGCGGAACAGGTCGATGCAGGTCAGCCCGCCCGGCGGCTCGGTGATGGCCGCCACCGCCATGTCGAGTTGCCCGCTGCGCAGCTCGGCCAGCAAGGTGTTCGATGGCGCGTCGCGCCAGGCCAGCTCCACCTCGCGCTCCCCGCTTTGCAGGAACTCGCTGGCGGCTGCCGCCACGCGCGCGCTGGCCGAAGGGATGACGCCCACGCGCACGAAGGCCCGGCCGCGCTGCACCGTGCTCTCGATGTCGCGCAGCGCCACTTCGAAGGTGTTGACCAGGAAATCGGTGCGCGCCAGCACCTCGGCGCCCACGGGCGTGAGCTCCAGCCGGTGGGTGGAGCGGGTCAGCAGCTCGGCGCCCAGCAGCTTCTCCATCTGCTTGATGGCGTTGCTCAGGGCCGGCTGCGTGATGGAAAGCCGCCTGGCAGCCCGGCCGAACTGGCCTTCTTCCACCAGCACCGAGAAGAACTGCAGCTGGCGCAGCGTGAGCGCGCGCAGGGGCAAGGCGGCCATGGGAGCGTCCCCGTTATTGATTCAGTGAATCAAATTATAGAAATTCAAAATTTTCCTTATGAGGAGGCAATTACTAGACTGGTCAGCATGACCAGCCCCACCCCTGCCCCCTTCACGCTGGAATCGATGCTGCGGGCCATTCCCAAGGCCGAGCTGCACTGCCACCTGTTCGGCACCGTGCGCCACGAAACCTTCAAGCAGCTCAACCTGCGCGCCGGCGCGCCGCTGGCGGCCGACGAGATCGAGGGCTTCTACACGCGCGGCGAAAAGCCGGTCGGCGTGCTGCGCGTGCTGCGCGCGCTCGACGCCCAGCTGGTGCGCGGCGCCGGCGACCTCTACCAGCTCACGCTCGAATACCTGCAGGACGCGGCCTCGCACAACGTGCGCTATGCGGAGTTCTTCTGGAACCCCACCGGCACGGTGCATGAATCGGGCATTGCCTACCCGCTGGCGCAATCGGCCATCGTGCGCGCCATTCACGATGCGCAGCAGGAGTTCGGCATCACCGGCCGGCTGATCGCCGCCATCGACCGCGAAGCCAGCCCGCGGGCGGCCGTGGAGATGGTGGAGTGGGTCAAGGCGCACCGCTGCGACGAGGTGATCGGCATCGGCATCGACTACCGCGAGAACGACCGCCCGCCCGAGCTGTTCACCCAGGCCTACGCCGACGCCAGGAAGGCCGGCCTGAAGACCACCGCGCACGCCGGCGAGTTCGGCATGCCCTGGACCAACGTGCGCACCGCGCTCGACGTGCTGCAGGTCGACCGCATCGACCACGGCTACACGGTGGTCGACCAGCCCGACTACGCGCGCGAATGCGCCGAGCGCGGCGTGATCTTCACGGTAGTGCCGACCAACTCCTACTACCTGCGCACGCTGCCGCCCGAGCGCTGGGCGCTGGACCATCCGATCCGCAAGATGCCCGGCCTGGGCCTGCGCATCCACCCCAACACCGACGACCCGACGCTGCACAAGGTCACGCCCACGCAGGCCTGGCTGATGATGGTGCGCGACTTCGGCTTCGGCCTGGACGACCTGCGCGGCTTCATGCACAACGGCCTGGACGGTGCATGGATCGACGACACCCAGCGCCGCGAATGGCGCACCCAGTGGAGCGATGCCTTCGACACGCTGCGCGCCCGCCTGGCCGACGAGCCCGCCCCCTCACAAGATCACCAAGGATGACCCCCGCCATGAACACGCCCCGCCGCCTGCTCCTTGCCGCCACGCTCTGCGCGGCGCTTCCCACCATGGCCTTCGCGCAGGCCTGGCCTACGGCCAAGCCCATCACGCTGATCGTTCCCTACACCGCCGGCGGCAGCGTGGACGTGAACGCGCGGCTGGTGGCCCAGCGCCTGGGCGAGCGGCTCAAACAGTCGGTGGTCATCGAGAACCTGAGCGGCGCGGGCGGTGCCATCGGCGTGGCCAAGGCCGTGAACGCCACGCCCGACGGCTACACGCTGGTGGTGGGGCCCGACAGCGCCATCGCCATCGGCAAGCTGGTCAATCCGTCGGCATTCCGCTTCGATCCGCTGAAAGACCTGGCGCCGGTCGGCCTGCTCAACACCGCGCCGATGGTGCTGGTGGCGCGGCCCGGCCTCGAAGCGCAGACTTTTTCCGACTTCGTGAAGCTCGCCAAGGCCAAGCCCGGCAAGTACAACTACGCCACGTCCGGCGTGGGCACCGTGCTGCAACTGGCGATGGAGCTGCTGAAGGAACGCAGCGGCATCTTCGTCACCCACGTGCCCTACCGCGGCGGCGCGCAGATCGCCACCGACGTGATCGGCGACCAGGTCGACCTGGCCATGCTGGTGAGCACCAGCGCCATTCCTCACGTGAACGGCAAGCGCCTGAAGGCCCTCGGCATCACCAGCAGCAAACGACTGGCCTCGCTGCCCAACGTGCCGACCTTCGACGAAATGCCCGGCCTCAAGGGCTTCGACATGGTGAGCTGGACCGGCATCTTCGCGCCCGCAAAAACACCGCCGGCGGTGGTCACGCAGATCAACCAGGAACTCAACGCGGTGCTTCAGGAAGAAGGCGTGCGCAGCAAGCTCATGGAGCAAGGCGCCCTGCCGGGCAGCGGCACGCCCGAGTCGTTCGGCAAGTTCGTGCAGGCCGAGTACGCGCGCAACCAGAAGATCGTGCAGACCGCCAACATCAAGGAGTGAGCGCATGACGACGCCGATGAAGCCTTCGCTGTCCCGTCGGGCCCTGCTGGGCGCATCGGTTGCCGGCCTTGCCGGCGCGGCCTTCGCGCAGAGCCCGAACCCCGCCGCGCTCGCGCAGGCGATGGCCGGCACGCCCGCCACGCAGTTGCCGCCCGTGAGCGGCAAGCGGCAGGTGATCATCGACACCGACCCCGGGCAGGACGATGCCGTCGCGCTGCTGATGGCCATGGCCGCCACCGACCGGCTCGACATCAAGGCACTGACGGTGAGCGTGGGCAACCTGCCGCTCTCCGTGACTTCGAAGAACGCGCGCATCGTGCGCGACTGGGCCAACCGGCCCGAGATTCCGATCTATGCCGGCTACCCGCGCCCGCTGGTGCGCGAGCCCATCTTCGCCGACGACGTGCACGGCAAGAGCGGCATGGAAGGCCCCGTGCTGCACGAGCCGCGCGGCGCGCTGATGCCCACGCACGCGGTGCAGTACCTGATCGACACCCTGCGCGCCGCGCCGCCCAAGAGCGTCACGCTGGTCGGCCTGGCGCCGCTCACCAACTTCGCGGCAGCGCTGAACGCGGCGCCCGACATCAAGCCGGCCATTGCAGAGATCGCGGTCATGGACGGCTCATGGGGCGTGGGCGGCAACATCACGCCGGCCGCCACCTTCAACATCTACGCCGACCCCGAGGCCGCGTCCATCGTGTTCCGCAGCGGCGTGCCGGTCACGGCCCTGTCGCACGACGCGGCCCGGCGCGTGCTGGTGACGCCCGAGCGCATCGCGCCCTTTCGCGCCATGGGCAACAACGCCGGCAAGGTGGTGGCGGACATCTTCGACTCGATGATGGCTTACGGCCTGCGCCGGCGCGGCGTGGCGGTGGGGCCGGTGTACGACCCCTGCGTGATCGGCTACCTGCTGCAGCCCGAGCTGTTCAAGGGCGCCAAGGTGAGCGTGGACGTGGAAACGAAGGGGGAGTTCACGACCGGCGCGACGGTGGTCGATTTTCGCGGCTACAACCGCCGCACCCCCAATGCGCTGTGGATCAGCGAGGCCGATGCCGAGGGGTTCCACGCGCTGCTGCGCGCGGAGATCGCGCGGCTGCCCTGAAGCGGGGCCGCCGCGCGGGGCCGGCGGCGGTCAGCCGGTCTTTTCGTCTTCCGCCGGCCAGTCGCGGATGTAGGCCTTGAGCATCTTGTTCTCGAAGTTCTGGCTGTCCACCACGGCCTTGGCCACGTCGTAGAAGCTGATCACGCCCATCAGCATGCGCTTGTCCATGACGGGCATGTAGCGCGCGTGGCGCTCCAGCATGATGCGGCGGATTTCGTCGAGGTCGGTTTCCAGGGTGCAGGTGACGGGGGCGTCGTCCATGGCCTTGCGGACCAGCGTGGTGCCGACCTGGCCGCCGTTGTTGACGATGGCGACGATCACTTCCCGGAAGGTGAGCATGCCGACCAGGTCGCCGTGCTCCATGACCACCAGCGAACCGATGTCCTTTTCCGCCATGGTGTTGGCGGCGTGTGCCAGCGGATCGTCTGGCGTGATGGTGAAGAGCGTGTTGCCCTTGACGCGAAGGATGTCGCTGACTTTCATCGTGTGCTCCTCTCGGGACTCAATCTCGGCTATCTCTGGTGTGTATCTGGGCGGGCGTGCCGTTTTTGAATATAGCCCACAATCGACGCCGACCTGAGCGCCCATGTCGCGGACGCATGAATTGCAGAAGTAACGGGGCATTGCCAGGAGACGACGCTCAGACACAGAAAGGCCCTCATGCCCGGTTATTCCGACCCCGGTTTCGACACCCTCGCGCTGCACGCCGGCGCCTCGCCCGACCCCGCCACCGGCGCGCGGGCGGTGCCGATCCACCTCACCACTTCCTTCGTCTTCGAGTCGAGCGACCACGCGGCCGCCCTCTTCAACCTGGAGCGCGCCGGCCACGTCTATTCGCGCATCAGCAACCCGACCAACGCGGTGCTGGAGCAGCGCGTGTCGGCGCTAGAAGGCGGCATCGGCGCCATCGCCACCGCCAGCGGGCAGGCGGCGCTGCACCTGTCGGTGGCCACGCTGATGGGCGCGGGCTCGCACATCGTTGCCAGCACGGCGCTGTACGGCGGTTCGCAGAACCTGCTGCACTACACGATGCGCCGTTTCGGCATCGAGACCACCTTCGTCAAGCCCGGCGACCTGGACGGCTGGCGCAACGCGGTGCGGCCCGAGACCAAGCTCTTCTTCGGCGAGACCGTGGGCAACCCCGGGCTCGACGTGCTCGACATTCCGGCGGTGAGCGACATCGCGCACGCGGCCGGCGTGCCGCTGCTGGTCGACTCCACGCTCACCTCGCCTTACCTCATCAAGCCCTTCGATTGGGGCGCCGACCTGGTCTACCACTCGGCCACCAAGTTCCTGTCGGGCCACGGCACCGTGATCGGCGGCGTGGTGGTCGACGGCGGCAGCTTCGACTGGGAGAAGTCGGGCAAGTTCGCCGAGCTGACGCAGGCCTACGACGGCTTCCACAACATGGTGTTCAGCGAGGAAAGCACCGTGGGCGCCTTCCTGCTGCGCGCCCGCCGCGAAGGCCTGCGCGACTTCGGCGCCTCGATGAGCCCGCACACGGCTTGGCTCATCCTGCAGGGCATCGAGACGCTGCCGCTGCGCATGGAGCGCCACATCGACAACACGCAGAAGGTGGTCGAATTCCTCGCTTCGCACCCGTTCGTGTCGCGCGTGGGACACCCGCTGATCGAATCGCACCCGAGCCACGCGCTCGCGCAGAAGCTGCTGCGCCACGGCGCGCGCGGCGCCGGCGCGGTGTTCAGCTTCGACATCAAGGGCAGCCGCGCGCAGGGCAAGGCCTTCATCGAGGCGCTCAAGCTGTTCAGCCACCTGGCCAACGTGGGCGACTGCCGCAGCCTGGTGATCCACCCCGCAAGCACCACCCACTTCCGCATGACCGACGAGGCGCTGGCCGGCGCGGGCATTTCGCAAGGCACGATCCGCCTGTCGATCGGGCTGGAAGACGCGGCCGACCTCATCGACGATCTGAAGCGCGCGCTGAAGGCGGCGGAAAAAGCCTGACCGCGCCGATGGAGCCGACACCGTTCTTCGAATGGCTGAAGGGCCCGGACGCGCTCGGCGTCGCGCCGCATTTCTTCGCCGCGCGCCCCGACGGCACGCGCGACCGCGAGACCTACGGCGGCTACGGCGACGCGCCGCCGATCGCCCGCGAGCATTTCTGGGCCGCGCCGCGGCGCATCGAGATGTCGCAGGGCTGGGGCCATCCGCCGCGATTTCCCGACCTGGCCGACTGGTCGGGCGACGGCTCGCCGCACGCGAGATGCCTGCTCGTGAGCCACAGGCTGCACGCGCTGCTGACGCAGTTCAGGCTGCCGGCCCACCGCGCATACGAAGTGCAAGCCCGCTTTCCCGCGCATCACCACGCGCGCTTCGGCGACCAGCGCGCCACGTACCGGCTGATGCACTGGCTCGGCGACGGGCAGTGGCTCGACAGCCTCGATCTGGCGCGCACCGCGCTGCGCATCACCGTGCGGCTGCAGAAAGACAGGCCGCGCTACCACCGCGTCTTCGCGGCAGGCAGCTTCGAGACGGCGGCGCAGGTTGCGCAGGCCGCGGCCGAATTCGAGCAAGAGCTGCCCCGCACGCCCGGCTACGTCGCGCCGGGGCGTGCGCTCGAACATGCGGCCCATGTCATGGCCGAGGCGTTCCAGCCCGCTGGAATGTCCCGCCACGGACGGGCTGTGCTCGACATGGCATCGGCCCATTGGCCCGTTCGCCTCCAGCCGCTCGACCTGCTCTGGCTGCCCGATGAAAGCGCCCCGCTGGTCAGCGACGACCTGCGACAGGCGCTGGCGAGCGGCGGCTTCACCGGCATGCGTTTCGGCAAGGAATGGCGCACGGCCTTCGTCCAGCCCGTCGAGATGAACGCCCCGGCGTTCCGTGCGGAGCGCTCCGCGCTGCTGTCGCGAGTCGCAGCCTCGCAGGATGCAGACCCCAGCGAGCGATCGGTACGGGTCTTCGCCACGCTCCAGGCGCGGCAGCAGGCGCTGGCCCGGCAGCCGATCGGCGTCACGCAACTGGTGCTGCCCGCGGCTTATGCCGAGCTGTTGCGCACCGGCCTGCCGTTGTACGCGGAGCCCGGCGACGGCGACGAAGACGGCGACGAAGACGACAGCGACCTCGACTCGCAAGACCCCCACCAGTGGCACTGGTTTGCGCGCGAGCACTTGCGCATGCTGGACGACATCGGCGATGACGGCGACTGGGTGGCCAGCCACCCGGAAGCCGCGCGTGCGCTGCTCGTTGCGCAGGACGATGGCGGCGACTACCTCGGCTTCCTGCTGCGAGACGGCTCGGACCTCGAGCTCGACGGCACGCTGATGCATTTCAGGCACGAGACCGGCGAGATCCTGCCGAGCGCGGTCCGCGACTGGGCGCAGCCCTCGCAGCAGGCTCAGGCCGCGTCGGCGCGCTGACCCGCCACATCCCCGAACACAAGACAAACAAGACCCAAGAAAGAGACGCCATGAGCATCCTTCAAGTCAACGGCCACAGCACCTACTGCTACACCGGCGGCAAGCCCCTCGACCCGGCCAAACCCACGGCCGTGTTCATCCACGGCGTGCTCAACGACCACAGCGTGTGGATCCTGCAGACCCGCTGGTTCGCCAACCACGGCTGGAACGTGCTGGCGGTCGACCTGCCCGGCCATTGCAAGAGCGAAGGCCCGCCGCCCGCGAGCGTGGAAGAAGCGGCGCGCTTCGTGGTTTCGCTGCTCGACGCGGCCGGCGTGCGCAAGGCCGCGCTGGTCGGCCACAGCTTCGGCTCGCTGATCGCGCTGGAGACGGCGGCGCTCGCGCCGGAGCGCGTCTCGCACCTCGCGATGGTGGGCACCGCCTACCCGATGACGGTGTCTCCCGCGCTGCTCGACGGCGCGCTCAACGACCCGCAGCGCGCCATCTCGATGGTCAACACCTTCTCGCATGCGCTGCTGGCGCCGCCGCCCTCCGCGCTCGGGCCGGGCACCTGGCTCTACGGCAGTTCGCGCGCGCTGATGCGCCGCGTGCTCGCGAGCAACCGCGACGCCAACGTGTTCCACATCGGCTTCAAGGCCTGCAACGACTACGCCAACGGCGAGGCGGCCATGGAAAAGGTGCAGTGCCCGGTGCTGTTCCTGCTGGGCGACGCCGACCAGATGACACCGCCACGCGCCACCAGGGCGCTGGTGGGCAAGGCCCGCGACGGCAAGGTGGCGACGGTGCATGCCGGCCATGCCCTGATGAGCGAAGCGCCGGACGACGTGCTGTTCGCGCTGCGCGACTTCCTGAACGCCGCGCCTGCCGCCTGAAGCCGCCGCGCGGGCGGCTCAGTCCAGCGAGATCCCCGCGCGGTCGGCCTGCACGCGGTAGCGCGAGATCTCGCTTTCCGCTTCCTTGCGGAAGGCCTCGGGGCCGACCGCGACGGGGTCCATGCCCTGCGCGCGCAGGCTCGTCTGCAGCGTCGTGTCGTCCATGGCCTGCGTGACCGCCCGGGAGAGCGCATCGAGCACCGGCGCCGGTGTGCGCGCCGGGGCCGCCAGGCCGAACCAGGCTTCGAACGTGGCTTCGGGCAAGCCCTGCTCCGCCAGCGTGCGCACCCCGGGCAGCGCGCCTGAACGCCCTGCGCCGAACACGGCGAGCGCACGCAGCCGGCCGTCGTTCACGAGCGGCGCCAGCGCGCCGGCCACCTCGATGCCCAGGTCGACTTCGCCGGCGCTCATGGCCACGGCAAGCTGGCCGGTGTTGCGATAGGGCACGGCCTGCAGCCGGATGCCGGCGGCAGCCGCGAACATCTCGCCGGCCAGGTGCGGGCCCGACCCCGGGCCGAAGGTGCCGTAACGGATGCGTCCCGGGTTGGCCTTGGCGGCCGCGATCAGCTCGGGCAGCGAATGCCAGGGCGTGTTCTTGCCCGCGACCAGCACCAGCGAACTGCGCGCGACGATGGCGATCGGCGCGAGGTCGCGCGTCGGGTCGTAAGGCAGCTTCTTGCGCAGCGCCGGGTTGATGCTGAAGCTGGTCGAGCCCGACAGCAGCAGCGTGTGGCCGTCGGGCACCGACCGCACGACGTATTCCGTGCCGATGACGGTGGCCGCACCGGGCCTGTTGTCGATGAAGACCGGCTGGCCCAGATGCTCGGACAGCGGCCGCGCGAAGGCACGGGCCACGATGTCGCTGCCGCCACCGGCGGTGAACGGCACCACCACGCGGATGGGTCTTTGCGGCCAATCGGCTTTGGGGAGCTTCGGGGCCGTTTGCGCATGAGCGCCGGGCGCCACGGCCAGGCACATGAGCGCGACTTGCCCCCACCGCCGAAGAACGTGCAGGGCGCGAAGAAAGAAGCCGGGAATGCGGGACGAAATCTGAGTCATGGGAGCTGCATCGAAGCAGGCAAGCGGCCTGGCTCGATGCGATGCCGGGCCATGCCGGCAACGAACAATTTCCAGTTTGCCCCACGTAACCCATCCGCGCAGCCCGTGGAGCCGACTTCGCGCCTCTGTCCTACTCGGCTGTAATCCCCGCGCGATGCGCCAGCGCGCGGTAGCGCGAAATCTCGCCCTCCATCTGCGTGCGGAAGGCGGCCGCGCCGATGGCCACCGGCTCCATGCCCTGCGCGCGCAGTTGCGCCTGCAGCGGCGCGTTGGCCATGGTGGCCGTGACCGCGCGGGCCAGCTTGTCGACCACCGGCGCCGGGGTGCGCGCGGGTGCCGCGAAGCCGTACCAGGCGTCGAAGGTCGCGTCGGGCAGGCCCTGCTCGGCGAGCGTGCGCACCTCGGGCAGCATGCTGGAACGCGCGGCGCCCACGATGCCCAGCGCGCGCAGCTTGCCCGCGCGCACATGCGGCGCCACGGCGGCCACGGTGTCGATGCCCACCTCGATCTCGCCGCCGATCACCGCCATCGAACTCTGGCTGCTGCCCTTGTATGGAATATCTTGCAGCTGGATGCCGGCCGCCAGCGCGAACAACTCGCCCGCCAGGTGCGGGCCCGAACCCGAGCCGAATGTGGCGTAGCGGATGCTCCTGGGCCTGGCCTTGGCCGCAGCGACCAGTTCCGGTACCGAGTGCCACGGCGTGCCCTTGCCCACCACCAGCACCAGCGGCGTGCGCGCCACGATGGCGATGGGCGCCAGGTCACGCACCGGGTCGTACGGCAGCTTCGCGCGCAGCGCCGGGTTCACGCTGTAGCTGGTCGAGCCCGAGAGCAGCAGCGTGTAGCCGTCGGGCGCGGCCTTGGCGACCGCGTCGGTGCCGATGACGGTGGCGGCGCCGGGCCGGTTGTCGACCACGATGGGTTGCCCGAGCCGCTCCGACAGGGTCTGCCCCATCGCGCGCGCCACCAGGTCGGTGCCGCCGCCCGGCGGGAAGGGCACGACGAGCTTGATGGGGCGGTCGGGCCAGGCGTCCTGGGCGAAGACGCGCGCATGAACGCCGAGCACGGCGGAGGCGGAGAGCAGCAGGCCGAAGCGGCGGCGGGAGATGGCGAGGTCCATGGTGCGTGTCAGGAAGGTGAGGAAGAAACAGATGGCGAAAGCCGCCCGGCGGCCCAGGGCGCGAGCCCCGGCTCGCCCAGGTCCCAGTAGAGGCCGGCCATGATCCGCAGGCCTTCACGGGCCAGCGGCGCGAGCAGATGCTCGTTGGGCGCGTGCTGCGCGCAGGCGGGGTACGAATGCGGCACCCACAGCGTCGGCAAGCCCAGCAGATCGGCGAACACGTCGTTGGGCAGCGAACCCGCGAGGTTCGGCAACAGGTCCAGGCGATGCCCGCTGCTGCGCTCGATGGACTGCCGCGCCCAGCCGACCCACGGGTTCTCCACGTCGAGCCGCGTGGCCGCGCCGGTCAGCGTGACAGCTACTTCCACCTGCTCGAAGCCGTGCGCATCGAGGTGCGCGCGCACGATCCGCTGCAGGTCTTGCCAGGGCGTGCCGACCACGAAGCGCAGCTGGCAATGCGCCACGGCCTCCGAGGGGATCGCGTTGACCGGCCGCGCGGCCGAGCCGGCGCCGAGCGCCAGCACCTCGATGGTGTTCCAGGCCACCAGCCGCTCGGCCGGGCTCAGGCCGGGCTCGCCCCAGCCTTCGTCGACGGCGGGATCGTCCGCACCGCCGCCGATGGCGATGCTGGCCAGCGCGTCGCGCACGGCCTGCGTGACCGGCGGCGGGCGCAGGGCCTCCACCAGGATGCGGCCGCGCGCATCCACCAGCGAGGCCACCGCATGGCTGATCACCGTGCCCGGGTTGATGAGCACGCCGCCCCAGTTGCCCGAGTGATAGCCGCGCGGCCGGGCGCGCAGCCGCAGGCTGAAGTTGACGGCGCCGCGCGAACCCAGGAACAGCGTGGGCCGCCCGGCGTTCACGCGCGGGCCGTCGCTGGCAATGAAGAGGTCGGCGCGCAGCTTGTCGCGCTCCTGCGCGCACACCGCGTGCAGGCCTGGCGAAGCGGCCTCCTCGCCCATCTCGACCAGCCAGGTCATGTTGTAGCCCAGGCGCCCGCCGCGCGCCTCGAGCGCTGCGGTGAGGCCGCCCAGGTTGATGCTGTGCTGGCCCTTGTTGTCGGCCGTGCCGCGCCCGTACCAGCGCTCGCCGCGCACGGTGAGCGCCCAGGGCGCGAGACCCTCTTCCCATTGCGCGTCCTGCCCGCTGACCACGTCGCCATGGCCGTAGGTCATCACCGTGGGCAGGGACGGGGCCTCGATGCGGCGCGCGATGAGGAAAGGGCCGCCGCCCGGCACCGGGTTGGCGACCACCTCGCAGGCGAAGCCGAGCGCCGCGAGCGGCGGAATCATCTCTTCGCGCAGGTAGGCCTCCAGCGCGGGCGTGGCGGCGCCGGTGTCGCTTTCGGTGCGGAAGGCGACACGGCGCTGGAGGTCGGCGAAGAAGCCTCCGCCGTCGAAATAGGCCGAGGCAGCGGCCAGGCTGTCGGTGCGTTGCATGAAGGGCGTCCTTGTCTTTGCGTGGGATGGAGCAAGTACAAGGCCTGCGGGCCGATGCTTCCAGCATCGTTTTGGCAAGCTACCATTGCCTTCAAGGCAACACTTCTCCGGCCACATGTCTCTTCCGCTTCTCAGCATCCCGATGCGGCACTTCCTCGAAGTGGCTCGCAGCGGCTCGGTCAACCAGGCGGCGGCGCGGCTCTATGTCGCGTCTTCGGCGGTGAGCCGGCAGATCGCCAAGCTCGAAGACAGCCTGGGCACGCCGCTGTTCGAGCGGCATGCGCGCGGCATGGCGCTCACGGCGGCAGGCGAGCGGCTGGCCGCGCACCTGCGCAATGCGCAGCTCGACATCGAACAGGTGGTCGAGCAGGTGCGCGACCTCGGCGGCCAGAGCGCGCGGCGCATCCGCATGGCGTGCACCGAAGGCTTCGCGGGCCACTTCATGCCGCTGGTGATGCGCAGCTTCGAGCAGGCGCACCCTGGCTGCCAGCTCGAACTGCACGTGGGCTCGCCCGACGGCGTGAGCGCGCTGCTGGCGCGTGGCGAGACAGACATCGCGCTCAAGTACGTGGTGGCGCCGGAGCCCGGCCTGGCAATAGCGCACGCCGCCACCGCGCCGGTGTACGCGGTGCTGCGGCCCGACCATCCCCTGGCACGCCAGCGCGTGGTGTCGGTGGCCGACGCGGTGCGCTACCCGCTGGCGGTGGGCGACAAGGGCGTCACCGCGCGCCAGTTGTTCGACCAGGCCTGCAGCCTGCAGGGGCTGCGCTATCACGCGATCTTCGTGAGCAATTTCTCGTCGGTGCTGCTGCCGCTGCTGCGCACGCCCGACGTGATGCTGTCGGGCCACCTCACGGTGATGCACCTGATCGACGCCGGCACGGTGGTGGCGCGGCCGTTCGCGGAAGCGCCGCTGCAGCAGCGGCAACTGCAGGTGCTGGCGCTCGAAGGCCGCACGCTGCCGCCGCTGGCGCAGGAGTTCGTGAAGCACCTGGTGGGCGCGATCGCCAGCGCGGGCCGGCGCAAGCTGGGCCGGGCGCGCGCGGGTGCGGCCGGCCCCGCCTGAGAAGGCTCAGCCCAGCGCGTTGATGTCGGCCGGATCGAGCACCGTCTTGGGCGCGCCGTTGCGCGCCACGGCCAGCATCGCTCGGCCGACCTTCTCGGTGGTGGTGACGCGATTCGGCCAGAGCCGGTAGGCCAGCCCGAGCAAGGGGCCGAGCACGCGGATCGCGGCGTCGTAGAGCGGCGTCTTCGAGCGCACGCCGTGCATCGGCTGGATCATGCCCGGACGGAACATGTAGGCCGCCTTGAACGGCAGGCGCAGCAAGGCGTTTTCGGTCGCGCCCTTCACGCGGGCCCACATGCTGCTGCCGCGCTCGCTGCTGTCGGTGCCGGCGCCGGTCACGTAGGTGAAGGTCATGCCGGGGTTGAGCCTGGCCAGCACGGTGGCGGCGGCCAGCGTCAGGTCGTAGGTGATGCGCTTGTACTCCGGCTCCTTCATGCCGACCGAGGACACGCCCAGGCAGAAGAAGCAGGCGTCGAAGCCCTGCAGCTGCGGCTCGATGGCGCCGTAGTCGTACATGTCCTTGTGGACCAGGTCGCGCAGCTTGGGGTGCTGCTGCCCGGTGGCGTTGCGGCCTACGGCCACCACGCTCTCGACATCGGGCGCGAGCAGGCACTCGCGCAGCACGCCCTGCCCCACCATGCCGGTGGCGCCGAAGATCAGGATTTTCATGGGAGGAGTTCCGGTCAGACCGTGAAGACGGCGGGCTTCTTGTTCAGCACCGCGAGCAGCAGATCGACGTCCAGGCTCGAGGGCTTGGGCGGCTGCAGCGCCGAAAGCATGCGCGAGAGCGTTTCGGCGTGCGGCAGCAGCGGACCCAGGAAGCGGGTGCCGTCGGTGCCGGCCACCAGCAGGGTCGGGAAGGTCTCGACGTCGAAGGCATCGGCGATGTCGGCGTGGTCCTCGATGTCGACCCAGGCGAAGCGGAACTGCGGATGCGCGCGCGCCACCTGCTCGAGCAGCGGCCGGTAGTCGCGGCAGGTGCCGCACCATTCGGCGCACAGGCACACGACCCACGGCGCATCGCTGGCGGGCTCGGCGGATTCTGGGGTGCTTGGAAGGGCGCTCAAGGCTGATGCGTCAAAGGTGTGATCGGAAGACCGGATGGTGCGGTCGCAAGGTCGTGGCTATTATGGACAAAGCCCTCCGCCAACGGGTTCCGGGGGCACAGGAGACTCGCACGATGAACACCACGACTGCCACGGGATCTGCCGTCGATCCGCGCCAATTCAAGAGCTTCGCGCAGTTCTATCCCTTCTACCTGACCGAGCACGCCAACCGCACCTGCCGCCGGCTGCACTTCGCGGGCTCGACGATCTCGCTGCTGTGCCTGGTGATGCTGGTGGTCACGCTCAACCCGCTGTGGCTTCTGGCCGGGCTGGTGGCGGGCTACGGCTTCGCATGGGTCGGGCACTTCGGCTTCGAGAAGAACAAGCCGGCCTCGTTCAAGCGGCCGCTCTATTCCTTCATGGGCGACTGGGCCATGTACCGCGACATCTGGCTGGGCCGCGTGAAGATCTAGCTCTAGATCAAGAGCACGTCGCCCAGCCTCAGGGAGCGCAGCGGCCCCTTCTGCCAGAGGTCTTCGAGCGGCTCGGCCCGCGGCATCAGCAGCTCCTTCAGCAGCGGCTCGATGGGCGTCGAGGGGTCGGCAAGGAGCACGTAGCGCGGGTCTTCGTTGGCGGGCTCTTCCGCCAGCGGCGCGATCCAGTCGAGCGCCACCAGCGTCTCGAGCACCGGCGCGAGCTGCAGCGAATCGACCCGCATGCGCGCCACCAGTTCGGCCGCGCCCATGCCCTTGGCCGGCGTGGCGCGCGCGCGGGCCAGGTGCTGCAGCGATTCCATCGCCAGTTGCAGCGGCCAGCCGGCGGTGCCGCCGCGCCGCGCCACCCCCGTCAGCAGGCTCGGCAGGTAGGCCGCGATGACCGCGCCCAGCAGCACGATCACCCAGGCCACGTAGATCCACACCAGCAGGATCGGGAAGGTGGCGAAGGCGCCGTACAGCACCGAATAGGTCGGCACCAGGCTCAGGTAATAGGCCAGCACGCGCTTGGCGATCTCGATGGCCGCCGCCACGAAGATGCCGCCGGCCCAGGCATGCGCCCAGCGCACGTTGGTGTTGGGCACGTAGTGGTAGAGCGAGGCCATGCCGGCCGCGAGCAGCATGAATTCGAGGCTGTCGAAGGCCAGCTTGACCATGGTGCCGCCCACCACGTCGCGCGAGGCCGAGAACACATAGGAGGTGGTCGACAGGCTCACCGCCAGGATCAGCGGCCCCAGCGTGATGGTCGCCCAGTAGATCAGCACCCGCTGCGCGAACGGGCGCGGCGAGCGCACGCGCCAGATGTTGTTGAGCGTCTTGTCGATGGTGAGGATCAGCGCGATGGCGGTGATCAGCAGCACGATCAGGCCCGCGATGCCCAGCCCGCTGGCCTTGCTCGCGAACTGGTTCAGGTAGCCGAGCACCTGGCGCGCGATGTTGTCGGGAATCAGGCTCTCGATCAGCCAGCGCTGCAGCCGGCCCTGCATCTTGGCGAACATCGGGAACACGGTGAACAGCGCCAGCGCCACCGTGAAGAAGGGAACCATCGCGATGGTGGTGGTGAAGGTCAGGCTGCTGGCCGTGAGGCCGAGCTTGTCTTCGCGGAAACGCTCGCCCAGTACCGCGGCGGTGTTGCGCCACGGAAAACGCGAAAGATCCCTCCAAAGCTGCCGTCGATTCATGGCGGCTATCATAGGAGTTGAACTCTCCCCCAGTCTCCGCGCACTTCGTGTCGCTGCGCCAACCCCCTCGCCGGGGGCGATACCAGCGGCCCGGCAAAGCCGGTTCCGCGGTATCCCGCCCATGAATGCCAACCCGCCGCCGCTCCCGCCCTCCTCCGTTCGCGCGACCCGCTGGGCGGCCGTGGGCAGCCTCGTCGGCCTCATCGTGCTGGGCCTGGCCTGGGAGCTGTGGCTGGCGCCGCTGCGCCCGGGCGGCTCGCTGCTGGCGCTGAAGGTGCTGCCGCTGGTCATTCCGCTGGCGGGGCTGTGGAAGAACCGCATGTACACCTACCGCTGGGTCAGCCTGATGATCTGGCTTTATTTCACCGAGGGCGTGGTGCGCGCATGGAGTGACACCAACGGCGTGGGCCAGGTGCTCGCGCTGGTCGAGGTGCTGCTGTGCCTCGTGCTCTTCGCGGCCTGCGCCTGGCATGTGCGGCTGCGGCTGCGCCACGCCAAGTCCCTCGACGCCACGGCTCGCCCACTGGAGGCTTCCACCCAATGACTTCTTCTTCCGACCTGATCGACCAATTGCGCGCCATCGTCGGCGCCCCGCATGTACTGACCGAAGGCGACCTCACCGCCTACGAACAAGACTGGCGCAAGCGCGCACGCGGCAAGTCGCTGGCCGTGGTGCGCCCGGCCAACACACAGCAGGTGGCTGATGTGGTCAAGGCCTGCGCCGCTGCCGGCGCGGCCATCGTGCCCCAGGGCGGCAACACTGGCCTGGCGGTCGGCTCCATCCCCGACGACAGCGGCACCCAGGTGGTGCTGAGCCTGCAGCGCCTGAACGCCGTGCGCACCATCGACGCCGCCAACCTCACCATGACCGTGGAGGCCGGCTGCATCCTTCAAACGCTGCAGGAAACGGCCGAGAAGGCCGGCTTCCTGTTCCCCCTGAGCCTGGCCGCCGAAGGCAGCTGCACCATCGGCGGCAACCTGGCGACCAATGCCGGCGGCACCCAGGTGGTTCGCTACGGCAACACGCGCGAGCTGTGCCTGGGCCTGGAAGTGGTCACGCCCCAGGGCGAGATCTGGGAAGGCACCAGCGGCCTGCGCAAGGACAACACCGGCTACGACCTGCGCGACCTGTTCGTCGGCAGCGAAGGCACGCTGGGCATCATCACCGCCGCGACCATGAAGCTGTACCCGCTGCCGGCCGCGCAACTGACAGCCTGGGCGGCGGTTCCATCGCTGGACCATGCGGTCACCCTGCTGGGCCTGGCGCACAAGCACCTGGGCGCGGGCCTGACCGGCTTCGAGGTGATGGGCAAGTTCGCCCTCAGCCTGGTCGACAAGCACATGCCGCAGCTGCGCGTGCCCTTCATCCATGACGAGGCGGTGCCTTACTGCGTGCTGCTGGAGAACTCCGACAACGAATCCGAGGACCACGCCCGCGCACGCTTCGAGGCCCTGCTGGAAACCGCCTTCGAAGACGGCTGCGTCACCGACGCGGTGGTGGCCGAGAACCTCACGCAGGCGCACCAGCTGTGGCACATCCGCGAGAGCATTCCGCTGGCGCAGGCCGAGGAAGGCCTGAACATCAAGCACGACATCTCGATTCCGGTGTCGCGCATCCCGGCGTTCGTGGAAGAGACCGATGCGCTGCTCAAGCGCGAGATCGCCGGCGTGCGCCTCGTGAACTTCGGCCACCTGGGCGACGGCAACCTGCACTACAACGTGCAGGCGCCGGAGAACATCGACACCAAGGCGTTCCTGAAGAACGAGGAAGAGCGCATCAACACGCTGGTGTACGACGCTGTGGAGAAGTTCGGCGGCTCCTTCTCGGCCGAGCACGGCGTGGGCTCACTGAAGGTCGACAAGCTGGAGAAGCACAAGTCGCCCGTGGCGCTGGAGATGATGCGGGCGATCAAGCGCGGGCTCGATCCGAAGAACACGCTCAACCCCGGGCGCGTGATCCGGGTCTAGCCGGGAAAATCCTCGCCGCGCAGTTCGATGGGCTGTCCGTGCGGCGTGCGCTCCGCCGCGTGATCCCACGCATGGCGGTAGCGCGCAAGTTCGTCGCCGGAGCTGGCGCCCTTGTGCGCGACCAGATGCTCCAGCGCGGCGAGCCAGTGGCGGTAGTAGGTTTCGCCGGTGTCCGGGTCGCCCGCGGCCTGCGCGGCGGAAATCTGCGCGGCCAATTCCTCGGCCCACTCGGGCCAGGTGAACAGGCCGCGTTCATGCAGCGCCAGGGTCATTGCGAAGGCCTGCGCCTCCCAGGGCGCACCGAACACCGGCCCGTCGGCGTCGCGAGGCATGCCCGGGGCCAGCGGCATGTTGCCGCCCTTCATTCGACCGCCTCCAGGTAGCTTTCCCACGCATCGACGGACACCGAGAGGTTCTGGCGCGGCGCCTCGTCGCCCCACAGTTCTGCTTCGTCGAAGGCCACGGTGTACAGCCACTGCGGCTGCTCGCCCAGGCCCTGCGCGTTGGCGTCGGCGAAGACGTGCGCGCCATGCAGATGCGCGATCACGCCCTGCTTGCCCTGCACGTAGCCGGGCAGCCGCGTGTGATGGTCGACCTTGCCCAGCCGCATGCGCACCGGCTGGCCGATTGCAAAGCGCGCCGGGCCCGTCGCGGGGCGTTCGGTCGCCGAGCCCCTGGCCAGAACGGCCGGCACGTTCGCCGCCTGCAGCACGCGGGCGACAGGTACGGCCGCATGGTGCATCTCGCCCGTCGTGATCTCGTCCGGAAAGATCTGCCCGCGCTGCAGCATCAGCTGTTCGAGCGCGGCGAGCCAGATCTGGTAGTAGCTCAGGTCGCGGTAGTCGGGCAAGGTCTCGCGCACGGCGCGGCTCGCGTCGATGTTCCACGAACCCGTGGCGCCCATGGCCAGCGTGAGCGCCAGCACGCGCGGCTCCCATGCCGCGTGGAACAGCTCGCCTTCGGGCTCGGGCGTCACCGGGCCGAAGCCGGGCAGCCCACCCAGGTCGGCCCTGGTGACGTAGCTCATGCGGCACGCTCCTCTCCGGCAGGCGGCCCGGCCAGCCGCGTACCGATCATCGAATCGCGCGAGACCAGCGCGGCCAGTTCGTCCTCGCTCAGCCCATCGGTGCCCGGCGGTCGCTGCGGGATCACGAGGTAGCGCACCTCGGCGGTCGAGTCCCAGACGCGGATGCGCGTGCTGTCGGGCAGCGTCACGCCGAAGTCGGCGAGCACGCCGCGCGGGTCCTTGACGACCCGCGATCGATACGGCGCGCTCTTGTACCAGGTGGGCGGCAGGCCCAGCACCGGCCACGGATAGCAGCTGCACAGCGTGCAGACCACCATGTGATGCAGTTCGCCGGTGTTCTCGACCGCGACCATGTGCTCGCCCTGCCGGCCCGTGTAGCCGAGCGAAGCGATGGCCGCCGTGGCGTCGGCCAGCAGCCATTCGCGAAAGGCCGGATCGACCCAGGCCCGCGCCACCACGCGCGCGCCGTTGCGGGGGCCGATGCGGGTCTGGTAGGTGTCGATCAGCGCATCGAGCGCGGCGGGGTCGATGTAGCCCTTGTGCGCCAGTACGCTTTCGAGCGCCCGGACCCGCAGGTCCATCTCGCCGAGTTCGCTGTGTTCGTGGGAGTGGTCATGACCGGTCATCGGCCTATGCTAGCGCCGCCCCGTAAAATTCCCAACATGACCTCGCCCATCCGCCCAGTCCGCTCCCAGTACGAAGATTTCATGCGCCACGTCGACACCCATGGCGTGTTCAAGAGCGACCGCACGGGCACCGGCACCAAGAGCGTGTTCGGCCACCAGATGCGCTTCGACCTGAACGAAGGCTTTCCGCTGGTCACCACGAAGAAGGTGCACCTGAAGTCCATCATCCAGGAACTGCTGTGGTTCCTGACCGGTTCGAGCAACAACAACTGGCTCAAGGAACGCGGCGTGACCATCTGGGACGAATGGGCGCGCGAAGACGGCGACCTGGGCCCGGTGTACGGCGTGCAATGGCGCAGCTGGCCCACGCCCGACGGCGGCCACATCGACCAGATCGCCGACGTCATCAAGACGCTGAAGAGCAACCCCGATTCGCGCCGCATCATCGTGAGCGCATGGAACGTGGCCGAGCTGTCGAAGATGGCGCTCATGCCCTGCCACGCGTTCTTCCAGTTCTACGTGGCGCCGCCGCAGGCCGAAGGCGAGCGCGGCAAGCTGAGCTGCCAGCTCTACCAGCGCAGCGCCGACATCTTCCTGGGCGTGCCCTTCAACATCGCGAGCTACGCGCTGCTCACGCACATGGTGGCGCAGCAGTGCGACCTCGACGTGGGCGACTTCATCTGGACCGGCGGCGACTGCCACATCTACAGCAACCACGCCGAACAAGTGGCGCTGCAACTGAGCCGCGCACCCTACCCCTACCCGACGCTGCACATCAAGCGCAAGCCCGATTCCATCTTCGACTACCAGTACGAAGACTTCGAGGTGCTCGACTACCAGCACCACGCGGCCATCAAGGCACCGGTGGCGGTGTGAAGGGCATGAGCAAGCCGCGCATCAACCTCATCTTCGCGCGCGCCGCCAACGGCGTGATCGGCGCGAACAACACGATCCCCTGGCACCTGCCCGAGGACATGGCGCATTTCAAGCAGCAGACCTCCGGCGCGCCGGTGATCATGGGCCGCAAGACCTGGGACTCGCTGCCGCCGCGCTTTCGTCCGCTGCCGGGCCGGCAGAACATCGTGGTGACGCGGCAGGCCGACTGGCGCGCCGAAGGCGCCCTGCACGCAGGCAGCCTCCACGATGCGTTCGCGCTCTGCGAGGCGTCTTCGCCCGCCGAGGTGTGGGTCATCGGCGGCGCGCAGATCTACGCCGAGGCCGAGCCGCTCGCGCAGCGCGCGGTCGTCACCGAGCTTGCGCGCGACTACGAAGGCGACGCCCACGCGCCCGTGCTCGATGCGGCCGCGTGGCGCGAAACGCAGCGCGAATCGCATGTCTCCGCCAAGGAAGGCATCGCCTTCGACTTCGTCACCTACGAACGCGCCGCCACCAGCCAGACATGAGCGACGGCGCCCCGCAACCGACGACAGCCGCGCCGGGCTTGCGGCGCCGGTCGTTGGTGGCAGGGGCAGTGCTTGTCGCCGGCCTCGCGCCGCTTCGGGCCCTGAGCGCCGCCGAGCCGCTGGAGCCCGACGAGGAAGCGCTCTTCATGAACGGCACGGCGCGCCCCACCGCCGATGGCCGGCTCGAGGTCGACATCCACGCCTGGATCTTCGAGCGCGAGCACCGCTGGGGCCTGGACACGGCGCTCGCCCGCTACCTCGGCCTGAGCCTGCGAAAGCTCTCCCCGGCGGCAAGGCTGCGCTTCAGGCAACGCACCGCGCTGTTCCATGCGGAGTCGGAAGAAGACAAGGTCATCGACGTCGTCTTCGATGGCAGCCCCGCGCGCATCACCATGCCGGCCTCGGGCAAGGACGGGCGCAGCAACCTGCGCATCGTGATCGACGCGCCGCGCGATGCGCGCGAGTGGGTGCGGTTCCACGGCGTGACCGGACCTGGCGAACTGCTGCACCGCTTCAGGGGCGAGGCGCTGGTGGTGCCGGCCGAAGGCGTGTCGGTCATCTCGGACATCGACGACACCATCAAGCGCACGCAGGTGCGCGACCGGCGCGAGATGCTGCTGAACACCTTCGCGCGCCGCTTCGAGGCCGCGCCGCGCATGGCGGCCTGGTACCGCGCGCTGGCGGAGAAGCCCGACACGCGCTTTCACTACCTCTCGGCAAGCCCCATACAGCTTTACCCGGCGCTTTCCGATTTCATTCGCAGCGCCGGCTTTCCCGCCGGCAGCATGCACCTGCGCGAGAGCACGACGTGGCGCACGCTGGTTCCCGACGACGAGGATTCGCGCGCGCACAAGCTCGGCACCATCGAGCGGCTGCTGGCCGAGTTTCCGCAGCGCCGCTTCGTGCTGATCGGCGACTCGGGCGAGGCCGATCCGGAAATCTACGCACAGGTTTTTCGCGCGCATCCTGCGCGCATCGACAGCATGGTGATCCGCGATGTGACCGGCGAAGGCCGCACCAGCGAACGCTACCGCGCGATCTTCGACGGCATCGATCCGATGCGCTGGCACCTCGTGATGCCCGACACCACGGCATGGCCCGCCCAGGCGCTGAATTGAGCAGTCACAGGCCGGAAACAAACTGGCACCTTCGTCGAGCACAACGCACCAAAGGAACACTTCGGTACACGCGATGAAAGGCATGCGCGGCGCAGGGTTTAGACAACGCTAATTGTTTGTGCGCACAATGTGCCGTCAACGCCCTCAACCCAAAGGAGACGGCTCATGTCCATGGAATTTCTTCGGGTCCTTGCCGAGCAGAAATTGCCATACGTCCTTCACGCGCCCGCGGACATCGACAGGTTGCGCGTGCTGCGTGCGGCCGAACTGGTAACTGCCTTCATCCCCCCGTCGGACCGCGCGCCCGATGCGCGCGCCATCCGTCAGCTGGCCCAGGTCGAATCGATCACCGCCAAGGGCAAGCTGGCACTCAACAAAGCCACCTCGGCATTCATCGAGCTCTGAGCAGCAGGCGCTCCAGCGTCTTGCCGATGGCCTGCGGCTTGTCGGCCCCTTCCCCGAGTTCGCAACTTTGCGCCTGCACGCGCTCCGGCCCGCGCGGACCGGGCATGTAGAACAGGCGCTCGCAGTCGCAGCGCAGCCGGCCCTTCAACGCCTTGGTGCGGGTGTCGCGCACTTCGGCCACCCAGCACGAATCGGCGCAGCCGCAGGAGCGGTACTCGAGCACTTCGCCGCGCGTGCGCCAGGGCAGCTCGTAGCTGCCCGTGCCCCCGGCGGCATGAACGCCCGAGGCGAACGCCGCCCCGAGCAAGGCACAAACAGGCAGCAGGATCCGGCGCATGGCCGAAAGCGTAGCGTCAGACCACGCCCTGCGCCAGCATCGCGTCGGCCACGCGCACGAAGCCGGCGATGTTCGCGCCGTCGACGTAGCTCACGCCACCGTCCTTGCGCGCGCCGTAGTGCAGGCACGACTCGTGGATGCCCTGCATGATCTGCAGCAGGCGGGCGTCGACCTCGTCGCGCGTCCATGAAAGGCGCGCGGCGTTCTGGCTCATCTCCAGGCCCGATGTCGCCACGCCGCCCGCGTTGCTCGCCTTGCCCGGCGCATACAGCACGCCGTGGCCTTCGAACACCTTCACCGCGTCCATGGTCGAGGGCATGTTGGCGCCTTCGGCCACGCAGACCACGCCGTTCTTCACGAGCATGCGCGCGTCTTCCTCGTTGAGTTCATTCTGCGTGGCGCTGGGCAGCGCCACGTCGACCGGCACGTGCCACGGCGTGGCGCCGGCCACGAAGCGCGCGCCGGTGCGCTCGGCGTAGTCGCTGACGCGGCCGTAGAGATGGTTCTTGACGTCCATCAGCACCGCGAGCTTCTCGGTCGTGAAGCCGTCTTCGTCGACCACCGTACCGCTCGAATCCGACACCGTCACCACCTTGGCGCCCAGCGCCATCGCCTTTTCGATGGTGTACTGCGCGACGTTGCCCGCGCCCGAGACGCTCACGCGCATGCCCTCGAAGCCGCGGCCCTTGCGCTTGAGCATTTCCTGCGCGAAGTAGACGTTGCCGTAGCCGGTGGCCTCGGGGCGGATCAGCGAGCCGCCGAAGCTCAGGCCCTTGCCGGTGAAGACGCAGTCGGCGCGGTTGGTCAGTTTCTTGACCATGCCGGCCATGAAGCCCACCTCGCGCCCGCCCACGCCCACGTCGCCCGCCGGCACGTCGGTGTCGGAGCCGATGTGGCGGAACAGCTCGCTCACGAAGGCCTGGCAGAAGCGCATCACCTCGCCCTGGCTCTTGCCCTTGGGGTCGAAGTCGGCGCCGCCCTTGCCGCCGCCCATGGGCAGCGTGGTCAGCGCGTTCTTGAAGGTCTGTTCGAAGGCCAGGAACTTGAGGATCGACAGGTTGACCGACGGATGGAAGCGCAGGCCGCCCTTGTACGGCCCGATGGCCAGGCTGTGCTGGATGCGAAAGCCGCGGTTGACCTGCACCTCGCCGTGGTCGTCGACCCAGGACACGCGGAACATCACCACGCGCTCGGGTTCGACCAGCCGCTCCAGCAGGCTGTGGCCGGTGTATTTCGGGTGCTGCTCGATGTAGGGCCAAAGGCTTTCCATGACCTCGGTCACGGCTTGCAGGTACTCGGGCTGTCCGGGGTTGCGTTGTGCGACATGTGCCAGGAAACCCCCGACGGATGCGTGCTTCATTCCAGTCCTTCTTGTTTCAAATTGGTGCATAACCTTATGCGAATCTTGCATTTTGCCCGATTCATGAACCAATTCGAGGCTCAAAACCCCTTTCAGGTGCAGACCAAATGGCTACCCGGCCAATTGATGCCCCAAAAGCGGTCGTTCGCCGGCTTCGCGCCATTTCGCCCCGCGCCGCCTCCCCGCGCGCGATAGCGCCGCATTCACTTTCTTGTCATTGGACTTTGGTCCGATGCGCCGCACGCCTCATCGACCTAGCATTTGGTCACTTATTTGTGTGACAAAGCTCTCATATATGTAACTTTTCCTGCAGTACATCCTTGTTTTTATTGAGCTTTGTCTCTCGAAAAAGGGGTCCCTCCCCAATTCTGGGGATTGTTAGTAAATATCTCGATTTGTATCTTCCGTGCGTCTTTGATGCATGCCGGGACGGCAACGGCAACGGACAGCGCGCCGCCGAAACCGGCGAAGAGCGCCGAAAACTTCAACGTGTGTTCCTGTCAATTCAACCTTTTCTGAGAGCGAAAAATGTCGAATAGCTTGCAAAAATGGGTCGGCCGCAATCGTCCGCCGCGCGTCCAGATCACCTATGACGTCGAGATCGGCGACGCCGTCGAGAAGAAAGAGCTGCCGCTGGTCGTGGGCCTGCTGGCCGACCTGTCGGGCCAGCCCGTGCAGCCCCTGCCGAAGCTCAAGGAGCGCCGCTTCGTCGAGATCGACCGCGACAACTTCGACGAAGTGCTCGGCAACATCTCGCCCCGCCTCGACCTGTCGGTGTCCGACACCCTCAAGGGCGACGGCAACCTGAAGATCGAACTGAACTTCAAGGAGTTCGGCGACTTCCACCCCGAAGCCATCGTGAGCCAGGTGCCCCGCCTGGCCAAGCTGCTCGAAGCCCGCCAGCAACTGCGCGACCTGCTCGCCAAGCTCGACGGCAACGACGAACTCGACGACCTGCTCGAGAACGTGGTGAAGAACAGCGAAGACCTCAAGGCCGTCCAGAGCCAGGCCAAGGCCGAAGCCGGCACCGCCGCGCCCGCCGCCGCCCCCCAGGCCGCCGCCGAAACCCAGACGTCCACCGAAGCCGAAGCTCCGGCTGCGTGATCAACCACGCCGGCGGCCGCCCCGCGGGCGCGAACCGGCAATTCTTGAATGGTGATAGAGATGGCCAACAAATCCAAAGCCGCCGAAGCCGGCAGCGCAGCGACCACCGTCACGACCAGTGACATGAGCCTGCTCGACAAGATCGTCTACGAAGGCAAGATGACGACCGAGCCTTCGCAGGGCGCCTACGCGAAGAAGCTGATCGGTCAGCTCGCCTCGCAGATCCTCGACGAAGGCATGAAGACCAGCCCCGACAAGGGCGTGGTCACGCTGATCAACGAGCGCGTCGCCGAGATCGACCGCCTGCTGACCGACCAGCTCAACGCGATCCTGCACGCCCCCGAGTTCCAGGCCCTCGAAGGCTCCTGGCGCGGCCTGCACGACATGGTGTTCGGCACCGAGACCGGCAGCAACCTCAAGCTGCGCCTGCTGAACGTGAGCAAGAAGGACCTGCTCAAGGACCTGGAGACCGCCGTCGACCACGACACCAGCGTGCTCTTCAAGAAGATCTACGAAGAGGAATACGGCACCTACGGCGGCCACCCCTACTCGCTCCTGATCGGCGACTACTACTTCAGCCGCCATCCGCAGGACATCGCCCTGCTGGAACGCGTCTCGCGCGTGGCCGCCGCCGCGCACGCGCCCTTCATCGCCGCCGCCGCCCCCGCGCTGTTCGACTTCAAGTCGTTCACCGAACTGGGCATTCCGCGCGACCTCTCCAAGACCTTCGAGAGCGCCGAGCTCGCCTCGTGGCGCAGCTTCCGCGAATCGGAAGATTCGCGCTACGTGTCGCTGGTGCTGCCCAGCTACGCCGCCCGCCTGCCCTACGGCGCCAAGACCATCCCCGTCGAGAACTTCAACTACGAAGAAGACGTGGACGGCTCCGACCACGGCAAGTACCTGTGGGCCAACGCGGCCTACCAGCTCGGCCTGCGCATCACGCAGGCACACTCGATGTACGGCTGGACCACGGCCATCCGCGGCGTCGAAGGCGGCGGCAAGGTCGACGGCATGGTGGCCCACGCCTACAAGACGGACGAAGGCGACATCGCCCTGAAGCCGCCGACGGAAGTGACCATCACCGACCGCCGCGAAAAGGAACTGAGCGACCTGGGCTTCATCGCCATCGTCAATTCCAAGGGTTCGAACACCGCGGCCTTCTTCGGCGGCCAGACCGTGAACAAGCCCAAGGTGTACGACAAGGACGCGGCCAACGCCAACGCGGCCGTCTCGGCCCGCCTGCCCTACATCCTGGCGGCCTCGCGTTTCGCGCACTACCTGAAGGTGATCGTGCGCGACAAGATCGGCAGCTTCCAGACGCAGGCCGACATGCAGAAGCACCTGAACAACTGGGTGGCCAACTACGTGCTGGTGAGCCCCTCGGCGCCGCAGGCCATGAAGGCCAAGTACCCGCTGAGCCAGGCCCGCGTGGACGTGACCGAAGTGCCGGGCAAGCCGGGCTCGTACCGCGCCATCGCCTTCCTGAAGCCGCACTTCCAGCTCGAGGAACTCTCGGCCTCCATCCGCCTGGTGGCCGACCTGCCGGCCGCGGCCGCCTGATACCCCCGACATCCACGTCTACACACAGACAGACTGAAAGAACTTTCACATGCCTATCTACCTCAAGATGCCCGGTGTGACCGGCCAGACCCAGATCGAGGGCCACAAGGACGAAATGGAAGTCCAGAGCTTCCAGTTCGGCGCCGGCCTCGCCGTGACCTCGGGCACCTCCAACCAGGAGCGCACCGCGGGCAAGCCCAGCTTCTCCGAGATCACGGTGACCCGCACCACCGACTCGGCCACGCCCCAGCTGATGCAGAAGCTGGCCGGCGGCGAAGTGTTCGCGGGCGACACCATCATCACCTTCCCGCGCGAAGACAAGAGCGGCCTGCTGCCCCTGATGGTCGTGACCCTGACCGACGTGATCCTCAGCGGCTTCTCGGTGTCCAGCGGCGGCGACCTGCCCCAGGAAAGCATCTCGCTGAACTACGCGGCCATCAAGGTCGAATACACCAAGCAGAAGGAAGAAGGCGGCCAGGAAGGCGTCGCACCGTTCGGCTGGGATCTGTCGAAGAACACCGCGGTCGCGTGAGGGCCCGACGCTGACGTCCGGCGCCCACCGTGTCCGAACTTGTCAAAGGGGGCGTCGCGCCCCTGTTCGACCGGCTGGCGTCGGCGCTGTCCGAGCACGCCCATGGGGTGCATCTCGAGACGATGGAGTCCGTGCAGGACTCCATCGGCCGCGAGCTGCGCCAGCTTTTCAACACCCGTTCGCCGCTGTCGATGGCCGACTACGCGCAAGGCAGCGGCACGGTGCTGGAGTACGGCATTCCCGATTTCTCCGCGCTCAGCGCGCAGAACACCACCGACCTGCAACAGCTTGCCGCAGTGCTGCGCCAGGCTGTGCAGCGCTATGAGCCGCGCCTGTCGGAAGTGAGCGTGCAGGTCAGCGCCACGCCCAACCGGCATGAAGTCGCGCGGGTGCGCATCGGTGCGCAGGCGCGGGCCGGGCTCGCGCTGCGCCGCGTCGACTTCGAGATGCTGCTCGGCACGCCGGACAGCCTGATGAAAGTCGCCTGACGTGTCCGACATCCAGCACAGCGACCTGCTGCAGTACTACAAGCGCGAACTGTCCTACCTGCGAGGACAGGGGGCGGACTTCGCCCAGCGCTACCCCAAGGTCGCCTCCCGGCTCTCGCTGCACGGCGGCGAATCGCTGGACCCGCATACCGAGCGGCTGATCGAATCGGTCGCCTTTCTTTCGGCGCGCGTGCACCGAGACCTCGACCAGGAATTTCCCGACGTCGCCTACGCGCTGCTCGACAACCTCTGCCCGTCGCTGGTGCAGCCGCTGCCCTCGATGTCGGTGGCGCAGTTCACGCTCGACCCGACGCAGGGCAAGGTCACGGCCGGCTTTCGCGTGCCGCGCCACACCATGCTGAATGCGCGCACCGCGCATCCGCATTCCGCGCCGGGCCAGGCCCCGCAGTCGCGCGAATGCCGCTTCCGCACCGCCTGGGACACCGTGCTGTGGCCGCTGCGCGTCTCGCATGCCGCCATCGACACCGACGCCGTACTGCGGCTCACGCTCGAGTGCGACGCCGGCACCGACTTCGCCGAGCTCGAGATCGACAACCTGCGCATTCACCTGCAGGGCGACTGGATGCTCACCATGCCGCTGTACGACGCGCTGGTGGCGGGCGTGAAGTCGGTCGGCGTCATGCCCGAAGGCGGCGCGCTGCAGATGCTGCCGCCCGACGCATGGCGCGAGGTCGGCTTCGCCGAAGGCGAAGAGGTGCTGCCGCAGCCCGCCAACGCACAGCCCGCCTACGGCCTGCTGCAGGAGTACTTCGCGTTTCCGCGCAAGTTCCATTTCTTCGACCTGCATCACCTGCGCGCGCGCCTGGGCCGCGGGCAGCGCTGCGACCTGGTGTTCCAGCTCGACCGGCCCACGCGCGCGCTGCGGCACCTGGACGCCGAGAACTTCCAGCTCGGCTGCACGCCCATCGTCAACCTGTTCCCGCGCGTGAGCGAGCCGCTGGTGATGGACCAGCGCCACTACGAATACATGCTGGTGCCCGACCGCCAGCGCGACGCGACCACCGAAGTGCATTCCATCGTCTCGGTGATCGCCTCCGACCCGGACGCCGACAAGCCGGTGAACGTGCCGGGCTTCGCCGCGCTCGGCCATGTGGACGGCGCCCAGGGCGCGCAGGGTTCGCAGGGCGCCGTGTTCTGGGCCGCCCGGCGCGAGCCCTGCCTGCGCCAGAACATTCCGGGCACCGACGTCTTCCTGTCTTTCGTCGACCAGGGCAAGACGCACAGCCGGCCCGCGCAACCTGTGGTGTATGCGCACCTGCTGTGCACCAACCGCCGGCTGGCCGAGCAAGTGCCCGTGGGCGCGCGGCTGGTGGCCGAAGGCCCGTCGCAGCCCACCAGCGTGCGCTGCCTTTACGAGCCCACCGCACAGCGCGACCCGCCGCTGGGCAGCGAGACGCTGTGGCGGCTGGTGTCGCTGCTCACGCTCAACCACCAGTCGCTGGTGGACGGCTCCACCGGCCGCGAGCAGCTGCGCGAGATGCTGCTGCTGTTCGCCTCCGACAGCCGGCGCGACCACGCGCAGATCCGCGGCATCGCCGGGCTCTCGGCGCGCGGCGTCACCGCCCACGTGGGCACCGAGGCCTGGCGCGGCTACTGCCGCGGCACGCAGGTCACGCTCGAATTCGAGGACGACGCCTTCGTCGGCGGCTCCCCTCTCATGATGTCGGCCGTGCTCGCGCGGTTCTTCGCCATGTACACCTCGGTGAACTCCTTCGTGCGCCTGGTGGTGCGCGACGGCGACGAAGTGCGCAAGCAATGGGCGCCGATGACGGGCCGGCAGGTCGTGCTGTGATCGAAGAACTCAGCGCCCGCCCGCAGGACTTCAACCTGTTCCAGGCCATCAGCCTGCTCGAGCGCGCCGCGCCCGACGCGGTGCCCGTGGGGCGCTCGCAAGGCCCGCGCGAACGCGAGGCCGTGCGGCTGCACGCCTTCGTCTCGCTGGCCTTCGAGGCCAGCGACGTGCGCGAGGTCGACACCGACGCCCCCACCGGCGAGCCCTTCTCGCTCACCACGCCCGCGCTCTCGCTGGGCGGCAGCGGCGGCCCGCTGCCGATGCCCGTCACCGAGATGCTGCTGGAGCGCCGGCAGCGGCGCGACCACGCGACGGCCGACTTCCTCGACATCTTCAACCACCGCTTCCTGGCCTTCCTGTACCGCAGCCGCCGCAAGCACCATGTGGCGCTCAACCCGCACTCGCCTTCCAGCTCGACCCTGGCGTCCACGCTGGATGCCGCCAGCGCGCTGGGCCTGCGCTCCGGCGTGCGCGCGCCCGACGGCTCTGCCCTGTGGCTGCGCCATGCGGGCCTGCTGGGCGGTGCGCCGCGCGGCATGACCGCCCTGCTGGCGCTGCTGCGCGACCGTCTCGGCGTGCAGGTGCAGGGCACGCAGTTCCGCGGCCGCTGGCTCGCGCTGGAGCCCGATGCCTCGGCGCGGCTGGACATGCGCACGCCGCTGGGCGGCGGCGCCGTGCTCGGCAAGCGCGTGTGGGACCAGGGCGCCGGCATCCGCCTCACGTTCAGCGACCTGAGCCAGCAGCGCCTGCGCGACCTGCTGCCCCGGGGCGCCGACCATGCGCTCGCCAAATGGCTGGTGCGCCGCTTCATTCCGCAGGACCTGAAGGTCGAGATGGAACTGCAACTGGCGCCCGCCGAACGGCGCAGCAGCCTGCTCGGCGCCGCGAACCCGATGCGCCTGGGCTGGACCTCGTGGGTCGCCGGCCCTTCTTTCCGGGGCACGCTGCCCCCCGTTCAACACACCCTGACCAGCGACGCCGGCGATGCCGGCGGCGCGCCCGGCGCCTGAGCCGCACATTCTTATGGACATCGACATCCGCACCCTGCTCGGCCGGCTCAACCCGGAATGCAAGCGCGCCATGGAACAGGCCGCCGAGCTGTGCGTGCAGCAGACGCACTACAACGTCGACCTCGAACACCTGCTGCTGAAGCTGGTGGACAACGACGCGCCCGACCTGCGGCTGGTGTTCGGCCGCTTCAGTATCCGGCCCGACACCGTGCAGTCGCAGCTGCAGAAGTCGCTGGACACCTTCAAGCGCGGCAACGGCCGCACGCCCAGCCTGGCGCCCGACTTCGCGCCGCTGTTCCAGGAAGCCTGGCTCATGAGCTCGATGCTGCTGGGCCAGCAGCACATCCGCTCCGGCACGCTGATGCTGGCGCTGCTGGACGTGGACCGCCTGCGCGGCCGGCTGGTCGACGCCGCGCCCGCGCTGCTGCAGATTCCGCGCGGCACGCTGCGCGACGAACTCGCGGGCCTGCTGCAGTCCTCGCCCGAGGACGCCGCCGCCTCGGCGCTGGCCGCCGCGCCTGTGGCTCCGGCGCCGGCCGCCAGCCAGCACAACCCGCCGAACACGCCGTCGCTGCCGGACGCCGGCGCACCGCCGCTGCAGATGCCCACCGCGCGCCGCGGCAGCTCGGCCACGCCTTCGCTCGACCAGTACACGGTCGACATGACGCAGCTCGCGCGCGACGGCGCGATCGACCCGATCCGCGGCCGCGACGGCGAGATCCGCCAGATCATCGACGTGCTGCTGCGTCGCCGCCAGAACAACCCCATCCTCACCGGCGAGGCCGGCGTCGGCAAGACGGCGGTGGTCGAAGGCTTCGCGCAGCGCGTGGTGCAGGGCGACGTGCCGCCCGCGCTGCGCCAGGTGTCGGTGCGCTCGCTCGACCTGGCGCTGCTGCAGGCCGGTGCCGGCGTGAAGGGCGAGTTCGAGAACCGGCTCAAGTCGGTCATCGCCGAGGTCAAGGCCTCGCCCACGCCGGTGATTCTTTTCATCGACGAGGCGCACCAGCTCATCGGCGCGGGCGGCGCCGAGGGCCAGGGCGACGCGGCCAACCTGCTCAAGCCGGCGCTGGCGCGCGGCGAACTGCGCACCATCGCCGCCACCACCTGGGCCGAATACAAGAAGTACGTGGAGCGCGACCCCGCGCTGGCGCGGCGCTTCCAGGTGGTGAAGGTCGAGGAGCCGAGCGAGGAAGTCGCCATCGACATGCTGCGCGGCATGGTCGAGACGCTGGAAAAGCACCACGGCGTGGAGATCATCGACGACGCGGTGCGCGAGGCCGTCAAGCTCTCGCACCGCTACATCACCGGCCGCCAGCTGCCCGACAAGGCCATCAGCGTGCTCGACACCGCCTGCGCGCGCGTGGCCATCGGGCAGAACGGGCTGCCGGCCGAGCTGGAATCGGCCGCGCGCGACATTGCCACAGGCGAAAGCGAACTGCGCGTGCTGCGCCATGAAGCAGCCACCGGCGGCGAGCACCAGGACGCCATCGCCACGCTCACCGCGAAGCTCGATGCGCTGCGCCAGAAGCACAAGCGCCTGTCGGACAAGCTCGACGAGGAGAAGCACGCGGTGATGGAGATCGTCGCGCTGCGCCGCAAGATCGCCGACAGCCTGCGCGACGACGCGCCGCCGCCCGACGAGGAGAACGACCCCGCGCTGCTCACCGCCGCGCTGCGCCGCCTCGAAAAAGGCCTGGAGGCGCTGCAGAGCGACGAGCCCATGGTGCCCGTGTGCGTCGACGGCGTGATGGTGGCCGAAGTCATCTCCGGCTGGACCGGCATCCCGGTCGGCAAGATGATGACCGACGAGCTGCACACGGTGCTCAACCTGAAGGAGAAGCTGGCCGAGCGCGTGGTCGGCCAGGACGACGCGCTGGACGCCATCGCGCGGCGCGTGCGCACCTTCCGCGCCGACCTCGACGACCCCGGCAAGCCGGTGGGCGTGTTCATGCTGGTGGGCCCCAGCGGCGTGGGCAAGACCGAGACCGCCTTCGCGCTGGCCGACCTGCTGTACGGAGGCGAGCGCAACGTCATCACCGTGAACATGTCGGAGTTCCAGGAGGCGCACACCGTCTCCAGCCTCAAGGGCGCGCCGCCCGGCTACGTGGGCTACGGGCGCGGCGGCGTGCTGACCGAGGCGGTGCGCCGCCGGCCCTACAGCGTGGTGCTGCTCGACGAGATGGAGAAGGCCCACCCCGACGTGCTGGAGCTGTTTTTCCAGGTGTTCGACAAGGGCACCATGGAAGACGGCGAAGGCGTGCAGATCGACTTCAAGAACACGCTGATCCTGCTGACCTCCAATGCGGCGCAGGACGTGATCACGCAGGCTTCGCAGGGCGGCCGCAGACCCGACCCCGAGGAGCTGGTGGAGCGCCTGCGCCCCGAGCTGCTCAAGCAGTTCAGCCCGGCTTTCCTCGGCCGGCTGGCGCTGGTGCCCTACCACCACCTGGGCGACGAGCAGATCCGCTCGATCGTGAATCTCAAGCTCGGCAAACTGGCGCGGCGCTTCGCGCTGAACCACCACGCCATCTTCACCTGGGACGAGCAGGTGGAAGACGCCATCACCGCCCGCTGCACCGAGGTGGACAGCGGCGCGCGCAACATCGACCACATCCTGGCCCACGCGGTGCTGCCCGAGCTCTCGCGCCAGGTGCTGGAGCGCATCTCGATGGCCGCCGCGTTCACCGAGGTGCACATGGGCATGGACGGCGGCGGCGCCTTCGCCTTCCGCTTCGAACCGGCAACGCTGAGCTGACGAACATGCGTGAAGGCTTCCTCCAGCACAACGCCTTCCTGACGGTGCAGACCGCGCTGGGTCCGGAAGACCTGCTGCTCGACACCTTCCAGGCAACCGAAGGGCTGTCGCGGCTGTTCGCCTGCTCGCTGACCATGCGCTCGCCCCTGGACACGATCAAGGGCGCCGACCTGATCGGCACCTCGGCCACCGTCACGCTGCAGCGGCCCGAGAAGAATGCGCGCCTGTTCAACGGGATCGTCTCGCGCTTCACCTACCTGGGCAGCAACCAGGACTTCGCGACCTACACGCTCGAGCTGGTGCCACGCATGTGGCTGCTCACGCTGGGCCGCGACCGGGTGATCTACCAGAACTTGAGCACGCCCGATATCGTGCAGAAGGTGCTCGGTGACTTCGCGGTGGATTGCCGCACGGCGCTGGAAGGCACCTATGCCCCGCGCGAGTACTGCGTGCGCTATGACGAGACGGCCTTCGACTTCGTCTCGCGCCTGATGGAAGAGGAAGGCATCTTCTATTTCTTCACCTTCACCGCCGACTCGCACACGCTGGTGCTGGCGGACAGCAAGTCGGCCTACGAGAGTTGCCCGAACGCGCAAGAGCTCCTCGTGCGCAGCGGCGAGGGAGGGGTTGGGCACACGCATTCGGTCACCCGCTTCGAGTCGGACGCCAGGCTGGTGACCAAGGACCACGAGGTGGACGACTACGACTTCCTCACGCCCGATACCAGCCTGCTCGCAAAGAACTCGGCCAAGGCCGGACGCGGCAGCGACTATGAATTTCCCTCGCGCGTCGCCGCATCGGCCGCCAGCGCGCGGGCGCGCATCCGCCAGGAAGAGCACCAGGTCGGCAGCCAGTCGGGACGCGGCGACAGCCATTGCCACTACCTGACGCCGGGCACCACCTTCAAGCTGAAAGAGCACCCACGCGCCGACTTGAACGACGAGTACGTGGTGCACAGCGTGCATCACCACGCCGAAAACGAGAACTACAGCAACAGCTTCGAGACCCTGCCGCTGAACACGCCCTTCCGCCCGCCGCGCCTGACACCGCGCCCTGTGGTGGCCGGCAGCCACACGGCGCGGGTGGTGGGGCCTTCCGGGCACGAGGTCTGGACCGACCAGCACGGTCGCATCAAGGTGCAGTTCCCGTGGGACCGCCTGGGCAAGAAAGACGACAAGAGCTCGTGCTGGATGCGCGTCTCGCAGATATGGGCCGGCGAGGGCTGGGGTGCGCTCTTCCTGCCGCGCATCGGGCAGGAAGTGGTCGTGAGCTATGTCGACGGCGACCCCGACCGGCCGCTGGTGTCGGGCAGCGTCTACAACGGCACGCACGTCACGCCGGTCGAGCTGCCGAGCGCTTCGTCGCAAAGCACGATCCGCTCGCGCTCGCTGCCGGGCGGCTCCGCGGGCAACGAGTTGCGCTTCGAGGACAAGAAAGACGCCGAAGAGCTCTACATGCATGCGCAGAAGGACATGCGCACCGAGATCGAGAACGACCTGACCACCAAGGTGATCGCCGGCAACGAGCTGCACACGGTCACCAAGGGCAATCGCACCGTCAAGGTCGACACGGGCAACGAGACCCACTCGGTCAAGGGCACGCGCGCGCTGGAAGTCACGGGCAACGAGACGCACGACAACAAGGCCAACTTCACGCAGACGGTCAGCGGCAACTACGAGCTCAAGGTTACGGGCAACCTGGTGATCGACGTGACGGGCACGCTGCTCATCAAGTCGGCCCAGACGCTGGACCTGAAGGCCGGCACCGACCTTGGCGCCAACGCCGGCATCAACTTCAAGGCCGAGGCCGGCGTGGCCCTGTCAGCCAAGGGCGGCGCCTCGCTGACGAACGAAGCGCCGTCGATCAGCAGCAAGGCTTCGGCCATGAACGCCGTCGAAGGCGGCGGCATGGTCACGCTCAAGGGCGGGCTGGTGAAGATCAATTGAAGAACGCCATGGCTCTTCCTTCTGCTTCATCCCTTGCAACGGCACCCGATGCCGTGGTGCGCGAGGCCCTGGACGGCGCCGGCCGCACGGTGGTGCGTGCTTCCTTCCTGGGCGACGTGCCGCACGGACCGATGCAGGTGTTCTCGGCCCCCGGCAAGCCCGCGATGGACGCGGCCTACCAGGCCGGCCTGCCGCACGGCACCATGCGCCTGTTCGACGAGCGCGGCCAGCTGCTGCAGGAAACCCAGCGCGTGGGCGGCGTGGCCGACGGCACGACACGCGGCTACTACCCCAGCGGCAAGCTGATGCAGACGCAGCAGCACGTGCGCGGCGCGCTGCACGGCGAGGCCGTGTCCTATGCGGAGTCGGGCGACGCCACGGCGCGGCTGCGCTACGTGGCCGGCCGGCTCGACGGCGAGGCAAGCTACTTCCACGAAGGCCGCATGATCCGGCGCGAGAACTACCGCGCCGGCGTGCTCGACGGCGAAGTGCTCGACTACCTGCCGGGCGGCGGCGTGGCGCAGTCGTCCACCTACGTGGCCAACGTGCTGCACGGCCCGCTGCGGCGCTTCTGGCCCAACGGCCAGCTGATGGAAGAAATCTCATACCGCCAGGGCAAGCCCTGGGGCAACCCGCGCCGCTTCGACGACGCGGGGCGCGAGATCGTGGCCACCGCCGCGCCACCGGGCTTCATGAAGAGCCTGGAAAAACTCGTGAGGGGGAGCTGAGCCATGGGAATGCACGTCTGCATGGGAGCCACGCTGCAGTGCAGCTTCGGCGCCGCGCCCTCGAGCCTTTCGGTGCTGCCCGTGGCCGGTGTGGTCACGAGCAACGTGCCGGGGGCCACCATCATGGACAACAAGCCCTTCGTCAACATCCTGCCCTTCGGCACCTGCAACAGCATGTCGAACCCGATGGTGGCGGCCGCCACCGCCGCCGCGCTCGGCGCCTTCACGCCGATGCCCTGCATTCCGGTAACCGCCGCGCCCTGGGCGCCGGGCTCGCCCACGGTGCTGCTGGGCAACATGCCCGCCCTGCAGGACAGCTCCAAGCTCGCCTGCAACTGGGGCGGCGTGATCCAGGTCGTCGTGCCGGGGCAGTTCACTTCCATGGTTCCCTGAACCGGTCACCGCCCACCTCCGCCCCACCCCATGTCGCAATACGTTTTCACGATGAGCTCACGCATGGTCGCCATCACGGCGGTCTGCCTGGTGCTGCTGTGCGTTCTCCTGTTCCTGATGGGCATCGAGATCGGCAAGCTGATGGCGCCCACGCCCGCTCCCGCCGCTGCCGCCGTCGTGGCGCCCGCGCCGCAACCTTCTTCTTCGCCTTCGCCCGCGCCGGCTCCCGCCGCCCCCACCCAATGACCAAAGTGATTCCAAGCATGTCGAACAACACACGACACCTCACGGGCATGCACATCGCGCTTCGGCGCCTTGCCCTTCCCGCCTTGCTGGCGTTTGCCGGCCTCTGCGCAAGCAGCGGCGCCGGCGCCGCGGGCGAACGCCCGGTGGCGCAGGGCGTGCTCACCGCGCCCGCCGCGCCGGCACCGGTGGTGACGCTCGCGGCTCCCGCGGCCGCGTCGCCCGCGACACTGGCGGCCGCAACCGACGCGCCGCCACCCGCGCCCCCGGCACCGGTGCTCACCAACGGCCTCGTGCGCGTGCCCGACGGCCGGCTGCTGGCACCCGACATCGCGCGCATCGTGATGCGCGGCGAGCTGGTGGTGGCCATGCTCAAGGTCGACACGCCGCCGTTCTTCTTCTTCGATGACAGCGGCCAGTGGACCGGGCTCGAAGTGGGCCTGGCGCAGTCGCTGGCCAAGGAACTGGGCGTCAAGCTGCGCTTCAACCGCGACGCCAGCACCTTCAACGCGGTGGTCGACCTGCTGGCCAGCGGCCAGGCCGACCTGGCCATCAGCAAGCTGTCGCGCACGCTGGCGCGCACGCAGACCATCGCCTTCAGCGACGCGTACCTCACGCTGAACCACTCGCTCATCCTGAACCGCGTGAAGTTCGCGCAGATCTCGCACGGGCGGCCGCTGCCGGAGGTCATCCGCAACTTCAACGGCAGCATCGGCGTGATCGCCAAGTCGTCCTTCGCGGACTACGCGCGCACCAACTTCCCGCACGCCAAGATTCAGGAATTCGCGACCTGGAACGAGGTGCTGGCGGCCCTGCACAAGGGCGAGATCGTGAGCGCGTACCGCGACGAGTTCGAGGTCAAGCGCGTGCTCAAGGCCGACCCCACCGTGTCGCTGGTGCTGCGCACCGTGACGCTGAAGGACCTGGAAGACACCCTGGGCATCGGCGTGGCCGTGACCGACCCCACGCTGCTGGCCTACGTCAACCAGTTCCTCGCCCAGCGCACCGAAAAGCTGGACATCCAGAAAGTCCTGCAGGCGCTCGACCGCTGAGCCGCAACGGACGCACACCCATCATGAATTCCTCCAAGTTCTACGCCTTCGTCCTCAACCCCTGGGTCGTGATCATCAGCCTGGGCGCCGGCGTCGCCTTCGGCATGCTCGCGCCCGCGCTCGCAACCACGCTGGGCTTCGTGGGCGACATCTACGTCGACCTGCTGAAGATGATCACGCTGCCCTTCATGGTCTCGGCCGTGATCTTCAGCCTGCAGCGGCTGTTCCGCGACGGCGGCACCGCCAGCCTGCTGGGCCGCGTGGCGCTGGTGTTCCTCGCGTTCTCGGCCTTCGTGGCGATTGCCGGCGCGGCCACGCTGCTGATTCTTCGCCCCGGCGAGAACCTGCCCAGCACCACCATGCAGACCTTCGGCCAGATCGTGGGCGGCGACCTGAGCGCCAGCGACACGGCCATGAACCTGCGCGGCGTGGACGAAGTGAAGAAGACCGCCAGCTTCGCCGACATGCTGGTGAGCCTGGTGCCGGCCAACATCTTCTCGGCGCTGGCCAACGGCGACACGCTCAAGACGCTGGTGTTCGCGCTGCTGTTCGGCCTGGCGGTGGGGCATGTGCCCACGCGCATTTCCGACGGCCTGACGCAGGCGCTGGAGACGGTCTATCACGCCTGCCAGACGCTGATGCGCTGGCTGAGCTTTCCGCTGCCGGTGGTGCTGTTCTGCATGAGCGCGGCGCAATTGGGCAAGACGGGCATAGAGCCGTTGAGGGCGATGGGCGCCTTCGTGGTGGCCTTCCTGGTGGTGTCGGTGCTGCTGCTGGCGGTGGCGGCGGTGATCATCTGGAAGCGCTCCAACGGCACGCTGGGGCAGACGCTCAACGCGCTGCGCGGCCCCTTCGCGCTGGCGCTGGCCACGCGCAGCAGCGCCACCTGCATGCCGATCATGATCGAGAGCCTGGTCACGCGGCTGGGCTTCGCGCGCTCGCGGGTGGAGCTGCTGGTGCCGCTCACGGTCTCGCTGCTGCGCATCGGGCCGGTCGTGTATTACGTGTGCGCCACGCTCTTCATTGCGCAGATCTACGGGCGCTCGCTGTCGCCGGTGGAGATCGGCATCGTGCTCACCTCGTCGGTGCTCGCGGGCTTCGCATCGGCTGGCATGACGGGGCTGGTGACGGTGTCGCTCATCGGCATGACCTGCACCTACCTGGGCCTGCCCTTCGAGGCGGCGTTCATCCTGTTCCTGGCGGTGGACCCGGTTTGCGACATGCTGCGCACGCTGGTGCTGGTCATCGGCAACACCGCGGCCGTCGCGGTGGTGTGCCCGCGGCCCTTGAAGATCTAGGGAGCACGGCCTCATGTCACGCATCGGCGTTCTCGGCGGCATGGGTCCATCGGCCACGGTGGACTTCATGGAAAAGATCATCCAGCTCACGCCCGCCACGCGCGACCAGGAGCACCTGCCGGTGATCGTGGCCAACCTGCCGCACGTGCCCGACCGCTCCAGCGCCATCCTGGGCACGGGGCCCGACCCGCTGGCCGCGCTGCTCGCGGGCATCGACGTGCTCAACAGCATCGGTGTGGGCGTGGTGGCGATTCCCTGCAACTCGTCGCACCACTGGTATGCGCAGATGGTGGCGCACAGCCGGGCGCCGGTGATCCACATCGCGCAGTCCTGCGTGGCCGCCGTCGCCACGGCGCCGGACGGCCGGGCGGCGCGGGTAGCGGTGCTCGCCACGCGCGGCGCGCTGGCCTCGGGCTTCTACCAGGAGGCGCTGCGCGAGCGCGGCATCGACTTCCTGGTGCCCGATGCCTCTACCGGGCAGGACCATGTGGACGCCTGCATCCGCGCCGTGAAGGCCGGCGACGTGCAGGCCGGCGCGGCCGCCTTCGAGCTTGCGCTCGAAGCACTGGCCGCCACCGGCGCCACCGCCGTGATCATGGGCTGCACCGAACTGCCGATTGCAGCGCATGCCGCGCACGCCGCCGAGCACAGCGCCCTCACGCTGATCGACAGTTCGCTGGAGCTGGCCCGCGCCACGGTCGCCTTCGCGCTCGACAAGGGATGGAACAAGCCGACATGGGTTTCCTGACGCGCATGTCCCACAGCCTGCTCGCCCTGCTGCTGTGCATGGCGGCAGGCGGCGTCGCGGGCATCTATGCGCCCGCGGTGGGCGACGTGGCCTACACGGCGGCGCAGGTGTACCTGTCGATCGTGAGCATGGCGGCCATTCCGCTGCTGGTGGTGGCCACCTTCTTCGGCCTGCGCCAGACCATGGGCCTGCCCTTTCCGGCGCGGCGCATCGCGATGATCGCGGGCCTGGCGCTGCTGCTGGTGGCCAGCTGCGCGGCCACCGGCCTCGCGCTGGGCTGGGTGAACTCGCCGGGCGCGCATCTCGACGCCGACCTGCGCGAGCACCTGGGCGAACTGGTGCAGAAGGCCGGCGACGGCGGCGACATGGAGATGCGGCTGTACGACAACGGCGTGCAGGCCACGCCGGTCGAGCGCCCGCGCGCCACGCTGCTGCCCGACAACTTCTTCCGCGCGCTGGTGGAGGGCCGCTCGCTGGGCATCCTGTCGTGCGCGCTGCTGTTCGGCCTGGCCTTCGCGGCGCTGGCGCGCACGCAGCACAACGCGCTCAACCACATGTTCGAGGGCATCTACCGCACGCTCGAACTCATCATCGCGCGCGCCAACATCCTGCTGCCGGTAGTGGCCTTCGGCATGTCGGCGCATGTGTTCTCCGAGACCGACGCGGTGACGATCCGCGCGATGCTCGGCTTTTTGCTGCACTTCGTGGTGCTGGTGGCGCTGCTGGGCATGGCCGCCATCGCGGTGATCCACCGGCGCGGCAACCAGCCGCTCGTCGAAGTGCTGCAGCACCTGAAGACGCCAATGCTGGTGAGCCTGGTGTCGTCGAGCACCACCGCCAGCATTCCGCACACCATCGAGGCGATGAGCGCGCGCCTGGGCTTCAGCCGCGGCATCGTGGAGCTGGTGGTTCCCACCGCCTCTGTGTTCCTGCGCGCGGGCTCGGCGCTCTACTACGTGCTGCTCGCGCTGTTCGTGGCCAACCTGTACGACCGCACGCTGAGCGCGGCCGACATCGGAATGATCGGCACCGGCGCCACGGTGGCCGCCTTTGCTTCGGCCGGCAACAACAGCCTGACCAACGTGGGCTACGCGGGCATCGTGCTGTCGCTGCTGCAGTTGCCCATCGAGGCGGCGCTCGCGCTCTTCCTGGCCATCGACCTGATCTGCGAAGGCCCGCGCAACCTGCTCACGCTGCTGGCGAGCTGTGCGCTGATCGCCATCGTCTCGGCCGGCCTGCCCTCTGAGCGTGTGACCGCGCCCGCGGCCGACACGGCGCCCGTGCAGCCGCTGCGCTTCGTGCTCACGCGCGGCAACGTCTACCTGCTGGCCGGCTGCAGCGTGCTGGCCTCCCTGCTGATCCTGCTGATGGGCATTGCCGTGGGTGCACGGCAGGCCGTCCAGCCCTCCGCCGCGTACGCGACTTCGGCCGCGGCGAACCCTGGAATCTCGCGATGAACCGGACCTCGACTTTCTTCAGATGGATCGCCGCCGCGCTGCTCGTGGCACAGCTGGCCGCATGCGGCAGCCTCTTTCCCAAGGGCACGCGCGTGGACTGGAGCGAGCTCACGCTGTCGGCCGCGCCCAACGCCAACCAGAACAGCCCGGTGGCGGTCGACGTGGTGATGGTGCTGGACGAAGCCATGCTCGCCCGCGTCACCGAACTCACCGCCGCCAAGTGGTTCGGCGCGCGCGCCGACCTGCAGAAGACCTTCCCGCAGAGCCTGTCGTACCTCTCCTGGGAGCTGGTGCCGGGCCAGACGATCCGCGTGCCCTCCAGCGCCATCGGCTCGCCGCGCGTGGCGGCCGTGCTCGTCTTCGCGAACTACACCACACCCGGCGCCAACCGCGTGCGGGTGGAAGACCTCAAGGGCGCCGTCGTCGCCCGCTTCGACATTCAAAGCTTCGACGTGTCGACCACGCGTTGAACAACCCGGACCTTTCAACAGTGAACACAGTCCCCATCACCGACCGCGTCGAGTGGCATGAAGGCATGCTGCTGTCGCCGCAGCACTTCCAGCAGTTCTCGGCGCGCATGGATTCCCTCGTGGCCTGGCAGACGCTGGCCGCCGCACCCTTCAGCTGGGGCGTGCGCCGCCTGGTGTTCGACCACGGCCTGCTGCCCACCGGCATGCTGCGCGTGCTGGCGCTCGAAGCCATCCTGCCGGACGGCACCGCCGTGCAGTATTCGGCCGCCGAGGCCGCGCACGGCACGCTGGAGCTGTCGCTGGCGCCGCATGCCGATCAGTTGGCCAACGAGCCGCTCGACATCTACCTCACGCTGCCGGTCACCGGCCCCGCGCGGCATCGCGCCGCGACCGTGCGCTTTCGCTCGGTGGCCGGCGCGCCGGTGGAAGACGCGGTGTCCGACGCCGAGCCCGCGAACATCCCGCGCATGCTGCCGCGCCTGGCGCTCAGCGCGGGCGCCGTGCCGCCCGGCACGCATGTGCATCTGCGCCTGGGCCAGGTGTTCAAGGACAACGAGGTGGTCAAGCTCGGCGACGCGCAGCCGCCGCTGCTGGAAGTGGCGCGCGACAACCCGCTGTGGACGGCCGCGGCCGCCCTGCTGGGCCAGTTGCGCGGCAAGGCCGCCTTCGTGGCCAAGCAGACGGCCGTGCCCTCTTCTCGCGTGGACGACCGGCTGGCGCACCTGGAGCTGAAGGACCGGCTGCGCAGCCTGCTGTCGGGCCTGCCGCATGCCGAGGCCGTGCTGCGCACGCCGCACCTGCATCCGCTGCCGATGTACTGGTCGCTGTGCGCGCTGCTGGCCTCGCTGAGCCTGCTGCGGCCGGGCGGCCTGCCGCCGGTGCCGATGGACTACGACCATGCGAACCCGTCGCTCGTATTCCAGCCGCTGCTGCTGGCGCTGCGCGACGCGGTGTCCGAAGTGAGCCAGGAGTACCGCGAGCACAAGTTCGAGTTCCGCCAGGGCGCCTTCGAGACCACGCTGCAGCCGCAATGGCTGGCCGGCAAACGCATCGTGGTCGGCCTGCGGGGCCAGTCGGACAAGGACATCCAGGCCTGGATGAAGAGCGCCATCGTGGGCTCGCAGTCGGCCTACCGCTCGCTGCGCGAAGACCGCTGGCCGGGCGCGCAGCGCAACCCCATCGACTCGGCCGACGAGCTCGGCCTGCGCCCCGGTTCGGGCTACCTGCTCTACGAGATCCAGACCAGCGCCAAGCTGACCGTGCCCGGCGAGCTGCTGGTGATTGCCAACGAAGGCTCCACCGCGCTGCCTCCGCAGGAAATCGTGCTGTTCATCAAGGACTGACCCCCATGGCACGCACCCTCCCCGACCTTGCGGTCGACGACCACATCACCAAGCAGTTCCGCGCCTTCTACGACGAGATCGTGAAGGCCCGCGACCGCACCGCCGAATCGCGCGAGACCGACCCCGACCTGGTGGCGCAGGCGCTGGCCCGCCACCTGGAAAACCTGCTGGAGCTGCAGTCGCTCGAATCGCGCCGCGACAGCACCCGCTTCGAACTCGAGAACGTGGCCGACGCGCGCTACCTGAAGGCCGCGCTGGCCGACGAGATCCTGCTGCAAACGCCGTGGGTCGGGCGCGAGCGCTGGACCGCGCACCTGCTGGAGACTTCGCTCTTTCGCACCAACATCGCGGGCGACCTGGTGTTCAACCGCATCGAGGAGCTGCTGTCGGGCCGCGAGCCCTCCAAGCGCGACATTGCGCGGCTGTATCTCTTTGCGCTGGCGCTGGGCTTCCAGGGCAAGTACCGCGGCAACGGCGACACGGCCCGCCTGCTCGGCTACCGCGAGGAGCTGTTCCAGTTCGTCTACCAGCGTCCGGCCGACTTCTCGGGCCGCGACCGCGTGGTGTCGGAGCGGGCCTATGCCAGCACGCTCTCGCACATCGCGCCGCGCAAGCTGCCCACGCTGAGCCGCTGGACGGTGCTGTTCCTGCTGAGCGCCGCCACGCTGCTGGCGGTGTCGGAACTGCTGTGGCTGTGGCAATCGTGGCCGGTGCGGCAGGTGCTGCAGCCGGGCGCGGTCGATGCGTCGGGGGCCTGGCAGCGATGAACGACATGCGCCCATCAACGAGCTCAACGAGCTCAACGAGCCCCAGGAGGTCGTCGCCATGCTGACGGACCAGCTCTTTCTCATTTCCATCGCGGTGCTGACGCTGGTGGTGCTGCTCGTGCTCGGCATGGTGCTGTACTTTGCCGCCCGTCGCTCGCATGCCAAGCCGTCGAGCGACCCGAAGGTCGCGCGCATCCGCTTCGATTCGCTGCGCAGTTCGTTCCGCCAGGCGGTGGAGCTGATCGAAGGCAACATCGCCTCGCGCGCCGACCGCTACGGCATTCCGTGGATCATGCTGCTCAACGAGGGCGACGACCACCGCCAGCTGCCCATCGAGCAGTCGGGCGTGGCCAGCGCGCTGAGCACCGAGTCGGCATCGGCCGCGGCCACGCAGGGCATCTCGTGGCACTTCTTCGACCGCGGCGTGGTCATCGACATCCAGGGCGCCTACCTCGGCTCGCCGGACGACGACGACGCTTCCGAGAAGCCCTGGGACGAGTTCCTGGGCATGTGCCGGGCCTACCGGCCGCAGCGGCCGTTCGATTCGGTGGTCATCACCATTCCGGCGGCGCTGCTGCTGGACGAAAGCACCGACGGCCGGCTCGAACTCTCCAAGCGCGCCAAGCTCGCGCACCGCCGCCTGTGGCTCGCGCAGAACCGCTTCGCCATGCGCTTCGCGGTGTACGTGCTGATCACCGGCGCCGAGCAGCTCGAAGGCTTCAGCGCCTTCGCGCGCGCGCTGCCCGAGCCGCTGCGCGCGAGCATGCTGGGCTGGTCTTCGCCTTACGACCTGTCGACCACCTACCAGCCGGGCTGGGTCGACGAAGCCGTGGGCACGGTGGTGCGTTCGGTGTCCGACGTGTCGGCCGAACTCTTCGCCACCGACACCTCGCCGCAGGGTGCCGGCCCGCAGCTGCTGCTGCCTTCGCGCATCGAGGCGCTGCGCGGCCAGCTGCAGCTGTATGTCGACGAGCTGATGCGCCCGAGCGCGTATCACGAGCCCTTCTTCTTCCGCGGCATCTACCTGACCGGCGACGCCGGCGAATCGGCGCAGGCCGTGGCCGCCATCGACGCCGAGCACGACGCCTACGGGCGGAAAGACCTCGAGCCCATCGGCGGCGACCTGATCGCGCAGCTGATGCGCCAGCCGGCGTTCCTGCGCGACCTGTTCGAGAAGAAGATCTTTCTCGAATACGGCCTCACCCGGCCGTCGCGCACCCAGACCCTGGCGCGCCCGGTGCTGCACCGCGCGCTGCGCTGGACGGCGGTGATCTTCCTGGGCGGCTGGGGCATCGGCCTGGTGGTGGCCACCTGGCAGCTGCACCGGCACAACAGCACGCTGGTGTCGGCGCTCTCGCAGCTGCAGCACGACGCGCAGTACCGCATGCGCGCGCAGCAGCGCGGCGAGGCCATACCCACCGCTTGGTACCGCAACAAGGCGCTGTCGCTGCTGGCCATGAACGAGCGGCTGCGCACCGACGGCACCTACTCGTTCTTCATGCCGGGCTCGTGGCGGCCCTTCGACGACCTGAACGAGCGCGTGATCGAGCGCATCGAGCGCGAGTTCGGCGACATCGCCGTGAGCACGCTGCGGCGCGAGCTGATGGCCCGCGTGAGCCAGTTGAGCGGCGTGGAGCAGGACGAGGCGACCGGCGAATTCATCGTCGGCGCCAGCTGCGGCCTGCCGCCGAGCTTCAGGACCATCGGCGACGCGCCGCGCAAGAACGGCCTGCTGGTCGAGGACCAGCCCGAGTTCGGCGCGCTGCAGCGCTACCTGGGTTCGGCCGAGCAGCTCGACGCCGCGCTGCAGGCGGTGGAACGCCTGCGCCAGCCTTCCACCGGCAATGCCGAAGACCTGCGCGTGGCGGTGCGCTACGCGCTGGGCGCCGAGCTGCCCGCCGACCTGAGCCGCAACCTGCGCTACTTCCGCCAGGCCGCCGAAGGCAACGCGCTGGCGATTCCGCTGGTGCCGGTGCAGGCCGCGCTGCGCTGCGCGCTCGACAAGGGCACGGCGCAGCTCGACGCGCGGCTGTTCGTGAACAACGAACTGCTGGTGTCGGAGCAGACGCTGGCGCGGCTGATGCCCTCGCTGGCCGGCAACGGCACCTTCGCGCGCACCACGGCCAGCTACCGCGAAGTGATCGGCGCCATCAAGGACCAGGAAGACCTGGTGGCTTCGGGCAAGGGCGGCTGGATGCGCCAGCCGGTGCTGGTCCTGGGCGCGTCTTATGACCGCACCATCGCGCGCATCGAACAGAACCGGCTGCTGGGGCAGGAGTCGGCCGACGCGGTGCGCGGCCGCGCGCAGGACGCCTTCCAGAAATTCCGCGCCGAGTTCAACCTGCGCTTCGGCGGCGCGCAGCCCGGCCTGGTGTGGCAGGACAAGGACGGCCGCTTCATGCTGGCGCCCGAACGCATCGCGCTGCGCGACGCGCTCACCGCGCTGCTGGCGCAGCCCTTCATGGCCGCCGCGCGCGACCGCGAGCTGCCGGGCGCCGGCCTGCGCGGTGCCTCCGCCTGGGACCTGCCGCGCCTCGACCAGGCGCTGGCGGTGGGCGACATCCGCAAGCGCTACATGAGCGAGGGCATGACGGCCTTCCCGCCGACAGTGCGCCCGGCCGTGGAAAGCGCGCTGAACGCCCACTTCGCGCAGCTGGTGATCGACCAGGTGGCCGAGGCCGCCACGGGTGGCGGCGACGGCATGCGGCCCACCTCGACCGCGCTGATGGCCACGGACACGCAGGCTGTCGCCTACGAGGCCTCGCGCCAGCGGCTCGCCAAGATCCAGGCGCTGCTGTACGAGCTGGGGGCCGGTGCGCGCGCCGAAGACCTGCGCGCGCTGGTGTCGCGCGATGCGCTGCAGCGCCTGGAGGCCGTGGACGAGGCCTTCAACCAGTCGGAGCTGTACGCCATGCGCGGACGCGACTTCCAGGGCTGGCGCGGCGAGCGCGGGCCGATGCTGGTGGCCTTCGGCGTGTCGGACACAGGTTCGCTCGCGGCCTACCTGGGCCAGCAGTTCAACCGCACCGAGACGCTGGGCAAGCTGGCCGACGGCTACATCGCCGCGCTCGACGGCGCGGGCGCGGGCTCGGTGCTCGCGCAGCGCTGGCAGGCCATCAACCGCGACCTGGAGCGCTACCGGCTGAAGAACCCGAACAGCAGCCTGCTGCTGCTCGAACAGTTCCTGGGCACCACGGGCGCCGAGATCGACCGCGAGACCTGCGCCGCCAAGCTGGCCGGCAAGGCGCCGGCGGCGCGCCTCGGCGACTACTTCGCCGACCGCCACCAGCAGATCTACAGCGCCCTGCTCGCGCGCTGCTACGAACTGCAATACGGCGACCAGCAGGAGCTGTGGACGCAGTTCTCCACGCGCTTCAACCGCTCGCTGGCGGGACGCCATCCGTTCGGCGCGGCCACCACCGCGCGCGCTTTCGACCTGGCCGACCCGGCGGACGTGAACGACCTGTCTCGCGCCTTCGATCCGCTGGCGCGCGCGCTGAAGGAAAGCCGCACCGACGGCGCCGTACGCACCGCGGCCATGCCGGGCGCGGCCGCGCGCCGCTTCGCCGACCAGTTCGGCCGTACGCGCGATTTCCTGCAGCCGCTCTTTCCCACCGACGACGGCGGCGCGCCGGGCTACGACCTGAGCGTGGACTTCCGGGTCAACACCATGGCCGAGATCGAGGGCAACAAGATCATCGACTGGTCCTTCGAGGTCGGCGACCAGGTGCTCAAGCAGCGCGACGCGCCGCGCACGCTGCGCTGGGAATACGGCATGCCGGTGGCGCTGGTGCTGCGCATCGCGAAGGACTCGCCCGTCGTCGCGCGCGCCGACCCGCAGCAGCCCGCGTTGCTGACCGACGGCCAGAGCGTGAGCTTCCGTTTTGCCGACCCGTGGGCACTCCTCACGCTGGCGCAGCGCCAGCGCGAAGGCGATTCGCTGCAGCGCCCGGACGGCCGCTCGCAACTGCTGAAGTTCGAGTTCCCGCTGGTCGCCCAGTCGGCCGGCGACACCGCCCAGACGCCGGCCGGCGGACGCGCGCGCGTGTTCCTGCGCGTCGCGGCCAGCCCCGCCGGCAAGAAGAACGCCCTGATATGGCCCGCCGCCTTCCCGGCGCGCGCGCCCGAATGGAACACGCCCTGATGGCCGCCCTGCTCTCCTCCCTGAACACCGAAGCCGCGCTGGACGGCTTCGCGCCCGACCTCGCGGCCTTTCTCGCGCCGCTGGACACGGACACCGCCGAAGGCCCCGCCGGGCCGTCGCTGCGCTACGACCCGGTGTACGGCCGCATCCGCGAGGCCCGCACCGAGGAAGACGCCAGCCTGCCCATGGGCGAGTGGACCCGCCCGCTCAAGAAGGCCGACTGGCGCGCCGCCGAGATGCTGTGCACCGAGCTGCTGCAGCGGCGCAGCAAGGACCTGCAGGTGGCCGCATGGCTCACCGAGGCATGGCTGCACCGGCACGGCATCGACGGGCTGATCGCCGGAGCCCGGCTGCTCGAAGGGCTGGTGCGGGAGTTCTGGGAAGGCGTGCATCCGCGCATCGGGGACGACGGCGATGCCGACATGCGGGCTGCGGCGTTCGTGTGGGCGAACGACACGCTGGCGCATGTGTTGCTGATGCGCGTGCCGCTGCTCGCGTGGCCCGATTTTTCTCCGCCCTTCATCAACCTGAGCGACTGGCAGCGTGCGCTGACCACCGAGTTCGGCGCCGGCGCGGGCACTGCCAAGGCGAAGGCGAAAGACGCCGTCGAAGAGCCGAGCGCGCAGACGGTGTCGCGCCAGGACATCCTCGATCACGCCGCGCGCGACCTGCACGCGATAGCCGCGCTCGACGACCGGGTGGCGCTGGCGGCCGAGGCCTGGCGCGACCTCACGGCGCTGCTCGACGAACGCATGGGCATCGATGCACCCAGCCTGTCGAAGGTGGCCGAGATGCTGGCGCGCATGCGGCAGGCGCTGCGCAGCCTGCTGCAGGAGCGCGATCCACGCGACCAGCCCAAGCCCGTGGCCATGACGCCATCGCCCGCCTACGTATTGGAAGACGACATGAGCGAAACACCTCTGACCATCTCGCCCCCTCACATCGCCGTTGTCTCCGCGCCGCTGCAGCAAGCTGCCGCCAACGGGCGCATCGGCAGCCGCGCGGAGGCCTACCAGCTGCTGGAACTGGCGGCCGAATACCTGCTGCGCGAGGAGCCGCACAGCCCCACGCCCTACCTCGTGAACCGCGCCGTGGCCTGGGGGCGCATGCCGCTGCCGCAGCTGATGCAGGAAGTGCTGCGTGAAGACGGCGACCTGAATCGGTTCTTTTCGATCATTGGCGTGAGGCTGGACGCCTGAAGAGACGGGTTCGGCTTTGTTCTTCTGAAACGGGGAGTGCCGGCCAGCGCCCTCATCCACACGAAAGGTACCGTATGCCATTCAACAACGTACACGTCGCAGAGGTATTGGTCCAGGGCGCCTACATGAGCGGGGACCGCAACTCCATTGCCACGGCTCTCAGACTGAAGCCGAAACTGGGCGTGCTGGTCATCTACTGCCCCACGTTGAGTACCCAGGGCCTGGAACTCGAGAATTTCTACAAATCCATCGTGGGCGCCGACCGAGCGAAATCGCTCGAAATTACCGACCCGTCGGATATTCGCCCTGGCGCCGACGAAGAACTCATGAAGAGCGTGTACCGGCTGGTGAGCAGCAGAGATCCCGCGAATATTCCCGACGACGTGAGGACGATGATTCCGACGCCGATTCGCGTATGCTCCGCGACCTTCGGCACGGGCGTTATCGCAAAAGCCTTCGCAAGCAACAAGAGAAAGACACAAAGCGACACGCGAGCTCTCTGGCGGCTGAGCCGCGTCCCGAAAAAGGTTGGCACGGGATTTGTCGACAAGCGTCCGGTCGTCCGCAGTTTCCTGACCGAACGCGGCTTTCTGCCCAAACGCGCCTACGTCTTTCTCTTCGCGAAGGAGGGGCCTCGAAATGCCGAAAAGGCACATCACTTCACATCAATCCTGACGTGGAGGATGCTCCACGAGGAAATCGGGCGCACGTCCTCTGTCATTCCCGTGGCCGCGGGCGACAACATCGGACTGCGCACATTACCTACCCTGGCGGAGTTCTGGAAAGACGCCGACTGGACCGAACTGTGGACCGACGTGAAGATCGATCCGCGCTCCGCTCAACTGGGCTTGTGGTGTTTGTTGGCTGAGGAATACACCGGTGTATCGATCATCGGAATGCGTAGCGGGATGATCGAAGTCCCCGCGCTGCTGGGTATCCGCACGCTATATCTCGAGGAAAAATTCAACCAACAGGCAGAGCGCATGGCCAAATGGATCGGCAAGGTGCCTGGGTTCCAGCGCCAAGTCATCGAGAAACCAGCAGGCATCAAGCAGCAGCTCTACTGGCGCGACGAGAGCCTGAAGCGCTACCAACCCAAGCCCGTTTCCAGGCACGCCGCTATCAATAGCCGCCATCTGACCGATATGAAGATGGGCTTCAGTTTGCAGTCATTGAGAGGGATTGCCCCTCCAATAGCCCTGACACCCATGCCCGTCCTGCGAGAGCCGCTGCTAAAGCCCACAGAAGAGCCCCAGGCGCCCCTACCTACCTTTATGGCGAACCAAGATTTGCCTGCCCCCATCGATGCCGCAAACCTGAGGCTCGCAAAGACCGAGTTCGACAAGATCGTGCTTTGGGCCAAAGGTACTCCCACACCCCGGGGTGCGACCAAGAACGTGGCGCATGGATCGGTCACCAGGGTGCTCGAGATCCCGGAAGACGACGAGGAAGTGGACGAACTTGAGGCGATACCGCCATCCGACAATCTGTGACCGTCGTGAGCGACGAGGCCCCTCGCCCTCGCCGCAAGAATGAGGCAAGTACGCGGCTGCCGCCCCCTTGCTAACATCCCCGCGGGCACGGGGCCCACGCCCCCGCGCGAATCACCAGATCTGGTGATTCCCGAATCGCGCCGTCCCGGCAGACTCGCCCGACACAAGTGCCGCGCGAACGCGGCAAGGAAGCAAATGACCATGGAATCAGGCGGCCCGGCGCGCGCTTTGCAACTGGGCCCCGAGGAGGGGCGCGACTCCGTGCTGCCGGCCCCCGTGCTGGTGGTGGAGGACGACGCGCTGATGCAGCGCCGCATCTTCGGCGTGCTCGCTGCGCTGGGCTATCGCGAAGACGCGCTGGTCTTCGCGCAGTCGATCGCGCAGGCGCGGGAGCGCATGGCGGCCCAGCCGCACGCGCTGGCGCTGGTGGACATCGGCCTGCCGGACGGCAGCGGGGTCTCGCTGATCGAGCAGCTGCGGGCGGACGACCCGGGCATACCGATCCTCGTCATCTCGGCCTGGAGCACGGAAGACGTCATCCTGACCGCGCTGCGCAGCGGCGCGACCGGCTATGTGCTGAAGGAGCGCGACGACCTCGAGCTGTCTCTGTCGGTGCGCAGCATATTGCGCGGCGGCGCGCCGATCGACCCGTTCATCGCGCGGCGCATCCTGGAGCTGGCGCATTCGACGCCGACCACGCTGCCCGAGGCGAATGCTTCGCCGCCCGCCGAGGAAGCCCAGCCCGAACGCAGCAGCGTGGACATCAGCCCGCGCGAGCATGAGATCCTGCAGCTGGTCGCGCAGGGCCTGACCAATCGCGAGATCGCGGAGCAACTCTTCCTGTCCCGGCACACCGTTGAATGTCACATCAAGCACGTCTACCAGAAGCTCGCCGTCTCGACTCGCACCCGGGCGGTCTTCGAGGCGCGCTCGCGTGGCTTGTTGCCCTGATCCTGCTGCTGGCGGGAAGCGGCGCCGCGTGGGGCCAGAGCTGCGCGCCGCGGGTCGATTCGGTGTCGGCATTGCGCACCGCGGCCGGCATCCAGAGCCCGGCGGCGCTGCCTGAAACCGGCTGGGAGCCGGTCAGCCTGCCGCACCACTGGGAACGCGAGTGGCCTGAGTTCGAAGGCACCGTTTGGTATCGCATCGACTGGACGCGGACCTGCGCGGAAGACTCCGATAACGCCTCCGGAGCAGCCCCGCTGGCCGTGGCGCTGGACTACATCAACATGGCCGGCGCGGTCTTCGCCAACCAGACGCTGCTGTGGCGCGACCCGAGCCTGGTGGAGCCGCTGAGCCGCGGCTGGAACACGCCGCGCCTGCTGGTGCTGCCCGACGCGGCGCTGCGGCCGGGGCGCAATGCGCTGTTCATCCAGGTGGTGGGCGCCAGCCGCTACGACTCCGGGCTGGGCAACACGCTGGTCGCGGACATCGATACGGCAACCACGCACCAGCAGCGCCAGAATTTCTTCTTTCGCACGCTGTCGATCGTCAACCTGGTCATCTCGGCCACGCTGGGCGTGTTCTTCCTGGCGGTGTGGCTGGTGCGCCGGAAAGACGCCGCCTACGGCTGGTACGCGCTGACCTCCGCCACCTGGGTGCTGTTCTTCAGCAACACCGTGGTGACCACGCCCTGGCCCTTCGGCACGACGGAGGGCTGGTCGCGCTTCGTCACGGTTGCCATGACCCTGTTCTGCAGCGCGCTGTACATGTTCTTGTGGTCTTTCGGCGGGCAGCGGTTTCCCCGGCTTGCACGCGTGCTGTGGGCCGGCTGCGGCCTGGTCGCGCTGCTGTTCCTGCTGATGCCGCGCGGCTGGTATTCGACCGCGACCATGGCCGTTTTCATCGGCTATGTGCTGCTCTTCATCTCGGCCTGTCTGCAGTTCATCGTGCGGGCGGTGTTTCGCACGCGGGAGACCGAGCATCTGTTGCTGGCGGTATGCCTGGTGGGCTTCCTGATCGCCGCGATTCACGATACCTTGGGGCTGCTCGGACTGGCGAGCAACACCTCCGTCCTCACGCCGGTCACCGCGCCGCTGATCACGATCGGCATGGCGCTGATCCTGGCGAGCCGGTTCGCGCGCAGCGTGCAGCAGGCGGAGTCGTTCAACGCGGTGCTGGAAGGCCAGATCCGCATCGCCCGCGACGACCTCGCGCGCACCCTGACGCGCGAGCACCGTCTGGAGCTCGACAACGTGCGCCTGAGCGAGCGCCTGCAGCTCGCGCACGACCTGCACGACGGCCTGGGCAGCTCGCTGGTGCGCTCGATCGCGCTGGTGGAGCAGTCGGGCAGCGCCATCGGCTCGCGGCAGTACCTGTCGATGTTCAAGTCGCTGCGCGACGACCTGCGCCAGGTGATCGACACCAGCAGCAGCGCGTCGGCCACGGTGGCCGATACGCCGCTGCTGTGGCTGGCGCCGATCCGCTACCGCTTCGGCCAGCTGTTCGACGAGCTGGAGATCGAGAACGAATGGCGCATTCCTCCGGCATGGGCGTCGCCGCCGTCCACCAAGCAACTGCTCGGGCTGACGCGCATTCTTGAAGAAGCGCTGACCAACGTGATCAAGCACAGCCGCGCGACCCGGCTGCGCGTGTCGCTGTCGACGCAGGCCGGTGGCGAGACCCGGCTTTCGGTGGAGGACAACGGCTTGGGCTTCGACGCGGCGATGGTCTCGGAGTCGATGTTGGGCATCGGCCTGCGCAGCATGCAGGCCCGCGCCAGCCGCATCGGCGGAGAGCTGCGCATCTCTTCCTCGCGCGAGGGCAGTTGCATCGAAGCGCGCATCGGCGGCGGGAGCGCGGCGCCGGCGGTTTGAAGGGCCGGGCGCGGCGGCCCATTTTTCTACCAGATCGCTGCCGATCATCGGGGCTTCCAATTTCCGGCCCCACCATGTCACAGCCTCCCAAAGCCACCTACTTCGACGACCTGCATGCCCCGCAGGTGTTCGCGGACGAAGTCTCGGGCTACTGGGTCAACGCGGGCTGCGTCCACATCACCCTGGATGCCAGCCGCGTCGACCACAGTTCTGACCGTTGTTCCGTCAACCGCGCCGCGGTGCTGCGGCTCACCCTGCCGATTCCCATCGCGCAGGTGCTGGCCGTGAGCCTCTACGACTTCCTGAAGCAGCGCGGGCTCGCCCCGGCACCGAGCAACGGGCACTGACGCAAGAACCGCGACGGCCGTGGGGCCGGCGTCCCAGATTTCTCCGAGATCGATCGTGAAGATGAGAGCCATTCTTATCTACACAGTGAGTCACCGTTGAACCCGAGACGCCAGAACGCCGCCGACGCCAACCCTTCCGCCATTTCCTTCCGGCGCGCCGCCTTCGGCCCGCATGCCCGCGCCACCCTGCTGGTGCTGTGGGCCGCCACCCAGGGTGGCCGGGCCCTTGCACAGGACGCACAACAGGCCAACCCTGCCCGTGACAGCGCGGCGCTGCCCACGGTGACCGTCACCGCCGACGCGCAGCAGGACGACACGCCCCAGCACCTGAACGCCAAGGCCGGCGCCGGCGCTCTGGGCACCCGCTCGCAGCTGGAGACGCCCTTCTCGACCACCGTGGTGCGCAGCGAGGACATTGCCGAGCGCCAGGTGTCCAAGCTCGGCGACGTTTTCGCGCTCGACGCTTCGGTCTCCGACAACAGCGGCGCGTACAGCAGCTGGGCCACCTACATCTCGGTGCGCGGCCTGCCGCTGGACTGGCAGAACGGCTACCGCATCAACGGCCAGCCTTTCCTGAGCTACGCCATCACCCTGCCCTACGAGCAGTTCGAGCAGATCGATCTGCTCAAGGGCTCGTCGGGCTTCATGTACGGCTTCGGCTCGCCGGGCGGCATCGTCAACTACGTGACCAAGAAGCCCACGGACCAGCCGGTGCGCAGCATCGACGTCGGCTACAAGACCGCGGGCGTGTGGAGCGAGCATGTCGACCTGGGCGGGCGCTTCGGCGCCGACGACCGCTTCGGCTACCGGCTCAACGCCACGCACGAAGAAGGCAAGACTTACAACGACGGCAACGTGCGCCGCAATTCGGTGTCGCTGGGCCTCGATGCGAAGCTCACCGACAAGCTCACCTGGACCTTCGACTCGCTCTACCAGAAACGCCAGACCACGGGCCAGACGCCGTCGATCTACCTGGGCAGCTACACCGGCACGCAACTGCCCTCCACCATCGGCGCGAACAACCAGAACCTGGTGGGCGCGGGCCAGCACCTGTCCACCGACTTCAACCTCTATTCGACCGGCCTGCAGTACCAGCTCTCGCCCGACTGGACCCTGAGCACCAGCTACAGCCACAGCAGCGCCACGCGCAGCCGCAACGAGGGCATCGCCTACCTGCTGGACAGCACCGGCAACTACGACGACTACCGCTCCGACAGCGCCGAAGGCCATCGCTTCAACCAATGGCAGGCCATGGCCACCGGCAAGCTGCGCACCGGCGACTACGAGCACCAGCTGACGCTGGGCGCCTCCTGGCAGAAGCAGGTCAACGACTACAGCAGCAACGCGGTCTACCAGCTGATCGGCACCGGCAGCATCTTCAGCCAGAACACCAACGGCTACACCAGCGTGACCGGCTTCACGCCTTACCGCAACAGCGACATCACGCAACGCGCGCTGTTCGCGAGCGACACGCTGAAGCTGTCGGACAGGTGGTCGGTGCTGGCCGGCCTGCGCAGCACCACCTACGAGCAGAACGGCTACGACACCACGGGCACGCAAACTTCTACATACCGCAAGAGCGGCGTCGTCACGCCCACGCTGGCGCTGATGTTCAAGCCCGCGCCGGACACCACGCTCTACGGCAGTTATGTCGAGTCGCTGGAGCCGGGCAGCACGGTGAGCAACCTCTACGCCAACGACGGCCAGCTGCTGAACCCCCTGAAGAGCCGCCAGTACGAGCTGGGCCTGAAGACCGAGCGTGAACGCTGGAGCGCCACGGCCGCGCTGTTTCGCATAGAGCGCGGCGCGGAGTACGCCAACAGCGCCAACGTTCTGGTGCAGGACGGCCTGTCGATCTACCAGGGCGTGGAGTTCGGCGCCTCCACGCGGCTGGGTTCGCAGTGGCAGGTCGGCGGCAACCTGATGCTGCTCGACGCCTCCTACCAGCGCGGCAGCAGCTACAACGGCAACCGCGTGGCAGGCGCGCCGAAGATGATCGCCACCGCGCAGGTGGGCTACGACGTGGCGCAGGTGCCGGGCCTGAAGCTGTCGGCCGACATGAAGTACACGGGCGGCACCATGCTCGATGCGTCGAACCAGATCAGCCTGCCGGGCTACACCATCGCCAACATCGGCGCCAGCTACACCACGCGCATCGGCGGGCGCAACACCACCTTCCGCGCGGCGATCAACAACGTCACGAACCGGCGCTACTGGGAGTTCCAGTACGACAACTACATCAAGCCCGGCGACCCGCGCACCTTCAGCCTGAGCGCCAAGCTCGATTTCTAGGACCATCGCATGACCACCCTCCTCCAAAGAATGGCTCTGGTAGCCGCTGCGCTGTGGATCGCCGCGGCATGCGGCGGCGCGCACGCGGCAGCGCAGGCGCGCGTGGTGTCGAGCACCTGGCTTCCCGGCGGCAAGTACGCGCTGGTCTACGAGTTCGAGGGGGCCGAGTACATGACGGTCACGGCCGACCCGCCGGGTGCGTGGATCACGGTGGCGCAGTCGGAGCCCGCGCCAACGCCAGAGCCCGTCGCACTTGCACCCGCGCCTTCGTTGCCCGCGCCGCAGGTCGCGCATGCCGAGGTGTTTCCGGAGTCGTCGAGCTACGTCGGCGGCTTCTTCATCGACCCGCTCTCCGCGGCGTTGCGCGCCACCGGCCTGGGCCTGCTGCTCAGCGGCGACTGGCCGCACGCGCCGCGCCGCTTCAACCGCTGAAGCGAGATGCGAACGATGCGCCCGTCGTCCAATTTTTCTCCCGTTTTGAAGTTCAACATGCCAGTCATGAACAGCCCATGGCATCGCGATACACACGGCGCTTCGCAAGCGCTCCGGTTCAGCGGCGCGCTGCCCACGGCGGCCGCCAGCGGCCAGCCGCCAGGGCGTCCGATGCAGGCGCGATGGAGCCAGGCCCAGCCCGCGCACACCGTTCGCCGCGGCTGGCGCAAGAGCGCATGGATGCCGCGCGTGGCGGGCCTGCTGGCGTTCGGCGCGCTCGTGGTCGGCATGCTGGTGGCCGGCAGCGAAACCTGCACCGCGCAAGAGACCGACGACGCGGGAAGCTATGCCCAGTCGACCCTCGCGCCCATCATGGACCGAAGCACCGGCGCGGCGTCTTCGCACAGGCATGGCGGTGCCTGCAGGCATGCGCGCAAGGCGGCTCGTCTCGCGCATCCGAAGCCGGCGCTCTGAACAACTCACTCATGCTCCGGCCGGTGCCTTTCTTCAGCGCCTTGGTCGTGGAAGCCGACCCCGCGGTCGCGCGCCGCATGCTGCGCATCCTCGGTGCGCTCGCGCCCGGCCGGCACGCGCCGTGTGTGTCCACGCCAGAGGAAGCCCATCATCTGCTGGCGGCCTTCTCGTTCGACCTGGTGTTCGTCGACATGCAGCTTCAACCGACCGGCGAAGGCGCACGGCTGATCACGCGCATACGCGTGGCGCAGCCTCGCAGCCAGGTCGTCGCGATCTCGCACATGGACAACCGGGACCTGGTGCGCTCCGCCTTCGCTGCTGGCGCGACGGGCTATCTGCTCAGCGATGCGGAAGACGCAGAGATTGCCTATGCGCTGCGCGCGCTGGAGAGCGGTGGCGTGGCGCTCGATCCGCGCGTGGGGCGCCGTGTGCTGGACATGCTGGCGGTGTCGATGCGGCGCGGCACTGTTACTGCCCCTCTCGATGCGGCGGAAGCGCCGCGCCAGCTAAGGCCGCGCGAGCTGCAGTTCCTGCGCCTGATCGCCGACGGGCTGAGCAACCGGCAGATCGCCGACGCGCTGGAGGTGTCGATCCACACCGTGGAGTTCCACGCGCGCAACGCCTACCGCAAGCTCGAGGTCAAGTCCCGGACCCAGGCCATCCTCGAGGCGACGCGCCACGGTCTTCTGGGCTGAGGCGCTGCCGCTGCAGCGCCAGGAAGGTCAGAGACGCCAGATGCCTGGCATCCCACACGAGGAACATCGCCATCAGCACGGCGTCGCCCACGGCCAGCGCGATCAGGGTGCGCCAGTCCCACAGCCAGTCGAGGAAGGTCATGAGTCGATAGGGATGATGAATGCGAGGCCTCGAGCTTGCGGCCCGCGCATTGCCCACGGATTTCAGCGTGTTGCGGCTTCGTTGCCGCGCCGGCGTGAAGGCGAAGGCTCAGGCCTCGGGCGTGCGCGTGACGGCGGGCACGAACATGTAGCCCTCGTTGCGCACCGTGCGGATCAGGTCGGCGCGCGCCTCGCCGGAGGCGAGCTTGCGGCGCAGGCGGCTTATCTGCACGTCGATCGCCCGGTCGTACGAATCGCTTTCCGCGCCCAGCGCGTACTGCACCAGCTGGTCGCGCGTGAGCACGCGGCGTGGATGTTCCACCAGCGCGCGCAGCAGGCGGAACTCGCCGTCGGACAGGTCCACGGGCTGGCCGACCGGGTCGTGCAGCAGGCGGGTTTCGAGGTCGATGCGCCAGCCCGCGAAGTAGAGCAGCGTGGCGGGTGCGTCGCCCGACGCGGGCTGCGCGGCGGCCGCCTGCCCGGCGGAAGGCTTGGCCGCGCGCCGCAGCACGGTGCGGATGCGCGCCAGCAGCTCGCGCGGGTTGCAGGGCTTGGCCAGGTAGTCCTCCGCGCCGATCTCCAGGCCCACGATGCGGTCGATGTCGGTGCCCACGGCCGACAGCATGATGACCGGAGGCCCGCCGATGCGCTGCAGTTCGCGCAGCGCGCTCAGGCCGTCTTCGCCGGGCATCATCACGTCGAGCACGATGAGCGCGTAGTCGGCCTGCGCAAGGCGTTCGCGCATTTCCGCCGGATGGCCGGCCCCGTCGACCTGGAAGCCGTGCTTTTCCAGGAAGGACGCGACCAGGCTGCGGATGCCGGCGTCGTCGTCGACGATGAGGATGCGGGTGGACAGGTTCACGTTACGGCGGATCGGGTAGCGGATCATAGGCCGGGCGCCACCCGGCCCCGAAGCCCTCGTGCGTTGAAATGAATTGAAATACGCTGAAATCCGGCCGCAACAAGCGCTCTCCAGACTCGCCCACTGAAAGCCGGGAGCAGAAGATGAACACGCAAATACCGAGCCTTGCCGGCGTGACATCGATTGCCGTCCGTGCCAGCATCGCCCCATGAACTCCCAAGGTACCGCGCGCCGCTGGCCCGGCCCGCCGCTGGCGCTTCAGATCACCGGCCTGCTGCTCGCGTGCCTGGTGGTGGCACAGGTCGTGACGCTGGCGCTGACCGTGCTGCTGCCGCCGGAGCCGCAGCGCCAGTGGGAGCTTGGCGACATCGCCCGCGTGCTCTCGGGCCGCGCCGCCGAAGGTCGCAACGCGAGCCTGCTGCAGCGCTCGCTGCAGGCACGCGCGCCCGAGCCCAAGGGCCAGGGCTGGCTGACATCCGAACGCTCGCGCCACGACCTGGCCCAGCTGATGGAGCGCGACGAGACCGAGGTGCGGCTCTACTTCTTCACGCCGCTGCCCTTTGCCGGCACCACCGGACAGGTGGCCGACGCGGGAACGGCGCCGCGAGCGGGCATCCGCCAGGCATCGTTCGTGCCCACCGGCGGTGGCTTCATCCGGGTACAGATGGGCGGCCCCGGGGGCGGCATGTCCAGGATGCCTTCAGGCCCGGCGGGAGGAACGGCCTTCCCCGGAGGCCTGAGCAGCCCGGGCGGCCTTGGAGGCATGGGCGGCTGGAACGGAAGCCTCGGCACCAGCCGCGACCCGGGCACCAACCAGGGCGGATTCCCGCAACAACAACAGCAGCAGCAATCGCAGCCGCAGCAGGCACAGGTGCCGGGCAACACGAGCGGCACCACCAACGCAGTTGTCCCCGACAACGGGACGACGAGCCAGCGCCTGCTGGCTCCCACGCCCAGTACATCGTCGGGCGACCTCACCGTGGTGCCATCTCCCGGCGCCCTGGCTCCCTCCGTTTCGGCCGCGCCCAGTGCACAGGCCTCGCCGCGCATCACCACCGCCGCGCCCGACGCGGCGCCGCCCTCATCGGCAGCCTCACCGCCTGCCACGGCCAACGCCCCCGGCTTGACTGCCGCGCCCCGGCTATCGCCCTTCACGGCACCGCTTCAGGCCGCCCCGCCCGTCATTCATTCGGCGCCTTTGGTACCTACCTTTCCGCTCGCCATCGAAAGCGCACCGACTCGCAAGGCTGCGTCGACGACCACGACCGAAGCCCCCTCCACGCCTGCCGCCCGCACACCCGCCAAGCCGGCGCAGCCCGCCGCGCGCGCGCCGGCATCCGAGCCGCCCGCCACCGCCGTGGCAACACCATCGCGTGCCACCCCGGAAGCGCCGCGCCCGTCGCCCAGTGCGCCGCAAGCGCAGCCTTCCACCGAGCCCACCGCCGACGTCGAACGGCCCGCCACGCGCGGCCTCTTCGGCCTCGCGCCCGCGCCTTTCGTCGAAGGCGACTTCATCGCCGCCGTCTACACGCGCGAAGGCAGCTGGGTGGTGGTGCAGCCGGTGCCTGAATCGTTTCCGAACGCATGGCAGCGCCGCGTGCTGCTGTGGTTCCTGATTGCCGCGGCCATCGTCGCGCCCGCGGGCTGGTGGTTCTCGCGCCGCCTGGTGCGGCCGATCACCGGCTTCGCACGCGCCGCCGACCAGCTGGGCCGCGACCCGGCCGCGCCCGTGCTGGCACTCGAAGGCCCGGCAGAAATCGGCCGCGCCGCGCAGGCATTCAACCGCATGCAGGCGCGGCTGCGCAGCTTCGTCGACGACCGCACGGTGATGATCGGCGCCATCAGCCACGACCTGCGCACGCCGCTCACGCGGCTGCGCTTTCGCATCGAGGACGTGCCCGACGATGTGCGCGCCGGCATGCTGGAAGACGTGGAAGAGATGGAGTCGATGATCGGCTCGGTGCTCGGCTTCATCCGCGATGCGTCGGTGGTCAGCGCGCGCGAGCGCATGGACTTCGCAAGCCTGGTCGAGGACGTGGTCGAGCAGGCGGTGTTCGTCGGCAAGGACGTGCTGCTTTTGCAGCGCACGGAGCATGCGCAAGTGGAGGTCGACGTGATCGGCATGCGCCGCGTGCTCGACAACCTCATCGAGAACGCCGTGAAGTACGGCAACCAGGCGCGCGTGCGCCTGTTCACCGACGGACCCGACGTGGTGGTCGAGATCAGCGATCGCGGCCCGGGCCTGCCGCCCGATGAACTGGAGCGCGTGTTCAAGCCCTTCTATCGCACGCCGCAGGCCCGCTCCTCGCGCGCGGCAGGCAGCGGCCTGGGCCTGGCCGTGTGCCGCTCGATCGCGCGTGCGCATGGCGGCGACGTGGTGCTGAAGTCGGGCTCGCACGGGCTGCTGGCGCAGGTGCGTGTGCCGTTGGCGCTGGATGCACCGCGCCGCGAAGGGCCGCTACTGGAACACAGCGCCTCATCCTGATACAGCACGAAAAAAAGGGAGCAGCGCTCCCTTCTTTTTCTTCGCGTGGATCGGTCCTCAGAATGCGTGGCGAATGCCGAAGTCGTAGCCGGTCGACGAGCGCGGCAGGCCCGTGTAAGTCACGCCGGTGCTGCCGTAGCCCGTGGTGCTGGCCGAGACCAGGCTGCCGGTGTAGTTCACGTCGTTGCGGTTGTTCACGCGCGCGATCGTCGCGTACAGCGCGGTGCGCTTGGACAGGTTGTGCACGTAGCCCACTGCCAGCTTGCGTGCCAGCGGGTCCTCGCCCGTGACACCGGCCGCGCCTTCGTTGTAGCGCACCTGCGAGTACGACGCGCGGATCAGGCCCGCGCCCACCGGCACCGTCGCGCCGATCAGGTAGCCGTTGTAGCTGTCGTGCGTGTTCGTGAGCGCCGTGTCGAACTTGTTCTTCACGCTCGACAGTTCGCCGAACAGCTTGACCGGGCCGAAGTCGTACGAAGCGCCCAGGTTGATGGTCTGCACTTTGCGCTCCAGCGTGGTGGTGTCCACAGCGATGCTCTGGCCCACGCCCAGCGCCACGTCCAGCGGGCCGTTGGCATAGCCGAAGCGCCCGCCCACGTAGCGGCCCGCGTTGCTGCTGGTCGCGGCCGTGGTGCTGGTGGCGCTGGTGCTGGTGTTCTCGTCGAAGGCGTACTGCAGCTGGCCGTAGAAGCCGCCCAGGTTTGGCGGCAGGAAGTAGCCCACCGAGTTGCTGGCGCGCACGTAGTTGGCGTTGTTGATGGTGGTGTTGCCGCTGACGGTGCTGATCACGTTGGTGCCGGAGCCGTTGGTGCCGAACGGGTCGAACACGGTGTCGTTCCAGAAGGTGGGCGTGTAGTCGCGGCCCAGGCGCAGTTCGCCGAAGCCACCCGACAGGCTCACGGTGGAGCGGCGGCTGAAGGTGGAGATGCCGGTGGCGCCGTCGTCGTTGGTGATGGGCGCTTCGAGCCAGAAGCTCGCGGCCAGGCCGCCGCCGAGGTCTTCGGTGCCGCGGAAGCCGATGCGGCTGGAGTTGTAGCCGGAGTTACCCAGGCTGGTCTTGCTCGACTTGATCGTGGCGCCGGTGACCGGGTCGCGCGAAGTCGCCGACTGGTAGGTGACGGCGGCGTCGACCACGCCGAACAGCGTGACGGACGATTGGGCAGAGGCCAGGCCACAGACGGCCAGGGCAGCGAATGCCGTGAGGGATTTCTTCATTCAGTTTCTCCAGTTTCAGGTCTGATGCGGCCGCTCGGTATCGACCGGCTGTACGCATGGTTTCGTTCAATTCCGGAGGAAATTGGTAGATCGGTTCTCCTTCGCTTCGAGTGTTGTGCGCGCACGTCAAACATGCGCGAACGCAATGAGCAAAGGCTTTTGCGCGGCCCTTCAAATTTCTCCCAATTCGTTTGAAAAGATGTGCGCATGACGAAGACGGAACTCGCAGGAGTTGCGCAATCCTTGAAGTTCGAAGGAGCCTTACATGACCACTGCCTTGCATAAAGCCCCCGCCCGTCCCCTGCTCACGCTGGCCGGCCACGGGCACACCCAGACGGAAGCCGATGCGCATGCGCGCCGCTCGTTCTCCATCGACGACGCGCAGGCGAACAACACGGCGACCATGCTCGCCATGCAGCAGCTCACCAGCGCGTTCGGCCCCGCGTTCAGCCGCATGCACGTGCGGCAGGACTTCGTCATTCCCATGTACGAAGGCAGCGCCGTGCCCACGGCCCGCTTCGACGTGACCCTGGTGTGCGAGGCCGGCGTGTACCTGTTCGAGGTGAAGGGCTGGCGCAATGCGGTGGTCTACCGCAAGACCTCGGCGCGCGCGCTGCCGCGCTGGTTCCTGCGCCAGCACGACCACTCGCTGGCCCGCGAGGTGAAAGACCCCGCCTGGCAGTGCGGCCGCAAGACCACGCACCTGCGCAACCTGCTGCCGCCCGACCTGCGCGTGCAGTACTTCGTGCTGCTGCCCTGCGAGGGCGTCGAGCTCGAAGGCGTAATGCCCACCGCGGTGATCACGCCTCAAGACTTGCCGTACATCGCCCGCGTGGCGCGCAACAACGGGCGCAACGACCAGGGCTATCCGCTGCTGGACGACGCCGCGATCGACCGCACGCTGCGGCTGCTGGACGATCTGCAGGGCGACCTGACGCTGGCCGACCACATGCGCAACAGCCGCGAAAACGGCCGCGAAAAAAGCGCGCGCGTGCACGTGCGCCCCGCGCACCCCGGCGTGCTGAATCTTCAATGACGCGATGAGTCGCATCCTGTTGGTGGAGGAAGGCCGCGAGGCCGCGTCGGTGCTGCGCGAAGAACTGCACCATGCGGGCCATGAGATCGAGCATGTCGAGGACGGCGCGATTGCGCTGCACCGCATCCTGACCGAGCCGCCCGCGCTCACGCTTCTGGACGTGGCGCTGCCGCACGTGAGCGGGCTGCAGATCCTGGAGAAGGTCCGCGCGCGCAGCGACCATCCCATCATCATGCTGACGGCGCGCAGCGACGAGGCCGACCGGCTGCGCGGCTTCGAGCTGGGCGCGGACGACTACGTGTGCAAACCCTTCTCGCCGCGCGAGGTGGCGGTGCGCGTGCACGTGGTGCTGCGCCGCTATGCGCAGCGCCAGCGCGTGACGCGGCCGCAGGTGCCGATCACCTTCGGCGCGGTGCGCGGCTGCGCGATCCTCGACGGGCACTACCTGCCGCTCACGCGCCGAGAGTCGCTGCTGCTGCGCGCGCTGTCGCAAGAGCCCGGGCGCGTGCTCACCCGCTCGAAGCTGCTGGAGGCCGCCTTTCCCGAGGCGCTGGACGTGAACGAGCGTGTGGTCGACACGCACATCAAGAACCTGCGCAAGAAGCTCGCTACCGTCTCGGCGGCGCACGACTGGATCCGCTCGGTGTACGGCGTCGGCTTCTCATGGGAATCGCGGGCCCGGCAGGACGCCTGAAGCACGCCGGCTTCCTGGAACGCTCCTTTGCTCATGAAATCACGCTGGCGCGGCTGGCCGCTGCCGTCGATGGCGCTTTCGCTCATGCTCCTGCTGCACGCCCGCAGCGCCATCGCGCAGGAAACGCAGGAAAGCTGGATCGAAGCCCCCATGACGCTGCGGCGCACGCCGCAGCTGACCGAAACCATTCCGCAGGCCGAGCGCGGCATGCGCCCCAGCTTGGTGGACGGCGACCGCATTTCCGGCCGGCCCGATCTCGAGGTGGTGGTGGAAGGCGATGCGTCGCTGCGGCGCGGCGACACCCACGTCACCGCCGACCGCCTCACCTACCAGCCGCCCGGCGACCTCGCCACGGCCACCGGCAACGTGCACCTGAACCAGGGCGGCAACGTGTACGAAGGGCCCGAGCTGCACCTGAAGGTCGAGAGCTTCGAGGGCTTCTTCAACCACGTGCGCTACACGCTGCTGGAGACCGGCGCGCACGGCGAGGCCGAGCGCATCGACTTCGTCGACCCGAACGTTTCGGTGGCGCGGCATGCCACCTACACCACCTGCCTGCGCGAGAACTACGCCGGCTGGGTGCCCGCGTGGATGCTGAGCGCGGTGACGCTGACCACCGACAACGAGACCAACCTGGCCACCGCCACCGACGCGCGGATCAGCTTCCTGGGCCTGACCACGCCTTCGCTGCCGTCGGTGAGCTTTCCGCTGAACAACGCGCGCCAGAGCGGCCTGCTGCCGCCGGTGATCGGCTTCGACACCACCAACGGCTTCGAGTACCTGCAGCCCTACTACTGGAACATCGCGCCCAACCGCGACCTCACGCTGTACCCCGAGATCATGAGCAACCGCGGCGTGAACCTGGGCACCGAGTTCCGCTACCTCGAGAAGGACTACAGCGGCCAGATCCGCGTCGACGAGATGCCCAGCGATAGCCTGCGCGATCGCAACCGCTGGGGCCTGTGGGCCAAGCACGACCAGAAGCTGGACCCCAAGCCCTTCGGGCTCGATTCGCTGACCACCTCGTTCAACATCAACCGCGTGAGCGACGACGACTACTGGCGCGACTTCTCGCACACGCCCACGCTGACCTCGCGCCAGCTCACCAACGAGGCCGACCTGAACTGGACCAAGGGCGACTGGAGCGGGCAGGCGCGCACGCTCTCTTACCAGACGCTGCAATACGCGGCCTCGCCGATCACGCCCTCGTACAACCGCGTGCCGCAGGTCACTGCCAACTACAACAAGTACGACTGGCATGGCCTGGACGTGTCGGGCACGCTGGACTACACGCGCTTCCAGGTCGACTCGGCCTATGCGCCCACGCTCAACGGCATCAAGCAGCCCGATGGCGAGCGCGTGGTGGGCAACCTTCAGATCAGCCGGCCGTGGGTCGCGCCGGGTGGCTTCTTCATTCCGAAGCTGCTGCTGCATACCGCCTCCTACCAGCTCGCGTCGCCACTGGCGGACGGCCGCACCAGCATCACCAGCGTGGTGCCGACGGTGAGCCTGGACAGCGGGCTGGTGTTCGAGCGCGACACCAGCCTCTTCGGCAGCGCCTGGCGCCAGACGCTGGAGCCGCGCGCCTTCTACGTGCACACGCCCTACCGCGACCAGAGCCAGTTGCCGGTGTACGACACCGCCGCCAACGACGTGAGCTTTGCCACGCTCTATACCGAGAACGCGTTCTCGGGCAACGACCGTGTATCGGACACCAACACGCTCACCACCGGCGTGACGACGCGGCTGATCGACCCTGTGACCGGCGCGGAGTCGGCGCGCTTCGGCATCGCGCAGCGTTTTCGCTTCAGCGACCAGAACGTGACGCTGCCCGGCGGCACGGCCGTGACGGACCGTTCGGGCGACTTCATCCTGGGCGGGCAGGTGCACTGGAATCCGAAGTGGAGCATCGACGGCCTGGCGCAGTACAACATGGACACGGGCAAGTCGACACGCGACGCGCTCACGCTGCGCTACACGCCGGCGCAGTACCACACGCTCACCGCGGCCTTCCGCTACCAGGCGGACAGCACGACGACGGCGAACGACGGCACGAAGACGGTCGACTTCAACTGGCAGTGGCCGTTGAGCGACCTGACGGGCGGGCTGATGGGTGGCAAGTCGGCGGCGGACCCGGGGCGCTGGTATGCGGTGGGCCGGCTGAGCTACAGCCTGCACGATCGCGCGCTGTCGGACAGCCTGGTGGGCGCGGAGTACAACGCCTGCTGCTGGGTGGGCCGCATCGTGCTCGAGCGGCTGGTGACAGGCCGCGCCACGCCCGACACGCGGTTGATGTTCCAGATCCAGTTCAATGGCTTCGGCAACATCGGCTCGAATCCGACGAGCACGCTGCTGCAGAACATCCAGGGGTATCAGCCGCTGAACCAGTCTACGCAGCAGCCTAGCCGGTTTACGAACTACGACTGAGGGCTCTTGTCCAGGGCGCGTGCACAGGCCACCGGGTACTCCCCTCCGCGAATGTCCCCCGGCCTGCGGCCTCCTCCTTTATTTCGCTGCGGGGAGCACCCGGCGCCCTGCGCACAACGAGCGCCGTCGCTGCTTTGCTCGATTTGTTGGCGGTCGGCAGGACTTCATGCCGCGCGGATCGGCTATTTCGCGGAGTTCTTCTCTAGAGTGAATGCCCCTGTCACTCGGCACCCCACCAAGGGGAGAAGAAAGGCGCAACACACCCACTACACAGATGTTTGAAGGCTGCTTGCCTCGCGGCAGGTCGTCGGTGCGAAAGCAGCGATGCAAATGCGAGGTATCAAAAGGCGACGGCCGGGGTGTTACTAGCACCCCGACCGTCTAACCAAGTTCGTGCACTTACCTTGGAAGGAACCGCACAAAAATGGCTACCAAGACTATAGCCCGGCCTCGCACGCCGGTAGCTTCCGCAGAAACCGCCCAAGACCCGGCGGATCTTCTCGAAAACACACTCTCTCAGCTTGAAGCACTCCTGTGGGTCTGCCACGGGGAAGACATCGACTGGTGCAACGGGGATGGGCCTGGGCGATTGGACAACCTGCTCTGGCTTGCGGCTGAACTTGCTCGCAAGGCTGCAGAGCAGTTTCAGCTTAGCGAGAAAGCGCGGCGCGGGGCGGCGGCTTAAACCCAAACCCCACAGCCGCTGTCATCGTGCACAGGGCGCCGGGTGCTCCCCGCAGCGAAATAAAGGAGGAGGCCGAAGGCCGGGGGACATTCGCGGAGGGGAGTACCCGGTGGCCTGTGCACACCGGGCGCCGCTCTCATGCTCGCCGATCAAAAGGCGCGCTCAAAGATCGCGCCCTGAACAGCAGCCCCTCGAAAGATCAAGGCAGCAGTTCGAACTTCAGGTCCGCCAGCGGCGTGACCTTTTCTTCGCGCACCATCTTGTATTCGGTGTTCGGGCCCAGCCACTTGGCCCAGATGCGGTCGAGCTCGCCCGACTTCTCCAGCGCGTAGAGCGCGCCGTTCACCTTGGCCAGCAGCGCGGGCTCGTCCTTCTTCATGCCGATGCCCACGGGCTGCAGCACCATCGGGTCGGCGATCATCTTCAGCGCCACGCCGCCGGTCTTCGACTGGTTGACCAGCTTGGTGATGGTCATGGTGTTGGCCACCATGCCGACCGACTTGTTCTGCTGCACCGCCATGAAGGCCGAGCCCGTGTCCTGGAAGGTGACGGGCTCGGAGCCGTTCATCTTGATCGACATTTCCGAGGTGGAGCCCTTGGTCGAGCTCAGGCGCTTGCCCTTGAAGTCGGCCTTGGTCGTGCCGGGATCGGAGGCCTTCACGGCCAGCATTTCCTTGGCCACGTAGTACGGGTCGCTGAACTGGATCTGCTCGCCGCGGCTCTTGGTGTAGGCCAGGTTGGCGATGGTCACGTCGACGCGGCCGAGCTTGACTTCGGGCACACGCGCCTCCACAGACAGCGGCGTGATCTTGGCGACCAAGCCCAGCTCCTTGGCCACGGCATTGCACAGGTCCACGTCGTGGCCCACCATCTCGCGCGTCTTCGGGTCGGGCGCGGCGAACGGAGGCACGTCGGCGAAGGTGCCGCAGCGCAGCTCCTTGCGCTGGCTGATGTCGCTCCACTGGTCGGCGTGCGCCAGCAGGGACGCTGCGCCCAGACAAGCGCCGATGGTGGCGAGGCGGAAGACGGTCTTGTTCGACATGAAGAACTCCTGGAGGGATTGCGAAGAGCGAAGAAGTGAACGAACGAACGAACGGCGGCTGGAATCAGTGCGCGCGAAGGTCCGACAGGAAGCGCTGCGCGCGCGGATGCTGCGGACTGCGAAAGAAGGTCTCGGGGTCGGCCTTCTCCAGGATGCGGCCCGCGTCCATGAACCAGATGCGGTCGGCCACCTCGCGGGCGAAGTTCATCTCGTGGGTGACGCACATCATGGTCATGCCGTCGTGGGCCAGACCGCGCATGACCGACAGCACCTCGCCGACCATCTCGGGGTCGAGCGCGCTGGTGGGTTCGTCGAACAGCATGGCCGGCGGCTCCATGGCCAGCGCGCGGGCGATGGCCACGCGCTGCTGCTGGCCGCCCGACAGCTGTGCCGGATAGGCGCCCGCCTTGCTCGAAAGCCCCACGCGCTCGAGCAGCTGCCCGGCCTTGGTCTTCGCGTCGGCGCGCTTCACGCCGAGCACGCGCATCGGCGACAGCATGATGTTCTCCAGCACCGACAGGTGCGGGAACAGGTTGAAGCTCTGGAACACGAAGCCGATGCGGCTGCGCAGCCTGTTCAGCGCCGCGCTGCCCATGGGCGCGTGGATGTCGTGGCCGTCGAACAGCAGCTGGCCCGACTTCACTTCTTCCAGCCGGTTCACGGTGCGGATCAGCGTGGACTTGCCGGAGCCCGAAGGCCCGCAGACCACCACGACTTCGCCCTTTTTCACTTCGGCATTGATGTCGGCCAGCGCCTGGTAGTCGCCGTACCACTTGTTGATGTCGGAAAACAGGATCATGGTGTCGTCCTTGGGCGGCAGGGGGCGCCCCGCGGTAGGTGAAACGGGCGTGGTCATGGCAGGGTCGCCACCGTGGGTGCCGGGGTGGCGGGAGAGGTGGGCAGCGACGCGCCCTCCTCGGCCGGCTTCACCGGCGTGGCGCCGAGCCGCTTGTGGGCGATGCGCCGCTCCAGCCACTGCGCCAGCTGCGTGAGGCTGAAGCACACGACGTAGTACGTCAGCGCCAGGATGAAGAACACCTGGAACGGCTTGGTCAGCAGCTGGTTGTTGATCTGGTTGGCCGCGAAGGTGAGTTCCTGCACGTTGATCACGTAGCCCAGCGTGGTCTCCTTGATGGTGGAGATGAACTGGCTCAGCATGCTGGGCAGCATGTTGTAGAGCGCCTGCGGCAGGATCACGAACCACATGGTGCCCAGGTGGCTGTGGCCGAGCGCGCGCGCCGCCTCGCTCTGCCCCTTGGGCAGCGAGAGGATGCCGGCGCGCACCACCTCCGACAGGTAGGCGCCTTCGTAGATCACCAGCGTGCACAGCATGGTGGTGAAGCCCGACACCTCGCGCCCGATGAGGATCGGCACGAGAAAGTAGACCCACAGAATCACCATGAGCAGCGGCACGCCGCGCACCACGTACACCAGCACGGTGGCGGGCCAGCGCAGCAGCCGCCAGGGCGACAACCGTGCCAGCGCCAGCAGCACCGACAGCGGAAAGGCCAGCACGATGCCCAGCACCGACAGGATCAGGGTGGCGACGATGCCGCCGAGCGGGCCGCTCGGGTACTGGCCGACCAGCAGCAGCAACCAGTTGTCGCGAAGAATTTCGTAGACGCTGTACATCGTGATGTCTCGGCTATTTTTTTATCTTGCACCGACGATGCGGTAGCGCCGCGACAACCATCCGCCCACGGCCATGATGAGCAGCGAGCACACCAGGTACAGCACCGTGGCCACGCTGTAGGCCTCGAAGGTGCGAAAGCTCTGGCTCTCGATTTCCTTCACCGCGTGCGTGAGCTCGGCCACGCCGATGGCCATGGCCAAACTGCTGTTCTTGAAGAGCGACACGCTGTGGTTCACCAGCGCCGGCACCGCGTTGCGGATGGCCTGCGGCAGCATCACGAAGCGCATGGAGCCGATGTAGCCGTGGCCCAGCGCGCGCGCGGCCTCGGCCTGCCCGGCGGGAATGGCGCGCAGGCCGGAGCGCATGTCTTCGCTGAAGTAGGCGGCCTGGCACAGGCCCAGCGCGACGATCGACAGCAGCGTCTCCGCGTTGTGCGCCGACAGCCAGCGCTGCAGCGCGTCGGGCAGCACGCTGAAGATGCCGAAGTACCAGAACATGAGCTGCACCAGCGTGGGCACATTGCGGTGGTAGGAGACATAGCCGGCCACCACGCGCTCGGCGATGCGGTTCGGCGTGAGCCGCACCACCAGCAGCAGCACGGCCATGGCCATGGCCAGCAGCCACGAGCCCGCCGCGATCTTCAGCGTCTCCTGCAGACCGTGCAGCAGCATGTCGCCGAACTCCGGTTTCAGCAGGATCGCCAGCAGGTCGAAGTCCTTCATGCGCTGTTCCTTTGTTGCGTGACGTGCATCGGCCCGGGGCTCAGTCGCGCGGCGTTTCCGGCCGCGTGGTCGACAGGCCGCCCGGCACTTGCAGCGTGGGCGTGATTTCCATGTGGCCCACGTTCACCGCGATGGGCGCGGCAATGGCGAAGGCGATGGCGTTGGCGATGTCTTCGGCCTGCGGCAGTTCGTAGCCTTCGACGAAGCGCTTGTAGGTTTCCTCGGAGTCGCCGTGCACGTGCGCGAAGATGTCGGTGGCCACGCGCCCCGGGCAGATCTCGGTGACGCGCACGCGCTTGCCGAAGCAGTCGATGCGCAGCTGGCGCGACAGCATGCTCACCGCCGCCTTGGTCGCGTGGTAGGTGCTGTTGCCGCCGAAGTTGTAGGCGGCCGCAATGGAGCTGATGTTGACCACGTGGCCGCGGTCGCGCGCCGCCATGCCGGGCACCACGAGCCGGCACAGGTGCAGCACCGCGCGCAGGTTGACGTCCACCAGCAGGTCGATGCCTTCGGCGTCGGCCTTGAGGATGGAGCCGGGGCGGTCCACGCCGGCGTTGTTGACCAGCACGTCGAACTCCACTTCCTGCGCGAGGCGGGTGATGCCCGCGAGGTCGCTCACGTCGATGGCGTGCGCGATGCAGCCGGTGCGCGCGGCCAGGTCGGCCAGCTTGTCGGCGCTGCGCGCCAGTGCGTGGACCTTCAGGCCTTCCTTGCTGAGGCGTTCGACGACGGCGGCGCCGATGCCCGATGAGGCTCCAGTCACCAGCGCGGTCTTGTAGTCGGAAAAAGGCATCTCGAGTTCTTTCGTAAAGGGGCAGATGACTGCCTTGGAATTCACTGTAGCCAGCGCCTGTTCGCTGCGCCAAGACGGATTGACTGTGGAGCGATAAGCCCCCCTTATGTCGCCCGCGATCTGTGCATATGGGTAAGGGTTAGCACCATGTTCGTGCCCCGATGCATCAGTTCGATTGCCTGGAGATGGGCACGATGCGCCCCGCCTGCTCGACCACGCCACGCACGGCGCGGGCCAGCTCGACGGCGCCGGGCGTGTCGCCGTGCAGCAGGATCGAATGCACGCGCATCGGGATCTTCTTGCCGGTGCTGCTGGTGACGGTGCCGTCCTCCAGAAGCTGGCGCACGCGCGCCAGCACCGCCTCGCGCTCGTGGATCACGGCGCCGGGCAGCTTGCGAGGCACGAGCAGGCCGTCGTCGCCGCAGGCGCGGTCGGCCAGGAAGGTGGTGCGCACGCGCAGGCCGCAGCGCTCGGCGGCGCCTTCGATGGCGCGGCTGGCGGAGGTGCTGACGGTGAGCGAGGGGTCGAAGTCGGCCACGGCGCGCACCAGCGGCTCGGCCAGCGCGGCGTCGGCCGCGGCCATGTTGCCGAGCGCGCCGTGGAAGCTCATGTGCGTCATGCGGTGGCCTGCCGTGCGCGCCATGCCGGCGAGCGCGCTGAGCTGGTAGAGCACGTAAGAGACCAGTTCTTTTGTCTCGATCTGCATCTGCCGGCGGCCGAAGCCCATCAGGTCGGGAAAGCCCACGTGCGCGCCGACATCGACGCCGCGCTGGCGCGCCATGCGAACGGTGCGGTCCATGATGACCGGATCGCCGGCGTGGAAGCCGCAGGCGACATTGGCGGAAGAGACGATGTCGAGCAGGGCTTCGTCCTCGCCCATGCGCCAGGGGCCGAAGCCTTCACCGAGGTCTGCGTTCAGGTCGATGTCCATGGGAGGTCCTTCTCTTTCTCTCTTCGGGTCAGAGGGGGTGCAGGTCGATGAGTACCGTGCCGTAACCGACGGCAGCACCGTTTGCCACGTGGATGGCATCGACGATGCCTGTCTGGGGTGCGGTCACAGGCAGCAGGAGCGGGCCGATGTTCAGGAGCCCGATGACCTGGCCGGGGTTCACGCGCTGGCCCACGCTCGCAAGGGCGGCTGGGGCGGACGGGTGGCTGTGCAGGTAGGTGCCGACAGAAGGAGCCTTGACTTGCACGCTCTCTGTTTCTTCTGTTTCTTCTTCGGGCAGTTCGACGATGTTGTCGCCTTGCCTGCCCAGGCGCAGGGTGCCGGTTGGTGTGCGCAGCTCGAGCAGGCCGATGTCGGTGTTCGCCAACCAGGCGGCTAGTTCTGGTGCACGCAGTGCTGTGTCCTGCATTTTTCAGGCCTTCGCTTTTTCTTTGTGGTCTTGTTCGGGGCGGTGCACAGGCCGCGCGACTGGCTTGCGACGGATCAACGAGCGCTCCGATCGAAGGTCACGCTTCGAACAAGAGAACTCAAACACGAGGCGCCCCCCGATGAAGGGCCACCACACGCGCCACCTTGTCGAGCCACGCACGCACTTCGTCGAGCGCGTCCAGGGCTTCGTCCCATGTGGTCTCGATGAAGCGCATGCGGCTGCCGATGGGGGCCTGGCCGAGGCGCCACATGTCGGCCTCGATCACGGTGCCGAATTTGGGGTAACCACCGGAGGGCTGGGCGTCGCGCATCTGGATGATGGGCTGGCCGCTGTGAGGCACCTGGATGACGCCGGGCACGATGCCGTGGGAGCGCAGTTCCATCGGTGCGATGGGCCGCAGCGCCTCGCCGTCGAGCCTGTAGCCGTAGCGGTCGCTTTGCGGCGTGATCTTCCATTCGCCGGACCAGAAGGCATCGCGCGACGCCGGTTCGAAGGCCATGTATTCAGCCGCGGGCAGCACGCGCACGGCCGCCACGCCGTCGCGCGCCAGCGGCAGCGCGAGCGCGGGCGGCACCAGGCCGAAACCGGTGCGGCTGGCAGTACCGGCGCCGGCGGCGCGCAGCACGTCGCCGCGCTGCAATGCGCGCCCTTCATGGCCGCCGAATGCACCGCGCAGCTGGGTGCTGCGCGAGCCCAGCACCTCGGGCACGTCGATGCCGCCGGCCACGCAGAGCATGGCGCGGCTGCCGCGCTGCGCGCCGCCTTGCGGCAGGCCGAGCGTGAGCACCTGGCCGGCGCGCGCCTGGTGCACCCACCAGGGCATGAGCGGCTGCTCGTCGAGCCTGGCGGCGCAGTCGGCGCCGGTGAGCGCGAAGGCGCAGTCTTCGCCGAAGCGCACCTTGAACGGGAACACCGGCACCTCGATGGCGGCTGCGCCCAGCGCATTGCCCAGCAGCAGGTTGCCGGCGGCCAGCGCCAGGTTGTCCATGGCGCCCGAGGTGCCCACGCCCCAGCGCAGGCTGCCGGTGCGGCCCAGGTCCTGCACGGTGGCCAGGGCGGCGGACGAAAGGATTTCGATCATCGGACGATGCCCTCCACGCGGAAGCGGATCATGTCGCCCGGCTGCAGCATCGCAGGCGGGTCTTGCGCGGGGTCGAAGAACACCATCGACGTGCTGCCGATGGTGTTCCAGCCGCTGGGGCCGGCCGACGCCGACACGCCGGTCTGCGCGCCACCGATCGACACCGCGCCGCCGGGAATGCGCAGCACCGGCACCTTGCGGCGCGGCGTGGCGATGCGCGCGTCCATCCCGCCCAGGTAGCAGTAGCCGGGATGGCTGCCCAGCGCGTACACAGGATAGAGCGGCGCGGAGTGCAGCTCGACGATGGCGTCGATGCTCAGGCCGGTGTGCGCCACCACGTCGGCCATGTGCGGGCCGCCCTCGCCGCCGTACACCACCGGCAGCTCGACCACGCGGCCTTCGCGCTTCAGGGCAGTGGCAGCGCTCCAGGCCTCGCACAGGCGGGTGCGCAGCGCGTCGAGCTGGCGCGGCGCGCGCGTGAAGGTGAGCATGAGGTTGTTCATGCCGGGCACGGCCTCGCGCACTTCGGGCCAGGTTTCGGCCTCGTGCGCGAGCGCCCAGATGCGCTGCTGCGACGGCAGGCTCATGTCGCCGGGCGCCTCGAAGAGCAGCGCGGTGGTGCCCAGGAGGCTGGTGGATGGTGCCTGCGTGCTCATGCCGCGCTCCTTTGCTGCAGCCAGCGTTCGAGATGGTGGATGTCGACGCCGCCGGCTGCGAAACCTTCGTCCTGCAGCAGCGCGCGGTGCAGCGGCACGTTGGTGGCGATGCCGTCCACGCGCGTCTCGGCCAGTGCCAGGCGCATGCGTTCCAGCGCGTCGGCACGCGTGCTTCCATGAACGATGAGCTTGGCGATCATCGAGTCGTAGTAAGGCGGCACGCGGTAGCCGGCGCCGGCATGCGAATCGACGCGCACGCCGAAGCCGCCGGGCACCTGCCAGCCGGTGATGCGCCCCGGCGCGGGCGCGAAGGTGTCGGGGTTCTCGGCGTTGATGCGGCACTCGACGGCATGCCCCTGGCAGCGCACGTCGGCCTGCGCGATCGTCAGGCGCTCGCCGCGCGCCATGCGCAACTGCTGCTGCACGATGTCGATGCCGGTGGTCATCTCGGTCACCGGGTGCTCCACCTGCAGGCGCGTGTTCATCTCGATGAAGTAGAAGGCGCCCTTCTCGTACAGGAACTCGAAGGTGCCCACGCCGCAGTAGCCGATCTGCCGGCACGCGGCGGCGCAGCGCTCGCCTACCTCGGCCATCAGCGCGTCGTCGATGCCGGGCGCGGGCGCTTCTTCGATCACCTTCTGGTGGCGGCGCTGCAATGAGCAGTCGCGGCTGCCCAGCCACACGGCGTTGCCGTGGCTGTCGGCCAGCACCTGGATCTCTACATGGCGCGGATGCAGCAGGAACTTCTCGATGTAGACCTCGGGGTTGCCGAAGGCCTGGCGCGCTTCCTCGCGCGTGAGGGCCATGGCGTCGAGCAGCGCGGCTTCTTCGTGCACCACGCGCATGCCGCGCCCGCCGCCGCCGCCCGCAGCCTTCACGATGACCGGGTAGCCGATGTCGCGCGCCAGCGCCAGCACGGCGGCGGGGTCGTCGGGCAGCGGCTCGTCGGGGCCGGGCACGCAGGGCACGCCGGCCTTGCGCATTGCGCGCTTGGCCGAGACCTTGTCGCCCATGGTGCCGATGCAGGCGGCGCTGGGGCCCACGAACGCCAGGCCGGCCTCTTCGCAGCGGGCGGCGAAGCCCGCGTTCTCGGAAAGGAAGCCGTAGCCGGGATGGATCGCCTGCGCGCCGCTCACTTCGGCGGCGAACAGGATGGCGGACTGGTTCAGGTAGCTCAGGCCTGGCGCGGCCGGCCCGATGCACAGCGCCTGGTCGGCCTGCGCCACGTACACGGCGTCGCGGTCGGCCTCGGAGTGCACGGCCACGGTGCGCAGGCCCAGGCCACGGCAGGCGCGCTGGATGCGCAGTGCGATTTCGCCGCGGTTGGCGATGAGCACGGTGTCGAACATCGCGTGTGCCTCCTCAATCGAAGCGGAACAGGGGCTGGCCCGCTTCCACTTCCTGGCCCGATTGCACGAGCACCTGCCGCAGCGTGCCGGCACGCTCCGCGCGGACCTCGTTGAACATCTTCATGGCCTCGATCACGCACAGCAGCTGGCCGGCTTCCACGGCCTGGCCCGGCTGCACGAAGGGCGGCTCGCCCGGTGCCGACTGAAGATGCGCCACGCCGTGCAGCGGCGCGAGGCATTCGCCGCTGTCGGCGGGCACGGCCGACGCCTGCGCTTCGTGTGCCCTTGATGGCGCCTTGCGCGCGGCGGACGGCTTTCGCGCGGCGGCTGTGGGCACACCGGCCAGCGCCGACAGCTTCACCAGCCGCAGCGTGCTGCCGTTCTCGCTGAACTCCAGCTCCGCCAGGTCCGATGCGGCCAGGGCGTCGATGAGTGTCTTGATCTGTTCCTGCTTCATGCCGAAGGCTGTGGTGGCCGACGCGCTCCGCGAGCACGTGACGGCATGCATGAAAGGTAACGGGCCGCGGGCACAAAGCCCAAGACGGATTGGCTGTGCCGGGATAAGGCCGGCTTATGACAGTGCGGAGAGCTCCGGCTCGGGCGTCGACGCCACGGTGCCCGCGAGGTCCACCACCAGCTCGAGCAGGATGTCCTTCACCGCCTGCGCGGGCTCCGAGAGCGGCAGGTGGTCGGACTGGCACAGCGCCAGCGGCGCCTCGATGACCGGGTCGACGATGGGGAATTGCCAGGCGCCGCAGGTCGCGACCACTTCGCGCGCCATCGACGCCGGCAGGATGGTGGCGCCCAGCCCGTCGGCAATGGCCGCCGTGAGGGTGAAGGCCGATTCGATCTCCGCCACCACGCGCGGCACCATGCCCGCGCGCACGAAGGCGGCGTCGACCAGCTTGCGCACCACGTTGTAGGGGCGCGGCAGGAAGAGTTCGATGTCGCGCAGGTCGGCCAGCTTCACCGGCTGCGAAGGCGCCGGCATCGACGCCGGGCCGACCAGGAACAGCGGCTCCTTGAGCAGCGGCAGGAACGTGAGTCCGTGGATGGCCTTGTCGCCGTACAGCACGGCCAGGTCCATGCGGCCGTTCATGATGAGCTCGCTGAGCGTGGTGCCGTAGTTCTCGTTCAGGTAGAGCAGGATGCCCGGATGCCGCGCGCGCACGGTGCGCAGCAGCGGCAGCGACAGCGCCGAGGCGGCCGTGCCGGGCGCAAGCCCCACCGACACCTGGCCAGAGAGGCCTTCGCCGGCGGCTTCCATGTCGACGCGGGCCTGCTCGCACTGGCGCAGGATGATCTGCGCATGGCGGTAGAGCACCTTGCCGGCCTCGGTGGGCGTCACGCCGCGCTTGGTGCGCACGAGCAATTGCTGGCGCACCTCGCCCTCGAGCGTGGCCAGTTGCTGGCTCAGCGCAGGTTGGGCAATGAAAAGAACCTCGGCCGCCTGCGTCAGGCTGCCGATGTCCACGATCTTCACGAAATATTTGAGGCGTCGCAGGTTCACGCCTTGTCCCCAAGCAAAAGCCAAGCCTAGCATCGCGTTTGCGTGGCGGATATGAGGGCTCACCATGAGTCATAAGCTGCGCCTATACGACCAGTGCAATCTCGTCTTGGCCTCGCGGGAGCGATGTGCGTACCGTTCGGTCCATGCAAGCCACTACCTCCCGCATTGCCGCCCGCGTGCGGCGCATCAAGCCCTCGCCCAGCACCTCGGCCGCCGACCGCGCCAACGAACTGCGCAGGCAGGGCAAGTCGATCGTGAACCTCGTGGTCGGCGAGCCCGACTTCGACACGCCCGCGCACATCCGCCAGGCCGCGGCCGCGGCCATCGAGCGCGGCGCCACCCGCTACACGCTGATGGCGGGCACCGTGGAGCTGCGCGAAGCCATCGTCGCCAAGCTGGAGCGCGAGAACGGCCTGCGCTACGCGATGAACGAGATCATCGCCACCAGCGGCGCCAAGAGCGCGATCTACAACGCCTTCGCGATCACGCTGGAGCCGGGCGACGAGGTGATCATTCCCGCGCCCTACTGGGTGTCGTACCCCGACATGGTGCTGGCCTGCGAAGGCACGCCCGTCACCGTGGCCTGCCCCGAGTCGCAGGGCTTCAAGCTGGCGCCCGCGCAACTGGAGGCCGCCATCACGCCGCGCACGCGCTGGCTGCTGCTCAATTCGCCAAGCAACCCGACCGGCGCGAGCTACACGGCGCAGGAATACCGCGCGCTGGCCGAAGTGCTGGAACGCCATCCGCACGTGATGGTGATGACCGACGAGATCTACGAGCACATCCGCTTCGACGGCGAGACCACGCCGCACATCCTGGTGCAGGCGCCTTCGCTGCGCGACCGCACGCTGATCGTGAACGGCGTCTCCAAGACCTATGCGATGACCGGCTGGCGCATCGGCTACGCGGCCGGGCCCGTGGACCTGATCAAGGCGCTGGACACTTTGCTGTCGCAGTCCACCGGCAACTGCTGCTCGGTGAGCCAGGCCGCCGCCGCCGCCGCGCTGAACGGCGACCAGAGCTTCGTGGCCGAGAGCGTGGCCGTCTACCGGCAGCGCCGCGACCGCACGCTGGCGCTGGTCAACGAGATTCCCGGCCTGAGCTGCGCCACGCCGCCCGGTGCCTTCTACCTCTACATCAACTGCGGCGGCCTCATCGGCAAGACCACGCCCGAGGGCAAGCGCCTGGACGAAGACGGCGACGTAGTGATGTACCTGCTCGAAAGCGAAGGCGTGGCCGTGGTCGCGGGCACCGCGTACGGGCTGTCGCCCTACTTCCGCCTTTCGATTGCCACGTCGATCGAGACGCTGGAAGAAGGCTGCAAGCGCATGGCGCGCGCCGTGGCCGCGCTGCGCTGAAGATTTCAAGACGAGGACGATTCCCCATGCCCTACAAAGCCATCCGCAAGAACCCGTCGGCACCGCAAGTGGCGCCGGCCATACTCGCCGCGCTGCAAGACATTCCGGTGGCCGCGCTCAGCGACAACCTGCACCGCAACATCGGCAGCGTCGGCCTGCAGCCCTATCACCGCCCCGGCCGCAAGACGATGGCGGGCACGGCCGTCACCGTGAAGACGCGCGGCGGCGACAACCTCACACCCATGCGCGCCTTCGAGTTCTGCCGGCCCGGCGACGTGCTGGTGATCGACGCGGGCGGCGACGTGACCAACGCGGTCATCGGCGGCATCCTGTCGTTCTACACCGCGACCATCGGCACCGCGGGCCTGGTGCTCGACGGCGCGATCCGCGACGTGGCCGAGATCCGCGAGCGCGACTACCCGGTGTATGCGCGCGGCGTGAACCACCGCGGCCCCTACAAGGACGGCCCCGGCGAGATCAACGTGCCGGTATCGGTCGGCGGCATGGTCGTGAACCCGGGCGACATCGTGGTGGGCGACCAGGACGGTTTGCTGGCCTTCTCGCCCGACGAGGCCGAGTTGCTGATCGAGAAGGCGCGCGCGCACCTGGAAACCGAAGCGCGCACGATTCAAGCGATGAAGGAAGGCCGCTGGGACCGCTCCTTCCTCGACGCGCTCGAGGCACGCTGCGCGAATTGAATCCGGGCGTCAGGCGCCTTCGCTGACCAGCGCCCACAGCGCCTCGGCCACCGGCGCCATCTGCGCCTGCTGGCGGTACAGGCGTATGTCCACCGGCACGCGCCAGCCGCCCGCGCCGGCATCGACCAGCGCGCCGCCGCGCAGGTCGTCGGCCACCAGGCTCATCGGCAGCCACGCGAGGCCGCGGCCTTCGAGCGCCATGGTGCGCAGCAGCGCCGCATGGTGGGCGGTGAAGACGATCGAAAGCGACGCGGCGAAGTCCTTGCCGAACTCGCTGTCCTGCAGCGACCGCATGATCCGCCCCAGCCCCGAGGCCTCGCTGTATGCGAGCACTGAAGGCGACTGGCCGGCACCCAACACGTGCAGCGGCGCGGCGCCCGCATCAGGCGCGCTCACGGGCACCAACACGTCTTCGCTCAACCGCTGCACGGGGTATTGCCCCTCGTCGAGCCGGCCCGGCGCGCCCGCATGGCCGTGGCACAGCACGAACTGCACGCGTCGCTGCAGCATCAGGTCTTCGCAGGCGTAGGAGCTGTCCGAAACGGTCTGGATCGGGCCCATGCTCAGGCGCGACTCCACGCTGCCCAGCCAGCGCGGAAAGAAGGTCAGCGACAGCACGTGCGTGGCGGCGAAGCTCAGGCTGGCGGCGTCGAGGTCGTGCGCGGCGCGGGCCTTGATGCGCGCGGCTTCCAGGCCGGCCAGCACCTCCTGCAGCAGCGGCTGGAAGCGCTTGCCCGCCGCCGTGAGCGCCGTGGGGTGCGCGCTGCGGTCGAACAGGTCGACCCCCACCCACTCTTCCAGCGAGCGGATGTGCCGGCTGAACGCCGGCTGCGCGATGGAGCGCGCCTGCGCGGCACGCGAGAAATTGCCGGTCTCGGCCAGGGCCAGGAAGTCTTCCAGCCATTCCAGGTCGAGCGGTCGGTTGCCAGGGCCCATGCGCAGCGCGATTGAATAGTTGTATGCGATTCGAGTATTGGACGGCGCCCGCCCCGCCGGCAAAAGATGCACCCATTCCTGCACCTTGAACCACAACGGAGACACAGCATGCCTTCCATCGCGAATTATCGCGGGATCATTCCCGCCATTTCCTGCCCCTTCACGGCCGACCACCGCATCGACGAACCGGCGCTGCGCAAGCTGGCCTCCTGGCTGGCCGGCCATGACGGCGTGGTGGCGATCATGACCAACGGCCACACCGGTGAAGTGTTCTCGCTCACGCCGTCGGAGCGCGCAGAGGTGACGCGCATCGTGGCCGACGAGCTGCGCGGCCGCATGCCGGTGATCTCGTCGATCGTGTGCGAGGGCCTGGCAGAGACCGCCGAACACGCCCGCGCCGCCCAGGTCGCCGGCGCGGTGGCGCTGGACGTGATGCCGCCGCACCACTGGCTGCGCTTCGGCTTCACGCCCGGCCATGCGCTGCAGTACTTCGAGGCCATCCACCGCGCCGCGCCGGAGCTGGACCTGGTCTGCCACGTGTACCCGGCATGGACGCGCGCCTCGTACTCGTCGCAACTGCTGGCCGAGCTGGCCCGCCTGCCCTACCTGCAGGCCTTCAAGGTGGGCCAGCGCGACATGAACAAGTACGCCCGCGACATCCAGGCGATCCGCGAGGCCGATGCATCCAAGGCCATCCTGACCTGCCACGACGAGTACCTGCTGGCCTCGATGGTTCAGGGCGTGGACGGCGCGCTGGTCGGCTTCGCGACCTTCATTCCGCAACTGATCATCGACCTGTGGAACGCGGTGAAGGCTGGCGACCTGAAGAAGGCGATGGCGGTGCAGGCGCTCATCACGCCGCTGAAGGACGCGGTGTACGGCGGCGGCGAACCCACCGGCGAGGCGCATGCGCGCATGAAGGGCGGCATGTACCTGGCCGGCGTGCTGGAGAACGCCACGGTGCGCCCGCCGACGGAAGCGCCGAACGCGCGCGAGATGGATGCGCTGCGCGCCGCCGTCGAACAGGCCGGGCTGTCGAAGCGCTGAGCCCGAGGGGCCGCCACGCGCGAGCCCCGGTCGAAAAGAACACAAGGAGACAAGAGACATGCAACGCAAGCACTTCCTGCGCGCCACGCTGGCCGCCCTCGCGTTGGCCGCGGCATCGACCGCCGGCTTCGCGCAGACCTGGCCCAGCCGCCCGGTGCGCATGGTGATCCCGTTCCCGCCGGGCGGCACGCTCGACACCATCGGCCGCCTGCTGGCGCAGAAGCTCGGCGAGCAGACGGGCCAGACCTTCATCGTGGAGAACCGCGCCGGCGGCAACGGCATCATCGGCGCCGACGTGGTGTCGAAGGCGCCGGCCGACGGCTACACGCTGCTGTTCAACGCCTCGACCTTCACCACCGCGCCGATGACGATGAAGTCGGTGCCCTACGACGTGGTGAAGGACTTCACTCCGGTGGCGCTGGTGGCCAAGGCGCCGCTGTCGGTGGCCGTCAACAAGAACCTGCCGGTGACCGACGTGAAGTCGCTCATCGCATATGCCAAGGCGCACCCCGGCAAGATGACTTTCGCGGTGGGCTCCATCGGCTCGGCGGGCCATCTGTCGACCGAGCTGCTCAAGCGCGCGGGCGGCGGGCTCGACTACCTGATCGTGCCGTACAAGGGCACGGCACCTGCGTTCCAGGACCTGATCGGCGGGCAGATCGATGGCTTCATCGACCCCATCCTCGGCTCCCTCCAGTATCACAAGAGCGGCATGGTGAAGGTGATTGCCGTGACCTCGGCCACGCGCGCCTCGAGCCTGCCGAACGTGCCCACAGTGGGCGAGAGCATTCCGGGCTACGAGTTCTACAGCTGGTACGGCCTGTGGGGCCCGGCGAAGCTGCCGCCCGCCATCACGCAGCGGCTGAATGCCGAAGTCAACAAGGCGCTGGGCACCGACATGCGCGAGACGCTGGGCGCGCAGGGCCTGCTGCTCACGCCGGGCAGCGTCGACGAGTTCGCGAAGTTCCAGTCGGAAGACATGGCGCGGTCGAAGAAGATCATCGTCGAGGGCAACATCCATGTCGAATGAAGCCGCGACAGCGCCGCATGCGGTGGTGACGGGCAGCAGCGGCGGCATCGGCCGGGCCATTGCGTCGCAGCTGCTCGAAGCGGGCTGGCGCGTGAGCGGCATCGACCTCGCGGCGCCGACGCTGTCTTCCCACGCCGGCTTCACCCACACGGCGGTGGACCTTTGCAACGCCGATGCCATCGCGCGCGCCGCGGCCACCCTGCAGGATGCCGATGCGCTGGTGCATGCGGCCGGCGTGCTGCGCGTCGGCCCGCTGGGCGCGCTCGACCACGCGGGCGGCGAACTCATGTGGCGGCTGCACGTGGATGCGGCCGCGCGGCTGGCCGATGCGCTCGTGCCCGCGATGGCCGCGCGCGGCCAGGGCCGCGTGGTGTTCGTCGGCAGCCGCGTCGCGCAGGGCCTGCCAGGCCGCGGCCAATACGCCGCGACCAAGGCCGCGCTCATCGCGCTCGCGCGAAGCTGGGCGGCGGAGGTGGCGCCGCAGGGCGTGACCGTCAACGTGGTGTCGCCCGGCGCGACGCAGACCTCGATGCTGCAAGACCCCGCACGCGCGGGCAGCGCGCCGCGCATGCCGCCCATCGGCCGGCTGATACGGCCGGAGGAGATCGCGGCGCTCGTGGGTTTTCTTCTTTCGCCGCAGGCGGCGGCCATCACGGGGCAGGACCTTGCCATCTGCGGCGGCTCGTCGCTGCACCGCTGAATCTTTTTCTCTTTCTTTCTCACCCCGGAACCCGACCATGAAAATCGTCAACATCCTCGAATCCACCCGCCCCATCAAGTCGGACATCCGCAACGCCTACATCGACTTCTCGAAGATGACCCTGAGCCTGGTGGCCGTGGTCACCGACGTGATCCGCGACGGCAAGCCGGTCATCGGCTATGGCTTCAATTCGAACGGCCGCTACGGCCAGGGCGGGCTGATCCGCGAACGCTTCCTGCCGCGCCTGCTGGAGGCCGAGCCCGCGTCGCTGCTCGACGAGACCGGCGAGAACCTCGACCCGCACAAGATCTGGGCGCGCATGATGATCAACGAGAAGCCCGGCGGCCACGGCGAGCGCTCGGTGGCGGTGGGCACCATCGACATGGCCGTGTGGGACGCCACCGCCAAGATCGCGGGCAAGCCCCTCTACCAGCTGCTGGCCGAACGCTACGGCACCGGCACGCCGAACCCGCGCGTGTTCGTCTACGCGGCGGGCGGCTACTACTACCCCGGCAAGGGCGTCGAAGGCCTGCAGCGCGAGATGACCAGCTACCTGGAGCGCGGCTATTCGGTGGTGAAGATGAAGATCGGCGGCGCCTCGCTGGCCGAAGACTGCGAACGCATCGAGTCGGTGCTGAAGATCCTCGGCCCCGGTCAGCAACTGGCGGTGGACGCCAACGGCCGCTTCGACCTGAAGACCGCCGTCGACTACGGCCGCGCCCTCTCGCAATACCCGCTCTTCTGGTACGAGGAAGCCGGCGACCCGCTGGACTACGAACTCCAGGCCAAGCTCGGCGAGGTGTACGCCGGCCCCATGGCCACGGGCGAGAACCTGTTCTCGATGCAGGACGCGCGCAACCTCATCCGCCACGGCGGCATGCGGCCCGACCGCGACTGGCTGCAGTTCGACTGCGCGCTGAGCTACGGCCTTGTGGAGTACCTGCGCACGCTCGACATGCTGAAGGAAAACGGCTGGTCGCCCTCGCGCTGCATTCCGCACGGCGGCCACCAGATGTCGCTGGCCATCGCGGCGGGCCTGGGCCTGGGCGGCAACGAGAGCTATCCCGACCTGTTCCAGCCCTATGGCGGTTTCCCCGATGGCGTGAAGGTCGACAACGGCTATGTCACGCTGCCGCCGCTGCCGGGCATCGGCTTCGAAGGCAAGGCCGATCTGATCGCGGAAATGCGGGCGCTGGCCGCATAGGCCCCGCAGGCGCAAGGGCGCCGGATTTGCGCGATATGCTGTGAGGCCCTGCCGCCCGCTCGTTCGGTCGGCCAGCCATCGAGATACATCGCAAAAATCCAAGGACTTGTTTCGAAAGCAACAAGTTGCAAGCCCCTATGAAGATAGCTACGTGGAACGTCAACTCCCTCACCGCGCGCCTGCAGCACGTGCTCGACTGGCTCATCGCCAACCCGGTCGACGTGCTGTGCCTGCAGGAACTGAAGATGACCGACGACAAGTTCCCGCTCGAGGTGCTCAAGTCGGCCGGCTATGAAGCGGCGGTGTTCGGCCAGAAAACCTACAACGGCGTCGCCATCCTGAGCCTCTCGCCAATGCGCGACGTGGTGAAGAACATCGGCGGCTTCACCGACGACCAGTCGCGCGTGATCGCGGCCACGGTGGACACGCCCTCGGGTCCGCTGCGCGTGGTCAACGGCTACTTCGTGAACGGCCAGGCGCCGGGCAGCGACAAGTTCGAATACAAGATGAAGTGGCTCGATGCGCTGCGCGACTGGCTGCGCCAGGAGATGGCGGCCAACCCGAACCTCGTGCTCTTGGGCGACTTCAACATCACGCCGGAAGACCGCGACAGCTTCGACCCGGTGGGCCTGAAGGAAACCATCCACCACACGACCGAGGAGCGCAACCATTTCAAGGCGCTGCTCGACCTGGGCCTGACGGACAGCTTCCGCATGTTCGAGCAGCCCGAGAAGAGCTTCTCGTGGTGGGACTACCGCATGCTGGGCTACCAGAAAAACCGCGGCCTGCGCATCGACCACATCCTGGTAAGCGAACCGCTGGTGCCGCGCGTCAAAGGCTGCGTGGTCGACCGCGTGCCGCGCAAATGGGAAAAGCCGAGCGACCATGCGCCCGTGGTGCTGGACCTCGACCAGGGCGCCTGATCCGATGAACGCACGCGCGGGAATCGAAGCAGGCGTGGCGGGCCGCGCCTGCCGCTTTTTGGCCATCGCTGCGGCGGCCTTCGCGCTGGCGTCGTGCTCGCTGTTCAAGCCGGCCGACAAGGCCGAGGAAGGTGACAAGGGCACCGCGACGGCGCCCGCCGAAGAGCCCGCGCCCGGCAGCCGCGACGTGCCCACGGTGCGGCTCATCACCGCGCAGACGCCCGCCGTGCGGGCCTACCGCAAGATCGGCGCGCAGCACATCTACAAGGCTTACGCCAATCGCATCTACAAGGGAAAGATCCCGCCGCTGGTCTATGCCGTGGTGGTGGTCGAGACCGACATCGATGCGAGCGGCAAGGTGGTCAACGTGACCTTCAGCCGCACGCCGAGCCATGCGCCGGAAGTGGCGCCGATGATCGCGGAGCTGATCAAGGCGACGTCGCCGCTGCCCAACCCGGGCAAGCTGGGCGGCCACACCTATGTCGACACCTGGCTCTGGGACAAGAGCGGCAAGTTCCAGATCGATTCGCTGACGCTCGGCCAGCGCAGCAGATAAGCAGCCAGCGAACCGCGGGCCAAGAAAAAGGCCCGTGAGGGCCTTTTCATTCGATGCCGAGTTCCTGGATCTTCCGGGTGATGGTGTTGCGCCCGATGCCCAGCTTCTGAGCGGCCTCGATGCGCCGTCCGCGCGTGTTGGCCAGCGCGGTGAGGATGAGCCTGGACTCGAAGCGGCGCGAGAGCACGTCCCACACGTCGGTGCGGCCGGCGGCCAGCAGGGCCTGTGCCTCGACCTCGAGGCCGCTTTCCCAACTGCTGACCAGCGCCGAGCTTTCGGCGGCTTCGGAGTGAACGGGGGCGACGGCGGGAGCGTCGCCAGTGGTCACCGACAGCGGCGGCGCGAGCGGGCTTGCGGTCGCCACGGCGTTGGGCGCTGCTTCCGCTGAGTGAACCTCGGCGGCTGCCGTGCCCACAGCCATCACTTCCGGCGGCAGGTCCTTCGCCTCGATCAACTGGGCCGGCGCCATCACCGTCAGCCAGTGGCAGATGTTCTCGAGCTGACGCACGTTGCCAGGGAAGCTGAACGCGGCGAGCTTGGTCAGCGCCGCGTCGGAAATGCGCTTGGGCTCCACGCCGAGCTGGCGCGCGCTCATCTGCAGGAAGTGACGCGTGAGCGCGGGCACGTCTTCGCCGCGTTCGCGCAGCGCCGGCAGGCGCAGGCGGATCACGTTGAGGCGGTGGAACAAGTCTTCGCGGAAGCCGCCGAGCTTGACGCGCTGCTCCAGGTCCTGGTGGGTCGCCGCGATGACGCGCACGTTGGCCTTGACCGAGTTGTGGCCGCCCACGCGGTAGAAATGACCGTCGCTCAGCACGCGCAGCAGCCGCGTCTGCAGGTCGAAGGGCATGTCGCCGATTTCGTCGAGGAACAGCGTGCCGCCCTCGGCCTGCTCGAAGCGGCCGCGGCGCATGGTCTGCGCGCCGGTGAAGGCGCCGCGCTCATGGCCGAAGAGTTCGCTCTCGAGCAGGTCCTTGGGAATGGCGGCGGTGTTGATGGCCACGAAGGGACCGTTGGCGCGCGGCGAGTGCTTGTGCAGCGCGCGCGCCACCAGTTCCTTGCCCGAACCCGATTCGCCGGTGATGAGCACCGTGACGTTGCTCTGCGACAGCCGGCCGATGGCGCGGAACACGTCCTGCATGGCGGGTGCCTGGCCGAGCATCTCGGGCGCGGCGACCATGCGTTCCTCGGCCACTTCCTCGCGCTGGCTTTCGTCGACGGCGCGGCGGATGAGTTCGACCGCGCGAGGCAGGTCGAAGGGCTTGGGCAGGTATTCGAAGGCGCCGCCCTGGAAGGCCGAGACGGCGCTGTCGAGGTCGGAGAACGCCGTCATGATGATGACGGGCAGGCCCGGGTGCTTGGCCTTGATCTTGTCGAGCAGGTCGAGCCCGGAGCCGCCGGGCATGCGGATGTCGCTCACCAGGACCTGGGGGCCCTGCTGTTCGTCGTCGGCGGCCTGCTCGAGTGCCGCGAGCACCTCGCGCGTGTTGGTGAAACTGCGCGTGGGCAGGTCTTCGCGCAGCAGAGCCTTCTCGAGCACGAAGCGAATCGATTGGTCGTCATCAACTATCCAGATCGGCTTCATGCATCTCCTCTGTTGCCGGTGGCTGCGCTAGGGCAGCGGTATCAATATCTTGAAATCGGTTCGGCCCGGGACGCTGTCGCACTCGATCACGCCGTGATGCTGTTGCACAAAAGTTTGTGCGAGCGTCAATCCCAGCCCTGTCCCGCCTTCCCTGCCCGATACGAGCGGATAGAAGATGCGGTCCTTGATCGTGTCCGGCACACCCGGTCCATTGTCGATGACATGCAATTCCAGTGCCAGTCGATACCACTGCTTGTTGAAGATCACCTGGCGGGCCACGCGGGTCTTGAAAGTGATCTGCGCATCGCCCGCCGCGCGGCGCTCCGCCAGGGCCTGCGCGGCGTTGTGGACGATGTTGAGCGTGGCCTGGATGAGCTGCTCGCGGTCGCCGCGGAATTCGGGAATGGAGACGTCGAAGTCGCGCTCGATGTGCAGGTCGCGCGGGAACTCCGCGAGGATGACGGAGCGCACGCGCTCGCACACCTCGTGGATGTTGACGTCGCCCACCACGTGCGGGCGGCGGTGCGGCGCCAGCAGGCGGTCGACCAGCGTCTGCAGCCGGTCGGCCTCGTGGATGATGACTTGGGTGTATTCGATGAGGTCGCGCGACTCGACCTCCATCTGCAGCAGCTGCGCCGCGCCGCGGATGCCGCCCAGCGGGTTCTTGATCTCGTGCGCGAGGTTGCGGATGAGTTCCTTGTTGGCCTGCGCCTGGTCGATCAGGCGCTCTTCGCGGTCCTGCCGCACCTGCTGCTCGAGCGGCGACATCTCGATGATGAGTTCGCCCTTCTTCTCGCCCTGCGCCAGCGTGACCTGAACGGGCATGAGCTCGTGGTTGACGCGGCGCAAAAAGGCTTCGTAGCGCAGCGTGGCGAAGTCGTTGCTGCTCGCGCCGTCGATGGCGGTGCGCAGCACCTGCGGCTCATGAAAGCACGCGCCGAACTGCGAGCCTTCGAGCGTGCGGCGCGATGTGCCGAGTGCGTCTTCGAGGCCTGCGTTGGCGAACAGCACGGAGCCGTTGCTGTTGACCACCGCGATGAGGGTGGACAGCAGGTCGAAGGACTGGAAGCGCGGATTGGCGCCGGTCGCCTTCTTCCCGAATGCCATAGAGGTTCTTGCTTGCTCTTGCTACTGGTTATTGCTGCCGGGGCGGCAGCCGGTTGATTTCGCGGCGGATGCCTGCGATGTCGCTCTCGTTGCGCGCGATCTCGGCCTTCATGTCGGCCACGCGGTCGAGGTACTTCTGGTAGTTGCGGCCTTCGCTGCCCTGCTTCTCGGGCTCGCCGTTGTTGTAGTCCTTCAGCAGCTCGGCCTGGCGGGCCTCGGCCTTCTTGAGCTCCGATTCGAGCACCGAGCGGGCCTCGCCGTCGCGGGCGCGCTGGTCGACGCCTTCGACGCGCGGGCTGCCGGCCGGCGCGCGCGCCGCCGAGGAAGAGCCCGACGACGATGCCGACCCGCCGCCCGAAGCCTTGGTGCCCTGCACGACGGTGACGTTGCCGCCTTCGAGCACCTTGCAGCCCTTTTGCTGGGCGATGGTCGCGTTGTTGGTGTATTCGTTGCCGCAGCGCCAGACGCGTTCCTGCGCAACCGCCGGCAACGCGATCAGGAGTGAACCGGCCAGGAAAAAGAGGGAAGCTGTCTTCATGTGTATCGGTGGAGGCGCGACAAAGGCGCATTTTCATGCAATTCGACGCCCCCGGAGCCCTGATGTTCCGCCCCAAGGAAAAAGGACGGCCGAGGCCGTCCTTTTGACTTACATGCCTGTCAGGGCTGTTTTCTCGTCGATCAGAGCGAGTAGTACATGTCGAACTCGACGGGGTGCGTCGCCATGCGGAAGCGCGTGACTTCCTGCATCTTCAGTTCGATGTACGCATCGATGTACGCGTCGGTGAACACGCCGCCCTTGGTCAGGAACGCACGGTCCTTGTCCAGGTATTCCAGGGCCTGGTCGAGGCTGTGGCAGACGGTGGGGATCAGCGCGTCTTCTTCCGGCGGCAGGTGGTACAGGTCCTTGCTGGCGGCTTCGCCCGGATGGATCTTGTTTTCCACGCCGTCCAGGCCGGCCATCAGCAGCGCGGCGAAGCCCAGGTACGGGTTCATCAGCGGATCGGGGAAGCGCGCTTCGACGCGGCGGCCCTTCGGGTTGGCCACGAACGGGATGCGGATCGAGGCCGAGCGGTTCTTGGCCGAGTAGGCCAGCTTCACCGGGGCTTCGAAGCCGGGCACCAGGCGCTTGTAGCTGTTGGTGCCGGGGTTCGTGATGGCGTTCAGGGCACGGGCGTGCTTGATGATGCCGCCGATGTAGTGCAGCGCGAAGTCCGACAGGCCTGCATAGCCGTCGCCGGCGAACAGGTTCTTGCCGTCCTTCCAGACCGACTGGTGCACGTGCATGCCGGAGCCGTTGTCGCCGACGATGGGCTTGGGCATGAAGGTGGCGGTCTTGCCGTAGGCGTGGGCCACGTTGTGGATCACGTACTTCTGCAGTTGGACCCAGTCGGCGCGCTGGACCAGCGTGCTGAACTTGGTGCCGAGTTCCATCTGGCCGGCGTTGGCCACTTCATGGTGATGCACTTCGACCGGGATGCCGAGCGATTCGAGCACCAGGCACATTTCCGAGCGCATGTCCTGAAAGCTGTCGACCGGGGGAACCGGGAAGTAGCCGCCCTTGACCGCGGGACGGTGGCCGGTGTTGCCGTGCTCGTATTCCTTGTCGGTGTTCCACGAGGCTTCTTCGGATTCGATCTTCACGAAGCAGCCCGACATGTCGTTCTTCCAGCGAACGCCGTCGAACACGAAGAATTCGGGTTCCGGACCGAAGAAGGCGGTGTCGCCCAGGCCCGAGGCCTTCATGTAGGCTTCCGCGCGCTTGGCGAGCGAACGCGGGTCGCGCTCGTAGGCCTTGCCGTCTGCCGGGTCGATCACGTCGCAGGTCAGGATCAGCGTCGTTTCTTCGAAGAAGGGGTCGATGTTGGCGGTGTTCGGGTCGGGCATGAGCTGCATGTCCGAGGCTTCGATTCCCTTCCAACCAGCGATGGACGAGCCGTCGAACGCGTGGCCCGAGGTGAATTTGTCTTCATCGAAGTGCGACACAGGCACGGTCACGTGCTGCTCTTTGCCCCGGGTATCGGTGAAGCGGAAGTCGACGAACTTGACCTCGTTTTCCTTGACGAGCTTGAGTACATCGGCGACGGTCTTTGCCATCAGTTTCTCCTGAGTTGGATGGTGGTTAGGAATACAGGGACGAGGGATGCAGTTTCTGTGCCATTGTCACCTCACTGGATGAGGCCTTGTTCACCAAAGCGAACCACAAATGGCCCAAGAAATTCACCAAATTGGTGCCAATCGAATTAACGCACCAATTCGGGGCCAAGCTGGGCATCAAAGGTGTGCAGGCCCTCGATAAGCTGGGCATAGGCGGCGTCGAGCCGGCCGGGATCGCCCTTGACGCCAAGCTCGATGTGGCGCCCGTACTGGGGGTGATCGACGCTGGGCAGGCTGAACACCTTGATGCCGGCGTGCGTGTCTTCGATGGCCTGCATCAGCGGTGTCAGGGTGGCTTCCATGGCACCGAAAACGATCACCGACTTCTCGGCGACGGCATTGCGGGTGAACAGGTCGGCATAGCGGCCGTCGAGCACGGATTCGATCATCGGCCAGGCCATGACCGGGAAGCCGGGCACGAAATGCACGTCGCCGACGCTGAAGCCGGGGATCTTGTTGTACGGGTTGAGGATGAGCGCGGCGCCCTGCGGGAACACGCCCATGTTGAGCCGGTGCACGTTGTCGGCGCGGTCGGGCTCGTAGGGCAGGCCCTGCTCGCGCGCGGTGTCCTGCATGCGCTCGCGGATCAGCAGCTCGGCTTGGGGGTGCAGCGCCAGCGGCACGCGCAGGGCCTTGGCGGCGCACTGGCGGGTGTGGTCGTCCGGCGTGGCGCCGATGCCGCCGGTCGAGAAGACGATGTCGCCCGAAGCGAAGGCCCGCTCGAGCGCGGCGGTGATGCGCGCGGGCTCGTCGCCCACGTACTCGGCCCAGCTGAGCTGCAGGCCGCGCGCGGCAAGCAGCTCGATGACCTTGGCCATGTGCTTGTCGGCCCGCTTGCCGGAGAGGATCTCGTCGCCGACGACGATGAGACCGAATGCGCGTGTCATGGTGAACCCCATTGAGAAAGAGCGGCCTTGTTGGCTTCCGCGACCTCGAGGGCCGGGGTTCCGCCGACGCCCGATGCCGCCGCGGCCACCGCGCGCTGGGCGCGCAGCTGCGCGAGCGCGTCGAGGCAGTAGTGCGCGAACCAGAGCGCCGAAAAGGCAAAGACCAGTGTGTAGATCCAGATGGCGATCGGCACCAGCACGAAGAAAGCGGCGGCGAACAGCAGGCCCGAGGCCCAGACGATGCTCGGCGCCGCGCCCAGGTAGCCGCACAGCACGCCGACGCACAGCAAGGGCAGCCGGTGCGTGCGCAGCAGGGTGGCGCGCTCCTCGGGGCTGGCGTGCTCGGCCAGCGCGTCGAAGCTCATCACGCGGTAGGTGAGCCAGCCCCAGATGAGGGGCGGC